>JADLEQ010000080.1 GCA_020846005.1 Polyangiaceae bacterium
CGACGCCCGCCCCGTCCAAAAGCCTCGACATCAACGCCCGGATCTGCCGACGCGCACCCCCGCGATGGACCTCGTGGAGCCGGTCACGCGCACGCTCGATCACGAGCAACGAGAAGGCGCGCTAACAGCAGACGAGGTCGGGAAGCTGAAGGAGGAGAGCATCGACCGGGAGTTCCTTCGCTCCGAGGCGTTCAGCGACCTCATCGACGACGTGCTCGTCCGAGCGTCACGGACTCGGAGCGCCGAGAAGAAGGGCCGCCTGCGGAAGGTCTGTGTCGATGCCATCCAGGGGCGGTACGAGCCCGACTTCACCGACTTGTTCCTCGGAATCCTCGACCAGATCACCGACCACGAGATGGCCGTGCTGAAAGGCTTCAGCAAGCTCGCTGAGGCGAGGGCGAAGGGCGAGAAGCTGGAGGTTGGCGAGATCGAGTACCGCGACGGCCTTTGGGGGATGCAGGCGACCGAGGCGAAGCTCGTCGTGCAGGCTCTCGTTGCGAAGGGGCTCCTCGTGGACACCACCTTCGGTCGGTGGGGGCCAGCCGAACCATTCAGGTTCGTCGAGCCGACCGATCTGGGCGTCCGGTTCCTCGTCTGGCTTGGCAACCCGACAACGCCCTGAAGGTCTGCCGTGCCGGCTACACGACGTGCCCCTGGGCGTAGTCGTCTAGCACGCCGTTCTCGTGGGCCTGGCGTAGATCGCGAAGGACTTCTTCAAGAACGCCCTGCATGGTCTTGAGCGTGCTGCCGTCGATCGGAGCTGCACCACGAATCTCCGCTCGCGGGTGGATCAGGTTGCGGTGCTGCTCCGTGACACCCGGCAGGCCGTCACCCTCGCCGACCTCCGGTACGAGCCGTTCCCCGACGTGACCCACGCGATCCCCGAGCTGGCTCCTCCCGTAGTCGGAGTCCGCCCGAGCGGCCTGCCGAAGCGAGGGCTTGACCTTTCACCCAGCGGTGCGTGAATGCGGGGGCGATGAGCAAGTCGTGCCGCATCTGTCGCGAGGCCGGGAGGCCGGATTCGGAGCTGACCTCGAAGGCGGAGACGTACCTCTACCGGGAGTCCGGCCTGCCCAACGTCGTGCTGGTGGGCGTCCTGGTTCGCAGGTGCCCGACCTGCGGCCACCACGAGTTTGTGCTCCCGAGGGTGACAGAGCTGCATCGGACAATCACCGACGCGATCTGCGCAAGCCAGGCCATCATGAACGGAGCGGAGGTCAGGTTGTCGTGGACGCAAGACGGGTGGCGCTTGGGGGACGCGGCTGCGTGACTACGTGGCAGGGGATGGCTCCTTCGTCATGCTTCCGTCCTCGGCGACTCGCAGCACATGGTTCACGAGGTCGCCCACATCGGCGAGGTTCGTGACGATGCGCCTCAAGAGCGCGAGCTGCTCGTCTCGGGTGAGGTCGCCCTGCTCGATCAAGACGATGCCTGCGTGCAGCGCGCGGCTACTGGCGAGCGTCTCGAAGTCGCCGACGTTCTTCGTCACGAAGACGCGATCCTCCAAGAACGCGCGTTCGAGAACCTCGGGATCGGTGGCGCCGAGGAGCCCCCGGTCACGGACATGGCAGACATCGAGGCCATCGTCACGAGCGAGGGCTTCGGCAACTCTCGGAGACAGGTTCTCATCGAGCAGGAGCTTCACGCGGCCTGCCCATCTTGGGATACGCCTTGGCGTACGCCCTCGCGAACTCGAAGTCCTCGTCGCCGAGGTGCGGGTAGTCCTCCCTCACCTCGCGCGCGGGAACGCCACGGCGCAGGAGGCCGCCGACGTGGCGGACGGCGGTGCGGGTCTTCGGGAAGACCGGCTCGCCACCGAGGATCTTCGGATCCTCGACCAGCTTTGCCTTCCACCGCTCGAACCGTTCGAGCTTCGCCTCCATCTCGGCGGCGACATCGCCGACCTTCAGCTCCGTCACGGGGCCGAGGGAGATGGTTCTCGGCGTGGGCCTCCTCCTCATGGCAGCCTCGACGAGCCCGTGGAGCTTCTTGCGATCGTCCACGCCGACCTGGAGGCCCAGCAGGGCGACGAGCCGGAAGTACACGAGGTCGCCAATCGTGAAGCGCGGCCCCTCGAACAGGCCGTGCTCCACGTCCTTGCGAACTTTGCCCTCGTCGAGATCCACGAGGGCGGCGACTTCGAGGGCGGAGAGCGCGACGGCCATGAAAGTGCTTCCTGTACAGGAACTACTTTATGCTCGGACGCACGCTGCGTCAAGCTGCGCGGCTGCCGACGGCATCGGGCGCCCGTTGTCCCCAGCGTCGTCCCCGCCCGCGTGGTGCCCATCCGCCGCGAACGGTCGCCTTCCAAGTGCTCGAAATCAGCCGATCGCGACGGCTCGCCTCTGGTCGAGACGAGCGAGAACGGCTTGAGGTGCTAGCGGGGTAACTCCCATGGGGGTTCGAGTCCCCCCTTCGCACTAGAAGAACACCAAGCCCTGGCGCCTGGCGGCACCTCGTAGCGGGGGCCGCCGCGGCGCCGCCGGGGACGACGCGAGGAAGACGGGGCGATGCGGCTGAGGCCTTGGCTCGTCGTCGGAGACGTTCGATGCCGCGCTCGCGGGCGAGCGGTGCGAGCGCCTCGCGGCCGAGGTCCGGGGAGAGCGCCCGTCGGGCGCGTGAGCGGGCCGTGGCGACCCTGCGGCATCGCGGCGCCCGCCGTCGCGGTCCCGCCGTTGCCGTGGAGGAGCGCTGGCCCCGAGCGGCGCGCCGGGGCCGTCGTCCCCGACCGGCCTCACCCTCGCGATGCCGTACCCCCAGACCCCTGGACCGCCAGCACGAGCGCGTAGCCGCTCGCCGGCATGGGCGTCGTCGGCAGGCCGATCGTCACGGGCACCGCCTCGACGCGCTGCACCACCAGCGCGCCCGGCGCGCCTCGCTCGACGCCCCCCTCGGTGGAGAGTGGTGGAGTCCCGTTCTGGAGCTGCGGGGAGCGGACGGTCGCCAGGAGGATGCACAGCTCGGGCACCTCGGGGTCGGCGTGCTCCCGGAGGTCTTCCAAGCTGAGGGCGTGCCGGTCGCGGACGGCCTCGGACAGCTCGAAGGGCTCGGCGACCGCGTCCCCCGTCGTGGACACCGGCGCCACCGCGACCGACGCCAGGTCGACGCCCAGCTCCGCGAGCGGCCCGCGAGCGGCCCGCGAGCGGCGGCCGCCGCCTGCTCGCCGTCGCGAGGCGCGCCGGTGAGGAGCCGCCTCATGCGGCGCGACCGCACCGCCGGCGCGCCGCTCGCGTCCTGGAGCGGGGTCCGCGCCACCACGGCGTACGTCGTCCGCGGCCGGAGCACGAACCCAGGCGATGTCGCCACGGACAAGAGCCCCGCGGGCGTTCACGCAACCGGCGCGGCCTTCTCGCTCACGACCGGGAGCAGACGCCCGCGCTCCGCGGA
Source organism: Polyangiaceae bacterium (assembly GCA_020846005.1). GTDB lineage: Bacteria > Myxococcota_A > Polyangia > Polyangiales > Polyangiaceae > JADLEQ01. Next base: position 3,388 of record JADLEQ010000080.1, read on the forward strand.
CTCGGGATCGACGTCGGCCAGCGGGAGCTCCGCGGCGGCGCCGGCCTCGACGACCTCACCTTCGGTGTGCGGCGCCAGCGCGCCGCTGAACCGGAGGTGCGCGACGGGGAGGACCGGGGAGCCGCGCGCGTCCGCCGCGCCGCGGACCAGGCGCTCGACGATCCCAGTCACCCGCGGGTTCGGGACGGCGTCGACCCGCGGGCGCTCGTCGGAGTCCGGGCGCAGATCGCTCGGGTACGGGCAGCCGAAGAGGCGTCCGTCGCCGGCCGGCTCCGCCTCGAGTTCGAACACGAAGGACGTGCCGTCCGGCTCGAGCTCCGGGCCGGCCCCGCCTCCTCCATCTCCCCTCTCGCCCCCGCAGGACCAGAGTCAGAGGCTGACCACGAGGTGTCCGGGCAGGCGTGTCCAGCGGAGCCAGGCGCGCGCTCTGGCCCCGGCAGGGTCCCGCGCGGCGCCGGCGGTCCGCCCCGCCGGTCCGAGTTGGCACAGTGCGGCGCCGCGATCGCGTCGCCGCGCGGGCCGCCGACGAAATGCGCTGCCGATCCCAGCCCCGGAGCGCTCCGCCGCCCGCTGGCGCGGGACTTGCTACGGTTGGCCTGCTGCCCCGCTCGCCCGCTGACCCGTTGGCCCGATGCCCTTCCCCTTCCGAGGAGTCCCCATGTCGCACCTCCGCACCCTGGTCCCGTCCGCGCTCCTGACGATGATCGTGCTGGCCGGAGGCGCCGCCGCGGCGGCCGAGGGCGAGTGCGCCTCGGACGCCGACTGCGGCGCCGGGTGGCACTGCGAGAAGAGCTGGAGCGCGCCCGGCTGCGAGCCGGGGGGCGAGTGCGGTGGAGAGCCCGTAGAGTCCGAGACGGGCTCGTGCGTCCGCGATCCGATCGCGTGCGCGACGGACGCCGATTGCCCCGAGTACCTCCGCTGCCTCGAGTCGGGCGACTCCGCCTGCTCGGCGGCGCCGGGCGAGGAGCCCGTCTGCGAGGCGCCGGATCCGAGCGAGAAGCAGTGCGGGTGGGCGCCGATCGACTGCTCGACGGACTCCGACTGCCCCGCGAACTTCCTCTGCGCCGCGCACGAGCTCTGCAGCGGCGGCTGCCCGGTCGATCCGAGCGGCGGAGGGACCTGCTCGTCGGGATGCGAGCAGGTCCGGGCGTGCGAGCCGCGCGAGCTGGCGTGCGCAACGTCCGCCGACTGCCCCGGCGACTGGGAGTGCGTCGTCGTGGAGGCGACCGACTGCACCGCGCCGGCGCCGCCCCCGGGTGGCGGCGCCACGCCGGGAGGCGCCGGCGCGAGTGAGCCCGCGGAGGAGTGCACGCCGACGGAGCGACGTGCGTGTCTGCCCCCCTACCTGGGCGGGTATGGCTACGGCGGCGCGGTGGAGTCGGGCGGTGACTCGGGCGGGAACCTGGGCACGCCGCGCGCGTCCAGCGACGGCGGGGACGCGAGCGACGACGGCTCCTGCTCCATGACCAGCGCGCCGCGGTCCGGGTCGCGCGCGTGGGCGCTGCTCGCCGTGGCGGGCCTCGCCGCCCTCGGGCGGAGGCGCAGGCCGTGATCCCCGCGCGTCGACTCCTCGCCGTCGGCGCGGCGGTGGCGGCGCTCGCCGCCGCGTGTGGCGGCGACACCTCCGGCGGCGAGGGGCTGGGCAGCGGCGGCGCCGCCTCGGACGGCGGCGGCGGCGCCTCGGGCTCGGGCGGCTCGGGGGGTGGCGCCGCGGTGGGCGGCGCCGGCGCGTCGGGATCGGGTGGCTCGGGGGGCGGCGGGGGGTTCGGCGCCTGCACGCTGCCAGCCGACTGCACGATCGTGCCCACGTCGTGCTGCGGCTCGTGCGGCGCCGCGACGCGCGGCGACGCCACCGCGATCGCGAAGGCGTCGTACTCCGCGTGGATGTCCGAGCACTGCGCGGCCGTGGATTGCCCGGCGTGCGACCGCCCGTCGGACCCAACGCTGTTCGCGGACTGTGTCGCGGGCTCGTGCGCGATCGTCGACCTGCTCGAGCACCCGTCGACGGCCTGCGCGGTCGACTCCGACTGCCGCCTGCGAACGACGGAGTGCTGCGAGTGCGGCGGCAGCGTCGACCGAGCGCACCTGGTCGCCGTATCGAGCGATGGCTCGTTCGGCACGCTCGCCTGCGGAGCTCCTCAGGCGTGCGACGACTGCGCGCCCACGCTGCCAGCGGGGGTCCGCGCGCGGTGCGTGACCGGTCACTGCGAGGCCGAGTGGCCCTGAGCGCGCCGGCCGCGCGCGTCGCTGCGCTCGGGTGGGCGACGCTCGCGGTCGGCTGCGGCGGAGACGACGGGGCCTCGCCAGCCGCCAGCGCGAGCCAGGCGCGCTGCACGGTCACGGCGACCGCGGGCGGATCCACGCGCGTGCTCGAGCTGGAGGAGGCTCCGGCCGCCGCTTCGCTCGTGGTCACCTACCGGGGCGGCCGGATCGAGTACCGCTTCGACGCCGAGCGCCGCCTCATGCGCGAGGCGCGGGAGGACGAGCGCGGTCCGGTGATGACGTGGGACCGCACGTTCGCCCACGACGCCCAGGGCAACCTGGTCGAGCGGACGGGCGAGGCGAGCTTCCCGGCACGACTGGAGAACGAGTACGACGAGGGAGGCCGCCTGCGCCGCGTGCGGTGGGTGGCCGGAGTCCTCGCGGGGCAGGCGTGGTCGTACACGTACGACGCCGAGGGGCGCGTGACGACGGTGGACTACGCCGTTGGCGACGCGATCGTGCGCTCGGCGAGCGTGGAGTACGGCGACGGCACGGTCGGGTGGCGAGATGGCGACTACGCTTACCTCGCCGCGTACGACGCCGCGGGCCGGCTCGCGCAGGTCACGCGCGACGGCGCGTACCAGAGCCCGGCGGACGGCACCCCGGACGTGCTCCAGGTGTGGGAGCGCGACGCTGGCGGCGCGGTCGTGCGCTTCACGCAGGACGGCGTCGACTCCTTCGAGCAGACGGGTGTCGACGGCGTCCCCGAAATCGAGATCCAGTACGCCGCGTGCGCGGAAGCTGGCGGGCGCCACGCGTGGATCTTCGGTGAGGCGTCACCCCCCACCGGCTCGAACCCGGCGGTCCCGGCGCTGCCCGCGATCGACTGAGCGGCCGAGCCAGGATCTCGGCGCCACCCGCCTCGGCTCGTCGGGACGCGGGCGCGCCGGGACGCGCCCAAGGCGGTTCGGCGCGCGGCTGCGCAATCCCTGCGCCCTGCGGCGACGACGGCGCAGCCGTGGGCGCGCCCCCCCCCCCGGGGGAGCCCAACCCGGCCACCGCGCGGCTGGCACGTCCCGTGCTCTGGGAGCGTGCCGCAGCCGCTCTCGGAGACTCCATGACGCAGCCCGCTCCGCCGGTCCTCGACGCCGCGCGCGCTCCGCGCGCCTCGCTCTCGCCGTTCGTCCGGCGCTTCGCGGAGGTGCGCAAGGACGACTCGACGCTGGTCGGCGGCAAGGGCGCGAACCTCGGAGAGCTCACGGCGGCCGGCCTCCCCGTACCGCCGGGCTTCGTGGTGACGGCCGACACGTACCTCGCGGCGCTCGACGACGCCGGCACCCGCGAGCAGGTGCGCGACGCGGGCGCGCTCGTCGATGTGGAGGACCCTGCGGCGCTGGAGCGCTCGTCGCGAGAGCTCTCGGCGCTGGTGGCGGCGGCTGGCCTGCCGGCGCGCGCGAAGGCCGACATCCTCGCGGCGTATCGCGAGCTCGGCCCGGCGAACCGCGTCGCCGTCCGCTCGTCGGCGACGCTGGAGGACACCGCCGGCTCGTCGTTCGCCGGGATGAACGAGACGTTCACCAACATCGAAGGCGACGACCAGCTCCTCGACGCCATCGTGCGCTGCTTCCAGAGCGTGTGGGGGAAGCGCGTCATCTCCTACCGGGCGAGCCACGGCATCGACGCCGAGCCGGCCATCGCGGTCGTCGTGCAGGTGATGGTCGACTCGGAGCGCTCCGGCGTGCTGTTCACCGCCGATCCGTCCACCGGGGATCGCGCGCGGCTCGTCGTCGAGGCGGCGTTCGGGCTGGGCGACGTCGTCGTCGGCGGGCAGGTGGAGCCGGACACCTACGTCCTCGCCAAGGCCGGGCCGCGGCTGCTCGAGGCGCGCATCGGGCGCAAGTCCCACCGCCTGGAGCGCGATCCGGCGGGCGGCACGCGGCGCCAGGAGCACGACGAGGCGCAGGCCGCGACGCGCGTCCTCGGCGACGACGAGCTGCTCGCGCTCGGGCGCATGGGGCTCCGGATCGAGGCGCACTACGGCGTGCCGCAGGACATCGAGTGGGCGTTCGCGGGCGGGCGCCTCTACTGCTTGCAGGCGCGCCCCATCACGACGCTGGGGGACGCGACCCTCGCCCCCGCCGGGGGCGCCGCAGGGACGGTGCTCGTCGCGGGGCTCGGCGCGTCCCCGGGGCAGGCGACGGGGCGCGTCCGGATCCTGGGCGGCCCCGACGAGGGGCACGCGCTCCAGGCGGGGGAGATCTTGGTCGCGACGATGACGACGCCCGACTGGGTGCCGGTGCTCCGTCGCGCGGGCGGGCTGGTGACGGACGGAGGCGGCATCACCTGCCACGCCGCGATCGTGAGCCGCGAGCTCCGCATCCCGTGCGTGGTGGGGACGCGCGACGCGACGCGGGTGCTGCGCGACGGCGAGCACGTCACCGTCGACGGCCGCCGCGGGCAGGTGCTCCGCGGCGAGGTCGCCGCCCCCGCGGCGGAGGCCGGCCCGACGCCGCAGCCCGGGTCGGCGCCGGCGGCGGGGGTCGCCGCCCTGGAGCCGCTCGCGACGCGGATCTACGTGAACCTCGCGATCGCGTCGCGCGCTGAGGAGGTCGCCGCGCTGCCGGTCGACGGCGTGGGCCTGCTCCGCGCGGAGTTCATGATCATCGACGCGCTCGGCGGCGCCCACCCGAAGCAGCTCCTCGCCGAGGGCCGCGGCCAGGAGTTCGTGGACGCGATGTCGAGCGCCGTGCTCGCGATCGCGCGGCCGTTCGCGCCGCGTCCGATCATCTACCGCGCGCACGACTTCCGCACCAACGAGTTCCGCAAGCTGCGCGGCGGCGAAGCTCACGAGCCGCTCGAGGAGAACCCGATGATCGGGTACCGCGGGTGCTACCGGTACGTGAAGGAGCCGGAGCTCTTCCGCCTCGAGCTCGACGTCCTCGCGCGCGTGCGCGAGCGTTCGCCGAACGTCCACCTGATGATCCCGTTCGTGCGCACGCTCTGGGAGCTCCGCGCCTGCCTCGCGATGGTCGACGCTCACCCGCTCGGCCGCGACCGCGGGCTCCTCCGCTGGGTCATGGCGGAGGTCCCGTCGGTCGTGCACCGCATCCCCGACTACGCCGCCCTCGGGATCCACGGGGTCTCCATCGGCTCGAACGACCTCACACAGCTCGTCCTGGGCGTCGATCGCGACTCGGAGATCTGCGCGGAGCTCTTCGACGAAGGCGACGCCGCGGTCCTCGACGCGATCGAGCGCATCGTCCGCGGGGCGCACGCGCACGGCCTCACGGCGTCCCTGTGCGGTCAGGCGCCGAGCAACCGGCCCGACTTCGCGGAGCACCTGGTCCGCTTCGGCATCGACTCGATCTCGGTGAACCCCGACAGCGTCGCGGCCGTGCGGCGCGTGATCGGCGACGCCGAGCGGCGGGTGCTCCTCGCCGCGGCCCGCCGCGTCAGCGCGCCGACGGGTTGAGCGCGTACGTACCTTCGATCGTGGCCGTCGCGAGGACGTGCCCGGCCAGCGCGTCGCGCGCCTGTTGCCCGGTGCAGCGCGCCGGCAACCCGAGCGTGGCGACGTCGACCGCGTGCAGCGTGAAGACGTAGTGGTGCACGCGCTCGTCGTTGAACGGTGGCCACGGGCCATCGTAGCCGGCGTAGTCCCCGGCCATCGCCGCGTCGCCGGCGAACCACCCGGTGTAGTCGTTCAGTCCGCGCGCGCCGTGCGGCGTGGCGCCGGGCGGCTTGCCCCCGACGACCAGGCCCTCTGCGTCCTGCCCCTCCGCGAGCTCGTGGACCGAGGCGGGGATGTCGACCAGCACCCAGTGGAAGAAGTCGGCGCGAGGCAGCCCCCAGGGGACGCTGCGATCGGCGCGGTTCACGTCTTCGGCGCTCGTCGGCGCGTCGCGATCGTGGCAGAGCAGGACGAAGCTCCGCGTGCCGGGCGGTTCACCCGACCACGCGAGGTGCGGGCTCCGGTTCGGCCCGGGAACGGGCCCGGCGACGCCCGGCACCCCCAGGGCGTTCGTGGCGGAGATGGGCTCCCCGTTGCGGATGGACGCGCTCTCAAGCTGCATGGTGTTCCCTCGTCACCACGCACGATGCCAGCCAGCGGCGCGCACCGCAAGCGCCCCGCGCTCGCCCGCCGCTGGGGGGCCGGCCCGCGTCACCGCCGACCGACCGCGGCGGATCACCTGCCGGGCGCCCCCGTGGCCATGATCTGGATCGACACCTGGACCTCGTCGACGATCTTGTCCCCGACTCGCTCGAGCGCACCCTGGAGGAACTTCCCGGCCAGGTCACGCGGCTTCACGTCGTGCTCCTTCATCGAGAGGCGCAGCGCCTCGACGGATTGGACGCGAACGTCCGTCGGCGCCTCCGGGGTGCCGCCGAACGTGGCCGCGAGGCGCACGCTCTTCTTCGCCGTCACGCCGTGGAGCCACAGCTCCCCGTTCGCGGTGAGCTGGACCGAGCGCCGGCCCTCGACGACGGGGGCATCGGCCAGCCGCGTGGGCGTGGCCTTCACCTCGCGGATCTCGAACCGCACCCACTGGTTCTCCTCGCGCTCCTTCGCTGGCACATCCGGGCCGAGCCCGAGCCAGTTGCGCGCGTGGTCGGTCTGCTTCGTGTCCTTCTCCGCGTCGCCGAACGTAAAGGTCGTGAGCGTCGTGAGGTCGAGCTCGACCCGGCCGCGCGAGGCATCGAGGTTCGCCGGCTCGAAGACGAGCTCCCCGCGAGCACGGGTGGCCTTGCCCTGAATCTTCTCCAGCGGCGCCGCGATGAGGAACGACGTGGTCGCCTCGGGCGAGACCGTCCGGCGGAGCGCGCTCGGCGCAGGCGCGGACGCGCTCGACGCCGCCGGGGGGGCGACACGGGTCGGGGGAGGGGGATCTTGCGAGCGCTCGCAGGCGATACCGCCCAGCGCCGCGCTGGCCATCCCGAAGGTCATCGTCATCCACCGTCGCGTCATCGTCATGCTGCAGCTCCTTCTCCCAGGGCCCTCGGCCTCGTCTGAAGGTGCCGTCTCGCGACGGCACGAGACGTTGCGCTCGCCGTCGAGTCACGCCGGGCCGAGCAGCGCGCCACGCGACTCCAGCTCCTCGAGCAAGGACGCGAGCGCGGCGAGCGAGGCGTCGTCGAGAGATCGGTGCGTGTCGGCTGCGGCGCCGCGCGCGGCGTCCGCCAGCGACTCGCCGGCCAAGAGGCGACGGATCGCCGCTGCGCCGTACGCGGTGAGCTCGAGCAGGCGGGCGCTCCCCCCCGCGTCGCGATAGGCGAGGAGCCAGTGCTCGCCCCGCGCGGGCCCACCGGGCGCCTCCGCCTCGAGGCGGTGCACCGCGTAGTCGAGCCGGAGCAGCCGCACGGCCTTCTGGAAGCGGAGGCCGTCGACGACGGCGAGCTCTCGCTCGGGGGCGGGCTCGTCGTCCTCGGCCGCGCCCACGTCGAAGCCGACGAGCTCGTATCGCGCGAGATCCGCCACATACGGGGGGACAGTAGAGTCCTCGGCCCACGCCGCGGCCGCGAAATCCACCACCTCACGCGCGACGTCGCGCAGGTACGGGGAGCGGGAACCGCGCTCTGCGAGGAACCGTCCCACCAGCGCCGCCGCCCCGCCGGGGCCGAGCCGCTCGAGCGTGCGCGGGATCGACACCTCGAGGGCGCCGCGGATCCGGCCGTGCACGAGCGTGCGGTAGAGCTCGAGGCGCGCGCGGCCGTGGTCGTCTGCGAAGGCGGCGGCGTCGGCCTCGCCCACGCCGAGCCGGGCGAGCTCGGCGGCGAACACCTCGGGGGGCGGCGCCTGCTCGGCTGCGCGTCGCACCACGCCGACGAGAGCGGCGAGGCGAGGGTCGAACGCCTCGGCCTCAGGCCGCATCGCCCCGCCTCGCGCTCGCCGCGCGCCGCGCGAGCGCTGCACGGAACGTCGCGTCGATCTCGCGCACCTCTCGGAGCAACGTCGCGAGCGGCGGGACGTCGTTGTCGCGCTCGAGCAGCACCGGCAGCGGGCCGGTGCGCTCGATCACCCACGACAACAGCTCGTGGACGGAGCGCCGCACCGGCGCGCCGTGGGTGTCGAGGAGGAGGTCGTCGCCCCACGGCTCCGGCCCCGCGACGTGGATCTCGACCACCCGCTCGAGGGGGATGCGCGACAGCCACTCCCAGCGGTCGAACCCGTGATTCGCCGCGTTCACGTCCAGGTTGTTCAGGTCGAGGAGCAGGCCGCAATCGGCGCGCTCGAGGACCTCGCCGATGAAGTCGGCCTCGTCGAGCTCGGGCTGGCCCGGGTGCAGGTAGTAGCTGACGTTCTCGACGGCCATCCTTCGTCCGAGCGCGTCCTCGGCTCGCCGCACGCGGTCGGCGATCCGACGCGCCGTCTGCCGGGTGAACGGCACCGGGAGCAGATCGTGGAGCAGCGCCCCGCCGAGCCCGGAGAACGACAGATGATCCGAGTGCCAGCTGGCGCCGAACCGCCCGAGGAACCGGCGCAGCTCAGCGAGGTAGCCGGCGTCGAGCGGGTCGGTGCCGCCGAGCGACATCGTGAGACCGTGGGTCACGATGGGGTGCCGCTCGGCCACCTGGGAGAGCGCGTCGGGGATGAAGCCCCCTCGCCTCATGTAGTTCTCCGGGCTGATCTCGAAGAACCTCACCGCGTCGAGCTCGCCCCGCCCCGCGGCGAGGACCTCGTCCAGGATCTCCCACCGCAGACCGAGGCCCACGCCGCAAGGATCGGGGTTCGTCATGGCGTCGATCCCATCCCTTCCCGCGGGCTCAGCCGCAGGTCCCCTGGCCGCAGCCGCCCTGCGCGCCCGCCTTCTTCACGCGCGCCTTCGGCTTCGCCTTCGCCGGCGCCGGAGGCGCGGCGGTCGCGGCGCTGGCGACCGCCGCCCCGCTAGCGGCCGGAGCCGCACCCGCCGCCGCTTCGGCGCTCCCGCCCTCCGACGGCGCCTCGGCGGCCGCCTGGGGCTCGGCGGGCTTCGCACCGCAGGACGCCTCGCCTCCGGACTTCGCGCCGCAGGACGCCTCCTTGCCGGCCGCCGAGCCGCCCTTCTTGGCGCCACATCCGCCGGCGCCGCAGCTCCCCTTCGCCTCTTCGCTGCCCGCCGCCGGGACCTCGGTCGCTTGCCCCGGGGTCGACCCCGCGCCGCAGGCGGTGAGGAACGCGCTCGTGCCCAGGGCTGCCAGCGCCATCGCGTACTTGTTCGGTTTCGTCATCGTCGTGCTCCTTCTCGGACTCGTCTCTGCGGTTCGTCGGCTGCTGCCTTCGATGGGTTCAGGTCTCGGCAGGCGCTCGGTCGTTACGCGGCGGGGCGCCGCGCGGTTGCGAGCCTCGAGCGCGGGCCCGTCGCACCGATACCGATCCCTTCCCTCCTGGCGGATTCTCGTCCAAGCTCGCGTCATGGTAACGGCCACGCCTCGGTGGCGCTCCGCGGCGATGGTGGGCGGGAGCACCCTCGCCTTGCTGCTCTCGGCGAGCTGCGGCAGCCGCGGACCGCTCGATCTCACCCCGCCCCCGGACGGCGGCTCCGGCACCGGGAGCGGGGGCGCCGCGACGACCGACGGCGGCTCCGGCACCGGGGGCTCCGGCACCGGTGGCTCCGGCACCGGTGGCTCCGGCACCGGTGGCTCCGGCACCGGCGGCTCCGGCACCGGCGGCTCCGGCGCGTGCGGCGCCGGGGCGACGAGCTGCGGGGGCGTGTGCACGGTGCTCGACTTCGACCCTCGCAACTGCGGGAGCTGCGGCAACGCCTGCGACCCGGGCGAGGTCTGCTCCGGCGGCGACTGCGCGCTCGCGTGCGGCGGAGGCACGGTGGAGTGCGCGGGGCGATGCGTGGACACCGGCGTGGACCCGGCCCACTGCGGCGGCTGCGGCTTCCAATGCACGGGGGGCGAGGTGTGCGCGGCGGGGAAGTGCGGCCTCACGTGCGGTGGCGGCCTGACGCCGTGCGCCGGCTCCTGCGTCGACACCGAGCTCGATCCCGCGCACTGCGGCGGCTGCGGCGCGGCGTGTACCGGCACCCAGGTGTGCTCGGGCGGCGGCTGCGGATCGAGCTGCACCGGGGGGACGAGCCAGTGTGGCGCCCTCTGCGTCGACGTGGAGAACGACCCTCGCAATTGTGGCGGGTGCGGCAACGCGTGTGGTCCCGGCGAGGTCTGCTCGGCCGGCGACTGCGGCGTGAGCTGCTCGGGGGGGACGACGAAGTGCGGCACGCGCTGCGTCGACACCGAGCTCGATCCCGCGCACTGCGGCGGCTGCAGCCAGCCCTGCGGGCCGACCCAGGTCTGCTCGGCCGGCGCCTGCGCGAGCGTATGCGGGGGCGGCCTGGAGCGGTGCGGGAATGAGTGCGTGGACACCTCGTCGGATCTCCGCCACTGCGGCGCGTGCAGCGCGGCGTGCGGCCCGGGCGAGAAGTGCGTGTCGGGATCCTGCAAGCCGTGCGACAGCGCCACGGAGGACTGCGACGCCGACGGCTGGCTCACCGCGGACGGTGACTGCTGCGACAAGCCCGGGCTCTGCGGAGCGGATCCGCGCCTGGTGAATCCCGGTGCCCTCGAGGTCGTGGGCAACGGCATCGACGACGACTGCAACGGCAAGACCGACCTCTTCGATCCAGGCACGCTCCCGTGCGACGCCTCGCTCGCGAGCGACTCGGCCGTCCCGAGCGACTACGCGAACGCCATCGGCATCTGCAAACAGACGACCGAGTCGCCGCCCCTCGCCGAGCGCACCTGGGGCCTGGTGTCGGCGGAGCTGCTGCGGGCAAACGGGAGCGCGCTCGAGGACGCCCGCGCCCGCTCGATCCGGACGGGCTTCGGCGGCGTCACCCCGGCGACCACCCAGGGGAGCTCCGTGGTCGTGCTCTCGACCGGCGTCGCCGCGGACGCCACGCAGACGAACCCGGGGCCCAATGGGGGCGCGCCCGCGTCGGACAACGTCAACAACCAGCACGCCCCCAGCAGCAACGTGAGCATCTCGACCTGCTCGGACGCCGCGTGCATCGATGACTGGCTCGCGGCGGCCAACCCGCCGCTCAAGCAGGCGAACCAGCTCCCCCGCGCGCCGGGCTGCGGATCGGGGATCTTCGGCCAGCCTTCGCGGGCTCGCGACTCCGTGATGCTGCGCTTGCGGCTGCGCGCGCCGACGAACGCGCGCGCGTTCTCGTTCAACTCGTACTTCCTCAGCGCGGAGTACCCGGAGTACGTGTGCTCGAACTTCAACGACCAGTTCGTGGCGCTGGTGGACACGCCCGGAGGCACGCCCGCCCCGATCCCGAACCCGATCGACAAGAACCTCCTCACCTATACGCAGGGAGGGTCACAGTGGCCGATCGGCATCAACGTGGCGAACGGCACGAACCTCTTCGCCGTCTGCGAGCCCGAGAGCGAGCGCCCCGCTTGCTGGGACACCGACGTGAACGCGCAGAGCTGCTCGCTCGGCGCGTCTCAGCTCGCGGGGACGGGCTTCGAGCACGAGCCGGGGGGCGACGGCTGCCTGGTCGGCGGCGGGACGCACTGGCTGACGACCGCAGGCAACGTGATCCCCGGGGCGATCGTGGAGCTCCGGATCGTCATCTGGGACGTGGGCGACGACGAGTACGACAGCACCGCGCTCATCGACGGCTTCCAATGGCTGCCAGAGGCGACACTGCCCGGCACGAAGTAGCGCTGAGCCCCCCGAGGAATCGCCATGACGGAGAGAGAGCTGCGAGGTCGACACGTCGTCATCACGGGCGCGAACACCGGCATCGGCCGAGTGACCGCCGAGCGCCTCGCCGCGCGGGGCGCGCGCGTGACCGTCCTCTGCCGGAGCGAGGAGCGCGCGCGCGACGTGCTCTCCGCGATCCGAGGCGCGGGCGGTGAGGTCGCGCTCGTGAGCTGCGAGCTCGGCGAGCTCGCCAGCGTGCACGCCGCCGCCGGCGCGCTGCGAGCGCGCGGCGAGCCGATCCACGTCCTGGTGAACAACGCGGGCGTGGCCGGCCAGCGCGGCGAGACGCGCGACGGCTTCGAGCTCCAGTTCGGCGTGAACCACCTGGCCCACTTCGCGCTGACGATGGGCGTGTGGCCGCTCCTCGCGTCCGCCGAGGGCGCCCGCATCGTCAACGTCTCCAGCCGCTCCCACTACCAGGCGAAGAGCTTCGACTGGTCGCGGGTGCGCGGGCGAACGCGATCGATCTCTGGGCTGCCGGAGTACGCGCTCTCCAAGCTCGCGAACGTGTTGTTCACGCGCGAGACGGCCCGGCGCCTCGGCCCGTCGGGCGTGCACAGCTACTCGCTCCACCCGGGGGTCGTGGCGTCGGACGTGTGGCGCCGACTCGGGCCGCTCGCGGCGCTCGCCAAGCCGTTCATGCTCACGAACGAGCAGGGCGCGGAGACGACGCTCTACTGCGCGTGCTCGCCGCAGGTCGCCGAGCACGATGGCCGCTACTACGACGCCTGCCGCGAGCGACGCGCGAGCCGCCTCGCGCACGACGACGCGCTCGCGCGGGAGCTGTGGGAGCGGAGCGCGGAGTGGGCGGGCGTGAGCGCCCCGGCGAGCTGACGCCGGCGCGGCTCAGGCCGAGCCCGCGGGCGGGCGGCGCGCGCGGGCCGGAGCCGCGGCCGCCTGTCGCGCGCGCGGCCCGTGAGCTACGCTGCCGGGGATGACCCGCCACGATCCTCCGTTGTCCGAGGCCGATCCCGAGATCGCGCGGTTGATCCGCGACGAGGAGCGCCGAGAGACAGACAAGCTCCGGCTCATCCCGAGCGAGAATTACGTCTCGCGCGCCGTGCTCGAGGCCACCGGCTCGGTGCTCACCAACAAGTACTCCGAGGGCTACGCGGGGAAGCGCTACTACGAGGGCCAGCAGCTCATCGATCAGGTCGAGGAGCTCGCGATCTCGCGCCTCAAGCAGCTCTTCGGGGCCGAGCACGTCAACGTCCAGCCGTACAGCGGCAGCCCGGCCAACCTCGCCGTGTACCTCGCGTTCTGCCAGCCCGGCGACCCCATCCTCGGGCTCGGGCTGCCCGCGGGAGGCCACCTGACCCACGGGTGGAACGTCAGCATCACCGGCAAGTACTTCCGCTCGGCGGCGTACGGGGTACGCGAGTCGGACCAGCGCATCGATTTCGACCAGGTCCGCTCGCTCGCGCGGGAGCACCGGCCGAAGCTCATCTGGTGCGGCGGCACGGCCTACCCGCGGGCGTGGGACTTCGCCCGGTTCCGCGAGATCGCCGACGAGGTCGGCGCCAAGCTCGTCGCGGACATCGCGCACATCGCGGGGCTCGTGGCCGGCGGCGCGCACCCCTCGCCCTTCGGGATCGCCGACGTGGTGACGAGCACCACGCACAAGACGCTGCGCGGCCCGCGAGGAGGGGTCGTCATGTGCCGAGCCGAGCTCGCGCGCGATCTCGATCGCGCCGTCTTCCCCGGGCTCCAGGGCGGCCCGCACAACCACACCACCGCCGGCATCGCGGTCGCCGCGGGCGAGGCCCTCCGGCCGGACTTCAGCGAGTACGCAGCGCGCATCGTGGCGAGCGCGCGGGCGCTCGGCGAGGCGCTGCTCTCGCGAGGGTTCCGCCTCGTGACCGGCGGCACGGACAACCACCTGCTGCTCCTCGATCTCACGCCGAAGGGCATCCCGGGCAAGCCCGCTGCCCGCGCGCTCGACGCCGCCGGCATCGTCGGGAACTACAACTCGATCCCGTTCGACCCACGCAAGCCGTTCGATCCGTCCGGGCTCCGCATCGGGACGCCCGCGCTCGCCTCGCGCGGCATGGGTCCGGCGGAGATGGTGCACGTCGCGCGGTGGATCGACGAGGTGCTCGCCGCGCCCGAGGACACCCGGGTGCGCGAGCGGGTCGCGGGCGAGGTCCGCGAGCTCTGCGCGGGCTTCCCCCCGCCGGGGATCCTGACGTAGCGGCCCTCTCTGCGGGGCCGAAAAGGGGCCCGGGGAGGGTCCCGGCCCGGATCGGACGCGGCCCCGCTCGGCGGGAGCGCAGCGCGACTTGACAGCCTCGCCAACCGCTCGTCCAATCGCGCTCGAGGAGCGTGAACGTGGAGGAGCTGACCAGCTTGTACCCCCCTTCCCCAGCTGGGGTCCCCGGGGACTTGACGACCCCCGCGGCGTCGTTCCGCCGGCATGCGTGGCTCGCGGCGTCGGGCGTGGTGGCGTTCGTCGTGGCCTACCTCGCGCTCACGGGCTACCTGGGGTGGACGGTGTGGCGGTTGGTCGGCACCGCCGTCCTGCACGGGGGGGGCATCGGCCGCGCGGCGGTCGTCTCGCTCCCCGCCGCCTTCGGGTTCGCCCTGCTCGTCGGGGGCCTGTTCGCCGTGAAGCGGGGTTCCCTCGACGGGCAGGTCGAGGTCACGGAGCGGAGTCAGCCTCGTCTCTTCGCCTTCCTCGGCCGGCTCGCGGACGAGGTCGGCGCCCCGCGCCCGCACCGGGTGTTCGTCTCCGGTGAGGTCAACGCCGCCGTCTTCTACGATCTGTCCCTGTGGAACTTGGTGTTCCCCGCGCGGAAGAACCTCGTGCTCGGGCTCGCGCTCGTGAACACCCTGACGCTGGACGAACTGAAGGCCGTCGTCGCGCACGAGTACGGGCACTTCGCCCAGCGGACGATGGCGATCGGGCGCTGGGTCTACACCGCGCAGAGCATCGCGCGACACGTCGTCCTCTCCCGCGGGATCTTCGATCGGATCGCCGGACTGCTCTCGACGCTCTCCCGACAGACGGCCTGGATCGGATGGGGGCTCAGGCTCTTCATGTGGTCGATCCGGGCACTCCTCGACGCACTCTTCCGCGTCGTCGCGCTAGCGGATCGCGCGCTGTCGCGCGAGATGGAGCTGAACGCGGACCGGGTCGCGGTCTCCGTCACCGGAAGCGAGAGCCTCGTCCACGCCCTCCACACCTTGCGGTGGAGCGACGAAGCGTGGAGCCTGGCGCTCGAGTTCAGCATCGCGGAGGTCCAGGCGGGGCGCCCCTTGCCCGATCCGTTCGCGCTGCAGACGCTGGCGCTCGAGCACCTGCGTCGGATCCTGGATGAGCCGCGCCTGGGCCGGACCCCGGACCATCCGCCGGGCGTGGCGGAGTTCCGAGTTTTCCCGCTCGGGTGGGCGCAGCCACCTCGGATGTGGCTCACCCACCCTCCGAGCCGCGAGAGGGAAGACCACGCCAAGGCTCGGTTCGTCCCGTCGCTGTTCGACCCGCGACCGGCGTGGGCACTGTTCGACGATGTTCCAGCGCTCCGCCGCGCCGTAGCGTGGGCCGCCTGCGGCGCGGAGAGCTCGCCGCCCGACGCGGCGACCGCCGTGCCGGGCGGCCCTGCTGCTGCGGAGAGCACCGTCGAAGCGTCCGCCGAGGCCCGGTTCACGCGCCGCTTCACCCGCCCGTCGCTCGATCCGGCGTACCGGGGCGCGTATCGGGAGCGGAGCCTCGGCGCGCACGCCGCGCTCGCCCAGGCGATGATGGGGCCCGTACCCGGGCCGAACCGCGACGGGATCGTGGCGGCCCTCCGGCAGCTCTACCCGGAGTCTCTCCGCGTCGAGGTGGAGCTCTGCCGCGATCGACGGGCCGACCTCGAGCGCCTCGAGGGGATCGCCGATGGCGTCCTCACGGCCCCGGGTGGAGTCGTCCGATATCGCGGGCTCCAGGTGCGCCGGAGGGATGTAGGCGAGCTGATCGAGACCGTTCGCGACGAGCTCCGGAGCTGCGAGGAGCGCCTGCTCGAGCACGATCGACTCTGCCGAGCGGCGCACTACGCCTCGGCGTGCCTCGTGGGTCGGGGGTGGCCTGAGCATGTGATCGGGCTGATCCGACTCGTGCATTTCTCCACCCAGACCGCGCGCGATCTCGCCGACGCGACCAAGCAGCTGAACGCGGTCCTCGAGTCCGTCCACGGGGTGGGCTCGACCTGGACGGGCGGGCACCGGCGCGTACTCGGCGCGACAGCCGACGTGCAGCTCGTGCTGGAGCGGCTGTGGGAGGCGATGCGCGGCCTCTCGCTCCCGGTCGACGTGGCGGAGCGGCACGCCGCCGAAGGCGGATTCGACGTGCTGGCGACCCACCTCGACCTGCTGGCGCCCGTCACGGACAACCTGCGCGACTGGTTGGACATCGCGAGCGACCGCGTGCGACGCTCCCTCCGGGACCTGGCGCTCCTCGAACAGGTCGCGCTCGACCGCCTTCTCGAGGTCGAGGCGACGCTCGCTCGGTGGGTGATCGACGGCGGCGAGAGCACGGACGCCCCGCCGCCGGCCGTCGTGCCGACGCTCTACCCGACCTGCGCCGTCGGGACGGAGCGGCGACCGCCGGAGCGTCGAGATCCCTGGACTCGCTTCCTCCGCGGTGAAGGCGTGGGCTACGCCGTCCTGCGCGTGGCGGTCGCGTCGTTGGTGCTGTTTCCAGCGCTCGTCGCCGGCGGTCAGGCCGGGCAGGCCACCGTGCACGTCGTGAACGGGCTCGACGTGCCCGTCGAGGTCCGGATGGGCGGCCAAGGCGGCCTAGTCCCGCGACGCAGCTCGGCGAAGTGGGCCCTCCAGCCGTCGACGGAGGTGGACATCGTCACCACGACGCTGGACGGCCGGGAGGTCGAGTCGTTCTCTGCGCACACTGCGGGAGGCTTCGGGGACAACGCCTACAACGTCGCCCGGGCGGCCGTGCTGGTCGAGTGGTCCGCCGTGTACGGCGACGGGCGCGCGAGCGTCCCGCCCGATCGGGCTCAGGGGGCACCGCGCTGGGTGGATGCACCCCAGGACTACGTGTTCACGAAGCCCCCGCACCAGGTCTCGGTACACAGCGGGGAGACGAAGGTGCTGCGGGTCCTCGAGTCGCTGCACGAGGCGCCGGTGGAGTCCCAGCTCGAGCTGCTGGACACGCCGGAGGAGCGCGCCGCGGTCGTCGGGGCGCACGTGCGCTTCGATCCGCCGAGCGAGGACTTCGCCGCCTGGGCGGTGGCCGCAGCTCGCGATCCCATCACCCTGGCGGCCCTGGCCCTGCGCGCCGACGCGGAGCCCGGCAACGTGTTCCTCCAGCGCGCGTTGCTGGATGGGGTCGGTCCTGAGGACCGGAGCGCGCGTTGCGCGAGGTGGGCCGCCGAGGCGCAGCGCGTCCCGACCGACGCGGACGCGACCTACCTCGCGATCCGCTGCGGACGGCGAGACGGGGACGGAGGCGCCTTCGCGCCGGCGTGGGGCTCGGCGCCGGACCACCCGTGGCTATCGTGGGCAGCGGCGGGCGAGCTGGCGACGCTGGCGATGTGGCCTGAAGCCGTGGCCGCGTCGGAGACGGCGGTCGGGTCGCCGGAGGTGGCGCCGATCCGTGACATCGCTTGGATCGAGTACCTGAGGGTCGTACGCGGGGCGCGCCTCGCGGGCCTGGGGATCCGTCCTCGCCCCGATCTGCCACGCCCGACGCCCGGCGCGGCGGCGGACTTCTTCCTCGCCACCGAGGGACCGCCGCTCGCGGAGCGGCGACCGCTGGTGGAGCCGTACTGGCTGCTGGCTCGCGGCCGGCTCGCGGAGGTCGTCGAGGCGCTACGCGATCCCGAGTTCCCCGCGAGCGAGGCCGCGCGGGTCCGCCTGCTCCTCGGCGCCTCCGACGGTGCCACCCGCGGGGACCTCGCCGCGGCGCTCGATGCCCCGCCACCCAACGGCCTCGCCTGGGTCGCGCTGGCGCTGAGCATCCGGGAGGGAGCATCACCCTCCACCGTCGGCGACGCCGTGGACGGCATGGACGACGCCCCGGCTCGCCAGAAGCTCGCCGAGACGCTGGCGGACGTGGGACTCGGAGAGCGTGCCTACACGCTGGATGAGCTCGCGATCTGGCTGCCGATCCGCACCCGCGCGGTCGTCCTCGCGATGGGCGCCATCGTGCTCGGGGACGCCGCCCCCCGCCGCTGGAGGGCCGTCGCGAAGGCCCTCCTCTTCCCGCCTGAGCGTCCCTTCTTCGAGTAACCGGCCGGCCCCCCACGCGCTCGGCCCCGAAGCGACGACGAGCCCGTCGTGCGATGCTCGCCGGATCTCGGAGAGGAGGCCCAGGGAGGGCACGGTGGAGGAAGGCGCTGAGGGGTGTGGGCGTGGCGGTGGTGGGCGTCGCCCTGGGGGCCGGGGGCGCGGTGGCGCGGGCTGCATCGGCGGCGGACGCGACGCTGAGCCGCCCCGAGGCGCCGCTGCCGGCGCTGGTCGCCTCCCGGGATCCGGCCGTGATCGCGCGCGGTGGGCACCTCGCGCGAGGGCCGGCGCACGGCGCGATCCGCCACACGGGCTCAGATCGCGATCGCCCGGAGGAGGTCTCGAAGCGGCGAGCTCTCCAGCTTCATGACGTATTCCGTCGGCCACCGCTCGCACGACGACATCGTCGCTGCCTTGGGCGCCGGGCCTGGTTCGTCGTCGCATCGGCCGGCGGCTGAGGCACGACGAGACGCCGGCGCGACGAGTGGCTCGAGAGCACGCCGAATTACCCGGGTCGGTGCCAGCAGGGCGGGGGGTACCGCGACCACCAGGCGGGGGATGATGTCCGCGGGCTCGAACACGAGCGCGCGTGTGCCGGCGCGCCATGCCCTCTTGGGCGAGAGCGGAAGCTTGCCGTCAGCGCGGCGCTCGAGCCGGTCCTGCGCAACTGGGGGGCGGGTGACGTATTTGCAGCGGCGCTCCACCCGGTGGCGGTCCTGGTCGTCCACGAGCTGCGCGGCGTGGATGTTGATGCCGCGCACCTCGGCGCTGGGCTGGTCGGTGGTGTCGGGGGCGCGTGGGCGCGGGGGCGGGTCCGGGGACGCGATGACGCGAAGCGGCGGCTGGCCGGCGCGATCGCTGCTCACGGAGATCCCCCGCGCCGCTGCGGCGTAGCACGCAGCGAGGCCGGGCTCGTCGAGGGCGAGTGCGGGCGGAGTGTCGTCGGCGAGCTCGGGGTCCAGGCTCCGGCCGTGGGCGGGCGGACAGCGGCCGCTACAGCCGCGGGCCGCGGCGGCGGGGAGCGCCCCACACGGCCAGCACCACGACCATGTCCTGCTCTTCGTCGACCTCGAAGTAGGCGCGGGTGCGGGTCTTCGGCATCGGGACAAGCTGAGCGACCTTCCCGGTGCGTGTGCGGTGCCGGACTCCGAGCGTCGGAGGGCCGGCGATCGACTCCCGCACTGCCGCGAGCTCGCGGGCTAGGAGCCCGGGCGCTTCTGGACGGTGACCACGCCACCACGTGTCCATCTCGTCGACCCGCTGCTCCGCTCCCAGAGTGAAGACCAACTTCGTTCGCGTGCCATCAGCTCCCGGATGACTTCGTCGGCGTCGACGAGCTGCCCCGCTCGCGCCTGGCTCGTGCTCAGCTCCAGCGCCGCGTCGAAGCGCTCGCGTTCGTCGTCGTCCGTCTCGACCTCTTCCACCGGCACGAACTCGACGACCGCGCCCTCCGGCAAATCGGTGGGCTCATCGAGGACGAGACGGCCGCCTCTGACGTGGCTCCGAGAGCCTGCATCGCGGAGCTCATTTTGCGGCTCCTGGGGTTCGAGCGCCATCGGCGGGGCCCCCGGTGCCAACGTCTCGTGAGACAGCTCCCCCGTGTGATGTACGTAGCGGTGGGCGGAGAATGAACCCGAGATCGTGCCGAAGCCCGCATCTGTACTTGAGCCGGCGGCCAGCCCCGCAATCGAACGCCGACAGCGTGCGCGCGGGCAGCAGAAAGGCGGCAGTGAGCGCGCGGTGGTGTCGCGACAGCATCGCGGCCCGGCTCCGACCCGAGGCCCAGCCGTGCTCGCGGCGCAGATCTTCGTAGGCGACCAAGCGCGCCGAAGCTCTCGCCAACGGGAGCGGGGCGCACGTCGAGTTCCGCAGGTTGACGCGGGTTCGCGCTCGAGTGAGCATGCGGCAGCCTCGAACCTGGAACAGGTCGGAACGTGCTCAAGCACCTCGTGGACGTGGCGCGCGCGCGCGCTACTGGCGACGTCGGGACCCTGTCCCCGGCGATGGCGGCGGCGGCGGCGGCGGCACCGGCCGACGTGGCCGACCTGATCACGATCCTCGGCACGCGCCAGGTGCGCCTCGCCCTGGGCTCGCGGAGCATCGAGTCCCGCTACCTCCGGGGCCTCGCCGAGACGTGGCAGCAAGTGAAGGACGACACCGGCGAGAGCGACGCGCGCGAGGCGGAACTCGCGAGCGGTGTACAGATCGGCGCGAGCGCGGGCGGCGAGGTCGTCTTCGGGGTCTGCTGGGGATCCCGCGGCCTCATCACCGCGGAGATCGACCTCGAGGACGCGATGATCAAGTGGTTCGCGTCGTGGGACGCATTCCTCGATCACGTGAAGGAGGCCGAGACCAAGCGCGGTCAGACGGTGCCGGAGGGGCTCGCGGCGATCCTCCCCCCCGCGGTCGCCGCCCCGGCCGCTCCTGCGGCGCAGCCCGCCGCCGTGCGGCTCTTCCAGGGCACACCGCCCTCGCATCCGTTCGCGCAGGCACAGGCGCACTTCAAGCTGGAGAAGGGTCTGCTCGAGGCGGGCCCCACGCCGCGCGGCCGCGTGGTGCTCGTGCGTCGCTTCGCGGCGGGCAGCCCGTACACGCCCTCGGCCATCGAGGTCCGCGAGAAGGACGGCTCGGTGCGTTCGCTCCCGTGGACCGACACGCACGACGTCTACGGGCTCTGCCTCGTGCCCGGGCAGGAGAAGGCGTACGTCTGCGCGGGTGCGCCCGGCGCGCTCGTCGAGATCGACCTCGACACCGGCGCGCAAACGCAGCGGCTCGCCAACGTCCGATGGACCTGCGGCTTCGTCGACGACGCGCACTTCGCGGTCCACGAGGACGGCGAGGCGCGCGTCTATGCGCTGGGCGGCGCGGCGCCGATCGCCTCCGCGAAGGTGGAGGGCATGAACCTCTTCGTGGGGCACGGCCGCGTGTTCACGCTGCCGCCGGGGCCGACGGGAGTGCTCCAGATCCACCGATGGAGCGCCGGTGCGCTCGTCGACGAGCTCCGCAGTCCGCTCGAGCCGCGCGTGTTCTTCCTCTCCGCGGCGGTCGAGTACCAGGGGCGGCGGCTGCTCGGCAGCGTGGACTGGCAGGGCCAGGCGACCTGGTTCGACCTCGGCCCCGCCTGATCGACTCCGGCGAGGCAGGGAGCGCGCGTGGTGCCGCGCCCGCGGGAGCGCGTCCGGCCCAACTCGGCATCGTGCCCGGGCTCGTGGTGGGCGGAGTGCCCGCGGGGCGTTCGCCAGGCGACGTGATGGGGCGCCCCGTCTGCTGCTGTGCGGCTTGGCCGAGGGGCGAGTTCTTGATCGCGTTCGCCCCCATGTCGGTCATCATCGCCCTCCATTTCGTGACCTCGCACTCGGCCGCGAGGTCCTTCACGGCCGCCGCCGAAGCTGCGGCCCGTCCCTGATTTTCCTTCATTTTGCGCCTCAACAACCTGACCTGCGCGTCCGTGACCCTCGGGCCTCCAGGGCCCCGGGAACCAGCCCGAAGCTCCTGGAATCGCGACGGTACAGGCCGCCGTCAGGACGGCGCCAACCGGCAAGAATAGTTGTCGCGCGCCGGCAGGAATAGCTGTCGCGGAACAGGCGGGCCGCCCGCGGCGGGCGGGGCGTGGCAGGCAGCCGACGGGTTTGCGCGCCGGACGGCTCCCGTGCGATGCTCGCGGGATCTCGGAGAGGAGTCCCAGGCATGGCACGGTGGAGGAAGGCGCTGAAGGGTGTGGGCGTGGCGGTGGGGGTCGTCGCGCTGGCGGGCGGGGGCGCGGTGGCGTGGGCTGCATCGGCGGCGGACGCGACGCTGAGCCGCCCCGAGGAGCCGCTGCCGGCGCTGGTCGCCTCACGGGATCCGGCCGTGATCGCGCGCGGTGAGTACCTCGCGCGAGGGCCGGCGCACTGCGCGATCTGCCACACGGGCTCCGATCGCGATCACCCAGAGGAGGTCGCGAAGACGCCGTTCCGCGGAGGCCTCGCGTTCGAGATGGGGCCACTCGGGACCCGCTACGCTCCGAACCTGACCCCGGACCCGGAGACGGGCATCGGGCGATGGACGGACGCCCAGCTCGCGCGGACGCTGCGCACTGGGGTCACGCCGAGCGGCGAGCTCTCCATCTTCATGACGTACTCCGTCGGCTACCTCTCGGACGACGACATCGTCGCCATCCTGTCGTACCTGCGCTCCCTGGAGCCGGTACGGCACGAGGTCCCCAAGGGCGAGTGGTCGGTCGTCGCGCGGTCGCTCATGGGCTTCGGAGCTTTCCGGGTGGCGCCGCGGCGCGCTCCACCGCCGGTCCACGTTCCTCCCGCCGAGCAGCCCACGGTGGAGCGCGGGCGCTACCTGGCCGAGCACGCCGCCTTCTGCGCCGGGTGCCACACGCCCTCCGACCCGGCGACCTTCCAGGCGAGCGGCCCGGCCTTCAGCGGGGGGAACGTAGAGCCGAGCCACGGCAAGGACTCCGACTTCGAGTACGCGCCGCCGAACCTCACCTCGGCGCCCAGCGGCTACGTCGGTCGCGTCGACGAGGACGCCTTCGTCCAGCGGATGCGCGCCGGGCGCACACACCTCACCTCGATCATGCCTTGGGAGTGCTACGCCATCATGACCGACGCGGACCTGAAGAGCATCTACCGCTTCCTCCGCTCCGTCCCGCCTGCCACGAAGGACACCGGCCCCCCCTATCGGAAGATCGGGTCGTTCGCGCCCTGACCCGGCGGCGTCCTGGGGCGGGCCTCACGGGAAGTCGGCGAGCCCGTCCGCGACCGCCGGGAAGAGCGAGCCGTCCCAGTCATGGGGCGCCGGGATGCCGTAGTCGCCGGTGTGCCGGAAGGCCGTGACTCGGTAGCCCTGCGGCGGCGCCCCGCCGAGCTCGCCGATCGGCACGAGCAGCATCGCGGCGTCGCCGTGGAGGACGGCCCGGGCGGCCGTCCCCGGGACGGGCGTGATCACGTTGTTCGTCGCGTCGGTCGCCGAGAGCGAGAAGACGCCGGACGCGCTGCGTGCCACGTCGAACCAGAGCTGGGTCCCCGCGAAGAAGTCGTTGGCGTACTGGGACGACGGCACGTAGTTGTTGGAGGCGTTGGCGTCTGGCTCGAAGACGAAGCCCCGCTGGTAGATCTGCCCCGGGCTGGTGAAGGTGATGGGCGCAGCGTAGGACGTGAAGATCACCACCGTCTGGCCGGGGGGAGGAGCGCCGGGACCGCACACGGTGACCCCGAACGAGTTCGACCCGCACGGAGCCTGGGAGTCCAGCGAGTCGAGGATCGACTGCGTGAGGTCGAGCACCGTCGGGAAGACGCCGTTCAGCGTCGTGTCGTCGCCGGCGACCGGCTTCGGCGGCACGCTCACCGCGGAGTGGACGGTCGTCGCGAGCGTGAACGGCTGCCACGCCGTCACCGTGGTGCCGATCAACCCGGCGAGGTCGTCCACCGCGGGCGGGTGCACGCCCCCGCCGCCGCACTGGCACGCCACGCAGGCGACACCCCCGGCGCACGCGAGGGCCGCGACCCCGGGGTCGCACTGCTCGCCCGCCTGCAGCCGGCCGTCGCCGCAGCAGCTCTGCACGAACGACGGCAGGCACCCGGCCGACCGCGCGAGCGCCTCCCACGGGCTCTGCTCGGCGAGCGTGGCGTCGAAGCCGCAGGGACCGGTCGCGCCGCCCACGCAGGCCGCGTACTCGTCCAGCGCGGCCCGGAGCTCCGCCTCATAGGCGTCCCGCGCTGCCTGCGAGGCGTCCTCGGCGGCGTAGAGCGCGTCCGCCGCCGCCTGCGTGATGTCCCCGCCCGTGAACACGTCGCAGAACAGCGCGAAGTCCGCGCTGGCCGCCTGGCTCTGGCCAGTCGCGTCCGTGATCTCGGTGGTGAGCTCCTCCAGCGCCGCGGCCGAGCCCCCCGTCCGCGCGTGCTCCGCCATCCGGAGGAGCGTGCCCCGCTCCGCGACCCTCGCGGTGTCCACGGCCCGTCGCTCGTCGCTGGTGGTGCACTCGCCGCCGGTGCCCTCGCGCCCACTCGCGTCCCGCGCCGCGCCGGCCGCCGCCTCGGCGCTGGCGAACGCCGTGTCGAAGCGACCGCGCGCATCGATGATCTTCGCCTCCAGCGCGAAGCCGCACGGATCCGCGGTCGCCACCGTCACGCCGCAGCCGTCCTCGCTCAACTTCGCGAGGAAGCGCTGCCGCAGCTCCTTCAGCTCCACGACGGCCGCCGCCGCCCGCGCCGAGGCGGCGCGGCGGTTCCCCACCTCGCGCGACAGCGCGTCGAACTGCGCGGCCAGCTCGACCGAGCGGCGCTCCGCGTCCTCCGCGGCGAGCCGCGCCGAGTGCACGAACCAGACCGGGATCGTCTTGATCAAGGACTTCACGACGCCTTCGATCTGCGACTGGGTGAGGCTCTTCAGGGAGAGCTCCTTCAGCGCCTCGGCGGCGAACGCGCGGGTGAACGTGGTGAGCGTCCCACCGTGGCGCGTAGCGATTGCGAGCGTGATCCTGTTGCCCACCCCGAGGAGGTCGAGCGCGCCTCCACTCGCCATGCTCGAGCCCACGTTCACGGCGGTATCGCCCGAGAAGCTCCCCGTGGGCGGGAGGAGTTCGAGGTCCGTCGCCGCCTCGCCGATACCATTCGAGATGGCCCCAGCCAGCGCCTTGCCGGGTCCACCGGTGAGGAAGTCGTAGCCGGTCTCCGCGATCAGGAGCAGCGTGCCGGCGAGCGCCATCTCACGGGTGGTGTCGGCCAGGAACTGCCAGCGGAGCATCGCCTCGTTGCTCGCGCTCACGTGGAGCCGCGTCACCCGCTCGAGGTCGATCTCGAGCGCGCTCAGCCGCGCGTCGTTGACGCCCTGGATCGCCTCGAACGAGTGGGTCGTCGCGAGCAGCCACTTCACGAGGGCGTCGCGGGTGGGCGCGTCGAGGGTGCACGGGCAGCCCGCGATGAGCGACTCGTAGCTCGCCTCCGCCTCGGCCAGCTTCTGCTCGAGGTCGCGGGCGGCGGTGGCGTCCGCCTCGGCCCGGGCCTGGTCGACGAGCGGCACCGGCGCGGCGCCCCGCTCGCTCCGGGTGAGCCCCAGCGACTGCACCACGGCGACCGGCACGATCGCGGTCGGGAGGACCAGGCTCGCGGTCGCCGGCAACGCCGCGCCCTCCAGCACCACCGTGGGGCTCGGCGCCGCCTCGAGCCACGCGCTCCACGGCAGCGTGAACGAGACCAGCGGGCGCTCCGTCGGCGTCGTGCCGACGACAAACAGCTCGCGCCCCGCTGCCGCGGCCGGGTCGACCGGCGTGTACTCGGGCGGCACGGCGGCGACCGGCTCGAGGTAGAGCCCGTCGACCTCGACGGTCACGACCAGCGGCGTGTCGACGCGCGTCCAGTGCCGGAGCATGGATCGGCCGTCGGCCCGGCACACCAGGTACCGGGGCTGCGCGGCGCTCCACATCGACCCGGCGAGCGACGCCGGGACGAGGTGGGTCAGCAAGTTCGGGTCCGCCGCGGCGCTGGAGCTCACGCAGAAGTCGGAGCTGTCGATGCGCGCGTCCTGGTTCGTGTCGAAGACGCCCGGCATCGTCTCCGTCGCGAGGAACGCCACCTCCGCGAGCAAGGTGAGATCGTCGGAGTCGCTGTCGCCGTCCTCGTCCAGATCGAGCGCCGGGGGGACGCCGCCGTTCGTGACCGCAGCCTGGGCGCGCGCCGCGCGCCAGACGTCCGCGAACGCCAGCATGCCATCGCCGTCGAGATCGAACGGCGCGAGGTCGGACTCGAGGGCGTCCGCCATCCGTTGGAGGTCGGCGGCGTCCGTCACGCCGTCTGCGTTCCAGTCGAACGTCACCGGGACGAGCGACGGAACGAAGCCGCCCGCTGCGTTCTCCCGCAGCGCGGCCGCCGCGGCCGCGCGCTGCGCCTGCGTGCGCGGGCGCACCGAGCCCACCGCCAGCTCGAGAGCGTAGCGGTCCTGGGTGTCGATCACGCCGTCTGCCACGATGTCGCAGGCTCGCCCGTCGAGGTCGGCTTTCGCCGCCAGGCACTCCTCGAGCGCCGCGCGATCGTCGGCGTCGACGTCGCCATCGTCGTCCACGTCGAAGTGGCGGAGGAGCCCCTCGAGGGTCACGTCCGCCGGATCGAGCGAGCCGACCAGCGCGACCGCTGCGGTGGGTCGCGGCGCGTCGGGGATCCCGGCTCCGCCCCCGGCACGCGAACCACCGCCGTCGCTCCCGCACGCCTGGCCCGCCGCCAGCACGAGGAGCCCCGCCGCCGCCCTACCCAAGCCACGTCGAACCTTCATGCGCGGGTCATGCCACGTCGATCGTCAGCGCGGAAGGCGCGTGGTCACCTACCCGGAGGAGCGCTCGCTCGAAGCGACCTCCGCGGCGCCGCCGCGCCGCGCACGCTCGTGGTCCGCCCCGTGCCCCATGCTAAACACGGGCGGTCCTCCCACCCACTCCCCATCGACTCACGGCCCGTTGGAGATCCCATGCGCCATCTCGCCTTCACGCTCGCCGCCAGCCTGCCCCTCCTCCTCGCCGGGTGTGACGACAGCTCGGACACGGGCGGGGCTGGCACCGACGGCGGGGCGGGCGCGGACGGCGCGAGCGGCTCTGGCGGCTCTGGCGGCTCTGGCGGCTCTGGCGGCTCTGGCGGCTCCGGCGGCTCCAGCGGCGCGAGCGGTTCCAGCGGCGCGAGCGGCTCCAGCGGCTCCAGCGGCGCGAGCGGCTCCGGCGGCTCCAGCGGCGCGAGCGGCTCCGGCGGCTCGAGCGGCGCGAGCGGCTCCAGCGGCTCCGGCGGCGCGGGCGGCTCCGGCGGTGCGGGCGGGAGCGCCGGCGTGAGCTGCCAGACCTACCTCGGGGACGAACTCTGCACCGCCCAGTGCAGCGCGCTCCCGCAGTCGCTGGCCCTCGGCTCGACGATCTCGATGAACGTGACCGCCGCGGATGTGTGCTGGGAGGACACCCAGGCGCGGTGCTGGTTCACGAACAACACCTACGACGACGGCCCCGCCGCGTGCAGCATGGCGACGCGGATGGTGAGCTTCCTCCTCGATGCGGGCCCGACGCCGGCGGTCCGGCGAGCCACTGCGGCGTACGGCGCGACGTTCTCCGCGGCGAGCGCAGGCACGATCGGGTGGGGCGGGGACACCCGGTACCTCATCGACGTGCCGGACGCGACCGAGATCACCGCCACGTTCGGTGACGGCACCTCGTCGTGGACGGTCGTGTTCCGCTACGACGGCACCTCGGTAACCGTCACCTCGTTCACGAAGCTCTGACGCGGCGCCACCAGGCTCCCGGCTCCGCGCGGGCACCGCGCGGGGCTACTGGCGAACCCGCCAGTTCCCCTGGAACGTCCGCCCGACCTCGTCGCAGGTCGGATCCGTGACGATCAGCTCCGGCCGCGCGGCCTGGCAATAGACGATTGTGTTCTGCCGGAACACCCGCCCGAAATGGACGGCCTCCTCGCGGTCGATCCCGTGCGCGATCCACGCCGGCTCGCGAAAAGGGCTGTCGGGCTCCTCGTCGTAGCCGATGGAATGCTCGACGCGATAGCAGCCGAGGATGAGCAGATCGCGCAGCACCTGATGCCGCCCGTCGTTCACGCGACGCGGCAGCAGCATGGACCGCGGGTTGTAGGCCGTCAGGATGGCGAACGGCTGCCGCAACAGCGAGGGCAGCACCGAGGCGTCCTGCACGACCTCACCGTCGAGCGAGACCCGCAGCACCCCCGACTCGGTCGGCAGCTCGTAGACCGTGGAGAAGTACGAGCGGAGCAGCGACTGGTCCATGCTTCCCGCGACGGTAGCACGCCCCCTCCCCCCCCCAACCCCGCGCCCGAGCGCGAGCCCGAGCCCAAGCGCGCGCTCCCTCGCCGCCGCCCCCCGCGCTCGCCCTCCCCCCCGCGCTCGCCCTCCCCCCCCCGCGCTCGCCCTCCCCCCCCGCGCTCGCCCTCCCCCCCGCGCTCGCCTTCCCTCCCGCGCTCGCCCTCCCTCCCGCGCTCGCCCTCCCTCCCGCGCTCGCCCTCCCTCCCGCGCTCGCCCCGCCCTCCCCTCGCGCTCGCCCCCGCCCTCGCGCTCGCCCCCGCCCGATCGCACACTCCCCTCCCCCCGCCGCGCCGACCCCAACCGTGATCTACCGCCTCACCGACGAGGAGCGTCATCTCCAGCGAGTCGTCCGCGACTTCGCGGAGCAGGTCCTCGCGCCACTCGTCCCGGAGGCCGAGCGTCTCGGGCGCTTTCCTCGCGCCGAGGTGCTCCCGCGAATGGCGGAGCTCGGGCTGCTCTCGATCGGAGTGCCCGAGGCGCTCGGCGGCGCCGGCGGCAGCTCGATGATGTTCTGTGTGGTCGCGGAGGAGCTCGCGCGCGTGTGCGGCGGCTTCGCGATCGCGGTGATGGCGCCCGTGCTCGCCCCAGCCGCGCTGGTCGCGATGACCGGCGGAGGCGGCGCCGCCGCGACGTTCCTCGAGCCGCTCCTCAGCGGCCAAGTCCTCCCGGCGCTCGCCTTCACGGAGCCGGGAGGCGGCTCGGATCTGGCGGGGCTGCGCACCACGGCGACGCGCGCTGCGTCGGGGCGCGTCCTCGACGGCAGCAAGTGCTTCATCACGGGCGGACCGACGGCCGACGTCTTCCTCGTCGCAGCCGTCCGGAGCGAGCTGGCCGCGGCGCCACGGGACGAGCGCGCTCGGGGGCTCGGCTTGCACGTGGTGCTGCGAGGCGCGCCCGGGCTCGACTGCGGGCCACCGCTGGCGAAGCTCGGCATGCGCTCGAGCGAGACGGGGGATCTGCACCTCTCCGGGGTGCACGTGCCGGGCGGGAGCGGCCTCGCGCCACGCGGCGAGGATCGGGGCTTCCGCGCGATGCTGGAGCTGCTCGACTTCAATCGGCTGTACATCGCGGCGTTGTCGATCGGGCTCGCGCGCGCAGCCTTCGAACCCAGCGTAGCGTGGGTGCGCGAGCGGCAGGCGTTCGGTCAGCCGCTGGCGCGCCACCAGGCCTCCGGGTTCAAGGTCGCGAGGATGTCGCTCGACATCGACGCGGCGTCCGCGCTGCTCGAGCGGGCGTGCGCCGCCCGCGATGCGGGCGAGCGCGCGACGCGCCTGGTGAGCGAGGCGAAGCTCCTGGCGACCGAGGCCGCCGTGCGCGTGACCGCCGACGCGCTCCAGCTCCACGGCGGGCTCGGCTACGTGGAGGGACACGTCGTGGAGCGAGCGTTCCGCGACGCGCGCGTCGGCACGATCTGGGAGGGCACGAGCGAGATCCAGCAGCAGATCATCTGCCGCGAGCTCTCCCTCTACGAGGCGTGACGCGAGGTCGCGGCGCGGCCGCGCACGAGGAGCGACCGAGACGCACGGCTCCGGATCCGGTAGGGTCGGCGGGATGCGCCGCACCCTCTCGTCGGGACTCATCCTGTGCGCTTGCGCGGCCCCCCCCGCCCCGCCTCAGTCCGCGGAGGCACCGCCGCGGCAGCCCGCCGCCGAGCGCCCGTCCGCGCCGAGCGCGAGCCGGCCGGCGCCCTCGGCGACGCCGAGCGGCGCCCCCCCGGTGGCGCCTGGGTCCGCCCCGCCCCCGACGGAGGCGGCGCCTGCCCCGCCGCCTCCGCCGCCTCCACCGCCTCTGGCCGTCGAGGGCGCCCGCGCCTGCAACCCGGAGGAGGCCGAGCGGGAGTGGTGCGCCGAGGGGCGTCGGGCCGGGCGATGTATCGACGCCGTCTGCGTGACGCCCCGCGTCTGCGCGAGCTACTGCCGCGCCGCGGCGGCGCGCGAGGGGGCGGACTGCGCGGGTGAGGAGCCCGCGGACTGCTCCAAGTACCCAGAGTGCGTGAGGCAGCGGCGGGAGATGCGCGCTGCGTGCGCGAAAATCCGGGCCGACACCGCCGCTCACTGTGGGGAGACCGTCTGCGCGGAGATCTCCAAGATGCCTCCCCCGCCGGGCTGATCCGACGAGGCGCTGCACGCCGGCGCGCCCGGCTGGACGGCCGTTAGCTGGATGTGAGAGCATGGCCGCATGCCGAGAGACCACCACGGGCGAGCGGTGTGGGCGCGGGCGATGGTCGCCGCACTGGGCGCGCTCGCGCTCGCGTTCGGGTGCAGCGCGACGGGCAGCAGCCCGACCGGCGGCGGACCGGGCGGCGGAGGCGGCGCGGCCGCCAGCGGGAGCGGCGGCAACGGCGGCGTCCTCCTCGGCGGCAGCGGCGGCGGCGGACCGTGCCCGAGCTGCTCCACGGATCTGAAGCGCGTGATCGACTGCAACGGCAACGTCTCGAAGGAGTGCGGCACCGGGCAGGCGTGCGCCGCGGGCCAGTGCATCGACGACCCCTGCGAGGCGGCCCGCATCGCGCAGACGACCGCCGGCTGCGACTACTTGACCGTCAAGCCACCGACCTTCCCGCTGAGCTCCTGCTACGCGATCTTCGTCGCCAACACCTGGCCCGAGCACGTGCACCTGCGGGTCGAGCGGGGCGCGACGCAGTTCAACCCTGCGGGGTTCGTGCGCATCCCACAGGGCCAGGGCTCGTCGATCACGTACCAGCCGTTCAACCCGGGCACGGGACTGCCGCCGGGCGAGGTGGCGATCCTGTTCATGAGCTTCGGCCTGGGCGCGCTCTCCGTGCCCTGCCCGGCAGGAGTCGTGCCCGCGCTCCCCGCAGATGGATCTGCGGTGGGGACGACCATCGCCGACGCCTTCCACATCGTGACGGACGCGCCCGTCGTCGCGTACCAGATCTTCCCGTACGGGGGCGGCAACGTCGCGCAGACCACGGCGACCTTGCTCCTTCCGACGAGCGCGTGGGGCGACAACCACGTCATCGTCGGGCCTGGGCAGGGCAGCTCGTTCCAAGCGTTCGACATCGTCGCCGCCGAGGACGCCACCGAGGTCACGATCCGGCCGAAGGCGGCCATCGCGGCGGGCACCGGCGTCGCGGCCGCCCCCGCGGGGCAGCCCACGACGTACTCGCTCCAGCGCGGGCAGTACCTGCAGGTCTCTCAGCTCGACGACTTCACCGGCAGCCCGGTGAAGTCGAACAAGCCCGTCGGCGTCTTCGGGTCGACCAACTGCCTCAACGTACCGGCGAGCGCGTGCTGCTGCGACAGCGCGCACCAGCAGATCCCGTCCGTGCGGGCGCTCGGGCACGAGTACGCGGCCATACGGTACAGGAACCGCGCGAGCCTGAGCTCTCCGGGCGATGAGACCGTCCCGTGGAGGATGGTCGGCGTGGTCGACGGCACGACGTTCACCTACGACCCCGCGCCGCCACCCGGCGCGCCCTCGTCGCTCGGGCTCGGGCAGATCGCGGAGTTCTGGGCGCCCGGGCCGTTCCTCGTGCGCGCCCAGGACGACGACCATCCGTTCTACATGGCGGGGTACATGACCGGCTGCGAGTACGTGGCGGCGTCGGGCATCGAGGGCGACGCCGAGTGGGTGAACCTCGTCCCGACGAGCCAGTTCCGCGAGTCGTACGTCTTCTTCTCGGACGTGACGTACCCGGACACGAACCTCGTCCTGGTGCGCGCGCGCGGCGCCAACGGCCAGTTCGCCGACGTCTCGCTCGACTGTGCCGGGGTGATCGGGGACTGGCAGACGCTCGGAGCCTTCGAGTTCGCCCGGTTCGACCTCGTCCGCGGTGGCGCCGGCAACGGGGCCTGTGGGAACGGTCGCCACGTCATCCAGAGCGCGGCCCCGTTCGGGCTCACGGTGTGGGGATGGGGCAGCGACTTCGCGACTCAGGCCGTGTCCTACGCCTACCCCGCTGGGCAGGGCCTGAAGCCGGTGAACGAGGTCGTGGTCCCCGTGACACCGAGGTGAGCCCGACCGCAGTCAGAGCCGCCGGGCGAGCTCCAGCCAGCCGTACCAGGGCGTCGGCCCGGTCGCGCCCAGGCGTTCGGTCGCCAGACCTCCGGCGCGCGCGCCGAGCTCCCAGCCTGCCGCCAGATCGACCCCCCCGCGGAGGCCGGCGCGGAGCGTCCCGCCGCCGCTGCCGTACCAGCCCCCGCGCGCCTCTGGGGGCGCGGTGCGGCGGTACCACGCCGTCGGCTCGACGTGAGTGACGACCGAGTGGTCCCAGGCCACCTCCGCGGTGATCCACCCCGCCGCCGCGAACCACCCCGCCTCCACCGACGGCTGGACGGCGAGCTGGTGGGCGCGCAGGAGCTGACTCTCACCCCACCGCAGCTCGAGCGTGAGGGAGGGCGTCCACCCCCAGCCCCATGCGGGCACCACGCGGGACGCGCTCACGCCGAGCGCGCCATCGGCGAGGTCCGGCCGCCAGGGCAGCACCCAGCGACCGCCCAGGCGGACGCCGGCGCCGCCCGCGTCGACTCGACGTGAGTAGGACGCGTCGACGGAGGCCGCGCGATCCAGCCCGACGCCCAAGGAGAGCCGGTGGAGCTCCGGCGCGGCAGGGTTCGCGCGGACCGGGACCGCGAAGCCGACCGCCGCCAGCGACACGGAGACGGCCGCGGCCACGCCCGCGCCCCGAATCACCTCCCACCTCCCGCGGCGACCTGCTCGGCGAGGTACTCCCGGGTGAGCCCCAGGAAGCGCTCTCGCGCCGCCCAGTGCAGGTCGTGGCCCACGCCCGGGATCACGGTGATCCGGGCGCGCGGGTAGTGCGCGGCCCGCGCGCGGACGTGGTCGTACCGGAGCACCTGGTTGCGGTCGCCGGTGAGGAACAGCACCTCGTGGGGGAACTCCGTGAGTCGCGTCGTCCAGTCGAAGTCTCGCTGCGATGCCGGCAGGCAGCGCGCGGCGATCCCGCCCGCCCGCCAGAACGGCGCGGGCTCCGCCTGGCTCATGCCCAACGCCTCGCTCGCGGCGGCGAACTGCCCCGCGGCCTGCAGATCCGCGCGCGCGTGGGAGTCCGGCGTGAGCAACCCACTCATCCAGAGCGAGTCGTTCATCTCCTCGCTGAACGCCGCGCGCTCGAGCAGTCGCCCGAAGAACTCGGCGACCTCGCCGGAGGTGAGCCCGCCCGGCTCGAGCAGCACCGCGCCGCGCGCTCGCTCCGGGTGCTCGTTCACGTACCAGGTCGCGTACATGGCACCCCACGAGTGACCGACGAAGAAGAGCGGGGCCGCGCCCGCCGGCGCGAAGCGGTCGACGACCGCCTCGAGGTCACGGAGGTACTGACGCGCGGTGACGTCCTCGCAGGCGTGACGCCTGGAGAGCCCGGCGCCGCGCTGATCCCAGAGGACGACCAGGTAGCCGTCGTCGGCGAGCGTGGCGAGCGACGCGAGCGAGCGGTGATCCCCGCCGGGGCCGCCGTGCAGCCCGATCACCACGCCCCGCGTCGGCGCTCCGTAGGTGGCGAGGTGGAGGCGCGTGCCGGCGAGCTCGAGGGCTGGAAGTGACGGATCCTCGTCGACGGTGCGCGGGACGAGATCCGCGAAGTCGGGCGCGCACGCGCCGGCCAGCACGGCGAGCGCGAGCGGGGTGGCGAGCGAGGGCGAGCGGGGCGGGGCGGGCAGGGCGTGGGTCATGGCGTTCCTTTCCGAACGGTGTTCGGTCATGAGCGTGAGCAGGGACTCGCCCGCCCACGCGAGAGCTCACCCGGCGCCGCGCTCGAGACCGGTCACGTAGGCCTCGAGCACCAGCCGATCGATCGACTCGAAATCTGCGGCGTACCCGGCGAGGTGCTCGGCCTCGAGCCTCGCCATCCCGTGAGCGAGCGCCCAGAAGCCGTACGCCATCTCCTCCGCGCCGAACCCGGGACGCGGGCAGAACGCTCCCCCGTCGATGCCGGACTGCACGCAGGCGACGACGACCCCGAACGGGTTGCCGGACCCGAGCGGCTCGCTCGGCGCGCGGCGCTGCGAGGCCATGCGCCCGAACAGTAGGAGATAGTCCTCAGGGTTCTCGCGGGCGAACCCCAGGTACGCCGAGCCCAGCCGCAGCAGCCGCGCGCGCGGCGCCAGCGACTCGGGCACCCGCCCGAAGCGCGCGGCGAGCCGGCCGATGACCTCGGCCGCGAGCACGGCGAGGAGCGCCTCACGGCTCTCGAAGTACTCGTAGAGGCTCGCCGGGCTGTACCCGGCGCGCGCCGCGACGGCGCGGAGCGACAGCGTCGACGCGCCGCCCTCGAGCACCAACGAGCGAGCGGCCGCCAGGATGGCGCCGCGACCCCGCTCGGGGCGGGCCGGCGATCGGCGGCGAGTGGCCATGCCCCAACCTTGTGCCGAACAGTGTTCGGTGTCAAGCGGGGCGGCGCGCCGGATCGGGCGCTGCGCGAGCCAACTCGCGGCGCCGCCGGACAGACGATGTAAGAGCGCCGGCCGCGGGCGCGCGACTAGCGTCCCCCAGCGTGACTCCAGTGCCCCGCGCGCGCGCCGACTCGGCCCTCGACTTCGGCCAGCGTTCGTCTGGCGGGCGCCTCGCGGCGGCTGTAGTGGGGTGAGGTGCGGATGGTCGCCTCCGCCTTCCCCCGGCCGGTGCGCTGCCTCGCGGGGCGCCAGGCGGAGCTCGAGCGACTGCTCGAGCACCTCGGTCGTGACACGCTCTTCCTGATCTACGGGATCGCCGGGATCGGGAAGAGCGAGCTCGTCTACCAGCTCGTCCAGGAGGCCCAGGCGCGACCGCGGTGGTCCGAGGCGTCAGCGCTCTTGGTCGAGGTCCGAGCAGGGTCGTCCGCGTCCCGCGTGCTCGCCGAGGTGCTCTCGATGTTGGGAGCTCGCGCGCCGAGGCGCGGGCGCGCGACGCCGCGAGAGCACCTCGGCGAGCAGCTCGAGCACCTCGCCCGGAAGCTCGACGCGAGCCCCTACCTGCTCTTCATCGATGACGTCCACCACCTGGCGCCGGACGAGGTGGGCCAGGCGCTCGGTTACCTGGCGCGCCACGTTCACCGCAGCCGCATCGTCGTGGCCTCGCGGCGCGAGATCCCGATCGCGCGCGGCGCGCCGCCGCCGATCGTCACCACGCTCGGCCCGCTCGACGCCACGGCCGCCGCGCAGATGGCGGCAGCCCTCGCGGACCGGCTCCAGGTCGCGCGCCCCACGGCCGAGGAGGTGATGCGCAGCTCCCACGGCAGCCCGTTCCAGATCCACCGCATGCTGGCGCGTCCGCGCGGGAAGTCCACGCTCGAGGACGCGATCGCCGAGCTCTCGCCGCCGGCCCGCCGCGTGCTGTTGCTCGCCGCGGTGGTGCAGCAACGGTTCGCGACGGACACGGTGCGCGCGGCGTGGGACGCGGGGCCCTGGCTCGACGAGGCGCTCCGCGAGCTCGAGCAGCGCTTCTTGCTCGACGCGCCCCGGCGGGCGCTCGTGGTCCACGATCTCGTGCGGGAGGCGCTCGTCCGTGAGGCCTCGGCGGACGAGCTCGCCGCCGCCCACCAGGACGCCGCGGACCTGTGTCTCGCCCTGCTCCGCGGCGGAGACGGCGTTCCCCCGCTGCTCGCGGTGGACGCCGTCGGTCACTTCCTCGCCGCGGGGCGGGTCCTCGACGCGTGGGCAGCCGTCGAGCGCTGGCACCCGCCGCTCGCCGCGGTGGGGAGCGAGCACCTGCTGCTCGATCCGCTGGAGCGCCTGCGAGATCTCCTGCCGGAGCGCCGCGTCGCGATCGACCTCCTGATCGCCTGGTGCATGGTGAGGGCGTCGCTGATCGGAGACGCGACCCGCGTGCTCGCGCGCATCGGCGAGCGGCCCCGGGGTGAGCTCGAGGCACGATACTGCCTCCTCGCTGGGGAGGTCGCACAACGCACCGGCGACCTCGTCCATGCGACGGCCTCGTTCGAGCGAGCCGTCGACGCCGCGCCGACTCCGGATCTCCGCTTCCAGGCGCGACTGCAGGGCGCCAGCGCCGCCCAGCTCTCGGGCGACGGTGAGCGCGCGCGCCGCGTCCTCGCGCTCGCGCTGAGCGAGCTGCCGGCGCCCACGCCGCGGCAGCGGGCGCGCGCAGCGTGGGCGCTCGCGGCCACGCTGAGCCTGGACGAGCGCTTCGAGCGCGCCGCGGACGAGAGCCGCCGCGCGCGGCGTGAGCTCATCGGCACCGGGCTCGACGACCTCGCGAGCCGTCTCGCGATGCTGGAGACGCTCGCGTGCATCGAGCTCGGCGAGCTCGACTCGGCGCGCGCGGCGGCGAAGCAGATCGAGGCCACGAGCCTGCGTCGACACGTCGCGACGCTCTACCGCGCGATCGCGCGCTTCGCCGACGGCGAGCCGCGCGCGGCGAGCGTCACGTTGCTGGAGCTCCACGCGACGTTGACGGCGCGCGGCGACTTCTTCAACGCGAACCTGGCCGGGTACTACGGGAGCGCCGCGCTCGCGCAGATCGGGCGCCTCGCCGACGCCCAGGCCCTGGCCGCGCGGACCTCCGCGCTCCTGCTCGACGCCGGCTACCGCTCCATGGCCGCCCGCTCACGCGCACAGCAGGCGCTGTTCGCCGCGGAGGCGCTCTCGGCGAGCGACGCGCACCGCCTGGCGGACGAGGCGCTCTCGACCCGGCAGATCGGCCCGCGTTCCCGCGCGACGGCGCACCGGGCGCACGCCCACGCGTTCACGATCGAGGGGGAGCTCGCCCGCGCGCGGGACCACGTCGAGCAGGCCGCGCGCGCGGTTTCCGAGCCGGACCTCGCGGCGGCGCGGAGCGCGCTCGACATCGAGCGCTCCGCGGTCGAGCTGGTCGGGGGCAGCCTGGACCTCGCGATCGAGCAAGGCGAGCGCGTGACGACCCGCCCCGGAGGGCGCCCGCAGGGCTACGACGCCGCGAGGGCGTCCGCGATCCTGGCCGCGGCGCACCTCGCGCGAGGACGCCCGACGGACCAGCTCTTCGCCGAGCAGCTCACGACGCGCGCTCGCCAGCTGGCGCACGCCGGCGACTTCCTCTCGATCCGCGTGGCGTGCGCGATCTTGTCCGCGGCGGCGGCACGGCGCGGCGATCCGAGCCGCGCCGCGGAGCCGCTGCTCACCGAGGCGCTCCGCGATCTCGATCCGGAGCGCGGCAGCGTGTACGCAGGAGCGCTCCTCGCGGCCATCGACGGGGGCCTCGCCGCGCGCGCGGCGCCTGGGGTCGTCGCGCTGCTCGCCCGGCTCGGGCTGACCGAGCCGGCCGCCTGCTACCTGGTCGACCAGCAGGGTCGCCGCGCGGCCTCGCCCGCGGAGGTCGCGCGCGAGCGTTCGCTGCATGATCTCTTCGTCGACACGACCCGGGACGTGATCGTGGCGCGCCACGGTGACCACGAGATCCGCGGGCGCCCCCTCCAGTCCACCCTGCTCTCGCTCCTGGTGCTGGCGCGGGGCGAGCCCGTCCCCGCCGAGGCGCTCTACTGCCGGGCTTGGCGGGCCCGCGCCTACCACCCGCTCCGGCACCGCAACGCGCTGTACGTCGCCATCAACCGCCTGCGAGCTTCGCTGCGCGGCGCGCTCGCCGGGCGCGAGGTGATCGAGCGGTCGAACGGCGGCTGGTGCCTCGCCGAGGGGATCGACGCCTGCGTCGCCGTCCCGATCGACCACCCGGGCGAGGTCGCCCCGCAGAGACCGACACGAGAGGGAGCCGAACGATGAGATCTCGCGACTTCGCCAGTTGGATCCAGCTCGCGCTGGGCGCGGTCTCAGCGGCGTGCGCCGCCGCCGGGTCGCCAGATGGTGATGGCGGCGTGGGCGCCGCCGCGGCGGTCGGCGGCGCGGGCGCCGGAGGCGGCGGGGGGAGCTCGACCGGAGCCACCGGAGGCAGCGCGGCGGCCGGCGGCAGCTCGGGCGGCGCAGGAGGCGCGCCCGCGGGCGCCGGCGGGCAGCATCCCGGGGGCGCCGCGGGCACGAGCGGTACCGGGAGCGGGGGCACGAGCGGAGGCGGGGCCGCGGGCGCGGGCGGCGGGGCCGCGGGCGCCTCGAGCGGTGGGGGCGGGACGACGACCGGAGGCGCCGCGGGGACGGCGGGCAGCGGGGGCGCCCCGCCGATCCACGGGACGCCGTGCACGACCTCCGCGACCTGCCCCGGGACCGGCCAGACGTGCTTCGAGGGCCTCTGCCGCGACGGATGCTTCCCCTGGCTCGACCCGTGCGACTGGTCTCCCTCGGGCAACGTGTGCCTCGGCAACGTGTGCGTCGAGTGCAACGCAGACTCCGACTGCCCAGGGACCCGCTACGCCTGCGACCTCTCGAACCACACCTGCAAAGACCAACCCTTCGACCCGACGCGCACGAAGATTGGGGTGTTCTACCACACGTGGCACTGCCCCTCGGCCACCGACGTCCACGATGTCACCCAGTGCCTCGCCGGGCAGCAGGCGTGGCCCCCGTGGCCCTCCGACCCGAACGCCCAGACCTCCTTCTGGTGGGGTGAGCCAGCGGCTGGCTACTACTGCCTGACGAACGACACCGCCTTGCTCGCCCAGCACGCGCAGCTGCTGAGCGAGATGGGCGCGGACTTCGTGTTCGTCGACGTGACGAACCACAACTACAACACGGGGGCGCTCTGCGATCGACCCGTGGAGATGATCCTCGAGCCCTTCACGGCGATGGTGAACGTGTGGAAGGGTGTCGCCGGCGCTCCGAAGATCGTGCCCTGGGTGCCGATCTCCGACTGCCCGACGTACCTGTCGCCGGGCGCCTGCAACCAGCCCGACGACAAGTACATCGTCTATGATCTCCTCGACCTGCTCGCGGGCTCCGGGCTCGCGTTCGACTACCAGGGGAAGCCGCTCCTCCTCATCACCGAGAACGGCACCTACCCCGTCAGCGAGGCGCGTCTGGCGGCGCTCTCAGCCAGCTACACGCTCCGGAAGATGTGGGCCTTCGAGCCGGAGGGCACCGACAAGTGGAGCTACCTCGAGAAGTGCGACTCGAGCCCGCTCGAGTCGCGCCCGTGCGACCAGCGCCTCGCGCTCCGGGCGGGGGCGCCAGAGCAGCTGCCGATCGCGGTCGCGTATGGCGCGGACTACATGAGCCACACCAGCACGGCGACCCCGAAGCACTACGGCAGGACGTTCCGCAAGCAGTTCGAGACCCTGTTCGACCACCCCGAGACGCCGATCGCGACCATCACGGGGTGGAACGAGTGGGTCGTCGGCCGCTGGAAGTGCGGCTCCCCGCTCTGCGATTGTTCGAACGCCTTCGACCAGACCTACGGCTGCTTCCTCGACCAGTACACCGCCGAGTACAATCGAGACCTCGAGCCCGCCAAGACGGCCACCGGCGACTACTACTACCGGCTGGCGAAGAGCTGCATCGCGCTCTTCCGTGCGGGCAAGCGCTGCACCCAGGACAACGCCGCCGACCTCTGCTGCTCGGAGTACGCTGGCCCGAAGTAGCGCGCCGCGGCGCCGACGGGCTCACTCACCGATCGCGAACCGATAGCCGACGCCACGCACCGTGAGCAGGTGCCGCGGAGCCGCGGGGTCGCGCTCGAGCTTCGCGCGGAGCTGCAACATGAAGTTGTCGATCGTCCGTGGCGTCCCGTGGTGGCCCGGCCCCCACACCTGCTGGAAGATCTGCTCGCGCGCGAGCACGCGATCTCGAGCCTCGACGAGGCACCACAGGACATCGAATTCGGTAGCGGTCAGCGGCACCGGCTCACCGCCACGCCGGACGTCGCGGCGGTCCGCGTCGATCACGAGCTCGCCGGCGCGCACCGGCTCCCGCGCCGCGCGCCGCGCCATGGCGTCACGCCGGAGGACCGCCTTCACCCTCGCGAGCAGCTCCGCGAGCCCGAACGGCTTGGTGATGTAGTCCTCGGCGCCGAGCTCCAGGCCCATCACCTTGTCCATCTCCGCCCCGCGCGCGCTCAGCATGATCACCGGCATCCGCTGGCCGGCCCGCCGCAGCTCGCGCACGACCTCGAAGCCGTTCATCCGTGGGAGCATCACGTCGAGGATCATGAGATCCGGCTGCCAGCTCGTCGCGAGCGCCAGGCCGGCGGCGCCGTCCTCGGCCACCTGCACCTCGAAGCCCTCCGCCTCGAGGTTCATGCGGAGGCCCAGCGTGATGCTCTCGTCGTCCTCGACGACCAGGATGGTCGTCGCGCGGGCGCCGGTCACTGCGCGTCCCCCGGCGCCGGAACGCGCCCGCGTTCGGCGGCGCGCCCGCGCACGACCTCCGCCAGCGGGCGGGGCAGAACGAGCGTGAACGTGCTCCCGCCGCCGCGCCGGCTCTGCACCTGCACCCGCCCTCCGTGCGCCCGCATCACGTGCTTCACGATCGCGAGCCCGAGCCCGGAGCCCTCTCGTTCACGCGCGAGCCGGTCGTCGACTCGGTAGAACTTCTGGAAGATCCGCTCGTGCTCGGCCGGCTCGATGCCGATCCCGTCGTCTCGGACGTGGATCCGCACCTCACGCGCCGTCGACTCCGCCCAGACCTCGATGCGGGGCGGATCCCCGCCGTACTTGAAGGCGTTGGTCAGCAGGTTGAAGAGCGCGTCGGCGATGGCGCCTCGGTCCGCGCGCAGCGGGTGGGACTCCCCGGGGAAGACCGCGAGGTCGACGGGGCGCCGATCCCGGAACGGCGCGAAGGCGGCGACCGCGGCGTCGATCACGGAGCGGGTGTCCGTCTCCTCCATGCGGAACTCCCGCCCGCCGCTCTCCATTCGGCCCCAGTCGAGGAGCCGATCGATGAGCTCCTGCAGCCGGCGGCTCTCGCGTGAGAGGCCGGCGATGCACTGCTCCTCGGCGGCCTGGTCCCCGCGCCGGAGCTCGAGCGTCTCCGAGAACAATCGAATCGAGGTGAGCGGAGTCCTGAGCTCGTGGGAGACCTTGGACACGAAGTCCGCCTGGAGCTTCGACAGGTTCGCCTCACGGTGCACGAAGACCCACACCAGCACGACGCCCGTCGCCGCGGCGCCGCTCAGCGCGAGCACGAGGATGCCCATCAGCAGGTTGACCTGCGCCTCACCGAGGAAGAGCAGCACCGCGCCGAGCGCGAGCAGCAGGAAGCTCGGCACGACGACGAGCGCCACCAGC
Organism: Polyangiaceae bacterium; assembly: GCA_020846005.1. Taxonomy (GTDB): domain Bacteria; phylum Myxococcota_A; class Polyangia; order Polyangiales; family Polyangiaceae; genus JADLEQ01. The sequence continues at coordinate 44,352 of JADLEQ010000080.1, forward strand.
AGGATCACGATCCGGCGGTAGCCGTAGGCAGCCAGTTCGCGGGGGGCCATGCGCAGGCGGGCGCTCCTTCTCTAGCAGCAACGGCCGGGCCGCGCTCACATCCCGAGCTCACACACGAGCGTCCGGAGCATCTCGGCGACGCTCCACGCCTGCGCCGGGCACCCGCGCGGCCGGTGGGGCGCGTCGCCGTCCGCGAGCTGGGCGACCTGACCGACGACCGGTCCCTGCGCGAGCGCCCGCTCCACCATCGTGCGGAGCTCCTCGCGCAGCTCGAAGTCATCGGGCTCGAGGCGCAGGGCGGCGCGGGCGTAGGAGCCGACGAGCCAGGTCCACGCCGTCCCCTGGTGGAACGAACTCTCACGCTCCTGCGGCGGGCCGACGTGGACGCCGAAGTAGTCAGGATGGTCCGGCGCCAGGCTGCGCACGCCGACCGGCGTGAGCAGCTCCGCCCGCACGCGCGCCACGATGGCCGCGGCCTGCCAGCGCTCGAACAGCGAGGGATCGACGGCCAGCGCCAGGAGCGCGTTGGGCCGGACGCTGGCGTCCTGGAAGGCGTCGGGCCCGGCGTCGACCTCGGACACGCAGTCGTAGGGGTATTGGGTCGACGCGCACCAGAACCTCGCGGCGAACGCCGCCCGCGCCGCGTCCCGCGCCGCCCGGGTGGCCTCGAGGATCGGCTCGTCCTCGTACTCTCGCGCCAGCGCGCCGAGCGTCTCGCACGCCCGCGTCCACAGGGCCTGCAGCTCGACGGCGAGGCCGCGCCTCGGCGTGACGAGCTTGGTGCCGGCCCGCGCGCTCATCCAGGTGAGGGCGTGCTCGGGGTCGCCGTTCGCGATCGCGCCGTCCGGGGTGAGCCAGACGCCCGGCGTCTTCCCGCTCCGAAGCTTGACGAACGCGCGCTTGAGCGCGGGGTAGAGCCGCGTGCGGACGAACGGATCCTCGGCGCCGGTCCGATCGGCGAGCTCGCGCGCGACCTCGAACAGCCACAGGGTCGCGTCCGGCGATCGGACGACGACCTCACCCTCACGCTCCGGCCAGCGCTCGGGCAGGAGCCCGGACCGGAGCTCGCCCACCTGCGCATCGAGCACTCGCTTCGCGTCGTCGAGGCGCCACCGCGCGAGCATCAGCCCGATCGCCGCGACGGACACGTCGCGGGTGCGGACGTCGTAGAAGGGGTAGCCCGCCAGGATCGCCGGCCGAGGCGCGTCGAGCGCGCAGAACGCCCCGGCGGCGACGTACAGCTTCCGGACGAGCGGCGCGCGCTCGGGCCCCGGGTCGGTCGCGAGCAGCGCCGCCTCCGTCTCGGCCAGGAGCTGTTCGGCTGGCGCCTCGACGCGGGCGCCGAGCGACATCGTGAGGTACGCGGGCTCTCCGGGCAGGAGGTCCAGCTCGAAGCGCCCCGGCGTCCAGAGATCCTCGTGCGAGGGCTCCCGCAGCGAGTCGTCCGTGTACTCGAAGCGTCGCCACCAGTCCGGCGATCCGATGAACACGCCGCCGTGGCGAAAGCACAGCTCCGGGACGCCCGGGACGGGCCGCAGCGACACCTCGCCCTGCCGCAGGCTCACGCCCTGCACCATGTACCCGTGCTCGTGCAGGATGCCGCGGACGGGCCGGAGCGAGAGGAGCGGACGGACGGTGAGGCGCGCGCCGGCGCGCCCGAACCACGTGTGGGACACGACGAGCGCGTTGCGCCCCCGCACCAGCGCGACCTTGCGCTCGAACTGCGCCTTCCCGATCCGATACACCCAGCGCGGGATCGGATCCTGCGCGAACCACTGGAGCAGACGGTAGCCCGGGGTGGGCGCCATCCCGGGGAAGCGGTGCGTCGAGATCCGGTGCGCGCGCCCCCCCACCTCGATCGAGACCTCGGCGTGGGTCACGATGACGTGGCGATCGAGCGGGGGCGCGAGCGCCGCCACGAACAGCCCGTGGTGGCGCCGGGTGTGCATCACCGACACCGTGCTCATCGCGTAGGCCCCGGCGCCGTTGGTGTGGAGCCACTCGGCGCCCGCGCGCTCCAGATCGCCGTCGACCTGGACGCGCGGCCACGGCCCGTCGCGCGGCGGGTCCGGCGAGGTCGGCCGGCTCACCGCGCACCTCGCGCCGCGAGCGCCCGCTCGGCGGCCTCGCGCATCACCTCCCCGGGCGGCGTCGCACCGAACCAGAGCTCGAAGGCGGCGACCGCCTGGGCCACCAACATGCCGACCCCATCGAGCGCCACGAGCCCGTGGCGCCTCGCCTGGTCGAGGAAGGGCGTCACCCGCGGGTTGTAGACCACGTCGTACGCGACGGCGGTGGGAGGCAGCGCGCCCCAGGGCACGCGGCGCGCGAGCGCGTCACCATCGCCCGCGCCGCGCATGCCGGCGCTCGTCGCCTGCACGACGACGGAGAGCCGGGGCGCCAGCGCCTCGAGGCCGCGCCCGCCGTCGCCGGGCCACGCGAGCGGCTCGACGCCCATGCGCTCGAAGCCCTCGGCCCCGCGCCACTCCGATCGCGCCCCATCGAACGCCCGGGCCGTCACCCGCACCGCCGCGAAGCCCAGGCGCACGAGCGCGAGGCCGGCCGCGAGCGCCGCGCCGCCACTCCCGATCACGAGGGCGGCGTCGCGAGTCGCGGCAGCCCGACCGAGCTCGCCGACGAGCGCCGACACGTCCGTGTTGGCGGCGACCAGCTCGTCACCGTCTCGGTAGAGCACGTTCGCGGCGCCGGCGTGCGCGGCGTCCGTGGTCCGCCGGGCGGCGAGCGCGAGCGCGGCGCGCTTCCACGGAACGGTGACGTTCGCGCCCCAAGGCTCCCCGCGCGTCAGCTCGGCCAGCCGCGCCGCCAGCGCGGGCTCGTCCGGCACGTCCACGAGCCGGTAGCGGTGTGGCAAGCCGAGCGCGTCGAACGCGGCTTGGTGCAGCTCCGGCGAGACGGAGTGACCGACCGGGTGCCCGAGCAGCACGACCTCGCGCCGCGTCACTCGCCCTCCTCGACTCGATCCACCGTGGCCTCGACTCGCCCCTCGTGCAGGCGCACGCGCACGCGGGCGCCGGTCGCGGTGTCGCGCGAGCGGACCAGCGCCCGGCCGTCGTCGCAGGTCACGATCGCGTACCCCCGCTCCAAGACCGCGAGCGGGGAGAGGGTGCCCAGCCGCGCCGCCTCGCGCTCGAGCCGCGCGCCACGCGCGCGGAGCACGTCGCGCAGCGCGATCCCGAGACGGACCTCGAGGGCGCCGAGCCGCGTGCGCTCGGCGGTGAGCCGCCGCTGCTCCAGCGCGTCGAGCCGCACGAGCGACTGACCGAGCTGGCCGCGGGCGCCGGCGAGCACCGCGCGGGGGTGGCGGGCGGCGAGCGCCTGGCGCCGGTCCGCCAGCGTGGTGCGGGCGCGCGCGAGCCGGCGCCGGGTGTCCTCGCCGAGCCGCGCGCGGAGCTCGTCCAGGGCCTGCTGCGCGTCGAAGCAGCGGACGCGTGGATCCCCGAGCCGAGCGCGCAGCCTCCCGAGCGAGTCGCGATCCTCGAGGATGCGACCGCGCATCGCGCGCGCGAGCTGCCCGAGGTACGCGCTCAGGCGCGCGCGCGCGGCGCGCTCGTCCGGCACCACGAGCTCGGCGGCGTGCGACGGAGTCGCCGCGCGGAGGTCGGCGGCGAGATCGGAGAGCGTCACGTCGATCTCGTGCCCGACGGCGCTGACGACCGGCACGCGCAGGCCGGCGATGCGCCGCACGACCGCCTCGTCGTTGAAGGCCATCAGATCCTCGGACGCGCCGCCCCCTCGACCGACGATGACGACGTCGAGCCCTGGCAACGCCTCGATCCGGTCGAGCGCACGCACGAGGCTCGCGGGCGCCCCCTCGCCCTGCACGAGCGCCGGGCTGAGCACGATGCGGACGCGACCTCGTTGGCGCGCGACGGCGATGATGTCGTGGACGGCCGCGCCGTGTCGACTCGTGACGACGCCGACGACGCGCGGCTCGGGCGGGAGCGGTCGCTTGCGCTCCGCCGCGAACAGGCCCTCCGCCGCGAGCCGCTGCTTCAGCCGCTCGAGCGCCTCGAGCAGGGCGCCGCGCCCGGCCGCGCGGATCCGATCGGCGACGAGCTGCAGCCGGCCCCGCGCGGCATACACCGCCGCACCTCCGAACACCTGCACGCGCGCGCCCGGCTGCAGCAGGGACCGCGCGCGCGCCGCCGCCTGCCGGTACGCGACGCAGTCGAGGCGTGCCTCCTCCCGATCGTCCTTGAGGGTGAAGTAGGCGTGCCCGCTCTCGGCCACGCGGAGCTGGGTCACCTCGCCCTCGACCCACTCCCGCCCGGAGACGGACTGCACCGCCCGGCCCAGGCGCCGCACGAGCTCGGCCACGCCGACGACTTCGGCGCCGGCTTCGTCGGGGCCGGCGCCGCGGGGCGGGAGGGCGTCGCTCATCGGGGTCCATCATCGCGGAATTTCGAACGGCGCGCTCGCGCGGAGGGGGCGCAGGGAGGAGCCTCCGGGTTCCAGCCGAGACGGCGGAGTTCAGACGAGCTGGAAGATCGAATTCGCTTGATTTCCGCGGAACCACACGGGGCCGGCCGGCGTCGGAGCCTGCAACGACGCGCCACCCCGGCAGCGTCGGACCCCCTCGCCAGCGCGTGCGCCCCACCGCGCCGCCCGCGCGAGATCCGAGAGGAGACCGTCATGGCTCAGTCGCAGCTCACCTTCCCCGTCCATCCTGCCAACCCCTTCGAGGCGGCCCGGGCCGCGCGCGGGTTCGATCCTCGGGCCGCGTTCGGAGTCGCGCGCGCCGAGCCGGTCGTCCCCGGTGAGGCGACGTACGCGCTCGTGAAGAGCGCGCCCGCCGTCCCCGCCGACGAGGTCGAGATCGCGTCACGCGGCGAGGTCGAGGTGACCGTGCTCTGGGGCACCAACGTGCTGCACGTCGCGCACCTCGCGACCGACCGCGCGTTCTGGATCGGCGAGGCGATGGGAGAGCGCCTCCCGCTCGACTACCTGGTCCCCGAGGAGAAGCTCGGCGTCTCCCGCCTCCCGCTGGTGCAGCCGCACTCCACGGGGACGCGAGTCGCGATCCCACGCGGCGCGCGCGCCATCGTCGAGCGCGACGGCTCGCGCGCGTCGCTGGACGACGCCTCGACCGAGCCGTGCCCCGAGGCCGCGGGCGCGCGCACCGCGTCGTTGCCGGACGGCGGCCGGCTCCGGATCGAGCACGGCGACTTCACCTACGTCGTCTCGAGCGTGCGCGCGGGCAAGCCGACGGCGCGCGCGTCGGCCGCAGCCGAGCGGGGCGTGCTCGCGGCGTTCGGCGCCACGGTGCTCGCCGCGGCGTCGATGGTCGCGGCGGCGGCGTACTTCGTGCCGCCCCTCGGGTTGGTCGCTGACGAGCAGCTCGACCGAGAGCGCGTGGTGCTCCTCCAGCAGTACCTGAGCCAGAGCGCGGAGACGGAGCGCGAGGCCACGCGAGAGGACACCACGGCAGCGGAGAGCTCGACCGCGGAGCGGGGTGGGACGGGCACGCGCGCCAGCGGCGCGGAGGGCGCGATGGGCAAGCCGACCGCCACGACCTCGGGGCGCTGGGCGGTGCAGAAGGTCGACGACGACCCGCGGCTCGCCCGAGCGCGGGCGGTCGAGGAGGCGCGGACGTTCGGCATGAACGCCCTCCTGAGCGGCGCCGCCGCGGGGCCGCTCGCCACGTTCGGCCGCGACAGCGCGAGCGGGACCCACGACCTCACGGCGGAGGGCGCGATGTGGGGCGACGTGCTCGGCGAGGGGCGCGGCACCGGCGGCCTCGGCCTCACCGGCGGCGGCTTCGGCGGCGGCGGGTACGGGGAGGGCATCGGCCTCGGCAACATCGGCACCTACGGGAACGGCGCTGGCCTCGGCCCCGACCAGGGCTTCGGCAGCGCGCACGGGCGCCTCTCGAAGGGCCACACGACGAAGGGCCCCCCGCGCATCCGCCCCGAGGGCGCGACCGTCCTCAGCGGTCGACTCCCCGCCGAGACGATCCAGCGCGTCGTCCGCCAGAACTTCGGGCGCTATCGCATGTGCTACGAGCAGGGCCTGGCGCGCAACCCGACGCTCGCGGGGCGCATCTCGGTGCGGTTCGTCATCGGGCGCGACGGCGCGGTGTCCAACGTGAGCAACGGCGGCTCGGACCTACCGGACTCCGCCGCCGTGGGCTGCATCGTGCGAGCGTTCTACGGGCTGTCCTTCCCGCAGCCGGAGGGCGGGATCGTGACGGTGGTCTACCCGCTCATGCTCTCGCCTGGCTGAGCTCGGCGCCGGGCGCGTGTCCCCGGGACCCCAGACCGACACCCCGGCGGTTCGCTTCGCGGACCGGCGGGGTGTCGCGTTCGGTCCCGGTCTCGCCGAGCCGAGAGGCGCGCGCAGGTTTCGCCTGGTCCGGTTCTCTGCGAAGCTCGTCGGGAGTGCGCGGCGTCGACGTGGAGACCCTCGGTTGCCCGCGGTGCGGGGCTGCCTGCCGCGCGGGCGCCGGAGCGGCGGCGACCTGCGCGCACTGCGGAGGCGAGCTCCCGCTGCCCGCTCACCACGTCGCGGGGCGCGTCGCAGAGCGCCACGAGGCTCGCTCCGCGGCGGACCTCGGCGCGCTCTACGCCCGCCTGGGATCGCCGCCCGGTCTCGCGCTCCGCGCGTGGGGCACGGCGGCGCACCTGCTGGCCTGGCCCGCCGTGGCGGGCTTCCGCCTCGGCGCGCGGCTGGTGGATCCGGTGGCCGTGCTGGCCGCGACGCACCCGATCGCGCTCGCGCTGTTCGGCGTCCCGCTCGCGATCGTCATCGCTTCGTTCTTCGGCGTCGTGAGCCTCCTGCGCCTCTCCGGTCCTCTCCTCGGGCTCGACGTGGTCGACGTCGCCGGCGTCCCCACGTGCTTCCTCGCGCTCGCCGTCGGCTCGTTCGTGCTCGGCGGCGTGCCGCTGGCCGTGCTCCGTCGAGCCGACCAGCTCGCGAGCGCCCGCGTGGCGACACGAGCCGCCCTCGCCGCGCGGCCCTCCCACCACGCGGGCGGCGGCGCCGCGTGCCGCCACTGCGGCGGCGATCTCGTGGTGCCGGCGGCGGCGCTCGGTGTCCGCTGTCCGTACTGCGACGCGGACAACCTCGTCGCGCTCCCCGCGAGAGAGCTGCGCCGCCTCACGGATCAGCGAACCGAGTTCCACCTCCACGTCGAGGACGCGCTCGTCGCCGAGGCGGCCGGGCGGCGCGACGCCGGCCGCCAGGCGCTGCGCGCCGCCGTCGGCTGGGCGTTCGGCTCGCTGCTGATCGCCGTCCTCGGAATCGTCCTGCAGAGCGCCGTGGACGGCCACGGCCGGGCGGCCGCAGACGCGCCCTTCACGCTGTCGCCTCGCCTCACCGGGTGGTTCGGGGACGAGAGGAACCGCTCGTGGCAAGTCCCGGTCCAGCGCGACCGAGCGCTGTCGCTCCTCTGCAACGAGTGCGCCTGGCGCGAGCGCGTGAGCGCCCGTACGAGCCGCGGCGCGAGCGTGCCGATCACCTGGACGGCGCTCCCCGACGACCGCTACTCGGGCCGCGTCGTGCCTGGGGTGACCGGCTGGCTCGTGGTCTCGGGGCTGGGCGAGTCGTCGCGGTGGCGCGTCGAGCGAGCCCCGGCTCGGTGAGCGCGGGAGCTCGCGCGGCGCGCAGGGGTCACGGCGCGGCCACCTCGACGACGATCCCACCACCAGCGCCCGCTTCGCCGAGCGGCCCCGGGTCCCCGGAGCGGACCGCCTCCGCGAACGCCAGCAGGACGACCGCCGCTCGCTCCAGCGCGACCGAGTGGGCGATCTCGGCGGCCTGGTCGAGCGCGTAGTGGTCCACCTCCGGCTCGAGGCAGTCGATCATCTGGTAGTGATTGGCGCCGGCGATCTCGGCGCGCGCGCGCCACGTCGGCCCCGACAGCCTCGCCCACGTGGCGCCGATCTCCTCCGGCGTGACGCGCGCGTCGCGGCCGCCCCCGACGAGCGCCACGGGCACCGCGGCGACCATCGGCGTGGAGGCGGTCGGGTCGGCGGGCGGCTGCGCGTGCGAGGCGAACGTCAGCACCCCGACGAGCCCGGTGGGGGGGCTGCCCTGGAAGGGCAGGGGGCAGGTGTCCGGGGACGCGTTGCAGAGGGCGGCCGTCCCCCCGTACGAGTGACCCACGAGGAGCAGCGACCCGGGGTCGGCGAGCGTGGCCCAGTCGCCGGTGGTGACGGCCTCGGCGGCGAGCGTGGCCCACGTAGGCTCGAGGCCCGAGCCCGTACGCTGCGCGATCAACACCGCGTGTCCGTGCGAGGCGAGCAGCTCGCCCAGCCAGTCGTAGCGGCTCCCGTGGATGGTGCCGCCCGGGAACACGACGACCAGCGGAGCGGCGAGCACGGCACGCGGCGCGAAGAGCCTCACCGGGATCTCTCCCGTCGGGCTCGCGACCGATCCCTCGTGACGATCCACGGCGTGCGCGCCGGGCTGGACCGCCGCGGGCTCGGGCTGATCCACGCAGGCGGCGATACCCCACGCGGGATCGAAGACGTCCCGCTCGGGCGCGGCGTCCGCGGCCCCGTCCGTACCGGCGCCCGCCTCGGGCGCGCCGGGCGCTGCGGCGTCCGGCGCACCGCAGGCGGAGGCCAGGCCGCACGCGAGCAGGAGGCACGCGCGCCCCGCGTGCGCCCCGAGCGCCCTCGATCCCCAGGTGCGCCCTGCGGGAGCCGGCTCCGCTCGGCTCGGTCTTGAATGTAGGAAGTTCGACATACTACTATCGAATACCGGTAGCGCATCCCTCCGAGCCGTGTCAACACGGCCGGGAGACGACGGATGACGAGCCGGGCGAGCGCTTGGGTGGCGTTCCGGCGGGTGCGCATCGCGCTCCTCGCCGCCGTCCTCGTCGTCGTCCTCCTCTGGGCGTGGAACGACCGGCGCCGGCGCCACGAGCGGACGCAGTGGCGGCGGCCCGTCCAGGTGGCGCTGGTCCTGCTCCGTGACGGAGCCGTCGACCCCGCCGCGCTGGGGGCGCTGCGCCAGCGGATCCCGGCGCTCGAGGCGCGCCTCGCCGAGGAGATGGCGCGACACCGCGGGAGCGCGAGCCGGCGCCCGTTCTCGTTCACCGTGTACGGCCCCGTCGACGCGGCCGCCGCGCCTCCGCGGCCGACCGCCGACGACCTGCGCGGCCTCGCCACGCACGCGTGGGAGACTTGGCGGTACTTCCGCGGCGTCGATCGCCGCGCGGGCGTCGAGTGGCGGGCAGCCGATAGCCGCATCTACCTCACCGTGCGCCCCCCGCAGCACGCCGCGCGGGCGGCCGTCGAGGGGCAGAGCGAGCAGGGGGGGCGGGTCGGGAGCGTCGAGGTCGAGCTCGACGCGACGATGGTCGACCTCGCGCTGTTCGTCGCCACGCACGAGCTCCTGCACACGCTCGGCGCGACCGACAAGTACGACCCCCGGGGCATGGCCCTCCTCCCGGACGGCCTCGCCGACCCCACGCTGAGTCCGCTCTACCCGCAGGTCGCCGCTGAGATCATGGCGCGCAACGTCGTCGTGGCGCCCCACCGCGAGCGCGCGCCCGAGACGCTCGACGAGCTGGCCGTGGGCCCGGTCACGGCGAGGGAGATCGGGTGGACACCACCCGCGCCTCGCGCCGACGCGCCGCGCTGAGGCGTGGTCTCCGGGGCAGTCGCCTTGGCCGGGCGCTCCCGTCCGCCGACCGCCGCGAGGAGCAGGGCGTCGGCGTCAGCCGCGGCGATCGCGCGGCCGACCGTTCACGGCTCGACGAAGGTGACCACCAGCGAGGGGCGCGCGGCCGCGTCCGAGTACTCGGAGCTGCGGTAGTCGCTCCCGCCGCCCGAGAGGAGGCCGCCGTCCGCGAGGAGGATGACGCCGTAGTTGGGGGTGCCGTCCACCCACAGCTGGACGAGCGCGGTGAGATCGACCTGACGCATCCCGACGGACGCCGTGAAGTAAGCCGCCTGCACGGCGTCCCGCGCCGGCTGCGTGTCCCAGGCGACCGAGCTCTCCGACCACGGCGCGAGCACGCGGAAGACCTGGACGGCCGCGCCGGTATCGAAACATTGGAGCTGCAGCGTCGCCGACTGGATGACGACCCCCGGCGGCAGCCGCGTCACGAGCTCGGGGACCTGCAGCAGCGTCCGGTAGACCGGGTCTCCATCGACGAGGATCTTGGTGCTCGCGCCGAAGTTCTGAGACTTCTCCGAGCCGTCGTCCGAGATGTAGGTGTCTTCGAGGTCGGCCGCGCCGAACGTGATCGTGCCGCCGCACCTCCCGGCGCCGCAGGTCGCGACCCCGCCGACCGGCGCGACACACTCGTGCCCGCACGCGCCACAGTGGGCCAAGGTCGCGAGGAGGTGGGTCTCGCACCCGTTGGACACGTCGCCGTCGCAGTCTCCAGCGCCGGGGTTGCAGGCGACGCCCCCCGTACCGCCGGCGCCGGTGCCGCTGGCGCCGCCGGACGAGGCCGCGCCCGCACCAGCCGCCCCCCCCGCGCCCCCGGACGAGGCCGCGCCGACGCCCCCGGACGCCGCGCCGCTCGCGCCACCGGTCGACGTCCCACCCGAGGCCGCGCCGCCCGCGCCCCCCGGCCCTCCCCCTGTACCCATACCCCCCGCAGCGGATCCGCCTCCACCGGCGCCAGCGAGTCCTCCCGCCCCGCTCGCCCCCGCCCCGCTCGCCCCCGCCCCGCTCGCCCCCGCCCCGCTCGAAGCCCCGCCGCCGCCAGCGGCGGCGCTCCCACCGCCTGCGTCCGCGCCGGTCCGACCGCCGCTGCTCGCGCCGCCGCTCGCCGGAGTCGCCGCCCCCGCGACCCCGGCAGCCCCCCCGCCGCCGGCGCGCGCGCCGATCGGCTCTTCGAGCTGCACGCCCTGCGCGCAGGCCGCGCCAGTGACGCCCCCGGCCAGCAACGTCAGGCGACGCAGGGATCTGCGGCGCGCCGGCGCTGCCCGCCCCGGTGATGCGGGGCGCTCGCATGCGGACGGAGGGTTCAGCCTGCCCGGCAGGTCGCCCAACGGCGCCGGCGGTCGTGCGAGCGAGGAAGGAGGTCGAGGCATGATCCTGCGAGCTACCCGACGCGGATGCGCTCCGCGTGCACATCCGGAGACGAGTTGGTGGCCGCGCCCCGCGTGGATCGGCGCCCGGGTCCGGTCCGTCCCCCGGCGCTCCCTGGGGCGCTCCCACGGCGGCCCTCATCGACTCGTCACGCGCAGCCCCTCGCCCGCGCACGTTCGGCAGCGAGGCGAAGACGCGTGCAACGCCGGTGGGTTCTCGCGCTCTTCGGGTGGGCCGGCCGTGCTTCCACCGCCGGCGAGGTGGCGCCGCCCGGATCGACTCCGGGCGCTGGCCGGACCGACGGCGCCGCCGACGACGGCCCTGGGGGCCTCGAGTTCCCGGCGATGGGCACCCGGATCGCGACCTGCGGTGACTCCAGCGTGGGGGCGTCGCCGGCGCGGCTCCTGGACATGACCGCGGCGGCGGACCCGGACCTCCTCCTCCACGTGGGCGACCTCGACGACCAGGACGACCCGCCGGCTCGGGAGTCCAGGATGGGCCGGCTCGGCGACATCGCGTGGACGGCGGTCACCGGCCACCACGACGCGGACGCGTGGTGGGCGGCGGTCTTCGCCACGAACCGCGACATCGCGGACGGGACGCGCCTGCCCGCGAACGACCCGGGGCAGCGCGTCAGGCGCGGGCTTCGTCGAGCTCGGCGTCGACGGCGATCCTCGGAGGGCCTGGGGCCGCTGCCGCATCGCGCGGACGACGCCCGGCCGGGCTCCGCGGACGTTCGAGGAGCGGACGATCACCCTCGACACGCCAGGGCTCGGCGCGGGGTCCAGCAAGGGAGGCTCCGGCGGAGGCTCCGGCGGCTCCTCCGGCGGAGGTAGGGAGACCTCCGTGTCCCCGGGCCCCGTGGACCCAGCGAGCACCATCCGGACGACCGCCGCGCGCTCCACCGCGACCCTCGCCTCGGCCGGGCCTTCCTGCTAGGCGACCGCCGCATGAAGAAGGTCCTCATCGCCAACCGCGGCGAGATCGCCGTCCGCATCGCCCGCACGCTGCGCGAGATGCGCGTGGGGAGCGTCGCGGTATACAGCGAGCCGGATCGGGAGGCGCTGCACGTCAGGGTCGCAGACGAGGCGTACCCCATCGGTCCGGCGGCGTCGGCCGAGAGCTACCTCCGGATCGACAAACTGATCGACGTGGCGCGCCGCGCCGGCTGCGATGGCCTGCACCCGGGCTACGGCTTCCTCTCGGAGAACCCGCGGCTGCCCGAGGCGTGCGAGGCGGCCGGGATCACCTTCATCGGTCCGCCGGCGAGCGCGATGCACGCGATGGGGTCGAAGACGGCCGCGCGCGAGAAGATGGCAGCGGCGGGCGTCCCCATCGTCCCGGGCGGGCCGGCGGGGGACGCGGCAGAGGCGCGCGAGACGGCCTCCCGCGTCGGCTACCCGGTGATGCTCAAGGCGCGCGCTGGCGGAGGGGGGAAGGGGATGCGCCTCGTGCACCGCGAGTCGGACCTCGCCGCGGCGCTCGAGCGAGCGCAGAGCGAGGCCGGCAAGGCGTTCGGCGACCCGACCGTCTACGTCGAGAAGGCCATCCTCGAGCCGCGCCATGTCGAGATCCAGATCCTCGGCGACCGGCACGGGAACCTCGTGCACCTCTTCGAACGCGACTGCTCCATCCAACGCCGTCACCAGAAGGTCGTCGAGGAGACGCCCTGCCCCGCCATCGACGACGCGATCGTGCGCCGGATGGGCGAGGTCGCAGTGCAGGGCGCGCGGAGCGTCGGCTACTTCTCGGCCGGGACGTTCGAGTTCCTCCTGGGCAAAGACCAGAGCTTCTACTTCCTCGAGATGAACACCCGGCTCCAGGTGGAGCACCCGGTCACGGAGCTGGTGACGGGGCTCGACCTCGTGCGGGAGATGGTCCGCATCGCGGACGGCGAGCCGCTCGGCTACACGCAGGCCGACGTGACGAGGCGCGGCGCGGCGATCGAGTGCCGGGTCTACGCGGAGGACCCCGCCAGCGGCTTCCTGCCGAGCCCAGGCCTCATCCGCGAGCTGCGCGTGCCCGCGGGGCCCGGCGTCCGGGACGACGGCGGCGCGTACGCCGGCGTGACGATCACGCCCCACTATGACCCCCTCATCTCCAAGCTCTCCGTGTGGGCGCCGAGCCGCGCCCTGGCCGTCGCGCGCATGCGGCGGGCGATCGCCGAGTACGTGGTCGCCGGGATCCGCACGAACCTGCCCTTCCACGCGCGGCTGCTCGAGCACCCCGAGTTCGTCGCGGGGCACTACGACACCGGCTTCATCGAGCGCCACGCGAGCGCGCTGCTGGAGGAGGCACCCGCCGCCGCGGACGACGCCGAGCGGTTGGCGGTCGCGGTCGCCGTGCGCGCCCACATCGCCGAGCGAGCGGCCGGCGCGGCGCCGGCTGCCCGCAACGGCGGACTCGCGCCGTGGGTCGCGGCCGAGCGCGCGCGCCTGCGCTGAGTGCGCCCCCGCGATGATAAGGTGCGGGGGCGATGACCGCCCTCCACGGACTCAAGGTGCTCGACCTCACCCGGCTCCTGCCGGGCCCCTTCGCGACCATGGTGCTCGCCGATCTCGGCGCGCAGGTGGACAAGGTGGAGGACACCGGCGCCGGCGACTACCTGCGCGCCGCGCCCCCCGCCGTGGAGGGTATGGGCGCTGGGTTCCACATCCTGAACCGCGGCAAGCGGAGCCTGGCGCTCGATCTCAAGCGCCCCGAGGGCGCGTCGGTCCTGCTCCGCCTCGCGCGCAGCTACGACGTAGTGTTCGAGCAGTTCCGCCCGGGGGTGATGGACCGGCTCGGGCTGTCCCACGCGCGGCTCTTGGAGGAGAATCCGCGGCTGGTCGTGTGCGCGCTCACCGGGTACGGGCAGGACGGCCCGCTCCGGGACCGGGCGGGCCACGATCTGAACTACCTCGCGCGGGCCGGGATCCTCGGGCTGATGGGCCCGGTCGATGGCCCGCCGCAGCTCCCGAGCTTCCAGCTCGCGGACGTCTCGGGCGGGCTCTACGCCGTGATCGGGATCCTCGCTGCGCTCCGCGCCCGCGACGCGACGGGGCGAGGCTCGGTGGTCGACGTGTCGATGCTCGAGTCGGTGATCGGGTTCGCGGCGCTCCCGCTGGCGCGCCTGCTCGCCGGCGAGCTGCCGGCGCGAGGCGCTGAGTACCTGACGGGCGGGATCGCGGCGTACGGCTGCTATGCCACGAAGGACGGCGGGGCGGTGACGCTCGGCGCGCTCGAGCCCAAGTTCCTCGCGGCGTTCCTCACCGCGGTCGGGATGGAGCCCGACCTCATGCTGCTCGTCCCCGGCGAGCACCAAGCCGCGTACCAGCAGCGCCTCGCGGAGCTGTTCCGCACGCGCACGCGCGCCGAGTGGGAGGCGCTCGGCCGCGCCCACGACTGCTGCGTCGAGCCGGTGCTCCGCCCGGACGAGCTGCTCACCGATCCGCAGCTCGTCGCCCGGCGTGCCTTCGTGACGGCCCAGGTGGGCGGCGCGACGCTCGGCCACTTCCGCACGCCGGTGACGCCGCGCGATTTCACGCCGGCGCCCGCGCCGGCGCAGGGCGAGCACGGCGACGCCATCCTGCGCGAGGCGGGGCTGGAGGCCGGCGAGGTCGTCGCGCTCCGCCGCGCGGGCGTGCTCCGCTGAGCGCAGCGGGCGCGCCGCTTGCCGCCACGCCGTCACGTCACTATGCCGTCGTCATGACCGCGGCTCTCCAGCGCATGCCGAGCGACCTCACGGCCCTCGATGCCACCGGGCGCGTGGTGCCGCTGGCGGAGCTGTGGCGCGACCGCCCCGCAGTGCTGGCGTTCGTCCGGCACTTCGGTTGACTCTTCTGCCATGAGCAGGCCGCGCAGTTGCGCGGTGAGCTGGCGAGGCTCGAGGAGCTTGGGGTGGCGCTCTGGGTCATCGGGAGCGGCTCGCCCGAGCACGCGCGAGGGTTCGCGGAGGCGCACGACCTGCGGGGGCGGGTCCTGAGCGACCCGAGCCGAGCGAGCTACCGGGCGCTCGGGATGCGGCGGGACGCGGGGGCGTTCTTGACGCCACGCGTCTTGGGGAACGCGGCGCGCGCCTGGAAGGGCGGCTTCCGGCAGGGCCGCACCCAGGGCGATCCTTGGCAGCAAGGCGGCGTGGCCGTGGTGCGGCGCGACGGCTCGCTCGAGTATCTGCAGATCAGCGACTCGACCGGCGCCCACGCGCCGGTCGCGGAGCTCCTCGCCGCCGCAGCGCGGGCGGCGCGCGGCGAGGGCTCGTCGTAGCGCCTCGCGGCACTCGGTAGCGCGCGCCGCGCGCGGCGAGAACTCGTCACAACGCCTCGCGGCACTCGGTGTCTGCGACACGTGGTGTCGAGTCCGACAGCGCACGCGCGCGCAGGTTCCCCTACATCCGCCGACTCCCTCCGGCACGACCGACGACTCACAGACACCGCTCGCCAGTCGGTAGATTCCCGACTACTCTCGAGTCGGCTCGAGGTGGATTGACATGCACGACATCCTGAAGCGGGCACGACTCCTGGGTGCTGCGAGCGCGCTCGCGATGGCGTTCGCTGCGGCTTGCGCGAGCGGGGGCGACGAAGGCGGCGGGGGCGGCGGGACAGCCGCGCGCGACGCAGGGCGCGACGCCCCCGGCGGCTCGGACGGCGGGGGCAGCGGCGGCACCGCTGCGACCGGAGGCGCGGGCGGAACGGCAGGATCCGGTGGCGGCGCGGGGAGCGGCGGCGCGAGCGGCGGGGGCGCCTCGGGAGCCTCGGGCGCGGCGGGCGAAGACGCCGGCGCCGACGCGGACGCCGACGCGGACACCGACGCCGACGCCGCGGACGGCGACGGGGGGCTCGAGTGCCAGTACATCATCGAGGTCTGCAACGGCCTCGACGACAACTGCAACGGCAGCATCGACGAGAGCGACCCGGGCGCGGGCGCCGCCTGCGCGGTGCCGGGCGCGCTCGGCGTGTGCGGGACGGGCGAGACCGCGTGCATCTTCGGCGCGTTGACGTGTGTCCCGCAGATCGCACCGGGCGCCGAGCAGTGCAACTCTCTCGACGACGACTGCGACGGCCAGACGGACGAGGGCAACCCCGGCGGGAACCAGTCGTGCAACACGGGGCTCGACGGCGTCTGCGCCGCGGGCACGACGGCCTGCGCGGCCGGCGCGATCGTCTGCAACCAGAACGTGCAAGGCGGCGCCGAGGTGTGCAACGGCCTCGACGACGACTGCGACGGCGTGCCGGACGACGGCTTCGCCGGCGCCGGCGAGCCGTGCATCGTCACGAGCCAGGTGCCGAACACGCCGTGCGCCAGCGGCCTCACCAACTGCCTCGGGGGCCAGAACAACTGCACGCAGACGGTCTTCCCCGACGTGGAGACGTGCGACACGATCGACAACGACTGCAACGGCACGATCGACGACCCGAGCGTCCTCGACAACAAGCCGTGCACCACCGCGCTCCCCGGGGTCTGCGCCCCCGGCACGACGGACTGCTCGGGCGGTGTGTCGACCTGCGTGCCGAACGTGGCGCCCGGCGCGCAGCTCGAGACGTGTAACGCGGTGGACGACGACTGCAACGGCACGCTGGACGACGTGGCGAACATCGCGCTCGAGTGCGGCTCGAAGCTGCCGCTCGCGTCGAACGTCGCGGGCTGGCAGTGCACCACGGGGTACTGCCAGGTCGCGAGCTGCGCCGCGGGCTACGCCGACTGCGACGGTCAGCCCGGGAACGGGTGCGAGGTGAACACCGCGGCGAGCCCGGTCCACTGCGGCGCCTGTGGCAACCTGTGCAGCGCGACCAACGGGAGCCCCGTCTGTTCCTCGGGCGTGTGCGCCATCGTCTGCAACACGGGGTGGGGCAACTGCGACGGCGACGCCTCGAACGGCTGCGAGCTCGCGCTCGCCTCGGACGTCGCCAACTGCGGCGCCTGCGGCAACACCTGCAGCGCGTCCGCAGGGACACCTTCTTGCAGCGGCGGGGTGTGCGGCATCGCCTGCGACCCGGGCTTCGGCAACTGCGACGGCTTCGCGCCGAACGGCTGCGAGACGAACCTGCTGACGACGGTCGCCCACTGCAGCGGCTGCGGGGCGGCCTGCAACAGCACCAACGGCACCCCGGCGTGCGCAGGCGGCACCTGCGCGATCTCCTGTAACCTCGGCTACGGAGACTGCGACGGCAGCGCGGCGACCGGCTGCGAGACGAACGTCGCCTCGACGACCTCGCACTGCGGCGCCTGCGGCAACGCCTGCAGCGCGAACAACGGCACCCCGTCGTGCACCGGCGGGCTCTGCGGCATCGCGTGCACGACCGGCTTCGGCAACTGCGACGCCGACATCACCACCGGGTGCGAGACGAACGTCAACGTGAGCACGGCGCACTGCGGGGGGTGCGGGATCGCCTGCAATTCCACGAACGGGACGCCGTCCTGCGCCTCGGGCTCGTGCGCCATCACCTGCACCCCCGGGTTCGCGAACTGCGACGGCAGCGCGGTCAACGGCTGCGAGACGAACCTCTCCAGCGTGACGAGCTGCGGCGTCTGCGGGACGGTCTGCAGCACCGTGAACGGCATCCCGGGGTGCGACGGCACGGCCTGCACGATCGCGTGCAACCCGGGGTGGGGTAACTGCAACGGGAACCTCGCCGATGGCTGCGAGACGAACCTCGGGACGACCTCCAACTGCGGCATCTGCGGGAACGTCTGCAACTCCTCCGGCGGCACGCCCACCTGCTCCGGCGGAGTCTGCAGCGGCATCACGTGCAACCCCGGCTTCGCCAACTGCGATGGCAACGACGCGAACGGCTGTGAGACGAACACGTACACGGTGACGAACTGCGGCGCCTGCGGCACCGCGTGCAGCTCCGCGAACGGCACGCCGAGCTGCCCCTCCGGGAGCTGCAACATCGCCTGCACGCCGGGCTTCGCCAACTGCAACGGCAACGTCGCGGACGGCTGCGAGGTCGCGCTGGGCAACGACACCACCAACTGCGGCGCCTGCGGGAACGTCTGTAACGCGACGAACGGCACCGCGACCTGCTCGTCGGGGACCTGCGGCGTGACCTGCAGCGCGGGCTTCGCGAACTGCGACGCCAACCCCTCCAACGGCTGCGAGACCTCGACGACGACGACCTCCAACTGCGGCGCGTGCGGGAACGCCTGCAGCACCGTGAACTCGACGCCGTCGTGCAGCGGCGGAGCATGTCAACTGGCCTGCACCTCCGGATGGGCCAGCTGCGACGGCAACGTCGCCAACGGCTGCGAGACCAACATCGCGACCGGCGTGTCGAACTGCGGCGCCTGCGGCAACACCTGCAGCTCCACGAACGGCACCCCGTCCTGTGCGGCCGGCGCGTGCTCGATCGCGTGTTCGGGAGGTTACGCGAACTGCAACGGGAACGTCGCCGACGGCTGCGAGACGAACCTGGCGACGACCGCCAACTGCGGCGCCTGCGGCAACACCTGCAGCACCACGAACGGGACGCCGGCGTGTGTCAGCGGCGCGTGCCAGATCGCCTGCTCCCCCGGCTGGGGCGACTGCGACGGCAACGTCGCCAACGGCTGCGAGACGAACCTCACGACGACGACGAACTGCGGGACCTGCGGGACCGCGTGCTCCACGACGAACGGCACGCCATCCTGCACGGCCGGCGCCTGCACGATCTCCTGCACGGCGGGCTGGGGCAACTGCGACGGCAACGCCGCCAACGGCTGCGAGACGAACCTCAACCTGCCCGGGAGCTGCGGGAGCTGCGGGACGGTGTGCAACTCGACGAACGGCACGGCCACCTGCTCCGGGGGCCTGTGCGGCATCACCTGCTCCGCGGGCTTCGGCAATTGCGACGGCAACCTCTCCAACGGCTGCGAGGTCGATCTCCAGACGAACACCACCCACTGCGGCGCGTGCAACGGCACGTGCAGCTCGAGCAACGGGACCCCATTCTGCAGCGCCGGGAGCTGCGGCATCACCTGCACTGCCGGGTTCGGCAACTGCGACTCCAACGTCGCGAACGGCTGTGAGGTGAACCTGAACACCAGCACGGCGAGCTGCGGCGCGTGCGGCACCGCCTGCAATACGACGAACGGCGTCGCCTCGTGCACCGGCGGCGCGTGCGGGATCGCGTGCAACTCGGGCTATGGCAACTGCGACGGCAACGCGTCCAACGGCTGCGAGGTGACGCTGGGGACCTCGACCTCCCACTGCGGCGGGTGCGGCAGCGCGTGCAGCACCAACAACGGCACGCCGTCGTGCTCGGGCGGGAACTGCTCGATCGCGTGCTCGTCCGGCTACGGTGACTGCGACGGGAACGTCGGCAACGGCTGCGAGACGCAGACGAGCGCGAGCACCTCGCACTGCGGCGGGTGCGGCAGCGCGTGCAGCACCAACAACGGCACGCCGTCGTGCGTCAGCGGAAGCTGCAGCATCGCTTGCTCCTCGGGGTGGGGCAACTGCGACGCCAACGTGGCGAACGGCTGCGAGACGTCGACGGCGTCGAGCGCGACGCACTGCGGCGCCTGCGGCACCGTGTGCAGCTCCAACCACGGCACGCCCTCGTGCTCGGGGGGGGCGTGTCAGATCGCCTGCAGCGCCGGCTGGGGCAACTGCGACGGCAACGTGAGCAACGGCTGCGAGACGGACGTCACCACCACCAGCAACTGCGGCACGTGCGGCAACGTGTGCAGCTCCGCGGGCGGGACGCCCCAGTGCAGCGGCGGCGTGTGTAGCGGCATCACGTGCAACCCCGGGGTCGGCAACTGCGACGGCAACACCGCGAACGGGTGCGAGACGAACCTCACGACGACGACCAACTGCGGGGCGTGCGGCAACGCGTGCAGCGCCAACAACGGCACGCCGTCGTGCGTCAGCGGCGCCTGCCAGATCGCGTGCGCCGGCGGCTGGGGCAACTGCGACGGAGACGTGAGCAACGGCTGCGAGACGAACCTCGCCACGACCTCGAACTGCGGGACGTGCGCCAACGCCTGCAGCACGAACAACGGGACGCCTTCGTGCGTGGCGGGCGCCTGCACCATCGCGTGCTCCGCCGGGTACGGCAACTGCGACGGCAGCGTGACGAACGGGTGCGAGACGGCGACCAGCGCCAACACCTCAGCCTGCGGGTCGTGTGGCAACGTCTGCGACGACACGAACGGCAGCGCCACCTGCTCCGGCGGCGTGTGCGGCATCGTGTGCGACTCGGGCTACGGCAACTGCGACGGCAACGCCAGCAACGGATGCGAGACGATCACCAGCAACAACCCCCTCGCCTGCGGTGGCTGCGGCACCGTCTGCAACTCGACCAACGGCACGGCGACCTGCTCGGGCGGCGTCTGCGGCATCGTCTGCAGCTCGGGGTGGGGCAACTGCGACGGCAACGCCGCCAACGGCTGCGAGACGAACCTCAACACGAACACGACGCACTGCGGGGGATGCAACGCCGGGTGCAGCGCGAACAACGGGACGCCGACGTGCTCGGGCGGCGCGTGCTCCATCGCGTGCAACAGCGGCTTCGGGAATTGTGACGGCAACATCGGCAACGGCTGCGAGACCAACACCGACTCCAACGTCTCGCACTGCGGCGCCTGCAGCGCCGCCTGCAGCTCCACCAACGGCACGGCCTCCTGCGCCGCGGGCTCCTGCGCCATCTCCTGCACGAGCGGCTTCTCCAACTGCGACGGCAACGTCGCGAACGGCTGCGAGGTGAACCTCAACACGGACCCGCTGCACTGCGGCTCGTGCCCGAACGCGTGCAACACGACCAACGGCAGCGCGAGCTGCGCCGCGGGGGTGTGCGGGATCAGCTGCGACGCGAACTACGGGAACTGTGACGGCCTGGTGTCGAACGGCTGCGAGACGAACCTCACCAACACCGTCACCGACTGCGGCGGGTGCGACAACGACTGCAACTCCCCGCTCCCCCCCAACGTGTCGGTGGCGCAGTGCAGCAGCAGCTCCTGCGCGGTCGGGACGTGCCAGTCCGGCTACTTCAACGCCAACGGCACCTGGCTGGACGGCTGTGAGTGTGCGGACGAAGGCGCGGCGAACACCTGCGGCTCGGCGCAGACCCTGGGGACGATCGGCGTGGACGCGACCCCGCTCAACAAGGCGGGCTCGCTCGTGGGCTCCACGGACACCGACTGGTTCACCGTCACGTTCACGACGATGGCGTCGTGTGCGGTCAACCCCCGGATTCAGCTCAACGCGGGCGGGAACCCGGT
Source organism: Polyangiaceae bacterium (assembly GCA_020846005.1). Taxonomy (GTDB): domain Bacteria; phylum Myxococcota_A; class Polyangia; order Polyangiales; family Polyangiaceae; genus JADLEQ01. The sequence goes on from JADLEQ010000080.1 coordinate 65,547, forward strand.
CTCGATGCGCGTGTACACGAACTGCTCGTCCGCCACGGTCGCGTGCGGCGCCAGCAACTCGGGGGCCCTCATCTCCGACTGGCAGTTCAACTACAGCGGGGCGTGCGGCGACAAGCTCGCGGCGGATCCCGTCCCGGACAACGGGTCGTTCTTCCAGCTCGCCACGACGTACTATGTCAAGGTCGAGGCCACCGCGAGCACCTCGGCGTGCCTCGGCTACACGCTGACGCTCTCCAACTGAGGCGCGCGAGACGGCGCCCGGGTCGCTCCGGGCCGACGATCGGTGCTAGGCGTGTGCGCGCCACGCGGCGACGGGCGACCTCGCGGCGCCCGCCGGCCCGCCACGAAGGAGCCCCACGCCATGATCTCCGAGCTGTTCGACGACTCCCGCTGGCGCGCCGTCGCGGGGTTCGATTTCACCGACATCACCTACCACCGCGCCGTCGATCTCGGGGCCGTGCGGATCGCCTTCGCGCGCCCCGAGGTGCGCAACGCCTTCCGCCCGCACACCGTGGATGAACTCTACCGCGCGCTCGACCACGCCCGGCAGTGGAGCGACGTGGGGTGCGTGCTGCTGACGGGTAACGGGCCGTCGCCGAAGGACGGCGGCTGGGCGTTCTGCTCGGGCGGTGATCAGCGAATCCGTGGGGCGGACGGCTACCGGTACGAGACGGCCAGCGGTGCGCTCGATCCCGCCGCGCTCGGGCGCCTCCACATCCTCGAGGTGCAGCGCCTGATCCGGTTCATGCCCAAGGTCGTGATCGCGGTGGTGCCCGGCTGGGCCGTGGGGGGCGGGCACAGCCTGCACGTGGTCTGTGATCTCACGCTCGCGAGCCGCGAGCACGCACGCTTCAAGCAGACGGACCCCGACGTGGCGAGCTTCGACTCCGGCTACGGGTCCGCGTATCTCGCCAGGATGGTGGGGCAGAAGCGCGCCCGGGAGATCTTCTTCCTCGGGCGCGCCTACGGCGCGGACGAGGCGGTCGCGATGGGCATGGCGAACCTCGCGGTGCCGCACGCCGAGCTCGAACGCACCGCGCTCGAGTGGAGCCGGGAGATCCTCTCGAAGAGCCCGACGGCGATGCGAATGCTCAAGTTCGGGTTCAACTTGGTGGACGACGGCCTCGTCGGCCAGCAGCTCTTCGCGGGGGAGGCGACCCGCCTGGCGTACGGGACGGAGGAGGCGCGCGAGGGCCGAGACGCCTTCCTGGAGAAGCGCCCCCGCGACTTCTCCAGGTTCCCCTGGCACTACTGAGGCGGGGCCGGCGGTGGCGGAGCGCTTGGCGGGACGGCGGTGGCTCGGCTAGAAGGAGCCCGATGTCACGCCTCTGGATGCTGTGTGGGTTCGTCGTCGTGGCCGCGCTCGGCGCCTGCGAGGAGAAGCCGAAGTCGGAGCCCAAACGCGCGGAGGATGCCGGCCCGGAGAAGCCGGCGATCGATCCGGCCGTCGCGAAGGCGATGGCGGCCGCGGAGAAGGCGGGGCAGGCGGCGGGCGGCGACGGGGCCGGCCCGCCGGAGACGGGCGTCTTCGGGCCCGGGCTCGCCGACAAGGAGCTGCCGCGCGGGTCCGCGGCGAAGGTCACGCTGGGGAACGCCGGAGCCGCGCCCAAGGTGCGCCTGGTCGCGCCCGCGCCCGGCACCAAGGCGACCTTCGCGTTCGAGATCTCGCGCAAGCTGCGCGGTGCGGCGCAGCCGCCGTTCGAGCTGACGCTCTCGCTCGAGCTGCCGAAACCCAAAGCCGACGCCCCCGCCACCCCGCTGCTCGCCGGCGTGCTCGGGATCGCGAAGGCGGCGTGGCCGGCCGCTGGCGTTCCCAAGGAGGAGGCCGCGAAGGTCGCCAAGCTGAAGGGGAGCCGGGTGGCGTTCGGCCTGGGCGCGACCGGTGGCCTCGGAGAGCCGCGGACGGAGCTCTCGAAGGAGGCGGCGCCCGAGCTGATCGAGGTCGCCGCGCACCTGGGGGAGCTGTTCGGAGACTTCCTGCTGCCGTTTCCTGCCGAGCCAGTCGGGGTCGGCGGGTACTGGATGGCGACGACACGCGAGTCGGTGTCGGGCGTGGAGGTGCTGTCGTTTCGGATGATCAAGGTGCGGGCGCTCCGCGAGGGAGCGGCCGAGCTCGAGGTGAGCGGAAAGCGGTACGCGGTCGGGCCACGCTTCGACGCCGGGGACGTCCCCAAGGAGCTCGGGGAGCTGTCGCTCGAGCAGCTCCAGGCGCAGTCCCAGGGTGAGGTGGTCGTCTCGACGACCACGGGCCTCCCGGCGTCCGGGACGACCACGCAGGTGTTCATCGCCGTGCTCTCGGCGTCCGGCGCGCCGGGCAAGCAGCTCGCGCCGATCCAGCTACAGACGACCGGCGTCCTCCGGGCGCCCTGACGGCGGCGCCCCGCCCCCGGCGCCAGCGCGCGCCGCGAGAAGTTGAAGCTGAGCCCGTCGGCGAGTAGAGATGGCGCACCCGGCGGAGCCGGGCCCTGGACAGGAGCCGAACCGACCATGACCTTCGTCGTCACCGAGAACTGCAAGGGCTGCCGTTTCACCGACTGCGTAGCGGTCTGCCCCGTCGATTGCTTCCACGGCGACGACGAGATGCTCTACATCGACCCGGACGAGTGCATCGACTGCGGGGCGTGCGTCCCCGAGTGCCCGGTGGAGGCGATCTTCGACGAATCGCAGGTGCCGGAAGAGTACGAGCACTGGAAGAAGATCAACGCGGACAAGGCCTCCGGCCTGCCGAGCGTGACGCAGAAGACGAGCCCGCTCCCGGGCGCCGAAGAGCGGAAGAAGCAGCTCGGACTCTGACGCATCGCGCGCCCTGCGCGACGATTCGAGGGCCCGCGGCCCCGGCGCGGACCTCGCGGGCCCGCCGGACTGGGACCCTCAGCGGAACGCGGAGACGTCCCCCGCGCCCTCGCGCACGATCCGGGGCGCCTCGCCGGTGAGGTCGACGACGCTCGTAGGCACGACGCCGCCCGCGCCCGCGTCGAGGACGAGCCCGAGCCCGCGGAAGGTCGCGTCGATCTCGGCGGGATCCGGGCAAGGATCCTCACCGGGGCGGCTCGCCGTCGTCGAGACGATGGGCCGCCCGAGCGCGCGGACCAGCTCCAGCGCGACCGGGTGAGCCGGCATGCGGATGCCGACCGTCTTGCGCGCGCTCTGCACGAGCTTGGGGACCTCCCGTGTGGCCTCGACGAGGAAGCAGTACGGGCCGGGGAGGTGTCGCTTGAGCACGCGAAACACCGCGTCGTGCATCACCGCGTAGCGCGAGACCTCGGCGAGATCCGCGCAGACGAACGCGAGCTGCTGCGTCTTGGGGAGGCCCTTCAGCGCGTACAGGCGATCGCACGCCTTCTTGTCGAAGAGGTCGCAGCCAAGCCCGTAGACGGTGTCCGTCGGGTAGGCGATGCACTCGCCCCGCTCCAGAGCCTCGACCGCGCGTTGGATCTTGCGGGGCTCAGGGTGGCGCGGGTTGATCTCGATCAGCATGGGGAGAGCTCCAGCATGCGCACCGAGCGCGCGGGGACGACGAGGTGGATCGCGCCGCCGATGGCCGGGAACGCCGAGCCATCGAGGGCATCCGTGGCGCGCGGCGCGTGACCGACCCGGACGGTCGCGGCGAGATCCGCCGCCGACGGGTTCACGACGAAGAGCACCCGATCCCGGCCGGCGTCGTCGTGGTGCACGGTGACGTGCAGCGCGGCCGGTGAGGCGACGTGCGCGCCCAGGCCGAGGTGCTCCACGGCCACCGCGACGGCGTCATCGATCGCCGCGTCGTCCAGCGGGAGGAGCGCGGGGGGCCCCGCGCGCGCGGGCACCGGCGGCCGCCACTCGGATCGGGGGCGCAGCCCGGCGTCGCGCGACGGCGCGAACGGGCCGAGCGTCACCGGGACGCCGCCGGCGAGGGCGATCTCGATCCGATCGCGGAGCTCGTCCTCGAGCGCGCCGGTCGAGAGCAGGATCGTCCAGCTCGCGCTGGTGAGAGAGTCCTCCAAGAGATCGCCGCCGGCGAGGCCGAACGGCACCCGCGCGCGCTCCAGCGCGCGCTCCAGCCGCCGCAGGAAGCGCTCCGCCTCGATGACCACCGGACCACCCAGCCCGAAGTCGTCCTCGAAGCAGGACTCCACGGCGCCCCCGCCAATGATCTGGAAGAACGCGGCGCTGACAGGCCCGAAGGCGTGGCAGACGCGCACCAAGCGGCGCAGGCTGCGCGGGACGACGACCCGCACGGGGAGCCGACGCCGCAGCCGCGCGAACTCCGTGCGCTCGAGGGCGGCGACCAGCCGAGCCCAGTCGTCCGAGCTCGGGCGGCGCCTCCCGTGCACATCGATCGGAGCGCCGATCCAACGGTCGCGCTCGACCGCCATGTAGAGGTTGAAGCCGCGGAGCCCGTACGCCAGCGCCGCCATCACCGCGAACGCGTTGTCGCGCTCGTCCAGCGGGGGAAAGAACGGCGGGTAGCCCGCGCCGAGCTCGCACGCGAACGCCGGCTGCTCCCGGGCATCGGACCGCAGCGCGAGCTCGGTCGTCCGGCGCGCGATCTCGCGGCGCTGCGGGGTCGATGCGCCGTGGTAGTAGTCGAGCCCCACGAGGTCGACGACCTGACCGACGCGCGCCGGATCGAGGGGCGTCGCCGTCTCGCTCACGGGGAAGTTGTGGCTCGTCGGGATCGCGGCGAGCCCCGCGCGCTCGAGCACGCGCCGCATCCGCGCGAACGACAGCGCGAGGAGCTCCTCCTGGAACTCGGCCCAGTCGAGGTGCGGCGCAAGCTCGTCGGCGTGCGTCGCCGCCAGGCGCCGCGGCGGCTCCGCCGCGGCGAACGTGAGCGCGGGATCACCGTGCGCCTCGCGCAGCCGCTCGACGAGCCCGTACTTCTCCTGGAGGAAGCGGCGAAACCGCGCGATCGCGTCCGGGTGGTAGTCTTGATCGTAGACCCCGTCCCGGAAGTACATCGACCCCTCGTTGTCGACTTGGACGAGCACGATCGGCCCCGCGGGAGCGCAGAGCGGCGCGAGCCGCGCGCCGGCCGAGGCGAGCCAGGTGTCCACCTCGGTGAGGAACGCCTCGCTCGCGTAGCTCGGCACCGGGAAGGTGAGGGGCGGCGCCGGCAGGATCACCGGGCGCCCGCCGGCGGAGCGCGCCTGGCAGCGCTCGTCCCAGAGGATCCGCTCTGGCACCCCGAAGCCGGTGAGCTCGCCGTTGATGTGCGGCCCCGGCCGCACGATCGCGCGCAGCCCGAGCTCGTGCGCGATCCCGAGGAAGCGCGCGACGTCGAGGCGGGGATCGCTGGCGCCGAAGTCGTGCTCGCCGGGGGCCGTCTCGTGCGCCACCCAGGGCACGTAGGTGTCGACGAGGCGGAGCCCCAGCTCGCGCACCGACGCGAGCGCCCGGCGCCAGTCCGCCGGATCGAGCCGCCAGTAGTGGACGCTCCCAGCCAGGAGCGGCACGACCTCGCCCGCCACCTCGACGCCTTCGCGGACGAGGCGGACGCCCGGCGAAGCGGCGGTCTCCTGAGGCATCGAGCGCGCGGACGCTACTCCGCCCCACCGGGGTCGGCAACGAGCGGAGCCGAGGTATCGTCGGCGCGTGGCGCAGGTGTTCGTCCGTCCGTCTCGCGCGGCGTGGGCCTCCGCCCTGGGGCTCCTCGCGACGACCTGCGCGGGGGGCGAGCCACCGCGCGCGCCGTCGGCCGAGAGCGCGGAGGAGCCCTCGTGGTGCGAGGCGCTCACGGCGGCGCTCGGCGGCGAGCGCGCGGGGCTCCGATGCCTCCCCGTGCCCAACGCGCTCGTGACCGGGGCCTTCGGCCCGCGCGATCGGCCCGGGCGCTCCGACCTCGTGAGCGCGTGCTTCGGCGGCGACGAGGGGGCAGCCGCGCGCCTCCGGCTCACGTCCCGATCGACCGCGGACGTGCGCCTCGAGCTCACGCGCCGGCGCTCGCTGGACGCGGACGGGCGCCTCGACCTCGCGTTCCTCGGCCCGTGGGCCCCTGCGCTGAGCGCGCGCGCCGCGACGCGCGCCGCCGCGACGGTCCGGGTCGAGCTGCGAGACGCCGAGCTGCGGGTGCTGTCGAGCGCTGGCGAGGCGCTCGGCCTGGCGCTGCGCGCCGCGCCCCCGGCGGGCGACGCCGAGCGGGCCCTCGAGCCCTGCGTGGCGGCGCTGTGCGACGTGCGCCAGGGGCTCGTGTACACGGTGCGGACGCTCGCGGCGGTGCCGGTGATCACCGTCGAGCTCGACTCGGGGTCGATGGCGGGGCTCGAGCTCACCGGGGGCGCCGCAGGAGTGCGCGCCTCCGTGGAGTCGAAGGACGCCCGCCGCGTCGTCCTCACCGCTCAGGAGAAGCTCAACGTCGCCGCGGAGGTGGCGCCGGCCGCGGCCGCGCTAGCGTCTGCGGGGACGTGCGCAGCCCTGGCGGCTCGGCGTGGCCGCCGCGAGCTGATCCAGGATCTGCACGAGCTCACCGCGAGCCTGCTGGCGCGGCGCGGGCTCGAGCGGGTCCCACGCGTGGTCGCGAGCTGGCGCGAGCGCCTCCGATCGAGCGAGGCGGTCGAGCCGGGCTCCGTACCCGACCTCCTCGTCGCGCTGGAGGCGCTCGAGGCGGCGGCGCGCGCGCTCGCCCCGGAGGGCGCTCGGGAGGCGTGCACCGCCCGCGCGATCGTGGAGCGCGCGCTCACCAGCCCGGCGGCGGAGGGGCCGCTGCACGCCACGGTGGTGGAGGCGCTCGGCCCGCTCCACGCGGCGCTGGGCGGCGTGGCGAACGCGGCGGAGCTGCAGTGCGCGGACGCGTGGTGGTTCGCCGACGACGACGCGGACGGCTTCGGCGATCCGGCCCGGCGGCTCCGCGCCGCCGTACCCCCGGCGGGGCACGTGCCCAACTCGCTCGACTGCTTCGACCGCAACGCCGAGGCGCGCCCGGGCCAGCAGCAGCGGTTCGAGCAGCACCGGGGCGACGGCAGCTTCGACTACGACTGCGACGGCCAACAGACCCCTGAGGACGCCGTCGTCGCGGGCGGTTGCCAGTCCCTGACCACCTTCGGCGTGCCGACCCGCTGTTGGGCGGAGGCGGGGTGGATAGACGCGCCGCCGGCCTGCGGCGCCGTCGGGCGGCGGCTCGAGGCGTGCGCCACGCACCTCCTCTCCTGCGAGCCCGATCCGACGGCCCGGGCGACGCAGCGCTGCCGCTGAGCCGGTGCGTCGGCGCACCCCGGATCGTGGTACGAAGCGGCCATGAGCGAGGCGGACTCCGGTGAGGCGACGCGAGCGAAGGAGCGACGCGAGCGGTTCCTGGCGAGAGTGGTCGGGGGCGCGCTCGACCGCGGCTGGCGCTCACCGGCTGACTTCCTGACGTACTTCCCCGTGAGCGCGCTGGTCGACGCGATCGACCGGTTGCCGGCGGTGCGCACCCGGCTGCTCGTGGCGGCGGGGATCCCGGCCAAGATCGCGGCCCGGCGCTCGCGGGCCGCCGCTCGCGAGGATCTCGAGGTCGCGCTCGAGGAGGGGCTGCTCGACGTGGACGGCGTCCTCGCCGTGCTGCCGCTCGACGTGCGGGTGCGCGTGCTCGAGCCGGAGCGCCTGTGGCAGTTCGCGCTCGACGGCGACTGGCTCGTGCGCCCCGGCGGCGAGGGAGCCGCTCGCGAGCGGCTCCGGCTCGTGCTCTCGAGCGCGCTCGCCGAGGAGCTCATCACGTTGCGGGACGTGGTGCGCATGGTGCCGCCGCCCCAACTGGCGGCGCGCCTGAGCGAGGACCAGCTCCGCAAGGCGTTCGTGTACGCGATGGAGAGCGCCGGGCGCCGGAGCACCCTCGAGGAGCAGCGCCTGGTGGAGCTGCTCGACGCCGAGCACCTGATCGACGCCGTCCCCGTGCGCGAGGCGTGGCAGGAGCTGGTGGTCGAGCGGATCGCGGAGCCGCTCGGGCTCCCTGCGCCGGCGGTCACCACTGCGCGCCCCGCCGCGCCCCAGCCCGCGGCGCGCGCGCCCCTCCCCGCGCGGCCCTCTGCCGCGCCGGCGCCGGCCCCGCCGTCGATGCCGCCGAGCGCGGCGCCCCGCCCGGCGGCACCCGCGACACGGCCGGGGGCGAGCGCGCCGCCGGCGCCGATCCCGCGGCCCCGGATCCTCGCGGCCCGCCCCCCGCGCGCCCGAGCGCTCTCGCTGGTGGACGAGCCGTCCATCGAGCTGCTCGACGACGAGATCGAGCTCGAGGAGACGCAGCCCGGGGGGAGCCGCCCGGGGCGGAGCCGCGGCTCGATGCCCCCGGCGGAGGAGAAAGGCGGCGAGGCGGCGAGGCGCCGCTCGGTGACGGAGAAGCTACGCAAGCTCGGGCGACTCCCCGCGCGGCACGAGTACCTGTCGCTCGCCATCCTCCGCGCGATCGCGGTGATGTACGAGGAGCTCAAGAGCCGGAAGGGGAAGGCCGCCCGGGTGCAGTGCATCCGGGAGTGCTTCGACAACGAGTCTCACCTGCGGACAGGCATGAGCTCGCTGATCGAGCTCCTCGACGCGGAGGCCGCCGCCTCCCTCGACGGGGCAGACGTGGACGCCCTCGTCGATCAGCTCCTCGCCACGGAGAAGGCCATCTGGCAGCGGACCAAGGCGCGGCGCGGCCCGGAGCTCGACGAGCCCCTCCCCCAGCGGCGCGCCGTCTACGTGAAGCCCACGCCGCCCCCGCCGTCCACCCGCGGGAAGAGCTGGCGGCACTGACGCGCGCCGCGCGGTCTGGGTGGCGGCCGCCGGAGCCCGGGGGTACCCTCGGCTCCACCACGAACGGAGGCAGCGGTCGATGAAGCACGCAACGTTCGCAATGCTGGTGGCGGGGGCGGTCCTCGGATGTTCCGGCACGGGAGGCGACGAAGGGAAGACCGCCCCGGGGAGGACCCCTACGGGGGGGGCGGCGGGCACGGGCGGAGGGACGAGCGGGGACGGCGCCGCGGCGGGCGGCAGCGGCGGTCTCGGATCCGGCGGCGGGAGCGCCAGCGGTGGGACGGGAGGCGGGCTCATCCTCGACGGCGGTGGGACGAGCGGCACCGGGGCCAGCGGGACGGGAGGCGCGGCCGCGGGTGGCACCGGCGCGACGGACTCTGGCGCCGGCGGCTCGGGCGGCACCGCGTGCGCGATCGACGGCGGCTCCGGCACCGTGGACCCCACACAGTACACGCCGACCGCCGAGGCGTGCGGCAACGGCCTCGACGACGATCAGAACGGCTTCGTCGACGAGGGCTGCACGTGCAGCGTGGGCGCGACCCAAGCGTGCTACTCGGGGGTGCCTCCGCTCGCCGGGGTCGGCGCGTGCGCGCGGGGGACGCAGACGTGCCAGATCTCGGGCGAGTTCGGCCAGTGGGGCCCGTGTGCCGGGTCGGGCGCGCCGGGCGTCGAGGTGTGCGAAGGCGCCGCAGACGAGAACTGCAACGGGCTCGTCGACGAGAGCTGCGGGTGCTGCTCGGGCGAGGTGCGCGAGTGCGGCATCGCGCAGGGCGCGTGTACGCTCGGCTCGCAGACGTGTGAGGCCGGCGTGTGGGGAGCGTGCTCCGGTGGCACGCCGGGGACGGAGGTCTGTAACGACCAGGCAGACAACGACTGCGACGGTCAGGTCGACGAAGGCTGCGTGATCGATCTCACCGTCAACTTGGACGGCGACTGCCTCACCGCCTCGTGCCCCCCCCAGGCTCCGTACCCGATCGGCTGCAACGTGGTGTTCAGCGGCGGTGACCACCGCGGGTGCGTCGCGAACGCGGGCGGCTCCCTCGTGTACTTCCAGGAGGGCGACGCGTGCGGCGCGGGGAACGTGAGCGGCACCCTCACGTGCTCGAGCCAGCCGGGCGCGCCGCTCAGCGCGGCCAACTGCGCGATCAACAAGTCGACCAAGTACTACCCGCCAACGCCCAGCGGTTGCCCGGACACCTAGCGCGCCCGGCTCGGTCGTCAGGCGCGTCTGGTCGCCGGCGGGCTCGCGCGAGGTCCGCTGGCCGAGGTGCGCTCAGCGCGGTGGCTTCGCGCGGAAGTGCCGCGCCGCCCAGCGGAGGGTCGGCGACACCTCCTTCCACGATGCCCAGGAGGCGACCGCGCGCACATCCACGACCGTCGTGCGGAGCGCCTCGTTCGCGTAGACGACGAACAGCCAGCTCTCGACGCCGTGCCGTGACAGCTCGTCGAAGGTCCGCACCTCGTCCTCGAGCACGAGCCCCTGGACGCCGAGGCTCGAAGGCACCCACTCCCGGTCACGGGGGCGGCCGTCGTCGTCGAGCTCCAGAACGGCCGGCGGGGCCCGCAGCACGTGCACGGAGAGCGCGAGGTCGGGCGTGTGGGGCGTCCGCTCCTCGGCGGGATCGAGGCCGTAGAGCTGGTGGGTGTCGAGCCACAGCGCCGGCCGGCGGCCGAAGACGCCGCGGCTGCCGCCGCTGGTCTCGCCGGAGGCGTCGAAGAACAGGCGATCCCAGCTCGGCGCCTCGGCGGCGGCACGGACGGCCTCCCGGAGCCGGCACGCGAGCTCGAACTGGATCTGCTGTTCGGGCCGCGGCAGGCGGAGCACCCGCGGCTTCTGGATCATCCAGAGCACGACGGCGTCCCACGACGCCTGCACCAGGCGCCGGAGCTGGCCCACAGTGAGCAGCGCGACCACGGGCCGCCTCGCTAGCCCGGGGGGAGCCCGGGAACCACCCGGCGGCTCGTTGGGGCTGCCGAGGACCGTTCCAGATCGCCAAAATGTAGGCATCTGTAGGCCGCATACCTACAATTGCCCTGTGCGCATCGATCGCCTCTTCTACGCGTGTCTGACCTCGGCCCTCCTGGCGTCCGCCTGCGGGCATCCTGTCCAGAAGAAGCTTGAGGGCCGGTGGCTCGGAGACGGCGTCGAGGGCTTCGACGACGCCGAGATCGCGGCGGTCACCGGCTGGGCGAAGGGCGTGAGCCTGGAGCTGGCCGGCTCGACGGCGACCGTCTCGATTCCCGCGCACGAGCCACGCAAGGGGACCTACGAGGTGGCGCGGGTGCACCAGAACGACGTGTCGCTCGCCTTCAAGCGCGGGGACGGCACCATCGACCGCGCCGCGTTCAAGCTGGACGACGAGCGCACCCTCCGATGGGTGCTCGGCGCGGGACGCGCGGTCGTCCTGCGCCGAGAGTGAGCGCGCCGGACACGGCGCGGCAGCGCCCGCCTCGCGCGGTGACTAACCCGAGGAGTTCGCGGTGGCGACGTAGGGGCGACACGGCTGTCCGCGCAGACCGGGGCACTCCGGGTTCCCGGGCGCTATCGGCAGCCCCTCGACGATCGGGAGGTAAACGCGGCTCGCACGGCTCGCCCCCCAACCGACGCGGTGGCGCGGCGTCGCGCCGCCGTAGTCCGGACTCTCGAACTTCCACGTGCCGTGGTTGCGCCCCGGCGTGGCGACCGTGACCTGGAGCCGCGACCCCGCCCGGAACACGTGGGCGAACTGCGCGATCGGGATCTTCACCGGCACCCACTCCCCGATCGGCATGGGGGAGAAGTCGTCCTCGGAGAACGTGCGCTCGACGCGGAGGTCGTCGGAGCGAGCGTCGTCGACCTTCCGATGACCGAGCCGGAGGCGACCCGACTGCACGAGGTACTCGTTCCCGTCCGGGCGAACGTCCGTGAGCGTGACCTCGACGTGCACGTCGCCCACCTCGGCCTGGAAATAGAGCTCCGCCCAGCCGGGGCCCACGACGGTGAGGTCCTCGGCGAGCGGCTCCGTCACGTACGCGAGCGACCGCTCGGCGGGGTGCCGGGTCCAGTCGATGTCCCACAGGGGCGCCATGAGCTCGTACCCGCGCGGGCCGAAGAAGCCGGTCGAGCCCGAGTCCGGATCGTGCACGTAGGCGTCGGCGCCGCTCGCGCTCGGCGGGTCGGCGAGCAAGCCGCCCCCCGGCCCGAAGTAGAACGACCGCGTGGACGCGGGAGGCGGCCACTCGCTCCACGTCGCCTCGAAGCGCGCCATCGGCGCGCCGGGCGCCGGGCCCGCGGCGCCGCTCTCGAAGAGCACGCGGTACCTCGGCTCGGCGCGGTGGAACTCGAGCGCGCGGGCGTAGTCGCCCTCCCCGAACTCCGCGTACCGATCGTCCTCGAACCCGAGACCCGACACGCCGAACTCCTTCGCCAGCTCCGGCCCGGCGAGCGCTCGGATGAAGGGGAGCATCCGCGGCACCCGCTGAGCGACGTTCAGCTCGAGGAACTCCCACCACCGCGTGATGACGAGCGGGCTGTAGCCGTCCGGGTGGCGCCCGTTGTACATGGTGAAGTGCGCGTGGGGAGCGCCGGTGAAGCGATCGAGCATCCCGGCGAACAGCGGCCCCGTCTGCTCGTCCTGCCACGCCCCGGCGAGGAACACCGGCACCACGATCTCGGGCACGAGCAGCGGCAGGCTGCGGTCCGCGGCGCTCGGCGGGTAGTACTGGAAGCCGTGGAGGAAGGGCTCGAAGTCGATGTTCTGCTGGCGAAGGCGCTGGTGCTCCTCGCAGACAGTGTCACCGCCCGCGATGCGCACGTCCGTCCAGCTCTGGCCTCCGGAGGCCGCCTGCGCGTCGCGCTCCGAGAGCCACTGCTTCGTGAACCCCTCGTTGTAGATGCCGCCGGGCCACTGCATCTGCCACGGGTCAGCGATGACGGAGAGCGGCGCGATCGCGGCCAGGCTGGGCGGCGCCGTCCGACCCACGAAGAGCTGCGAGATCCCCGAGTACGAGAGGCCGATCATCCCGGGCTTGCCGTGGAGCACCCACGGCTGGCGCGCGACCACCTCGACGACGTCGTACCCGTCGGCATGCTGCGCCGGGTTGAAGACGTCGAACACGCCGCCCGAGCAGCCCGTCCCTCGCATGTTCACGCCGACGGTGGCGTAGCCGAGCAGCGTCGCGATGCGAGAGCCGGGATCCGGGCCTTCGGGGCGCGAGGTACCGTACCCCGAGTACTCGATCACGGTGGGCCACGGGCCAGACCCCCAGAGCACGGGATCCGGGAAGCGCACCATGACGCTGAGCTTCACGCCGTCGCGCACCGTGATGTACCCGAAACCTTCGGAGAGGTCCTCCGTGCTCGGGACGCCGGTGAAGCCGTAGTGCACGCCGCCGAGGGGCTGCCCCTCGTACGCGCTCGTGTCCGGGGCGTCGTGGACGCCCAGCACCGCGAACGGGGGTGACGCCTCGGGCGGGCTCTGCGTGAGATCTCGGATCGTGTACCCACCCCCGGGAGGCAGGGTGGTGCCGCGGGTGATCGGGAGCTTGATCCCCTGGGAGGTATCGAGGGTGAGGAGCTCGTCGCCGAGGTACGAGAAGTGCGCCTGCCCCCACGAGTCCGCGAGGAGCGTGATCCGCGGCTCGCCGCGCGCGTCGACGAGCGTGAGCGGCTGGCCGGCCTGCGCGCCCGACACCGTGGCGATCTCGACCCCGGGGCGCACCTGGAAGCGGGCCGGCGTCGTGGGATCCTGCTCGACCGGCTCGTCGACTCCGCACGCGGCGAGCGCAGGGTAGAGGCCGAGCAGGGGGACGAGTCGGCGAGGGACGTGGCGAAGCATGCCGCGCAAGCTAGCGCGAGCCTCGCCACGGTACAGCCTCAATGCTCGCTGATCAGCTCGACCGCGCGGGAGGCGCGGGCGCCGCCCCGGGACGCCGGGAACACGTGGGCCGCGCGCTGCTCCACGCAGCGCGCCGCGCTCGGCGCGAGGGGTGGCTCGAGCCGGACGCCCGCGAGCGCGCCGCTCGGCAACACCTCGAGCGCCAGCTGAGCTCGCAGGGACACGCGGACACCGCCGCCCCCCGGGGTGTGCTCCTCGAAGCACCGCTGGACGATCTCCAGCACGCGGTCGACGCCCTCCTCCAGCGCCGCCTCCGCGGGCGCCGCGGGCAGCGGCTCCGCCGCGACCGGCCGGCGCGCGCCCCGGCCCGCGCCGAGCCCGATCGCGGCCGACGCCGCGGGGCGGGGCGCCTCGAGCCGCTCGCCGCTCAGCGAGAACTCCCCGGACGTGCCCGGCCCGAGCTCCCAGCCGCGGGTGGCGCCGCGCGCCCCGGCCGGGCCGACGACCACGACGCCCTCATCGACGGAGACGAGCACACGCTCGCCGGCCAACGTCACCCGGAAGCGAGTCCCACGGACGGCGACGCGCGTGCCGCCGACCTCGACGGCGAACGACTCGTCGCCGCCGCCCCGCGCGACGACGGACTCGACGCTGCCACGCTCGAGGCCGATCGTGAGGTAACGGCCCGACTCGACGACCGCGGCGACGCCCCCCGGCGCGAGGACCCAGCTCGCGCGCGCGCCGTGCGTCGCGGTGACGGGCCGCGCGCCGCTCTCGAGGCGCGCGCCGACCGCGAGGGCGTCGCCGTCGACGACCGCCTGCGGCGACGCGACGCTCGGCCCCGCCGCCGCCGCCACCTCCTGCGCGCTCGCAGGCTCTGACGGCGATCGAACCAGCGCGCCGACGCCGGCCGCGACGAGCGCGGCCGCGGCGACCCACGCGACCCAGCGACCGCCGGGGGCCCGCGCCGGCGGGACGGACGGCGGGCGGCGGAGCTCGCGCTCGAGCGAGCGCTCCATGCGGGCCCAGTCGAGCTCCGGCGGCTCGGCGGCGCGCGCCTCCTCGATGAGCGCGTCGAGCACGCGCGCCGATCTGCGCTCGCTCACGACGCCTCCTTGGCGAACCCGAGCCCGAGGCCGGCGAGCGTCGGCTCCTGCTCGAGCATCGCCTCGAGCTCGCGCCGCGCATAGAACAGACGTGTCCTCACCGTGAGCACCGGCGCGCCGACGAGCTCCGCGATCTCGACCGGCGACTTGCCCTCGAGCTCGTGCAGCACGAACACCGCGCGCTTCTTCTCGCTCAGCCGGTCGAGCAGCCGCGCGAAGGCGCGGAGGCGGGCGTTGCGCGCGGCGAGATCGTCGGGCCAGGCCCGCGCGTCCCCCGGATCCACGCCCTCGGCGGGTAGCGTGAGGACGGGGCGGCTCCTCGCGGCGCGCCGGTGCATGAGCACCACGTTCACCGTCACCCGGTAGAGCCACGTGCTGAACCGAGCCTCGGCTCGGAAGTCCTTCAGGCTGCGGTACGCTTGGAGGAAGGCCTCTTGGACTACGTCCTCCACGTCCGCCTGCGCGCTCAACATGCGCCCGACCACGCGCGCCACGTCGGCGCGGTGGCGGCGGAACAGCTCCCGGAACGCGACGGTGTCGCCGGCCTTCGCGCGCTCGACCAGGAGATCGTCCGCTGCGGGAGGCGCGGCCATCAGCTCGACGGTAGCACCGCCGGACGGCTCCGAGCGGGGCGCCGCCGTCACCGCCGCGGCCGGGGAGCGCGCCGGCAGCGCCGCGAACCGCGGGGACGCGGGAGCAGGGCGGCGGCCGTGAGCGACGCGTAGCATCGGGACACGGCTTCCGATGCCGCGCGGCGGCCCGGGATTCAGCCGCGCGCGGCCTGCCGGGCCCGGGCCGGCCGGATCAGAAGAGCCGGCGGAGGTCGACCGCGTCCTGCTTCTTCGCCGCGAGCACCGCGTTCACGGCGCGGACCAGCCGGGTCTTCGCCGGGCCGGGGACGGGCGAGCCGGCCTGCGCGGCCGCCAGGAGCTTCGGCGTGACCGGGCGCCCGGAGCGGGGCTTGGACTCCGCGGGCTTCGCCTTCTCGCCGTCGCCCGACTTCCTGGAGAGTCGGCGGGCGAGCCGCAGGGCGCGGTCCTCTGGCCGGAGCCGCTCCACACGGCGTGAGGCCGCGAGGACGCGGCGCGGATCGATCTTGTGCTCGGAGAGGAAGTCAGAGAACTTTGAGGCCATGGCACCCGAAGTGGCAGCGCACCCGCGAGCGGTCGCCGCGGGGTGGGCGGAGCTAGCACGAGCGCTCGGTCCGGTACAGCGCCCCGGGGCGCCGAGGTGACGGGCCGGGTCGAAGACGCCGCGGCGGTGGTGCGCGAGCGGGCGCCCGGGCAGGCGCCCGCCGTCGGGGTGGTGCTCGGCTCGGGCCTCGGCGCGTTCGCGGACACGCTGGCCGGGCTCGTCCGCATCCCGTACGCCGACCTCCCCGGGATGCCCGGCGCGCGGGTCCCGGGCCACGCGGGCAACCTCTGCCTGGGCGCGGCGAGCGGGGTGCCGATCGCGTGCTTGCAGGGCCGCGCCCACGCGTACGAGGGGCACCCGCCGGAGAAGGTCGTGTTCGGCGTGCGCCTGCTCGCCGCGCTCGGGTGTCGCGCGGTGCTGCTGACCAACGCCGCCGGGGGCATCGGCCGCGGGCTCGCCCCCGGAGACCTGCTGCTCCTGCGCGACCACCTGAACCTCATGGGCTCGAGCCCGCTGGTCGGGCCGAACGATCCCAGTGGGCCTCGGTTCCCGGATCTGACGCACGCCTACTCGCCCCCCCTGCGCGCGGCCGCGCGCGCCGCCGCGGCCGAGCTTGGCCTGGAGCTCCGCGAGGGCGTGTACGCCGCGATGCTCGGTCCCGCGTACGAGACGCCGGCTGAGGTCCGCATGCTCGCGCGGCTCGGCGCAGACGCGGTGGGCATGAGCACGGTCCCCGAGGTGATCGCGCTCGCGCACCTGGGCGTACCGGTCGCGGCCGTGAGCTGCATCACCAACCTCGCCGCCGGGATCTCCGAGCGGCCGCTCGCGCACGCCGAGGTCGAGGAGGTCGCGAGGCGCACGCGGGACCGGTTCTCCGCGCTCCTCGGCGGCTGGATCGCGCGTGTCCCGACCGCGCTCGCGGCGACGGACGCCTCGGCGGCGGGCGCGCCCGGTCCCGAGGGCTCGCTGGAGGAGCTGCTCGCGGCCGCGCGGGCCGCGCGCGAGCACGCGCACGCCCCGTACTCCGGCTTCCGAGTGGGCGCCGCGATCCGCGGCGCGAGCGGGGCAGTGTACCGGGGCTGCAACGTGGAGAACGCGAGCTTCGGCGCGACCATCTGCGCCGAGCGCGGCGCGGTGATGCAGCTCGTCGCGGCGGGGGAGGCCCGCCTCACCGAGGTCGCAGTCTTCGTCGAGGGAGGCACGCCGGCCATGCCGTGCGGGGTCTGTCGCCAGGTGCTGTGGGAGCTCGGAGCCGCCGCGGTCCGCGTGATCTCCGCCACGCCGAGCGCGCGCCGGGAGACGACGCTCGGCGCGCTCCTCCCGGAGCCGTTCGAGCTCGCGCGATGACTCCGGGGCGCGCGGCCGCGCCGGGCCTCGTGCTCCGCGGCGGCACCGTGCTCACCTGCGACGCGCGCTCGACCGTGGTCCGCGGCGACGTGCTCGTCGCCGGCGGCCGCATCGCCGCGCTCGGGCGCGTGAGAGCGCCGGAGGGGACGCGGTCGATCGACTGCCGCGACCGGCTGATCCTGCCAGGCCTCGTCCTGGCCCATGTCCACCTCTGCCAGACGCTCTTTCGCGGGTTGGCGAGCGACCTTCCACTGCTCGAGTGGTTGCGGCGCAGGGTGTGGCCGCTCGAGGCCGCGCACGATGAGCGGTCCCTGCGCGCGAGCGCCGAGCTCGGGCTGAGCGAGCTGCTCCTCGCGGGGGTGACCACGATCCTCGATCTGGGCACGGTGCACGATCAGGACGTGGTCTTCGATGCGTGCGTGCGGGCCGGCATCCGGGTGATCGGCGGCAAGTCGCTGATGGACTCGGGCGCGGGCGTGCCCCGGCGCCTGCGCGAGCCGACCGCCCGGGCGCTCGGGGACGCCGAGCGCCTGGCGCGCGAGTGGAACGGCCACCCGTCGGGGCGCGTCGAGCACGCGTGGATCCCGCGCTTCGTGCTGTCGTGCAGCGAACGCCTCGTGCGCGGCGCCGTGGAGCGCGCGCGCGCGGCGGGCGCAGCGCTCCACACGCACGCCGCCGAGCACCCCGCCGAACGCGCGGCGGTGCGGGCGGCGCTGGGCGCGGACGACCTCACCGTGCTGCGGCGCTGGGGGTGGCGCGGGCCGCGGGCGTCGATCGCCCATGGGGTCCAGCTCCGAGCCGGCGCGCGCCGTGCGCTCGCCCGCGACGGCGTCGGCGTGGTGCACTGCCCGAGCGCGAACCTCAAGCTAGGGAGCGGCATCGCGCAGGTCGCCGCGCTGCGCGGCGCGGGCGTCGTGGTCGGGCTCGGCGCCGACGGCGCGCCCTGCAACGACAACCTCGATCCGTTCGTGGAGCTGCGACACGCCGCCCTCCTCTCGAGCGTCGCCGCCGGTCCCGGCGCGATGCCCGCCGCGGGCGCCCTCGCGCTCGCCACGCGGGACGGGGCGCGCCTGCTCGGCCTCGAGGCGACGATCGGCAGCGTCGAGGTGGGCAAGGCGGCGGATCTCTTGGTGCTGCGCACGGACGCGCCGCACCTCGGGCTCGCGCCGGACCCGGCGGCGGCGGTCGTCTACGCAGCCCAGGCCCGCGACGTAGAGCACGTGCTCGTCGGCGGGGAGCCGGTCGTGGCGGGCGCGGAGCTCCAGACGCTCGACGCAGGTCGCGTGGTGGCCGTCGCCCGGGACGAGCAGCGCCGGCTCCGTCGCCGCGCCGAGGTCTGAGGGTGACGCGCCCTCCGCGGTGCTATGACTCCCTTCGAGTGGACCGCCCGTTCGCAGCTCACACGCCGATGGAGCTCATCGTCTACGACCGGCAGGTCTGGTGCCCGTACCTGCCGCGGCAAGTGGCGCGCATGCCGCTGCGCATGCCCACGCGCGACCTCACCGGCGAGGAGCTGGATGAGCGGCTCGCGGTCGGCGATCGCCGCCAAGGCGTGGTGCTCTACCGAACGCGCTGCCCACGCTGCGAGGCGTGCGAGCCGGTGCGCATCGACGTCGCGCGGTTCCGCCCGACCCGCACCCACCGCCGTACGCTCGCGCGGGGCCTGCGCGAGCTCGCGATCGAGATCGGGAGACCCCAGGTCGACGCTGAGCGCGTCGCGCTGTACGACCGGCACAAGCGGGCCCGCGCGCTGGCGGACGACGCCCACCCCATCGAGCCGCAGACCTACGAGGAGTTCCTGGTCGCGACCTGCTGCGACAGCCTCGAGATCGCCTACCGCCTGAACGGCGAGCTCGTCGGGATCGCGATCACGGATCGCGGCGCCACCTCGCTCTCGGCCGTCTACTGCCACCACGACCCGACGAAGACGACGCTCGGGGTCGGCACGTTCTCGATCCTCTACCAGCTCGAGCTCTGCAAGCAGTGGGGCCTCCGGTGGCTGTACCTGGGCCTCTACGTCGCCGGCAACGAGCCGATGGCCTACAAGGCGCGGTTTCTACCGCACGAACGGCGCATCGACGGCCGCTGGCACGTGTTCGAGAAGGCCCCCGCCGAGCGCGTCGCGGGCGAGTCCGGATGACGCCCGGCGCGAGCGCCGCGCCCGCGGCGACGACCGACCGGCGCGCGCCGTGCGTCTCGCCGACCCGGGTCGTCTCGACGGTGTGCTCCAACACCGAGATCGTGCACGCCCTCGGGTGCTCGCACCTGCTCGTCGGCGTCGACGATCACAGCGACTGGCCACCCGAGGTGGTGGGGCCGCTGCCGCGGGTCGGGCCGGAGCTCGGGGTGGACGCGGAGCGCGTCGCCCGCCTGGAGCCAGACCTCGTGCTCGCGTCCCTCAGCGTGCCGGGGCACGAGCGCGTCGTCGACTCGCTCGCCCGCCGCGGGCTGCCGTGCGTGGTCACCGATCCGGTCGGCCTCGAGGACGTGTTCACCGACATCCTCCACCTCGCCGCGCTCCTCGGGGTGCCGTCCCGCGGCGAGCGCCTGGTGGGCGAGCTCCGGGGCGAGCTATCGGGCCTGGCGCGTCCGGCGAGCGGTGGCCCCCGGGTGCTGGTCGAGTGGTGGCCGAAGCCGGTCATCGCGCCGGGCCGGCGGAGCTGGGTCACGCAGATGATCGAGCTGGCAGGCGGAGAGAACCCGCTCGCAGAGCGGGACGTCCGCAGCCTGCCGCTCGCGGACTCCGAGGTGGTGGCGCTCGACCCGGACGCCGTGGTCATCGCCTGGTGCGGCGTGCCGTTCCACCGCTACCGCCCGGAGGTCGTGCGGCGGCGGCCGGGCTGGCGCGGGCTCCGGTGCGTAGGCCCCGGGCGAGTCCACGCCATCTCGGAGGAGTTCCTGGGCCGGCCGGGGCCGCGGCTGGTCGAGGGGGTGCGCCAGCTGAGGGTGGTTGTCGACGCCTGCCGGGCGGCGGTAGATTGTGGGGCTCCGTGAGCGTCCGGTCCGCCGCCAGCCGTCCCGCCGTCGCCCCGGTGATGGCCGCCGGGACGCAGCTCGGCCGCTACGAGCTGCTCATGCCCATCGCCACCGGCGGGATGGCGATGGTGTGGGCCGCCCGCATGCAGGGGACGCGCGGCTTCCAGAAGGTGGTCGCCGTCAAGACCATGCTGCCGAAGATGAGCGAGGATCCCGACTTCGAGCGGATGTTCCTCGCGGAGGCGAGCCTCGCCTCGAAGATCCGCCACCCCCACGTGGTCGAGATTTTCGATCTGGGAGATGAAGACGGCGTCCTCTACCTGGTGATGGAGTGGATCGAGGGCGCGCCGCTCAGCGATCTGCTCCGAGTCGCGCTGCGGAAGGGGGGCGTGCCGCTCCCGGTCGCCGTCCGGATCGTGATGCAGGCGTGCGCGGGGCTGCACGCGGCCCACGAGCTCCGCGACGACGACGGCCAGCTCATCGGGCTCGTGCACCGGGACGTCTCTCCGCAGAACATCCTGGTGAGCGTCGAGGGAGTGACGAAGGTGGTCGATTTCGGCGTCGCGAAGGCGACGGCGCTCGGAGGCGCGACCGGCTCCGGCTCCGTGAAGGGGAAGATCGCCTACATGGCTCCCGAGCAGGTGAAGGGCGGCGACATCGACCGGCGCGTCGACGTGTTCGCCATCGGCACGGTGCTCTACGCGCTGACGACGGGACGCCACCCGTTCCGCGGCGAGAACGACAGCCACACGCTCATGAACATCCTGTCGGAGGGTCCGCCGCGCGCGCCGTCGGAGCTCGTCGCGAGCTTCCCGAAGTCGCTGGAGCGCGTGATCCTGCAGGCCCTCGCCAAGGACCCGGCCAAGCGCTTCCCCACCGCGAACGAGCTGCTCAAGGCGCTGGACCGCGCGCTCCCGCCCCCCATGCGGCTCAGCTCGGACGAGGACGTGGCGCTCTTCGTGAGGAGCGTGCTCGGGGACGAGCTGGATGCCCGGCGCGCCACGCTGCGCGAGGCGCTGGAGGCGGCGCCGGCCCCGGTCACCGGGGACCAGCGGTCGCTCCGTAAGCTGCTCGAGTCGCAACCCCCGCCACCTCCCGAGGGCGCGAGCGGTCCATCGTGGAGCGCCGTGTCGGAGGGCGAGCGATCGGGGAGCGGTTCGGGGGCGAGCCAGAGCTCGCTGTCGGTGGAGGCAGCCGGTGCGGCGAGCGCGGACGTGGCCGCGAGCGCACCGCGACGCCGACGCGCGACGATCGGAGTGGCGGTAGGGGTGGGCGCGCTGGGTCTGGTCGGCGCGATCGCCTGGCTCCGCCCGCCGGGCGAGCCGGTCGTGGCGGCGAGCGCCGCGGCGCTGCCGGTCGCCCCGTCGGCGGGGCCCGCGATCGAGGCCGTCGCGCCGGCGCCGCCCCCGGTCCCGGCCGCGTCCGATCCGGCCCCCGAGGCGAGCGCGGTGGCGCCGTCCGGTGCAGCGAGCGCGCAGCGCACCGCGCCGGGCGCGCCGCGGCCTGGAGGCGGCGCGGCGCGCCCGGCGGCGGGCACCCCGCCGCGGCCGGGGAACTGGCGCACCGATCCCGGGTTCTGACCCGCCGCAGGCGTCGCGCCCGCCGCGATCAGAAGCGCCCGTGGACGACCAGCCCAGCCCACCCCGGCGCGACCACCGGCTCGGCCGCCACGCGCTCCCCCGGGCCGGGCGCGCCGGCGTCGTCTCGCAACCACCAGAGCGCCGCCGCCGCCCCGATACCCACTACTCCTACTCCGAGCAGGACGGGCGAGAGTGTGTCGTAGAGCTTCGCGTCGTCGTACGTGCCGCGCGCGCTCGGCGGGCACTGCTGCCGATCGGGACCGCACGCCGCGTCGAGCTCGGCCTTGCGGTCCTGCCGGAGCGCCCAGGTCGCTCCGGCGCCGACCAGCGCGACCGCGCCCACCCCCGCGGCGACCCACGCCAGCGGCGGAGGTCCGCCCCCGACGGCCTCATCGCGCGCCGCGGCGGGCGCCGCTCCGCGGGGCGCGCGCGCATCGCCCGCCGGCGCCTCGAGCGCGCGCTCGAGGACGATCTTCACCTCGACGGTCTCGCGCTCGGCCGCCCGCACCGTGACGCTGAACGGGCGCCGGCCCGGAGCCGACGCCTCGACCGAGTGCGGCCCCGGGTCGACCGGGATCGGCGCCGCGAGCGAGGTCTCGCCGAGTGAGGTCCCGTTGAGCTTCACGGTCGCCGCCTCGGCGCCCGCGCCGCGGACGAACACGAGGCGCGGCACGCGCTCCTTGAGCTCATGGGCGCGCCGCTCGACCTCGCCGACGAAGTCGTCGCCGGCCACGCTGCCGGCCTCGGTCAACGCGAGCTCGTAGCCCCCCAGCGCCGCCACGAGGTGACCGAGGCGCTCCTCGCACGACGCGATCTGAAACCGCACCTGCGGAGTCATCCGGAACTGTCCGACCTCTCGGAAGAGCTGGATCGCCTGCGCGCAATCCCCCGCCTTGGACAGCTCGAGCGCGCGCTGGAACTGCGAGCGCGCCCGGCGCGCGTCGGCGGCCTCGTCGGCGCCGACACGCCCCGCGCCCAGGACGAGCGCGGCCGCGAGCAGCGCCGCAGACGCGGCCCGTCCGCGCCTCATGGCACCAGCACCTCGAGGTCGAAGTGGCAGGTGGTCGCCGGGAACTCGGTGTCGACCACGATGTAGAACGTGTCGCCCGCCTGGGCCGGCCACTCCACCTGCTCGTTCTGGTTGAAGGGTGGCTGGACCTTGTAGCTCGACGAGGTCGTCGTGGCGCAGACCTGACGGCAGCCGCCCGCGAGCACGAAGAGATCGCAGTCGGCGTCGAGGTTGGAGAGCACCGCCCGGTAGGTCCCCGTCTGCTCCGCGGTGAACATCCAGGCCGCCTCATGGCCGTCCCAGTCGTAGTTGGGGGCGCAGGTGTAGTCGACGAGGTTCCGCGTGACGTTGCCACGCGAGGACGCATTGTCCATCCCGACGAGCTTGCTTCCGACCTCGATCGCGCGCGACGGCACGCAGCCCGAGCCGAGGACGGGGTTGACCACGCCGTCCGAGAGCGAGCAGCGCACCGAGAGATCGTAGGCGGTCGCGCTCGGCCCGTCGACGACGAGGTAGTAATCCCTGCCCGCGATCGGGCGGAAGGCGAGCGCCTCGGCGCCCGGGCCGCTCTGGTAGTGGTCGGCCACGCGGGTGCAGGAGGTCGTAGCGTCGCACGGCGAGCCCGCCGACACGTCGACCAGGAAGAGATCGAGGTTGCCGCCGAGCGCGTACGCTTCGACGAACACGTCGAACCCGAGCGTCGGGTTCAGCCGATAGGCGCGCTCCGGTCCGGCGCGATCGGCGGACGAGCACGAGTACGCCGGAGGGCCGATCCGATCCGTGCTGCCCATCCCGCCCGTCATCGCGGAGGAGACGCTCGAGTCGCAGCCGAGGAGCCCCGCCGGGCGGCACACGCCCGCGCAGGTGGGGTGCGCGTCGCAGTCGAGATCCGCGCAGTCGGCGCGCGTGTCGCCGTCTTCGTCGCCCGGCGCGTCGCAGATCTCGACGGCGCCCCCGCTCCCACCGGCACCCGCGCTCCCGCTCGCGCCCCCACTCCCGCTCGCGCCCCCACTCCCGCTCGCGCCCGCACTCCCGCTCGCGCCCCCGCTCGCGCCCCCACTCCCGCTGACGCCCCCGCTCCCGCTGACGCCCCCGCTCCCGCTGACGCCCCCGCTCCCGCTGACGCCCCCGCTCCCGCTGACGCCCCCGCTCCCGCCCGCGCCCGCACTCCCGCCCGCGCCCGCACTCCCGCCCGCGCCCGCACTCCCGCCCGCGCCCGCACTCCCGCTCGCGCCCGCACTCCCGCTCGCGCCCGCACTCCCGCTCGCGCCCCCGCCCCCGCTCCCGCTCGCGCCCCCGCCCCCGCTCCCGCTCGCGCCCCCGCTCCCGCTCCCGCTCACGCCGCCGCCCCCGCTCGCGCCGCCGCCTCCGCTCCCGCCCCCGCCGGCGCCATCGCTGCTCGCGTCCGCGGTGTCCGAGAAGCCTCCGTACTCCGGCAGCCCGCAGCCGCTCAGCGCTCCGCTGGTCGTCAGCAGCGCCGCGGAGAGGACGAGGCAGGATCGCGACGTCGCAGGCACGCCGGGCGATCCTATCACGCACGCCGCGGACGACGATCCAATTCCCGCCGCGCGTTCGCGCCGCCCGGCCCATCGCGGTGCCCGCTCTCAGCGGCAGCAGCGCACGCCGAGCGAGTAGTCGTGATAATCGAGGGGGTGTGCCTCCACACGCGCCTCGCACCCCTCGCGGGTGCTCCGCGAGTAGAAGCCGCCGACGAACGTCCCCTCCGGGTCATCGATCCATTCGTCCAGGTTGCCGACCATGTCGTGGACGGCGTCGTCGCCCCAGCGGCTCGCGCACTCCGGCGTCGCGCCGGTGACGCGAAGCAGCGGCTTGCCGCGCACGGTGACGCGATTCAGGCGAGGATCGGAGTGACCGCGCGAGGCGTCCCCGTGCAGCACCTGCGCCGGATGCGCCTCGCGAAAGACGTTGCACCTCCCGGCCACCCAGCGCTCGCCGTGAGGGAACTGCGTGCCCCCCTCGCCACGGCAGGCCGTCCGCCACTCGTCCGCGGTGCAGAGGCGCTTGCCGGCGTTCTTGCACGCCACCGCCGCGAGCGTGCCGCTCACGTGGCCGTTCGGCACCGCGCCGCGCTCCGAGACGGCGCGCGGCGCGTGATCGCGCGCGAGCTGAAAGCCGGGGAGTCGGGGCAGCGGAGTCGCGCGCGCGGCGTCGTCTCCCTGCTCCTTCGCGAGCTTCAGCCAGGTCTCCCACGCCCGCTTCGCCTGCGCGCGGTGGGGTGGATAGTACGGCGACAGCGCCTCGCCCGAGGCCACCTCGACCAGCCTCGCCTCGTAGCGATCGACGCAGAACGCGCCGCGGACGTCGACCATGTCCGGCGGGCAGCGACGCGCCGCCGTGGTGAGTTCGGCGGGATCCGCGCGCTCCTCGGTGCCAGACGGCGCGCGGTCCCCACCCTCGGGGAGGTAGAGCGCCCGCGGGGGCGGCTCGCTCACAGCGGGCGCGGCGGCGGACCCGGGCGCCGCGCCGTCACCACGCGCGTCCGGCGCCTCGCGCGAGCAGGCCACCCCGGCGAGGAGCGCCGCCAGACCGGTCGCGCGGCGAGCGGAGCGCCTGAGCCCCACCCTCCCCGGCACCGCTCGCCTCACTTCCCGCGATAAACGATGAGACCGTGCGTGAGATCGTACGGTGACACGGCCACGCGCACGCGATCGCCGGGGAGCACGCGGATGTGGTGCCGCCGCATCCTGCCGGAGAGCTGCGCGCGGACCATCGCGCCACCCTGGTCGACCTTGATCGTGTACTGGCCGCCACCCAGGGCTTCCTGGATGACGCCTTCCATCTCGAGGAGGTCGCCTTTGCTCACGGGGCGCGGAGGGTGACACGCGCCCCCTGGCGATGCAAGCTCCGCGACGCGCTCGCCTCCTCCACCCGCCGGGCGGCGTTCCGCCCGCTCCGGAGCCGTGCTCGACCCTCGCTCACCGTGACCGACTCTCCCTTCCCCGCGACGCTCCTCGACTACAACGGCCTCCTCGTCGACGACGAGCACGTGCACCTCGAGGCCTTCCGCGCGGTCCTGGCGCCGCTCGGCATCTCGCTCACCGAGGCGACCTACTGGGACCGCTACCTCGGCTACGACGACGCCGGCGCGTTCGCCGCGATCCTCGGCGACCACGGGCGCGAGGCCGATGAGGGCGAGGTCGCGCGGCTCGTGGAGGCGAAGCGACCGGAGTACCTCGCCCGCGCCCGGGGCGCGCTCCGCACGTTCCCCGGCGCGGCCGCGCTGGTGCGCCGCCGCGCAACGGCGGGCCCGATCGTGGTGGTGTCCGGCGCGCTCCGCGACGAGATCGAGCTCGGGCTGGCGACGCTCGGAGTGCGCGAGCTCGTGGCCGGGATCGTCGCCGCGGAGGACACCCGCCGCTGCAAGCCCGATCCGGAGGGCTATCTCCTTGGGGTAGAGGCCCTCGCGCGGGTGACGGCGCGGGCGGCGGCCGAGCGCGCGCTGGCGTTCGAGGACTCGCTCGCGGGGATCGCGGCGGCGCGCGCCGCCGGCCTCGCGTGCGCCGCAGTCACCCACTCGTACCCGCGCGCGTCGCTCGAGAGCGCCGGCGCGCTGCTCGTCGCGGATCATCTGGACACGCTCGACGAGGCGGCGCTCGCGCGCGCCGCCGCGGAGGCGCGCGCGCGGCCGTGAGCCCGTGGATCGTCGGCGCGAGCGCCGCGCTGGCGGCCATCGTCGGTGCGCGGCCAGGCGCCGCCGCGCCCGCGCCCCTCCGCGTCGGGCCCGGCGCGACGGGCTGGAGCGCCACGGGCGCCGGCGCGGTGCGAGGCGTCACCGTCGGCCCGATCGAGAGCGCGCTCCACCCGGGCCACGGCTACGGCACCGCGAGGTCCGCGCGAGCCATGCTGGAGGCGCGACGCCTCGGCGCGAGCTGGGTCAGCGTGACGCCGTTCGGGCGTGTGCTCGACCTCCGCCCGAGCGGCGTGGATCCCACGTTCGAGGCGCCGCACGCGGAGAACCGCGGGGCCGTCGCCCGAGCGGTGCACCAGGCCCACGCCGAGGGGCTGCGGGTGATGATCGTCCCGCACCTCTGGGTGGAGAACGGCGAGTGGCGCGCGCTCATCGATCCGGGCGACGACGCCGCCTGGGGCCGCTGGGCAGCGAGCTACCGCGAGTGGGTGGTCGGCTGGGCCGCGGTGGCGCGCGACGCGGGCGCCGACCTGTTCTCGGTGGGAGTGGAGCTACGGAGCTGGGCCACGACGCCCCGCGCGACCTCACTCGTCGAGGTGATCCGCGCGGTGCGCGCCGTGTATCCCGGCCCGGTGACGTACGCCGCGAACTGGGACGACGTGGAGAGCACGGTGGTGCTCGGTGAGCTCGACGTGATCGGCGTGAACGCGTTCTTCCCGCTCGCCGAGCGCGAGGGGGCGCGCCTGCCCGACCTCGTCGACGGGGGCCGGCGCGTCGCGGCGAAGATGGGCGCGCTGGCCCGGGAGTGGCAGCGGCCCGTGCTGTTCACCGAGATCGGCTACACGACCCGCCGCGATCCGGCCGTGAA
Organism: Polyangiaceae bacterium; assembly: GCA_020846005.1. Taxonomy (GTDB): domain Bacteria; phylum Myxococcota_A; class Polyangia; order Polyangiales; family Polyangiaceae; genus JADLEQ01. Next base: position 92,715 of record JADLEQ010000080.1, read on the forward strand.
ACCCTGGGAATGGCCGGACTCGATGAAGGACGTGGTCGTCGACGAGGCGGCGCAGGCCGACGCCTACTCGGGGCTCCTCGCGCCGCTGGTGGAGGAGGAGTGGTTCGCCGGCTTCTTCGTGTGGCGAACGTACGCGGATCCCGACGACCTCTCCCAGGAGGCGGAGTGGGGGTTCTCGCCGCGCGGCAAGCTAGCCGAGCTCGTCCTGCGCGACGCCTTCTCGACGCACTGGGCCGCAGACGGGCCGCGACCCGTCGGGCACGCGTTGGCCCGCGACGCGGCGCTGGGGGTCGGCTTCTTCTGAGCCCGCGCGGCGCGCCGCGCGGCGGCGCTCAGTACGCGCCCGCGCCCGCGCGCAGCCCGCGCGGGAGGACGAGCTCGAGCGCAGGGAGCGCGGCCTCGCCACCCGCGAGGAAGGCGTAGCGAGCCGCGTTGCCGACGACGCGCTGCACGTAGGTGCGCGTCTCCTCGTACGGGATCCGAGCGACCCAGACCTCGAGCTCGAGGCGCTCACCCGTCTCCAGCCAGCGTGACACCGCGGACGGGCCGGCGTTGTACGCGGCGGCCGCGAGCGGCACGCTCCCGCCGAAGGTGTCGAGCACCTTCTTCAGGTAGAACCCGCCGAGGCGGACGTTGTAGCCCGGGCGTCGGAGGCTCTCCGGCTCGAACGGCACGCCGAGCTCGCCCGCGACGCTGCTCGCCGTGGGGGGGATGAGCTGGAGGAGGCCCACCGCGCGCGCGCTCGACACGACGGTGGGCTCGAACGCGCTCTCCTGCCGCATCACGGCGTACAGCAGATCCGCCGGCAGCCCTCGCTCGCGCTCCACGTCGCGGACGAGCGGCTGGTACGGCCGCGGGTAGATGCACTCCCACATCCAGGCCGTGCCCGGGCTGGGCTCCCTCGCGAGCTCCGGGCCGGGCACCACGCGCTGCGCGAGCCGGTAGCGGCGCGACGCGCCCGCCAGCCGGGAATAGGCGGCGCAGAGCGCCTCGTCCCCCCGCTCGCCGTGGGCGCGCCGCAGCTCCGGCGCCTGCTCGGCGAGCGCCGCCTCGGCCTCGTCATCGAGCCCCAGGCGCTGCAGCGCGGCGGCCTCGGGCGGCAGCTCGACGACGAGCGGCTCGCGCGGCCCGACGGTCACGGGCGGCTCGAGCGCGGGCGGGACCTGCGCACCCAGCCGCGCGAGCCGCGCTCGGCTCGCGAGCGCCGCGAAGGTGAGCGGCGCGTCGCGGACCACCTCGCGGTACAGGTCGATCGCCGCGGCGCGATCGCCCGCCTTCTCGAGCGCGACGGCGCGGAGCTGCGCGAGCGCCGCGCGCCCGGCCGGGCTCTGCTCCTCGGCCGCGAGCTCACGCAGGGCCCGGGCGGCCGTGCGCGCGCGCCCCGCCGCGAGCTCCGCGACCGCGAGCTCGTAGCGCGCCTCGGCCACGTGGCGCCCCCGCTTGCCGGCGCGGCCCAGGTAGGCGCGGTAGGCGCGGGCCGCCGGGAGGAAGTCCCCGCGGATCCAGCGCGAACGCGCCTGGTGGAAGCGCGCGGTGTCCGCCAGCGGGTGGTGCGGATGGCGCGCGGCGAGCTGCCGGTAGGCGCGCGCGGCGCGACGCTCGTCGTGCGCCCGCTGCCAGGAGCGCGCCGCGTGGAGCAGATCGCGGGGCGCCTCCGCGGAGCCGGCGCGCGCGGCCTCTTCCAGCAGCTCGGCGGCGCGGCGCGGCTCGGATCGGGCGAAGTAGCGCGCGGTGCCGAGCAGGTGCGCGCGCTCGGCCACCGACGGCTTCACGCCGGCGGCCACCGCGAGCGCGAGCTCCGACTCCGCGCGCTCGACCTGGCCGGCGCGCGCGAGCGCGGTGGCGCGGGCGAGCCGCTCCGCGCCGCTCAGCGGGGCCTTCGGCGCGGCCCGCTGGAGGCGCTCCACGACGCCGGCGTCGTCGGCGCGGTCCGGCGCCGCGAGCGCGACACGCCGGAGCTCGACGGCGGCCGCCCGCGCGTCGCCCGCGCTCTCGCACGCTTCCGCGCGCGCGAGCCGGAGCTCGTGCTCGAGGTCGCGGTCGGCTCGACGCTTGGAGCGGGCCCGCGTGAGCCGCGCCAGCCCGCGCTCCGCCGCCGCCCGCGCGGCTGGCGCGTCGCCGGCCAACAGGTGCGCCCGCGACGCTACGAGGAGCGACTGCGCGTCCTCGCGGGTCGCGAGCGTGGCGGCCGCCGCTCCCTTGCCGGCCTCCGCCTCGGCGCGGATGCGGCGCTCGACGACGCGCGCCGCGAGCTCGGGCAGCTGACGCTCGAGCCCCGCGAGCTCACGCGCGGCGACCTCCGGCTGGCCGAGCTCGAGCGCGGCGCGCGCCGCGACGTAGCGCGCCCCGGGGGCCTCTCGCTCGGCGGCCGGGAGCGCGCCGACGACCCGCGCGACGTGGTCCCAGTCTTGCGCGCGCGCCGCCTCGACCCACGGAGCGTCCGCGGCGGTCGGCGCGCGCGCCCCCGCATCAGCGGTCGGCGCGGCGCTCGCGGCGGCGGTGGACGCCGGGGCGGCCAGGCCGGGGGGCGCGCCGGAGCCGTCCGGCGCGCCTGTCGGGCGGACCGGCGGCGTGCTCGAGCACGCGATCGCCACGATCCATGGAGCGGCGCGGAGCGCGCCCGACCAGCGCATGACTCCGGGCTAGCACGGCCGGCGCCGACCAGCTGAATTCCTCGCCCCCGCTCACCAGCCCCAGCGATACTCCGCGCGGAGCGCCGCCGAGAAGTAGGGCGCCGCGCCGAACGACGGGAGCGCCGCGAGGGACCCGTGGTACCCGAGCTGCACCCCGAGCCCGAGCTCGCGGGTCGGAGCCCAGTCGAGCCCCGCGGGGAGCGCGACGCCGACCCCGCTCGCCCCCACGTCCGGCGGGCGCGCCGCTCCGAACGAGTAGTGCCCGACGAGCACACCGATGTACGGGATCCACTCGAGCACGTCGACCTTGTAGGTGAGCCCACCCAGCAGGATGCGATGCAGCGTGCGCGCGCCTCGCTCACCGCTGGGATCCGGTGGGTCCACGAAGAGCGTCTCGAAGCGGAGGTCGAAGGCGTCCGTCCAGCCGTACGCCAGGTACGCCGCCGCCGCGGTCCCCGCCTGCTGGCCCGCGGCGACGAAGCCCGCGGTGCCCGCGCCCGCGCCGAGGTGGAGCTGATCCTCGAAGGCCATCGCTCGGCGCGAGGCAGCGATCGACAGCGCGGCCGCGAGCAGCCCGGCGAGCGCGCGAGCGCGCGTCGCGTGCAGCGTCGCCGGCGGTCGCTTCGTCATCGCGCGGTCCTCTACCACGCGGCGTCAGCGCATCAGGCGCTCGCACGCGGCGAGATCTTCGGGCCGCGACGCCGTCATCACGCACCGATGGGCGCTCGCGGTCCCGCGAGACAGGCAGCTCTCGGTTGAGGCGCGCTGCCGCGCCTGCAGGGCCTCGTGCATCCCGCCGGTGTCCTGTGAGACGAGCCGATTCCACCGCTGCGTCAGCTCGCGGCACTGCTCGTAGCTGAGCTCCACGCCCTCGGGCGCGCGCTCGCGAGCGCAGGCCGCCGTGAGCGCGAGCGCGATCCAGCGCGAGCGCGACCCGACGCGCGGGCGCGCCAGAGGCGCGGACGGGCGAGCCCGGTGGGAGCCACACCTACACCAGGAACGCACAGTTCCAATGTAGCAGTCCGCGAACCAGCCGCCCACGATGGAATTCGGGCTGGCCGCTCGCGCCGGAGTCGCGCATCCTAGGCGGGTCGCCGGCGCCGCGCGCGCGGCAGGAGCCACAGTCATGATCGACTTCGATGACGACGAGGACGAGCGCACGCGAGTCCTCCCCGAGGCCGCTGGGCCACGCGCCTCCGCTGCAGCCAGCTTGATCGGCGGGGCCGCGGGCGGGCGCAGCGTCCCGCCGCCACCGCCGGGCGCGCGCCGCCCGTCCTCGCCCCCACCGGGGGGTCGCAGCGTGCCGCCGCCGCCGCCGAGCCTGCGCAGCGCAGCGCCGCCGCCACCGCCGCCGCCGAGCCTGCGCAGCGCAGCGCCGCCGCCGCCGCCGAGCCTGCGCAGCGCAGCGCCGCCGCCGCCCCCGGGGCCGAGCGGGCGCAGCGCGCCACCTCCGCCGCCGAGCCTCCGCAGCGGGGCGCCGCCGCCCCCCCCCGCGGCGACCTCCCGCCCCCCTAGCCTCCCTCCCCCATCGGCGCCGCCCCTCGAGCACGAGCCGAGCGTAATCGCAGAGGATCGCGCGCCGGCGCCGGCCCCGCCGAGCAGCGCCAGCGTGCCGCCGATGGCGATGTCGGAGAGCCAGGCGGGCGCCTCGCGGGCGACCCTGCCACCGCAGCGCCCGGCGCCTGCGTCGCGGCTCCCGCTGGTGGCTGCGGCCGTCATCTTGATCGGCGGCGGCCTCGTCGCGGCCAAGGTGTCCGGGCTGCTCGGCCCGTCGAAGGGCTCGCTGCTCGTCACCGTCTCCTCGCCCTCGGGCGCGGCGGTCGACACCGTCGATGTCCTCGTCGATGGCGCGCGCGCGTGCCAGGCCGTCCCCTGCCGAGTAGAGCTCGCGCCCGGTCAGCACTTCGTGAAGGCGACCGCGCCGGGCTTCGATCCGTCGACGACGGAGACGGTCACGGTGACCCGCGGCGACGAGAAGGCGCTGTCGCTCTCGCTGGCGAAATCGCAGGCGGCCGTGGCGGCCGCGGCGGCCGCGGCGAAGCCGTCGGAGCCGGTGGCGACCAGCGTCGACGCGCTCGCGGCAGCGCCGGCGGCCGGCGGGGCGGAGCCGTCCGAGAAGGGCGAGGACGACTCGAAGCGCGCCGCGACGAGCGGCGGCGCCGCGCCGGGGGCCGCAACCCCGGCGAAGCCGGACAAGCCCGGCGCCGGCGGCCCCCCGCCCGCCGCGGAGACGGAGGGCAAGGGCGTCATCCGGATCAGCGCCTCGCCGTCCGGGAACGTCGTGGTCGACGGCAAGCCGCTCGGCGCCGCACCCAAGGCGGTGCGCGTGTCGGCGGGCCAGCACACGGTCGTCGTGATCGGACCGAGCGGCCGCAAGGTGCAGGTGGTCACCGTCCCGGCGAACGGCACCGCGAACGTGTCGATGAAGTTCTGACGCGGCGGCTCAGCGCTTCGCCGCCCGCCGCGTCGCCTTGCCGCGCGCGCGGTGCACGCGGGGCTTCGCGCCGGACTTCGCCGCGGCCGCATCGCGGGCGTCGCGACCGATCGCGTGCAGGAGTCGCTCGCGCGCGAGGCGCACGTCGACGCGCGCGTTGACGACCTCGAGGCGCGCGCGCGTGAGCTCCGTCTCGGCGTCCGTCAGCTCGAGCGCGCGGGCGCGGCCCGCGGCGAACAGCTCGCGACGCACGCGGTACGACTCCTCGGCGGCCGCGAGCCCACGCTCGCTCGTCACGACGGCCAGCTTCGCTTCGCGCAGCGCGAGCCACGCCTGCGTCACCTGCAGGCGGATGCCGTCCTCCGCCTGGCGGGCCTGCGCCTCGAGGGCCGCGATCTGAGCCTCGATCGCGCGGCTCCCGGCGCTCGCGCCTGGCAGATCCGTGACCACCCAGGTCGCCTGCGCGGTGAGCGACCACGTCCCATCGAACTCGTCGCGCTGCGGGAAGATGCGCTGGTTGGGGTTCGCGTAGGTGCCCTCAGCGATGGCGTCGAGCCGCGGGTAGAGGCCCGCTCGCGTCACGCTCCGCTGGCGCCCGAGCGCCTGGACCGTCTCGTCGAGCGCGCGGAGCTCCAGCCGCTGCCGTCGGGCCTCGGCGACGAGCGGCTCGAGCGCGTCGACGCCGGCGACCTCCGGCGGCGGCGAGAGCAGATCCTCACCGACGGTGAGCGGAGCGGCGTCGTCCTGGTGCATCGCCGTCCGAAGCTGCTCGTCCAGCACGCGGACGAGCCCCCGCGTGCGCTCGACCAGCAGCTCCGCGCCCGCCACCTGCGACTCCGCGCGGAGCACGTCGGCCTTCGTGGCGAGCTCGGCCTCCTGCAGGCGCTTCGCGTCGGTGAGCGCGGAGCGCGCGAGCTCCCGCGCCTGCTCGACGACCAGGAGCTGGAGCTTCGCGCGCACCCACTGCCAGTACGCCGAGCGGGCGTCCGACGCCGCTTGGAGCTGGGTCGCCCGGTGCTGCGTGCGCGCGGCGCGCTCGCTCGCCTTCGTCGCGGCCGCGCCGTCGCCGATGCGGAGGAAGTAGTCGCTCAAGGGGACGACGAGCTGCGCGGTGAGCGCGTACTGGTTCTCGAAGCTCTCGAACGCGAACGGCGGCGCTACGACGAGCAGCGTGGTAGCGGGATCGATCGGCTGCCCCGGGGGGGCGAACGGCGCGACGACCGTGCCGCCGCCACCGAGCGCCCCGCCCTCGACGGGCGAGAGGCGGGTGTATCGCGCGGTGAGCGTGAGCACCGGCACGTAGCGCGCGTGCGCCTCGTCCACGCGAGCGGCCGCGGCCTCGACCTCCGCCCAGCGAGCGCGCACGTCGAAGCTCGTCGCCGTCGCGCGGCGACCGACCTCGGCCGCGGTGAGGCCGCCCGCCGCGCCCGAGACGCGAGCGATCTGATCCGAGAGCTTCGGCATCGCGGGCGCGTCAGCAGCCGGCGGCGCGGCGGGCGCGGGCGGCGTGGCGGGCGCGGGCGGCGCGGGCTGAGCGACGGCCACGCCGGCGAACGCGGCGGCGCTCAGGCTGCTGAGAAGGGCGGTGAGGATCGGGTGGTTGCGCATCGGGCCTCCGGACGGTTCGGCGGCGAAGGTACGGCGCCCGGAGCGGAGCGCAACGCGAATTCGTCGCGGCGCGGTCGACTCGACTCTCCGCCTCGCGCGTGACGACGCGCGCCACGGCGCGTGCCAGCGCGGCGTGGCGCGCGCACCTCAGTCCGGAGCGCCCGGATCTCGCGGGATCAGCGCGCGCCGGAACGTGCCCGACCCTGGCTCCCCTCCGTGACAGTCGCGACAGCGGAGGGGGCGACCGTCCGCGCCGGACAGCCGATCGGACAAGTGTACGGTCATCCACTCCATCGCCCACGCGCGGTCGCGTGGCTCGCGCAGGATCCTCGCCGTGCCGTGGCCGTCCACCACGTGGCAGTCGTTGCACCACGCCGCGCCTCCCCCCGGTCGCGCGACCCGCGGGACGAGCTCGCGCGCCATCCAGTTCGCGACGTCCTTGCGGTGCGTCGGGGCGGCGTAGTCATCCGGGACGTGACAGTGCTCGCAGCTCACCCCGAGGAAGTGCGTGAGCCCGCCCATGATCGTGTAGACCTCGCGATCACAGCGCGCGCGCGCCGCCACCCCCGTGTAGACGCGCTTCAGCGGCTCGGGCGCCGCCCGCCCCGGCACCACCGCGCAGTCGTCGACCACCTCCGCCCGCCGCGCCCCCCGCACCTCGCCCCCCCCACCC
>JADLEQ010000081.1 GCA_020846005.1 Polyangiaceae bacterium
ACGGTGTCGAGCGCCACGCGCGACGCGCCGCCGAAGGCCGAGGTCCGCACGCGTCGCGCGAGGGTGTCGGCGTCGGCCGCGAGGCGCGCGTGCGCGCTGGCCAGCCGCGCGCTCAGCGCCGCGCCCTCCGACTCCAGGCGCCGGACGGCGGCGTCGGTGTCGAGCTGCCGCGCGCGAGCGCGCGCGAGCGCCGCGGCCACGGCCAGGAGGGCGCTCACGCGATCGGCGAGCAGGCGGAGCGCGCGCGCCTCCTCGAGGGCCAGCGTGTCCGAGCGGCCGGCCCGCGGCATGAGGAGCAGCCCCACCGGCCCGTCATCGTCGTCGATGAGCGTCGCCGTGAACGCGCCGCGAGTCTCCAGCCAGGCGAGCAGCGGGCGCACCGCCGGCTGGCGCACCTCCACGGCGCGCAGGACCTCTGCGCGCAGCGTCCGCTCCGGCTCGCCGCGCGCGAGCTCGATCGCGGCGGGGGGCACGTCGACGGGCGCCGTGTGGAGGTACCCGGCTACGTCGACCGAGAGGGCCTGCGCCGGCGAGAGGTGCACCAGCTCGGGGCGGGCGCCGGGCACCCGCGACGCCCGGTCGAGCGCGGCGAGCGCCGCCCGCAGCGCGGGCTCCGGCTCGGGCTGGAGCACCGCCTGGCTGGCGGCGTCGATGGCCTCGAGCCAGCGGGAGCCGTCCGGACCGAGGGGTCGCGCGACCGCGCGCGCGACCAGCCCGATTGCGGCGGCGGCGGCGGTCGTCAAGAGCACGATCGCGGGAGCCCGGTCCGGGTACGCCTGGACGGCCACCGTGGCCGTGATCGCCGTGGGCGCACCGATCAGCGCGAGGGCGAGCAGCGCCCGCGTCGCGCGCGCGACGCGGGTGGGCTCCGCGGTGGTCATGACCCACGCGGTGGCGGCGGCGGTCGCGACCGCCGCCGCGGGCAACGTCCGGTCGGCGAGGCCGACGCCGAGCAGCGTCGCGCTCGCTGCGCTGAGCAGGGCGGTGCCCGCGGCGACGAGCGCGCCGTTCGCGCGGTCCACCACGCCGAGCTCCAGGCGGCGGGTGGCGCGCATGCGCAGCGCTGCCGCCAGCAGCACGAGCAGCGTGGCGACGCCGGCGCTCGTGATCGCGAGGTCGGTCGCCTGCGGATCGACCGCGACCGTCCCGGCCGGGAGCAGCCACCGCGCCGCGGGGAGCGCCCCCGCCACGCTCCAGGCGAACGCGACCAGGCCCGCGGCGTCGAGCGAGGTGGCGGTGCGGGGGGACTGCAGCAGGCCGCCGCGACCGGAGACGCGCGCCAGCGCGAGGCACGCGCCGACGCCCGCGACCCCCGCGCCCGCGCACGCCGCCGCGTCGAGCGTGGGATCCCCGGGTGGGCCGAGGCGGGCGAGGAGGTGGAGCGCCCCGCCGAAGCCGACCGCGCGGACCGCACGGCCGTGCGCCGCGTCCCGCTCCGGGGAGCCCGCCCACTGCGCCGTGCGGCGCTCGAGCGCCAGGACGCCGGCCAGGGCCACCGCGGCGGCCAGCCACGGGAGCCAGCCCGCGCCCGCCCCGTGCGCCGCGGCTGCCACGTACGCGAACACCACGCCAGGCAGCGCGAGGGAGCGGAGTCGGCTCACGGTCCCAGTCTACGCGGCGCGGGCCGATCCGGCCGAGCAACGCGCCCCCCCGGCGCCGCCGGGACCGGGGTCAGGGCGCGGGCTCCTCGGCCGCCCACTTCGCGTAGCGCCCTTCGGGCCCCGCGGGCGCGAAGAGCTGGATCGCGGTGAGCGACTGCTGGTCGACCCGCATCGAGTGGGACGTCCCCATCGCGAGGCCAAGGACGGCGCCCGCCGGGGCCGGCGCGGCGGCACCCGCGACCGCCGTCGCGCTCGTCCCGGCGACGATCGCGAGCAGCTCGGCCTCCGCGTCGTGCGCGTGCTCGGCGATGGCCGCGCCGGGGCCCGCTTGCAGGACGCTGAGCGCGGCCCGCTGACCGCTCGCCTTGCCGAAGGCGACTCGCGCGGCGAACGCCCCGCGGCCCCAGCGCTGGGGCACGATCTCGGCGAGCTTGGCGATCGCGATCGGCGCCGGCCGCGTCACCCAACGGGCTGTCGCGGGCTGGGTGCGCTCCATCGCCGCGGCCTCCGCGAGGGTGCCCTTGGCGCTCGCCACGCCGACCAGCACCGTCGCCGCACCGCCCGTCGCGGTGAGGGCGACGCCGCCGCCGGGCACGTAAGCGGCCTGCCACGGCTCGAGCTCGACTGGCGCGGACTTGTCGTCCCCGGTCACGGTGAGCTTGCCCTGGAGCACCACCACCACCACGTCGATCGACGCGTTGCGGCCGAAGCCGACGGCGCTCTTCGCGGCGACGTCGTGCTGCCACAGGGCGCCGGGCAGCTCGGCCGTGCCGGCGCGCGCGAACGCGAGGTCGGGGACCCAGCTCGCGAGCGGGCACCGCGGCGCGGTGCAGCTCGCCTTGCGCGCCAGGGCCGGCACCGTCCCGGGAAGCTCGACGCTGGCCTGCGGGGGCGCGGGCGCGGCTGCCGCCTTCGGGGCGGGCGGCGGCGCGTCGTCGTCGTCGTCGTCGTCGTCGTCGCCCGCGAGCTGGGAGGGCAGCGGCTCGTACGGCAGGCCGCCGGCCGGGCCCGCGGGCGGATACTGGACGACCGGGGTCGTCCGTGAGCACGCGGCGAGGGAGGCGGCGGCGAGGGCCGCAGCGAAGAGAGGTTTCGCGGACATGGCGCCGCAAGGAAGCCCCCGGCGCGCGCGGAGGTCAACCGAATTCGCGGGCCAGCGGGCGGCGCGCTGGATTCCCGGCGCGTAGGAGGCTGCGGGGCGTTGCGGTGGCGTCGACCCGAGGGTAGGCGCGAGCGCGAGGGCGACGCGCGTGTCGCCTCGCGCCCATGCGAAAGAACTACGTCCTCGACACGAACGTCCTCCTGCACGACCCGTACGCGATCCAGAAGTTCGAGGACAACGACCTCGTCATCCCGATCTTCGTCCTCGAGGAGATCGACACCTTCAAGCGGGACACGACCGAGCGCGGGCGGAGCGCGCGGACGGTCTCGCGTCTGATCGACAACGCGCGCAGTGACGGCTCCCTCGCGCGCGGCGTGCGCGTGGGCGAGGGCGGCACGCTGCGGGTGCACGTCCCGACGGAGCGGCGGGGCCTCGCCATCGCTCTGCAGCCAGGCTCCGGGGATCACGCGATCCTCCAGTGCGCCATCGAGGTCCGCGACGCCGACCCCACCAAGCGGACGGTCTTCATCACCCTCGACGTGAACCTCCGCATCCGGGCGGATGCCCTCGGCCTCGCCACCGAGCCCTACGAGAACCAGGCGGTCGACCTCGACCACCTCGACGCCGGCGCGATCGAGCTGGCGGTGACCGCGGCCGAGCTCGATCGCTTCGTCGAGACGGGCGGGCTCGAGCCCTCGCCGGACCCGCGGCTCTACGCGAACCTGTGCGTGACGCTGCGCGACGACAGCCCCCGGCCACGCACGGCGCTCGGCAGGTACCACGGCGATCGCCGCGAGATCCGCGCGCTGCGTGTGCCGCGCGAGGGAGTCATGGGCGTGCGCCCCCGCAACCGGGAGCAGCAGTTCGCCCTCGACCTGCTCCTCGACGATTCGGTGCGGCTGATCACGATCATGGGGAAGGCCGGCACGGGGAAGACGCTCCTCGCGCTCGCGGCGGGGCTCCGCCGGACGGTGGACGAGGGGGCCTTCGGCCGCCTGCTGGTGAGCCGCCCGGTGATGCCGATGGGCCGCGACATCGGCTACCTGCCGGGCGACGTGAAGGAGAAGCTCAACCCGTGGATGCAGCCGATCTTCGACAACCTCGAGTTCTTGCTGATGGCGGGAGGCGGCAAGCGCCGCGGGATGCGCGGGTTCGACGAGCTCTTCGAGAGCGGGCAGCTCCAGGTCGAGCCCCTCACCTACATCCGCGGGCGGAGCCTTCCGCAGCAGTACATGATCGTCGACGAGGCGCAGAACCTCACCCCGCACGAGGTGAAGACCGTGATCACCCGCTGCGGTGAGGGCAGCAAGATCGTCCTCACGGGCGACCCCTTCCAGATCGACAACCCGTACGTCGACAGCGCCTCGAACGGCCTCACCGTCGCCGCGGATCGCCTGCGCGGTGAGCCGATGGTCGGTCACCTGCTGCTCAGCAAGGGCGAGCGGAGTGACCTCGCCAACATCGCGGCGAACAAGCTCTGACCGCTGCGACGCCCCGGCGACCGGCGACGGCGCCGCTCGGCCGGGCCCTGGCCGCTCGACCGGCGTGCGGATACGTTGCGGCCACGCCCGCGCGAACCCCGGAGGGCGGCCACGATGGCCCCGGAGGGCGGCCACGATGGCCCCGGAGGGCGGCCACGATGGCCCCGGAGGGCGGCCACGATGGCCCCGGAGGGCGGCCACGATGGCCCCGGAGGGCGGCGCCGGGCCGTGGCCGGGGTGGGCTTCGCAGCAGCGGCGCATCTTGCTAGCGTAAGCGGACGAGGCGGCGCCTTTGCGAGATGGCTGACGACGTTTTCGAGCTGGTGAACACCGTCGTCGCGGGCGCCTACCGCGTCGAGCGCGTGGTCGCGGAGGGGGGCTTCGGCGTCGTCTACCGCGCGTACCACGGCGGCTTCCGTGCGCCCGTCGCGCTCAAGTGTTTGAAGATCCCGGCGCAGTTCGGCACGAAGGAGCAAGCGGAGTTCCTCGAGCAGTTCCGGGCCGAGGCGGAGCTGCTGTTCCGGCTCTCGGCGAGCATCCCGACGGTCGTACGGCCGCTCCACGTCGACGCCGTCACCGCGCCGAACGGTCGCTTCGTCCCGTTCATGGCGCTCGAGTGGCTGGAGGGGCGGACACTCGAGGCGCTCGCCGGAGAGCGCCGGAAGAGCGGCAAGCCGATGCGCCTCCCGGAGCTGGTCGAGCTGCTCGGGCCGGTCGCGCGCGCGCTCGAGAAGGCGCACGCGTTCGTCGGCCCGGAGGGGCCCGTGTCCATCGTCCATCGCGACATGAAGCCCGAGAACATCTTCGTGGCGATCGTCGCGGGTGAGCAGGTCGTCAAGATCCTCGATTTCGGGATCGGCAAGGCGAAGAGCGTCGCGAGCCAGGTGGCAGGTCGCGCGAGCCAGCAGGTCGACGCGCTCTCCCCGTTCACGCCGGCCTACGGAGCGCCGGAGCAGTGGCTCCCGAAGCGCTTCGGCCAGTCGGGGCCGTGGACGGACGTGTGGGGTCTCGCGCTCTCGATCGTGGAGACGCTCTGCGGCCACCACGTCATCGACGGCGATCAGGCGGCGATGATGGGGACGGCGGTGGACACCGCGCGGCGCCCCACGCCGCGGAACGAGGGTGTCGAGGTGTCGGACGCCGTGGAGACGGTCTTCCTCAAGGCGCTCGCCGTCGACCCGCGCGATCGCTATCAGGACGCCGGGCGCTTCTGGTCCGATCTGCTCACCGCGCTCGGTCGAGCCACGCCTGCCTCCGCGCGGCGAGTGGACCCGCGCGCCGACGGAGAGGTCGCGGCCCGCGTCGAGAGCCTGTACCCCCAGCCGGCCGCGTCGCGGCGCGTCTCGCGCGACGCGCCGACGGTCGACGCGGACGGCGTGGCGGGCGCGGCACCGAGGTCGCCCACGCCGGCCGCGATCCCCGATCTGGTGCCGGCGGGTCGCGCCGCGCCTGCTGCCGCCGCTCCACGCGAGGAGGCGCCGCCGCCGTCGGTGCAGCGCGGGCTCGATCTCGAGGCGGCGCCCGCGCCGGGGCCCGCGGTGGAGCTGGATCTCGGCCTCGACGAGCCGCTGCAGCGGCGGCTGACGCCGCGGGGGATCCCCGCGGTCCGCGTGCCAGTCGACGCGCCCCCGGCGTCCGCCGGGCCGCTCCGGCGCGCGAGCTCGGGTGCCCTACCCGCGGTGGGGCCGCAGCGGACGGCGAGCGGGGTCTTGCCTGCGGTCTCGGCCGAGCCGGCGGCCCCCGCGCCGGCGTCGCTCGCGACACCGCGGCCGCGCGACCCAACTCCCCGGCCGGACGTGGCCCGGGCGGCTCCGCCGCCCCCGGAGCCGACGCTCCTGCAGCGGCTCGCGCCCGCGGTCGTGCTGATCGCCCTCGCGATCGCCCTCACCCTGGCTGACCAAGCCTACGCGTCCTCGACGGGGCAGGTGTTCACGCTCGGGCCGCTCAAGGCCGGTCTGGTCGCGGGTCTGCTGGTGCTGGGGGGCGTCGTGCTGGCGGTGGTCCGGATGTTGCCCCGCTGATCCGCGCTTGCTCGGCGGCCGGGCGGCGTAGTAGGTTGCCTGGACGGGTGCTATGCTCGAAGGGCGCGAGGCGCAGCGGCTAGGCCAGAAGGAGGGGCGATGATGGCGGCAAGGACACTCGAGCGAGACACCGTCGACCGAGGGCGCACGGTGCTGATCTGCGACGACGAGCGGCGGCTCGCTTCACTCACGGCGCTCCTGCTGGAGCGCCACGGTTACTCGGCCGTGGCGGTGAGCGCGGCGGCCGAGCTGGCCGCGGCCCTCGGCCGGCCGGATCTCAAGGTGGACATCGTCCTCCTGGACGTGAACCTCGCGGGGACGACCGCCCGGGACATCATCGAGATGCTGCGCAAGAGCGGGATCCGTGCGCCGGTCGTGCTCACCAGCGGGTACGCGCAGGAGGACGTCCCGGCAGCCGTGCTCGGCCTCCCCGGCGTCGCCGGCTACGTCATGAAGCCGTTCATGGTGGACGAGCTCGCCGAGTCGTTCGATCGCGTGCTCGAGCGCGCTGCGGCGTCCTGAGGCGACGATCGGGTCACGCCGCGAGGGCGAGGGTCCGCGTGTAGGCGTGCGCGGCGCCGGCACGCGCGGCGTGGTCGACGCCCTGACCCGCGCCGCGGCGCCTCGCGGGCGCCGCGGTCTCCTGAGCGGGACACGGGACTCGAACCCGTGACCCCGAGCTTGGGAAGCTCGTGCTCTACCAACTGAGCTAGTCCCGCAGGGTGGGTGGACCATAGCGGGGCTGCCGCCGTTCGCAACGGGATCGTCGCCGAAGGACCGGCCGCGCGCGCCGGTGCGCCGGCCAAGCGCCGGAGGCCTGCGTGACCCGCCGCGGGCGCGGCCCGCGCGCCGCGACCGCCGGCCCGCTTGACGCGGCGCCGGCGGCTGGCTACCCACCACGTCGCGATGGCAACGAAAACCGCAACGATCCTCTCATCTTGCGAGTGCCAGGCGCGGCTCGGCGCGCGGCTCGACGAGCGGCGGGTGGTGATCTCCGGCTGGGCAATCGATCGCCGCCGCGGCGTCCGAACGACCGCGCCCGCGCACTCGATCCGTCCCGGGGCGGAGCGCTTCGGCGTCGGATGGCTCTGCCCCCTGTGCGGCCGGAACGTCCTCCGCTCGTTCGAGGTGACCGGACTCGTCTGGGAGACGAGCGCCGACCCCGCGCCCGAGACCGCCGCTTGAGCCGCGCTCAGCGAGACCGCCGATAGAGCTCCAGCAGGTCGTCTCGCGAGCACTCACGCGGGTTGCTGCGGTGGCACGCGTCCTCGTGCGCGAGCGTCGCCAGACGATCGAGCTGGGCCGGCTCCACGCCGACGGCGGCGAGCCCGGAGGGGAGCCCGAGGGAACCGCGCAGCGCTCGCACGGTGTGAGCGCAGGCGCCGCGCTCGGCGTCGCCGCCCAGCAGCAGCGAGAGGTGGAGGATGCGCTCGAGGGCGACCGGCTCGTTGAAGTCGAGCACCGCCGGCAGGCAGAGGGCGTTGGCGAGCCCATGATGTAGGCCCAGCTCGCTCGACAGCGGATGGGCCAGTGAGTGGCAGGCGCCGAGCCCCTTCTGGAACGCGACCGCGCCCATCATCGCGGCCTTCAACATGGCGCCGCGCGCCTCGAGGTTGCGGGCGTCGGCGACCGCGCGACCCAGGAACTTCGCGACCAGATCGACGCCCGCGAGCGCGATGGCGTCCGCCATCGGGTGATCGCCCGGCGCGAGGTAGGCCTCGACGCAGTGGGTGAGCGCGTCGAAGCCGGTCGCCGCCGTGACGGAGGCCGGGAGTCCCACGGTGAGCTCGGGATCCAGGATCGCGACGCGCGGGAGCAGCTGCGGCGCGAAGACGACCGTCTTGCGCCCGGTCGAGGCGACCGTCAGCACGCCCGCCCGCCCGACCTCGCTGCCCGTGCCGGCGGTCGTCGGCAGCGCGATCACGGGGACGAGCTGCTTCGGGACGAGGTGGCCGCCGTCCCGAGCGTCGTCGAGCTCTTCCCACGAGGCGCTCGTGGCCGCGCGCACCGCGATGAGCTTTCCTGCGTCGATCGGCGAGCCGCCGCCGAGGCAGACGATGCCGTCGGCTGCGTGCGCGCGCAGCGCCTCCGCGCCGGCGCTCACGTCCGCCTCCGTCGGGTTGGGGGACACGCCCGCGAAGGTCGCGACCGCGAGGCCTGCCCGCTCCAACGACTCGCGCACCGGCGTGACGAGCCCCGCCCGCTCCACCCCGGCGTCCGTCACGAGGAGCGCGCGGGCGACCCCCAGCGCTCGAGCCTCTTCGCCGGCGCGGCGCGCCTCGCCGGCACCGAACACGATTCGCGTGGGATAACTCCAGACGGCCATGGCCGCGGGGCTACCAGCGTCCTCAGGACGAGCCAAGCGAATTCCCGGCGGGGTCGCTCACCGCCCGGATCGAGCCCCGGCGCACCGCCGCCGCGAGCGCTGCCGCCTCGCGGCGCGAGCAGCCGAGCCAGCTCGCGAGCGCCCCGGTCGTCGAGCGCTCGTCCCCGGCGGTCGCGATCCGCGAGAGCGCGCGCTCGGCGACGTCGGCCCGCGCGACCCGACCGGGCTCTGCGCCTCGGTCGACGGGCGCGAGCGCGACGTACCCGAGCGCCAAGAGCTGGTCGAGCTGCGCGCCGCGCGGCGGTACGAACGAGGTGCGCCCCTCCGGTGGCGTGATCCGCTGGCCGAACCACACCGTCGCGAGCGCCTCGCGGGCCTGGATCCGGCGCGCACCGAGCCCGCGCGGCAACCACACGACGTGCGCGCCGCAGCGCACCCCGCGGCGCTCGAGCGCCGCGACGTCCGCTTCGCCGAGCGCGTCGAGCTGCGCGCGCGCCGCGCGGGCGCTCACGGTCCCGAGTCCGCCGGCGAGCTGGAAGGCCACGCCACGGGCGGCCGGAGACAACGCGTCTTCGTCGACCCGGAGCCGGCCGAGGAGGTCGGCCGCGGCGTCGAGGGCGAACGCGCGGAGGCGCCGCTCGAGCCGCGCGCGCGCCCCCGGGGGCCAAGGGCGCTCCACCGACACGGCGGCGCCGGGGCTCCAGATCTCGTGACCCCGCGTCAGGCGACCGAGCCGCACGTCTTCGATGGAGATGGTGCCCGAGCCGTCGAGCCGGAAGTGTTCGTGGGGCGCGTCGACCAGCGCCTCGACCGTCGCGTCGGCCGGCGTCGGCGCCTCTCGCGCCGGCGCGAGGGCGGCTCGCAGCGGGGCGAGCGCCGCGAAGGGGCTGCTCGGGTCGACCCGCACCGGGGCGGGCTGCGGCGCCCGGACGGTCGTGGTCCGCCCAGGCCGCGTGCGCCGCGCCGCGCGCTTCGCGACGAACCGCGCCACCAGGCGATCGTGCAGCGCGTCGCTCAGTCGGTCCTCCACGGCGCGGGTCCGCTCCTGCCAGTGGCGCGGATCCGCGAGCCAGCGCTCGCGGTGCGCGACATACGTGAACGTGCGGATCGCGGCCATCCGATCGATCAGCACGTCGAGGTCGCCCGCGGTGTCGTCCAGCCGCGACACCTCGTGGTTGAGCCAGTCGGCCTCGAGCCGCGCGCGCGGGCCGCTCAGCTGATCGAAGATCGCCGCCACGAGCGCGACGTGCACCTCCGGCAGCCGTTGCCGGAAGTCTGGGATGCTGCACGCCGCCCAGAGGAGCCGCACGGCGTCGGGCGAGCGAGCCCGGGCGCGCACCTCGGGGCGCTCGGCGAGCGCCGCGAGCGCCCCGAGATCCGAGGCCCGCTCCGGGAGCCGGAGCGCGGCGAGCTTGGGCGGCGCACGCAGGCTCGCGAGGAGCGCGTCGACGGAGGACGGGTCGAGCTCCGAGGAGCGCCAATACGCGCGCCGCTCGGGCGGAAACCGGTGCTCCTGCAGCGCGACGATCGCCGATGGGGGCAGCGGTGCCAGCGGCGCGAGCGTGCCGAACGTGCCGTCCCGCTGGTGGCGGCCGGCGCGCCCCGCGATCTGCGCGATCTCGGCCAGCGTCAGATCGCGCGCCCCGTGCCCGTCGAACTTCCGGAGATCCGCGAGGGCGACGTGGTCCACGTCGAGGTTGAGCCCCATCCCGATGGCGTCGGTCGCGACCAGCGCGTCGACCTCACCCGACTGGTACAGCGCCACCTGCGCGTTGCGCGCGCGGGGGCTGAGCGCGCCGAGCACGACCGCGGCGCCGCCGCGGCGCGCGCGGATCCGCTCGGCCAGCTCGTAGACTCGCTCGGCGGAGAACGCCACGACCACGCTGCGCGGCGGCAGCGCGCCGAGCGAGGGCGTCTCGGCCCAGCTCAGGCGGGAGAGCCGCGGAAAGCTGCGCACCTCGGCGGCGGGGGCGAGCAGCGACAGCAGCGGACGGACCGTGTCCGCCCCGAGACACCACGTCTCGAGCCGCCCCCGCGCGTGGAGCAGGCGATCCGTGAAGACATGCCCCCGCTCTGGGTGCGACAGGAGCTGAACCTCGTCCACCGCCACGAAGTCCACGTCGAGGTGCGTGGGCATCGCCTCGACGGTGCACACCCAGTAGCGGGGGCGCGGCGGCACCCGGCGCTCCTCCCCGGTGACGAGCGCCACCGCCTGCTCGCCAACGCGCACGCTCAGGCGGTCGTAGATCTCGCGCGCGAGCAGCCGGAGCGGGACGCCCACCATGCCGCTCTCGTACGAGAGCATTCGCTCCACCGCGCGGTGCGTCTTGCCCGTGTTGGTGGGACCGAGGACGGCCACGAGCGGCGCGCCCGGGGCGGACGACATGCGTGCGTCGTAGCACCAGCGGGCGGCGGCGCCCTCACGTCACGCCCGCTGGGCGGGGCTCCGGCCCCGATCAGAGCACCTTGGTGCCGCGGTCCTCGAACTCGCGCTCCGTCTCGCCGACGTAGATCTGCCGGGGGCGGTGGATGCGGTAGCCGCCCTCCTCCGTCCGCTGCTCGAGCCAGTGCGCGATCCAGCCCGGGATGCGCCCGAGCACGAACATCACCGTGAACATGCTCGTCGGGATGCCCATCGCTCGGTAGATGATGCCGCTGTAGAAATCGACGTTCGGGTAGAGCTTGCGCTTGACGAAGTACTCGTCGCTCAGCGCCGCCTCCTCGAGCTGCTTGGCGAGATCGAGCGCCGGATCGTGCACGCCGAGCTGATCGAAGATGCGATCGGCGGCGGTCTTCAGCAGCTTCGCCCGCGGATCGAAGTTCTTGTACACGCGGTGGCCGAAGCCCATCAGCTTGCGCTCGCCCTTCTTCACGCTCTCGATGAAGTCCTTCGTGCTGAGGCCGGCTGCCTGGATGCCCTCCAGCATCGTGATGACCTCCTCGTTCGCGCCGCCGTGACGTGCGCCCCACAGGGCGCAGATCGCCGCCGAGAGGGACGCGAAGATGTTGGCCTCGGAGCTGCCGACCATCCGCATCGTCGAGGTCGAGCAGTTCTGCTCGTGGTCGGCGTGCAGGATGAGCAGGAGGTTCAGCGCGTCCTCCACCACCTTCGGGACCTCGTACTCCTCCGCGGGCACGGCGAACATCATGCGGAGGAAGTTCGCCGGCCACGAGAGGTCGTTCTTCGGGTAGATGAACGGCTGGCCGATGCTCTTCTTGTAGGAGAAGGCCGCGAGCGTCTTGCTCTTCGCCAGGATGCGGACGATGTCGAGATCGAGGTCGTGCTCGTCGGGGTAGAAGGTCTGCAGCGAGGCGAACATCGCCGCCATGACGGCCATGGGGTGCGCGCCCGGCGGGTACCCCTGGAAGAACTTCTTCATGTCCTCGTGGATGAGCGTGTGGCGCGTCATCTTGTCGCGGAACGCGCGGAGCTCGTCGAGGGTCGGGCGGCGGCCGTAGATCAGCAGGAAGCACACCTCCGTGAACCGGGCGCGCTCCGCCACCTGGTCGATCGGATACCCCCGGTACCGCAGGATGCCGCGGTCGCCGTCGATGAAGGTGATGGCGCTCTTGCACGAGCCCGTGTTGCCGTACGCGGGGTCGAGCGTGATGAGGCCGCTGTCCGAGCGCAGGCGTGAGATGTCGAGCCCACGTTCGCCCTCGGATCCCTCGATCACGGGCAGCGTGTACTCCTTGCCGTCGTAGCTGAGCTTGGCGGTCGTCATGTTCTCTCCGGATCATGCGCGCGGTTCATGCGCGGGGTCGTCTGCGGGCTGGATCTGTAGGCTGCGCCTGTCGGGCCGAGCGCGAGGCGCGCGGCCTCCCTCCTTGGTACCACGAGTCCGTCTCCCTTCGCAGCCTCGCGGCGGGCTGGTATCCTCCGGCTTCGTGCGCGTTCCATGCCGCTCGCGCCGGGAGTCGAGCGCGGGATGAAGGTCGGCGCCGGGGCGAGGCGCCTGCTCGGCGCCCTGGGGCTCGTGGCGCTGGCGGCCCTGGCCGTGTCGGTCGCGGCGGGGGGGGGCCCGCGCCGGCGGTCGGCGGTCGATCTGTGTCGCGAGATCCGCCCGGGTTCGCAGCTCCTCGAGGTCGTCGCGGGGGCGAGGGCGGCGGGGCTGGATGTCGTGGACGGCGACGGCGCGCCGCCCGGGACGGTGCTCCTCTGGACCGGGGAGGCGCCGTGGCGGCGCTTCTGTGTCGTGCGCCACCGGGGCGGCCAGGTGACGGCCGCGGAGGAGGCCGGGGACCCGTGACCGGGTTCAGGCGTCCCAGGGGTCGGGGTCATCGGCGGCGAGGCACGGGAGCCCGGGGGGCCGTCGGCTCGTCGGGCGTCGTGACGCGGCGAGCTCTCGGATCGCCGCCTCGAGTCGCGCCTCGACCGCGGGGTCGTCGAGCTCCGGGAGGATGGTCTCCGGCACGAGCCGGGCCCGGAGGATCAGGCGGGAGAGGACGAAGCTCCGGTCGGTGCCGTTGTAGGCGGCCAGGAACTCCGAGACGAGCTGGTGGGCGCGGCCTCTCATGGGTGCTCTCGGTCGAGGCATATGGACTCGGCCGGTGGCGGGCGAGTGGGGAGCCCGCGGCGCCCGAGTGAACTCTCGCCGGGGTCCGCCGCGCCGCG
This sequence comes from Polyangiaceae bacterium, assembly GCA_020846005.1. Taxonomy (GTDB): domain Bacteria; phylum Myxococcota_A; class Polyangia; order Polyangiales; family Polyangiaceae; genus JADLEQ01. The sequence goes on from JADLEQ010000081.1 coordinate 13,147, forward strand.
CGAGGCAAGCGCGGCTTGCGCGCCAGCGGAAGGTGGCTAGGTTCCCGCCCTCATGAGCGTAGCCGTTGGCGTGCTGGTCGCCGTCGTGGCGTGGCAGGTGTGGATGACGGTCCGCGTGCTGCGGAGCGACCTCTTCGAGCGGGAGCAGCGCCTCTGGCAAGCGCGCCTCATCTGGCTGCTGCCGGTGGTGGGCGCCGCCTTCGTCTTCGCGCTGCTGAAGGACGAAGAAGAGTCGGCTCGCCGCTGGGGCGCCCTCGCGCGGGAGAAGCCCGCGGACGAGCGGCGGGGGTGAGCCGTGCGGTGGGTGGCGCTCGGCGTCGTCGCTGTCGCCGCCTGCGCGCCAGCGCCACCCGCGGCCCCGGCGCGCGCGGCCGGCGGCGCGACCTCCCCGCTCGCCGCCCCGCCGAGCGACGCCTCGCCGCCCGCTGCGCCGAGTGAAGCGCGCGCCGCTTCGAGTCCTCCCGGGTCCCGGTGGCGGAAGGGCCAGCTCCACGTCCACTCCAGCGGGTCTTACGACGCCCACACGCCGGCGGCGGAGGTGCTGCGCTTCTACGCCGAGCGCGGCTACGACTTCGTCGCGATCACCGACCACAACCGCGTGACGCGCCCGCCGGAGGGCGCGGTGCCGCCGGGGCTCGTCTTCGTGTCCGGCGTCGAGCTCACGCAGAACTCGGAGGACTGCGAGCCTGCGCCGGCGCCCGGGTACCGGTGCCTCTTCCACACGACGGCGCTGTTCGTCGACCCGGAGCGCGACCCGGCGCGGGGCGAGCGGTTCACGCCGCGGTTCCGCCCCGCCCGGCGCGAGGCGTACGGCGCCCACCTCGCGCTCGCCGCTGGGCTGGGCGGCGTCGCCGTGGTGAACCACCCGGCGTTCCATTTCGCTGCGGACGCGCCGCTCCTGGCCGGCCTCGCCCGCGAGGGACTCCGCCTCGTCGAGCTCTTCAACGCGAGCCTCGACCAACAGCACCCCGCCGATCGCGACGCAGCCGAGGACCGCGCGGAGGCGCTGTGGGACGCGACGCTGTCGACGGGCGCGCGGGTGTACGGCCTCGCGACCGACGACGCGCACCATTTCTCGGACGCCGGGGAGCGCCGCCGCCAGGGCAAGTTCGCCTACGTCGGGGACCGGGCCTGGGTGATGGTCGAGGCCGCGAAGGAGCTCGGCGCGCTGCGGCAGGCGCTCCTCGACGGGCGCTTCCACGCGTCGACCGGCGTCGAGCTCACGCGAGACGAGCGGAGCCGTGAGCTCGTGCAGGTCGCCGTGCGGCCGGTCCCCGGGAGGTCTACGACGATCCGGTTCGTCGGCCGCGGCGGGCGCGTGCTCTCCGAGGTGGTCGCCGCCGAGGCGACCTACGCGCCGGTCGGCGACGAGCGCTACGTGCGCGTCGTCGTCGAGCGCGACGACGGCGCCAAGGCGTGGACACAGCCGCTGCTCCTCGGGGACTGAGCCGCCGGCGCGCGCCGCCGAAGCCGACGAGGGCGCGCCGCGCTCGCCCCCGCCGTGGGCGCCGCGCCACCGCGCTCGCTCCGGTGCCGGCTCAGCGCCCGAGGCGTCTCCCCAGCCAGTAGGCGCCGCGGTAGTCGTTCGAGGGCAGCAGCCCGGCGCCGCTCCCGCCGCCGTTGGGCTGGTAGGGGTTGGTGCGCCAAGTGTAGTTGCTCGGGGGTCGGATGCGCATCGGGACGGGGACGGCCGCCACGAGCGCGCCGCCCCGGCCGGGCTCGGCGAGCAGGGGGAGGGGGGTACCGTCGAGGCCGACGCAGGCGAGCGCGGCAATCTCGGCGGTGTCGCAGTTCTCGCGGGCGGTGTCCCAGGCGGGAGCGGGGGACCACTCGTGCAGCGTCTCCAGGCCGCGCGCGAGGGCTGCGTCGTCCGGAGCGCCGACCGGCGGCGCCCACGCCGTCTCGCCGAGCCCGGCGGCCACGTGGACGAGATCGAAGAACGTCTGGCGCTGCTCCGCCGGCTGGCGATCGCGCTCCGGTCGCGCGTAGAGCGCGCCGGACACGGCCTCGCGGGCGACGTCGCGAGCGTCGTCCAGGCAAAGATAGCGCGTCGCGAGCAGCCCCGCGGTGAACGCCATGTTGTAGCTGGAGAAGTTCGAGTCCACGCCGAGATCCACGCCGAGCATCTCGTCTCGGGCCATCTCGTGGAGGCGGCGGGTCGCGACGAGGTCGTCGGCGAGCCACGCGTCGAGGCCCGGATCGTCCGCGATCCACGCGAGCGCGCCGACGATGCCGAGCGCCATGAGCGCGTTGAAGCCGTTCTTCACGCCGGCGAGGTACGCGCGGTCGATCGACTCGTGGTGCAAGATGCCGTGGTAGGTGCGGCGGCCATCCGCGTCCCAGATCTCGAGATCGTAGCCGCTCTCCCGGACGACGCGGAGCGAATCGGCGAGGGCGCGAGCGTCCGCCCGGAGGCGGTCCCGCGCGGAGGCGGCGAACGTGTCGTCGTCCCGGATCGCCTCCCACGCCGCCGCGAAGCCGAGCACCCAGCCGACGAGCATGTCGCGGCTGCAGGAGTCCTCCCAGATCTGGTCCGGGTACTCGCCGGACACGTCCTCGCGCCAGGTGCCGTTCGTCTTCTCGGCGGGGTACGGGGCGCCGCTCGCGTCCTCGAGCGGCTCGGTCGCCGCCTCGCCCGCGCCGGGGAGCGAACGCCGCGCGAAGCCGCGCGCGATGACGCCCGGCGTGCCGGTGATCGCCACGGCGAGGTGCAGCGCGTCGAGGTCGAGCGCGAGGTGCTGGCGGGCGCGCTCGACCTCGGCGCATTCCGCACCTTCGTCCCGCAGCACGGCGTAGCGCCAGGCGTCGGCCGCGACGCCGACGCCGGCGTAGAGCCCGGCGACCTTCTCGAAGCGCGTGACGAGCTCCGTCACCGGCCTCCCGGTCCCCGCGCTGGCGTCCCAGCCGTCACTGTCCCGGATGAACGTCTCGACGAGCGCGCGGTGGGCGGCGTCCTCGATCGAGACGCCGGCGTTCACGTCGACGCCGTGGGCGTTGATCGCGTGAAACGCGCGGTCGAAGCGCCGGGCCTCGGCGGCCAGCGTGGCGTCGTGCGCGGGCGCGCCCGGCCCCGCGATCACGGTCGAGCGCGCCGTCGGCGTCCCGCACGCGGGGGGGGGCGAGGTGCGCGCGACCCGGCAGGCGAGCGGGCCCGCGTCCTGCAGCCGGCCGTCGGCCGGCGGCGCGTCGACCGCGCCCGTGTCGTTCGCGCCAGCGTCCTTCGGCGCGCCGCCGGGCGCGCCCTCCGGGTCGCCGCAGGCGACCGCCAGCGCGAGCGCGAACGCGACGGCGGCGCCGAGCGCGGGGGTGGATCGAGGCGCGAGCATGGGAGAGAGCGTACCCGAAGTCGTCCCGGCCGGTCCTGCCGGGCTCGGCGCCCGCTGCACGAAAGTGGGCCGGCGGCGGCGGGATCGCGTAGCCCCTCCGCGATGGACGCTCCCCGGCGAGCTCATGGTCGGGTCCTCGTCGCGGCCGCGGCGCTGCTCGGCTGCGCCTGCGGGAGGGGCAGCGCGGGGGACGTCCCGGGGGCGGCCAAAGTCGCCCCCGAGAACGGCGGCGTCAGGGTCGCTGCCGAGGAGGACTGGAGCCAGGTGCCCGTGCCGGCCGAGGACGGGCCGAAGCTCGCGCCCGTGGTGATGAAGGCGCCCATCTACGCGAAGCCGGACCAGCAGACGCAGCCCGTCGGCTACCTGCGCGCCGGCGCTCGCGTCGCGCGATCGGCGGAGCCGGTCTCCCGGCGGGACTGCCCCGACGGCTGGTACGCCATCCGTCCCTACGGGTTCGTGTGTGTCGGCCCCGAGGCCACGGTCAAGCTCGACCACCCCGTCGCTCGCGCGATGACCCGGGAGCCGGATCGGTCGAAGGCGATGCCCTACCCGTACGCCTTCGTCCGCGCGATCGCCCCGAACTACATGCGCGTCCCGACGAAGGCCGAGCAGTTCCAGTACGAGATGCGCCTCGAGCGGCACCTACGGAACTGGGAGAAGCTCCGCGCGAAGTGGGATGACCTCGACGTGGGCGCGAACGACGTGCCCCTCGACGAGCGCGGGCACGGCGCCGACCAGATCCCGGAGCACGCCCTCCCGATGGACCAGAGCCAGCGGTTTGGCGGAGACGGCAAGGACGAGATCCCGTGGTGGCTCGTCGGCGAGCGGCGGATCCCGAACCTGTCGTCGTTCCGGGCGCCGCCGTACGCGGTGATCGCCAACCGGATCAAGCGCCACGCGGGGCTCGCGCTGATCGGGACCTTCGTCGCGGGGCCCGAGGCGCAGCACCGGCGGTTCGCGATCAGCGCGGACGCCCGGCTCGTGCCCGCCGACAAGCTCAAGGCCGACAGCGGCTCGCCGTTCCACGGCCACTCGATCCGGGAGTCCGGCCTCCCCGTCGCGTTCGCGCGCAGGGCCGGCGCGACGTGGTGGGAGCTGCGCGAGGGACGCCTTGCGCGCGGCGAGCGGCTCGGCTGGCGGGAGTTCATCGAGCTCACGGGCACCGTGAAGATGCTCGAGGGCGTCCGCATGGTGGAGGCGCGGAACGGCAAGTGGCTCCGCTCCGAGGACCTCAAGGTCGCGGCGAAGCCGAGCAAGGTGCCCTCGTGGGCGCGGGGGAAGCGCCGCTGGATCGAGATCGGGATCGTGAGCCAGACGCTCGTCCTCTGGGAGGGCGACCGCCCCGTGTACGCGACGCTCGTCTCCACCGGCAAGGACGGCCTGCCGGTCGAGGGCAAGAAGGGCTACACGACGCCGCTCGGCACGTTCAACATCTACCAGAAGCACGTCACCACCACGATGGACAGCGAGGAGTCGGACCACGAGTTCGAGCTCCGCGACGTGCCGTGGGTGATGTACTTCAAGGGGGGCTACGCCCTCCACGCGGCGTACTGGCACGACGACTTCGGCCGGGTGCGCTCGCATGGGTGCGTGAACATCGCCCCCATCGACGCGCGCGTGATCTTCGAGTTCTCGACGCCCCAGGTGCCCGCGCACTGGCACGCGGCGTACGTCGCCGAGGCGACGGAGCCCGGGACGATCGTCCACATCCGCCCGTGAGCTGCGGCGCTCCCCAGGCAGCGCGCCTCGCCCCCGCCGAGCGCCGCCGGGGAGGGCCCGTCGCCCGGGCGAGGTCGAATCGCCCCGCGTTCGTCGCGCGGGCGTGCGAGAATCCGCCGCGATGAGTCGTCGCCCTCAGGTGCTCGGAGTCGTCCTCGCAGGGGGCATCGGCCAGCGGCTCTGGCCGCTCACGCGCGAACGGGCGAAGCCCGCGGTGCCGTTCGGCGCCGTCTACCGGTTGGTCGACTTCGCGTTGTCCAACCTCGTGAACGGTGGCTGCCTGCGCATCGCGGTGCTGACGCAGTACAAGAGCCACAGCCTGGATCGCCACCTCGCGCAGAACTGGCGCATGGCCCCGCTGCTCGGCCACTACGTGATGAGCGTTCCCGCCCAGATGCGAAGCGGCAAGCGCTGGTTCGAGGGCTCGGCGGACGCCATCTTCCAGAACTTGAACCTCATCCGCGACGAGGATCCGGACTACATCTGCGTGTTCGGCGCCGATCACATCTACCGGATGGACCCGGAGCAGATGCTCGCCGCCCACATCGAGTCCGGCGCGGGGGTCACCGTGGCGGGGATCCGCGTGCCGCGCGCGGAGGCGAGCCGGTTCGGGATCCTCCAGCCCGGCGAGGGCCGCCTCATCACGGGTTTCCACGAGAAGCCGGCGGAGGCCGCGGGGCTGCCGGACGCTCCCGACCAGGCGCTCGCGTCCATGGGCAACTACGTCTTCACGACGAGGACGCTCATCGACGCCGTGCGGGCGGACGCCGAGCGCACGGACAGCCAGCACGACATGGGCGGGGACGTCGTGACGCGGCTGGTGGAGAAGGGCGACGCAGCCTGGTACGACTTCGCCGAGAACCGCATCCCGGGCGCCACCGAGCGCGACGCCGGGTACTGGCGGGACGTGGGCACGCTCGACGCCTACTACGAGGCGCAGATGGACCTCATCAGCGTGCACCCCATCTTCAACCTCTACAACCGACAGTGGCCGATCCACACCGCCACGCGAGATCTGCCGCCGGCGAAGTTCGTCTTCGACGAGGAGGGGCGGCGCGGGTACGCGGTCGACTCCATGGTGGCCGCCGGCGTGATCGTCTCTGGCGCGACCGTCCGCCGGAGCGTCGTGTCGCCGGGCGTGATCGTGCACGCGAGGGCGGTCGTCGAGGACAGCGTGCTGCTCGACGACGTCGACGTAGGGGGCGGGGCGGTCGTGCGCCGCGCCATCCTCGACAAGGGCGTGCGCATCCCGCCGGGCGCGCGTATCGGTGTGGACGTCGAGCAGGATCGCGCGCGCGGCCTCACCGTGAGCGAGGAGGGGGTCGTCGTCGTCGGCAAGGGGGACGAGGTGCGCGCGTGACGGCGCCGGGCGCCGAGGCGCTGCGGGTCGCGCTCGTCACCCGGGAGTATCCGCCCGAGGTGTATGGCGGCGCCGGAGTGCACGTCGAGCATTTGGCGGCGGAACTCCGCGCGTGGGTGGATCTCCGGGTCCACTGCTTCGGCGCGCCGCGTGAGGGGGCGAACGTGCGCGCGCATCGGGTCGAGCTGGTGGATTCGGGCGTCTCGGCGCTCGAGGGCCCGGCGCCCCACCTCGCCGCGCTCCGCACGGTCGCCCACGACGTCGCCATCGCGGCCTGCCTCCACGGCGCGGAGATCGTCCACTCGCACACCTGGTACGCCAACCTCGCGGGGCACCTGGCGAAGCTCGTGCACGGCGCGCGCCACGTGATGACCTCGCACAGTCTGGAGCCGCTCCGCCCCTGGAAGCGCGAGCAGCTCGCCGGAGGATATGAGCTCTCGTCGTTCTGCGAGCGGGTCGCCATCGAGGCCGCGGACGCCGTCATCGCGGTGTCCGAGGGCATGCGGGCGGACATCCTGCGCGCGTACCCCCAGGTGGATCCGGGGCGCGTCGTGGTGATCCACAACGGCGTGGACCCGAGCGTCTTCTCCCCCGATCCGGGCCGCGAGGTGCTCGCCGCGCACGGGCTCGAGCCCGGCTATGCGCTGTTCGTCGGGCGCGTGACGCGGCAGAAGGGCATCCTCCACTTGGTGCACGCGGCGCGGCACCTGCCGACCTCGGCGCACCTCGTGCTCTGCGCAGGGGATCCCGACACCCCTGCGATGGCCGCGGAGCTGCGGCGCGCGCTCGCCGCGGCCCAGGGCGGCGCGCGGCTCACGGTGATCGAGGGGATGCTGCCGCGGGCGGCGCTCGTCCAGCTCGTGTCGCACGCCGCGGTGTTCGTCTGCCCGAGCGTGTACGAGCCGTTCGGGATCGTGAACCTCGAGGCGATGGGGTGCGGCGTCCCGGTAGTCGCGTCGCGGGTAGGGGGGATCCCGGAGGTCGTCGCGCACGGCGAGACGGGCTGGCTGGTGGACCTCGAGGCGGACGGCACCGCCAGCGGCGAGCCCCGCGATCCGGAGGCGTTCGCACGCGGGCTCGCCGCCGCCATCGCGCGCGTGCTCGCCGATCCGGCGGGGGCGCGAGAGCTCGGTCGGCAGGGGCGCCGCCGCGTGGAGGAGCGGTTCACCTGGGCGGCCGTGGCGCGCGAGACGGCCGCGCTCTACCGGCGCGTCGCCGCCGAGCGGGGTGGCGCTCTGCGCGCCCCCGCTCGCGCGGACCCGTGAGCGGAGACCGAAGCGGCTCCGCGCCTCTCAGTCCGAGTCGAACGGGATGATCTCGGTGTGCTCGAGGCCGGGGATCGCGGCCTGGAGCTCGCTCTGGAGCTCGCTCGCCGTGGCGACGACGGTGACGACGAGATCGCGCTCGGGGATGCGGGCGTGCACGGCCTCGTTGCAGGCCGCGAGCGTGACGGCGCGCACCTCGTCGAGGTAGCGGGAGTGGTATCCGGCCGGCAGGTCGTAGACGATCTCGTCGAGCTGGTGGGACGCGCGCTTGCCCGCCGTGTCGACGGAGAAGGCGTGCGACCGGACCAGGTAGCTCTTCGCCTGCGCGAGCTCCTCCGGGGTGATGCCGTCCCGTCGCCACGCCTCGAGCAGCTCCAGCTCCAGCCGAATGCAGGCCGCGGCGTCCGACGCCTTGGGGAAGGTCCACATCGTGAACGCCTGCCGGTGCCGATCGATGGGCAGGCCGGAGTAGGCGCCGTACGACCAGCCCCGCTTGCTCCGCACCTCACGGGTCAGCCTCGCGCTGAAGGTGCCGCCGAAGATGGTGTTGGCGACGTGGAGCGCTACGTGATCGGGATCGTGGGGGTGGGTGCCGAGCCCACCGATCAAGATCTGCGTCTGCGTGCGCTCGGGCTTGTCCACGAGGATCAGGCGGCGGCCGGGGCGGGCCGTGGGCTCGGTGACGTCATCGGCGAGCCTGGGGCCGAGCCGGAGCGCGGTCGCGATCCGGTTCGCGATCTCCTGGGCGCGGGCTTCCGACAGATCGCCGGCGAACGCGAAGGCGAGGTTGCTGCTCGCGAACGTCCGCTCGAGGTGTGCGCGCGCGCTGGCCCGATCGAGGCGCGCGAGCGTCGCCGGCGTCCCAGCCGTGGGCCGCCCATACGGGTGGCCCTCGAACACCTTGCGGCGGAACCAGCGGCGGACGAGGCCGCGATCGTCGTCTCGCGCCTCGACCAGCTCGGCGATCGTCTCGCGGCGGATGCGATCCAGCTCGGCCTCCGCCAGACCGGGCCGCGCCACCACGTCGATGACGAGATCGACGAGCGCGTCGAGGGACCGGGAGAGCACGGTGCCGGAGAGCGTGGTCGTCGAAGGCGAGACCTCGGCGGAGAGCGCGGCGCCCAGCCGATCGATGCGGGCGTCGAGCTCCAGGGCGTCGAGTCCGCCGCCGGTGCGCCGCATGAGCTTCGTGGCGAGGCGCGCGAGGCCCTCGTGCCCCGGAGGGTCCGTGGCGGCGCCGCTGAAGCTCGAGATGGCGAACGTCACGAGCGGCAGCGCCGCGCTCGACTCGACCACCACGTGCGTGGGGGCGCTCACGCGGCCGCCTCGCCATCGCCCGTCGTGGCGTCGCCCGGAGTCCCCTCCGGGCGGACGATCACGACGGTGCGGGCGTCCGCGCGGAGGTAGCGGCGCGCGACGCGCAGCAGATCGCTCGGGCCGAGCGCAGCGAGCGCCTCCAGGCGCTCGAACGCGCCAGCCGGCCGCCGGAGCACCGTCTCGTAGAACCCGACGGTCGACGCCTTGCCCTCCGCCGTCTCCAGGCCCGACAGCAGCGCGAGCTCGAGGCGCGCGCGGCCGCGCTCCAGCTCGTCCGGCAGGACCGGCTCGGCGCGGACGCGCTCGAGCTCGCGGTCGAGCGCGTCGACCAGCTCTTCGGCCGTGTGGCCCGGGCGGGCCGCGACGCTCACCTCGATGAGGCTCGGATCGCGGAACGGCCCGACGAAGACGCGCACGTCCGTCGCGATCTCGAGCTCGCGCACCAGGCGCGCGTGGAGGCGGCTCGCGCGGCCGCCGGTCAACACCTCGGCGAGCAGGCTCACCGCGGGGTGGTCGAAATCGCCCATCGCCGGGCCGTGCCAGCCGACCGAGATCTTCTCGGTGGGGGTGGGCCGGCGGAGCTCACGCGTGCGGACGTCCGTCTGCGGGGGCTCGGGGTGCACGTCCTCGATGGGCAGCTCCGCGGGCGGCAACCCGCCGTAGGCGCGGCTCACCAGCTCGACGAGCGCGCGCGGCGTCACGTCCCCGGCCGCGACCACGATCGCGTCGTTCGGGGCGTAGTACGTGCGGTAGAACGCGCGGCAGTCCTCGGCGGTGAAGCCCTCGATGTCCGCCATCCAGCCGATGGTCGGGATGCCGTAGCCGTGGCACGTGAAGGCCGTCGACCACAGCACCTCGTTCGCCGTGCCCTCGACGTCGTCCTCGACGCGGTAGCGGCGCTCGTTCGCCACGACCTCCTTCTCGCTCGCCACGATCTCGGGCGAGAGCACGAGCCGGCTCATGCGCTCGGACTCGAGCCCCACGACCAGCGGGAGCGACTCGGCGGGGACGTTGATCGTGTACGAGGTCCAGTCGAGCCAGGTCGAGGCGTTGTTCTCGGCGCCGATCTCCTCCAGCCGGCGATCGAACTCCCCCTCCGGGAGCGTCTCCGTCTCGCGGAACATCAAGTGCTCGAAGAGGTGGGCGATACCGGTCTTCCCGGGGCGCTCGTGGCGCGAGCCGACCCGGAACCAGGTGTGGTAGGCGACCACGGGTGCGGAGTGGTCCTCGATGAGCGCCACCTCGAGGCCGTTGGCGAGGCGATACCTCTCGACCTCCAGCGCCGGACCGAAGGCCACGGGCGGGAGGCGCTCCACCTGGCCCCAGTGTGTCGCGGCAGCGTTCAGCTCGGCCAGCCAGGCGGGCGCGGGCGGGTGCATCGGTCGTTCCATAACGCGCGCCCGGCTCGGCGAGAAGGCCACGGTCGCGGCGCCAGGCGGTTCACTGGTCGATCTTCAGGATGGCGAGGAAGGCGTCCTGCGGGACCTCGACGCTGCCGACGTTCTTCATCCGGCGCTTGCCCTCCTTCTGTTTCTCGAGGAGCTTCCGCTTGCGGCTGATGTCGCCGCCGTAGCACTTGGCGGTCACGTCCTTGCGCAGGGCCTTCACCGTCTCCCGGCTGATCACCTTGGAGCCGATCGCGGCCTGGATCGCCACGTCGTACTGCTGTCGGGGCACGAGCTCCTTCAGCTTGGAGGCGAGAGCGCGGCCGCGGGTGTAGGCGGCCTCCTTGTGGACGATCACGCTGAGCGCGTCGAGCGGCTCGCCGTTCAGGAGCATGTCGAGCTTCACCAGGGCGTCGGCCCGGTAGCCCACCAGCTCGTAGTCCATGCTGGCGTAGCCGCGGGAGACGCTCTTCAGCCGGTCGTGGAAGTCGAGGATGACCTCGGCGAGTGGGAGCTCGTAGGTGACGACCACGTGGTCGGGCGTGGCGAAGTGGATCCCGAGCTGTACGCCCCGACGCTCCTCGCACAGCGAGACGACCGCCCCGACGTGCTCGGCGGGTACGTGGATCGTGACCTTCATGATGGGCTCCTCGATCGTCTCGAGGACCGCCGACCCGGGCATCTTGGAGGGGTTGTCGACCAGCACCACCTCGCCCGACTTCGTGTGGGCGCGGTAGACCACGCTCGGGGCCGTCGTGATGAGATCGATGTCGAACTCCCGCTCGAGGCGCTCCTGGATGATTTCCATGTGGAGGAGCCCGAGGAAGCCGCAGCGGAAGCCGAACCCGAGGGCGTCCGAGGTGTCCGGCTCGAAGGTGAACGAGGAGTCGTTCAGGTGGAGCTTCTTCAGCGCGTCGCGCAGGCTCTCGTACTCCGCCGAGTCCGTCGGGAAGAGCCCGGCGTAGACCATCGGCTTGACCTCCTTGAAGCCAGAGAGGGGCGCGGCGGCGGGGCGGCTCGCGTGGGTGACGGTGTCGCCGATCTTGGTGTCGACCAGGCTCTTGATGTTGCAGGCGACGAACCCGACCTCGCCCGGCCCGAGGTCCGGCAAGGCGGTGGCGTGCGGCGTGAAGCACCCGATCTCGGTGACCTCGTAGACCCCGCCCGTGGCCATGAGGCGGATGGTGTCGCCGCGCCGGAGTGTCCCCGTCATCACGCGCAGCATGATGACGGCGCCCCGGTAGCTGTCGTACCAGGAGTCGAAGAGCAGCGCCTCGAGCGGCGCCTCGGGCTCTCCGGTCGGGGGCGGGATCCGCTCCACCACCGCCTCCAGCAGGTCGTGGACGCCCTGGCCCGTCTTGCCGCTGGCCAGGATCGCGCCGGAGCAGTCGAGCCCGATGACGCCCTCGACCATGGCGGCGGCGCGGTCCACGTCGGCGCTGGGCAGATCGATCTTGTTGAGGACCGGGATGATGGAGAGGTCGTTGTCGAGCGCCAGGTAGACGTTGGCGACCGTCTGAGCCTGGACCCCCTGGGTCGCGTCCACCACGAGCAGCGCGCCCTCGCACGCGGCCAGGCTGCGGCTCACCTCGTAGCTGAAGTCGACGTGTCCCGGCGTGTCGATGAGCTGGAGCTGGTACTCGATGCCGTCCCGCGCCCGGAACCGGAGGCGGACGCTCTGCGCCTTGATGGTGATGCCTCGCTCTCGTTCGAGCTCCAGCTTGTCGAGGAACTGGCTGACCTTCTCCCGCGCGGTGATGGCGCCCGTCTCGTCCAGGATCCGGTCGGCGAGCGTGCTCTTGCCGTGGTCGACGTGGGCGATGATCGAGAAATTGCGGATCCGGGAGGGGTCGGTCGCCATCGGGCCGGCACTCCTAGCACCCTGTGCGAGGGTTCACGGGGAAGGGGGGACGCGCCCGCTGGGCGGACCGCGGCGCGCGGCACGCGAGGGCGCGCGCGGGGGGCTCAGGCGGGCTTCTCGGCCTCCGCGGGCCCGGACCGGCGCTCCTCCACGGCTGGCTTCCGCTCCGTGTCGGCCTGCCTGCGGGGGCGCGCAGCGGCCGGCTCGACCAGGCTCATCTGGCCGGGCAGCATGTGCTCGTACTTCTTCAGGACGAGGTCGATCCCCTCGCGGATGTAGACCGCGACGGGCACCTTCGTACGCCCGTGCAGGGTGTGGAGCTTCTCGTTCTGATCGGGCTCGATGTAGACGGTCGTGGAGATCTTCTTGCGAGACATCGGCGGCCCGGGTTGCGAGCCACTACCATAGATTCCAATACGTATGGTGTCAAACGGAATGCGCCCGAACGACCGCCGAAAAGCATAACGATATCAATGTGTTGGTGCCACGCGCCCGGCGCCGGTCCCCGCCCTTGGCGAGGGCGCGGCGGCGCGCTCGGCCCGCTTGCCGCCGGGCGAAGGGCGCCGTAGCATCGCCCGGCTCTCAGAGGGTCGTCGAACCGAGGTCTCCGCTCATGGTCAGCTTTCGTCCCCCCATCCCAGCCGCCGCGCTCCTCGCGGGGCTCGCCGCGGCGGCGTGCGGCGGCTCGGTGTCTACGGCCGGCCCGGCCACGCCCGAGGCGGGAGGCGTCACCCGACGCGACACGGCCATCGTCCACGAGGCGTGCGACCTGAAGGCCGCCGGCGGCGAGCTCCTCGACGCGAACGGCGACGGGAAGGCCGACGTGACGATCGTCCGCAAGGGCGGCAGCGAGGTCTGCCGGGCGGTGGACCTCAACTTCGACGGCAAGATCGACGTGTTCGTCTACGTCGACGAGCAGGGGAAGGTTCGCCGGAGGGAGTCGGACTACGATCGGGACGGCCGCGTCGACGAGATCGCGGTCTTCCAGGCCGGCGCGCTCGCGGAGCTGCACCGGGCGTCGACGCTCCGCGGCAAGCTCGACACCTGGCAGTACTACCGCGGCGGGAAGCTGGCACGGACGGAGCGCGACTCGGACGGCGACGGCATCATCGATCAGTGGTGGGAGTACCCCGGCGTACCGGAGTGCCCGATGATCCACACCGACACCAACGGCGACGGCCGGCCGGATCCGGGCTCCACGGTCGACTACTGCAAGGAGACCGGCTACGTGCCGCCGGAGCGCCAAGGCTCGCAGAAGACGACGGGCCCGAGCTTCGAGCGTGCGGGTGGCGACACCCCCACCGAGGTGGACGACAAGCCAGCCGGCGGTGACGGCGAGAAGCCCGCTGGCGGGGACGAGAAGCAGCCGGAGGGAGACAAGTGATGGGTCTGTGGAAGGTGGCGGGCCTCGGCCCGCTCGCGATCGCCGGCCTCGCGGTCTGGGCGTGCGGTTCGGAGGCGCCCGCGCCGAGGGCGCCCGCGCAGGCGGGGACGGCCGTCAGCAAGTACGATGGCGGCGCCGACTCGACCCGGTGCGACTACCGCGGCCGGAACGACCGCGAGGTCGTGGAGGGGCGCGGCCCCGGCGCCACGGCGATGAGTATCCGCAAGGTGTACGCTACGGTCGGCCAGGGCGAGGACGCCCGGAAGATCCTGGTGTGCCGTGAGGTGGACACGAACCTGGACGGCGTGATGGACATCGTCCGGACCTACAACGACAAGGGCGAGGTCGCCGCCGAGCAGGCGGACACCACCTACGACGGCGTGATCGACACCTGGCTGGTGTTCTCCAAGGGGCGCATCATCAAGCGCCAGGCCGATCTCGACGGCGACGGTCGCCCGGACGAGACCGGCTTCTACGTCGACGGCAAGCTGAACCGTGTCCAGCGCGATACCAACCGCGATGGCAAGCCGGACGTGTGGGAGATCTACGACGAAGGCCGCCTCGAGCGCATGGGCGTCGATCTCGACCGCGACGGACACGTCGATCGGTGGGACCGCGACCAGGTCGCCCTCCGCCGGCTCGACGAGGAGGAGAAGGCGCGCGAGCGCGAGGAGGAGCGCAAGCGCGAGGAGGAGGAGCGCAAGCGCGCGAGCGACGCGGCGGACGGCGGAGTCGTCACAGACGCCCGGGTGAGCGCCCGCAAGCGCTGAGGGCACGCGGCGTTCGCCGCGCGCTGGTCGATGGCCGCCGAACGACTGCAGAAGGTGCTGGCCCGCGCGGGCATCGCCTCACGGCGCGCGGCCGAGGAGCTGATCCGCGCCGGCCGCGTCCGGGTCGAGGGGCGCAAGGTCACGGAGCTCGGCCTGCAGGTCGATCCGGAGGCCAAGGTCGAGGTGGACGGCCGCCGCGTCCAACGGGAGCCGCTCGTGTACGTCCTCCTCCACAAGCCGCGTGGGGTGATGACGACCCTGAGCGATCCAGAGGGTCGCCCCACGATCCGCGAGCTCCTTCGCGGGGTCGGCGCGCGGATCGTGCCCGTCGGGCGCCTCGACTTCAACACGAGCGGCGCCCTGCTCTGCACCAACGACGGCGAGCTCGCGGCCAAGCTCATGCACCCCCGCACCCAGGCGCCCAAGGTGTACGTCGCCAAGGTGGCGGGGGTCGTCGACGATCGCGCGCGCGAACGCCTCTCGGAGAGCATCTGGATCGACGGGCGCCCCACCGCGCCCGCCGAGGTGCGAGTGCTCCGGGTCGAGGGGCAGAAGACCTGGATCCAGGTGACGCTCCGGGAGGGTCGCAACCGGCAGGTTCGCCGCCTGGGCGAGCAAGCCGGCCTGCCCGTGATGCGACTCGCGCGGGTGTCCCACGCCGGGATCGACACCGAGGGCCTGCGCCCCGGGCAGTGGCGGCACCTCGACGAGAAGGAGCTCCTCGCGCTCCGGGAGCGGTATGGCGTGCCGCGCCGCGTGAAGCTGCGACCGCCCGCGCCGACGCCGGCCGCGCCGGAGCGCTCCCGGCGCGTCACCGCGGCGAAGGCGCCGCAGGCGAAGGCGCCACAGGCGAAGCCGCTCACGGCCCGGGCGCGGTCCGGAGGTCGGCCGAGTCCGGCGGGGCCGACCAGTCCGCGAGGAAGAACCCGCCGGCCCTGACGCCGGCCGAGCCGAGGACGTGCCTCCCGGCGGCGGGCCCCAGCGCGTCGTCGTAGACGAGGAAGTCCGGCAGGTGGGTGGGGAGCGAGGCCGCGCGCCAGATGCCCGCGGCGTCGACCGCGGTGACGACGACGAGGTACCGCGACGGCGCGCGCGGGTTCGGCTGGACGAAGATCGCGCCCGTCCCCGGGCCGTCGAGCCGCGCGCCGCCCACCGCGAGGTGGTCGCCTGCCCAGCGGAGCGCCAGGCGGTCGGCGACGCTCGCGAGCAACGAGTGATCTCCCGGCGTTCCGACGGCGACGATCCCGCTCCGGGACTCGAGCTCCGGCGGGAGGTCCACGTCCCGCAGCACCGGGAGCGTCACCCGCGCGCCGCGCGGCCACCTCGCGAGCGTCTCGGCCAGCTCGCGGTTCGCGCGCGCGGTGGCCGCGCTGCCGGATCCCCACGCGACGGTGAGCGCGCCGAGCCACGCGTCGCCGATCGGCCCCTCGAGCGCGGCGCGCTTTCTCGTCGCGACGTCCGGCCGCCCGAGCGCCCACGCTCCGGCGCGCCGCGCGAGCGCGATCTCCGGGAGCGTCGCCTCGAGCTCGGTGCCGTCGACGACGACTCGCGCCGCGCCCCCGCCGACGAGCGCCGCGGGCGGCTCGAGCTCCAGCGCGTCCACGCCCACCGTCGCGACCTCGATCCGTCCCGGGCCGGTGATCCGGGCGTCGACGCGGGCCATCCCGCCGCCTGGCGCGAGCGCGGTGAGCCGCACCCAGTGGAGCGCGCCGTAGCGGAGGGCGTCCGTCGCCAGCGTCACGCGCCGGGGCGCCGCAGCGCGCTGGTGCCGGGTGAGCCACGGCCAGCCCGCGGCGTCGTCCCACGCGTTCAGCCAGACGGAGTGGCCGGTGTCGGGCCACGAGTCGGTGATCGGCGCGCCCAGCGCGCGGTAGCGGTCCACGAGCACGCGGGAGTTCTCCAGCGGGAGGTCCTGCAGCCCATGGGCCACGAACAGCGGGACGTGCCGCCCCGACTCTGCCCAGCTCGCGGGCGACCACGAGTGCAGGCGCGCTCGCTCCCACGGGCGCAGCTCCACTCCCTGCGTGTCGCGCCGCACGAACCAGCTCTGGTAGCCGCAGAGCGGCGACGCCGCGGCGAACGTGCCGGGGTACCGCAGCGCCAGGTGGGCGGCTCCCGTTCCCCCCATGCTCACCCCCGCGACGCTGACGCGATCGCGATCGATCGGGTAGGTCGACATCGCCCAGTCGAGCGCCGCCATCGCCGCCGCCTCGCCCGGGCCGCGGTAGAAGGCGTTGCCGTGGGCGGAGGGCGCCACGACGAAGCCATCCACCGCCGGGTGCGGGCCCTCGTCCGTGGAGTCGAGGAACGCGCGCAGGACGCTCTCGGGCGTCCCGTCGTAGCCGTGGAGGAGCAGCACGAGCGGGCGAGGCGCGCGTCGCTCCGGCGTGTGCCCTCGCGGCACGTGCACGACGACCGGATCGGGAGCGCCGTCCACCGGAGAGGGGAGCGCCAGCCGGCGGAGGCCCGGGGCGTGGAGCCAGCTCGGCCCGCCGCGCTGCGCGGCCGTCGCTGCGGCGAGGGCGGCGGTCGCCCGCCGGAGCTCGACCGCGGTCCGTGAGAGGACGAGCTCGCTCCGCCGCCACGCGAGCGTGGCCCGCGTGGCGGCGTTCGCCTCGGCCGGGGCGCCGCGCTCGGCGGCGAGCGCCGCGTCGTGCGCCCGGATCGCCGCGCCCGAGACGGCGAGCTCGGCGCTCGTGGTGCGCCCGCCGGCGCGGAGCTCCACGCGGAGCGCGCGCGGTTCGTCCCCCAGCGTGGCGGCGTCGAGGACGGGGAGGGTGGCGACGACGGGGTGGACGCCGCCCAGCTCGGACGGCGCGCGCCCGAGCCGCACGCGGAAGACCTCCCGGCCGCCGATCGAGCCGGACGCCGCGAGCGCCGGCGAGTCCAGCGCGCCCGCAGCGTGGAGGACGCCGAGGACGGGCACGACGACGCCGGCCTCGTACGCGACCGACAGGCGCGTCGTCGTCAGGGCGGGCGCCCAACGCTCTGCGGAGCTCACCCCGGCGGCGCTGCCCGTCGACGTGGTGAGCCCCGCCGGCACCGACGACACCGCGCGATCGACGACGCGCACGCCCAACGCCCACTCGCGCCGCTCCGTCCGCCGCGCGAGCACCCGCAGGCGGTGCGTCCCGGCCGCGAGCGCGAGCGGCGCCGCGCTCCAAGCCGCGGCGCGGGCGCCCGTGAGGACCCGGTCGGCGATCAAGCGCTCGCCCAGCTCGACGCGGGCGGCCGTCTCGCCGGCGAGCAGCAGCCAGGCGTCGGCGCGCGCGGGCACTCGCAGCTCGAGCTCCAGCGTGAGCTCGGCGCCGACCGGCGCTCCGGGGCGGGCGGCGTCGAGGTCGAGCAGCGCGGGGGCGCCGACCTCCGCCGCCTCGGGTGCGCGCGCCACCAGGATGCGGCTCGGTCCGGCGCGGTCGCGGCCCACCGCGCGCCACACGCCCAGCGTCCCCGAGGCGCTCGGGACGACCCACGGCGCGGGGGCAACGCCCGCGCCTCGCGCCGGGGGCGCGAGCGTCGCGGCGGCCGTCGCGAGCGCGCCTCCCGCGCGCCGCCAGCGCGCGCGCGTCATCCGCGCGCGTGCGCGAGCACCTTGAGCCCGTCCCGGAACATCACGGAGATCTTCGAGTCCTCCAGCACCTGGGCGACGAACCCTTCGCCGAACTTCGCGTGCAGGATGAGGTCATCCTGCGCGAAGCGCCGATCGGCGCCGTAGCGGGCGAACGCCTCGAGCGACTGCCCGGCGATCTTCGCTTCCCAGTCGCGAACCCGTGCGCCCTCGGCTCGCGCGCCGGCGGAGACCCGCGGGGCCGCGGGCGCGCGGCCGCCGCCGCGCCCGGGCGCCGGCGTCGCGGCGGCGCGCCCCCCGGGGCGCGCCGGCGGCGCACCGTGCGGCTTGCGGTAGTTGTGTTGGCTCCCGCACGTCATGCACTCGACGCGCCTCGGCGCGCCGTTCAGCATCGCGACGACCTTGTGCCACAGGTCGAGCCTGCAGCGTGTACACCACGAGTCGACCTCGCTACCCACCGCGATCGGTTTCAACTGGCTCCTCCTCGTCCGGCGGTTCACTCGCGGACCGCTCGCGCCGCACGCGCACGCGCGGCTTCACCTCGGGGCGCACCACGCCACGATCGTTCGGGACGAAGCGGACCTCCATCTTCACCTCGAACGAGAGCATCGTCAGCGCCCGTGACAGCTCCTCGGCGAGGTTGGTGTGGTCGAGGAAGTCGCGCAGCTCCCTCGCGACGACCCGGTAGAGACCGGTCTTCGTCTCGTCGACCTGCGAGACGAGCACGGCGAGCAGCTCCTTCGGGAGCTTGAGATCGCGCATGAGCTCCCGGACGTTCTCGGGCCCCTCGGCGATCCGCTCGTAGCCGTCCGCGAGCTTCTCGTAGCCCGTCTCCACGGCGCGCTTCACCCACGCGGACAGCAGCCGCTCCAGCCGGCGCCGCTCTCGGTCTTTCTCGTCGCCCGCGGGCTCCTCGGCAGCCAACGCTGCACCCCTACCTTGGCGCAGTGCGTCAGTCAACCCGGCGCCTCGGTCCGGCCAACGCCCGGGCGGCGCGGGCCCGGTGGGCTCGGCGCGGTCGGGGTACTAGGAACGCGGCGATGGATCTCGACACGTACCGAGCCCGGCGCGAGCGCGTGCTCGATGAGCTCAACCCGGGTGTCCTCGTGTTGTTCGGGGCGCGCTCCGCGACCCAGTACGGAAGCAGCGACGACGATCGGCCGGAGCCCGATGTCCGGTGGTTGACGGGCTTCGAGGAGCCGGACTGCGTGGTCGTGCTGCGGAGCGGCGCCGAGCGGCGGTTCACGCTCTTCCTCCGGCCGCGCGATCCCGAGCGCGAGACGTGGGACGGTCCCCGCCTCGGCCCGGAGGGCGCGATCGAGCGCCTCGGGGCCGACGCCGCCTACCCGATCGGCGAGCTCGCCGCGAAGCTCCCCGCCGAGCTGGAGAACGTCCCGCGACTCTTCTACCGACTCGGCCGTGACCGCGTCGCGGACGACCAGGTGCTCGCGGCGCTCGATCGCGTCCGGGCGCGGGGACGTACCGGGGTCCAGTGGCCCTGCGAGATCATCGAGCCCGCGCGGGTGGTGCACGAGCAGCGCCTGCGCAAGGCGCCCGAGGAGGTGGCGTTGATGCGTCGCGCTGCGGAGATCACCACGGTCGCGCACGTGGCTGCGATGGCGCGCTGCGCGCCGGGGCAGCACGAGTACGAGCTGGAGGCGGTGCTGCGGGAGCGCTTCCGCGCGAGCGGCTCCGAGCGCCCGGCCTATCCGCCCATCGTCGGCTCTGGGCCGAACGCCACGGTGCTGCACTACCGGCGCAACGATCGGCGGATGTCGGCGGGCGAGCTCGTGCTCATCGACGCCGGGTGCGAGCTCCACGGCTACGCCTCGGATGTCACGCGCACGTTCCCGGTCGACGGCCGGTTCACCACCGCCCAGCAGGCCATCTACGAGCTCGTGCTCGAGTCGCAGACGGCGGCCCTCGACGCCACGCGCCCCGGCGCGACGATCGACGAGGTCCACCGAGTGACGGTGGAGGTGCTCGCGCGGGGGATGTTGGCGCTCGGCCTCCTCCGCGGGTCGCTCGCGGAGGTCCTCGAGCAGGAGAGGTACAAGACCTTCTACATGCACCGGACCAGTCACTTCCTGGGGCTGGACGTGCATGACGTGGGCGCGTATTTCGTCGAGGGGCGGTCGCGCGCGCTCGAGCCGGGGATGACGATCACCATCGAGCCCGGCCTCTACGTGCCCGTCGGCGCGGACGTTCCGGAGCGCTTCCGTGGCATTGGCGTCCGCATCGAAGACGACGTGCTGGTGACCGAGCAGGGCGCCGAGGTGCTGACGCCCGCGGTGCCGAGGACGGTGGCGGACGTCGAGCGCGCGTGCCGGGGGTGACGGCGCAGGTGGCGTCGCCCTCGGGTCGTGCGTGGCGAGCCGCTGCTGCGGCGAGCGTGGCCGCGGCCGTGCTGTCCGCCCCGGCCCGCGCGCGCGCGGAGGCGTCGGGCGGGGAGCGGGGACGCTACGTTCATCTGTTCGGGACCGCCGCGGTCGGGCGGGGCCTGCGCCTCAACAACCCGTACCGGCTCGAGACGGTGCTCGGGCGTGACGCCGAGTCCCTCTCGCTCTCCGCCTGGTACGCGGATGTCGGGCTGGGCGCGACGCTCGGCGATCCGGAGGGTTGGCAGCACGGGGTCGTCGTGCGTGAGTCGCACGCGCTCGACGGCGTCCCGCAGGACGTCGTGACCCCGGGCTACACGCTGCTCCGTAGGTTCCGCCCGAGGTACCAGGCGTTCGCGCGCGCTGGGGTGCCGGTGGTGGTCCGGCCCGATCTCTCGTGGGGGCTCGAGGCCGCCATCGGGGGCGTCTGGCTGGTGACGGCGGCGCTCGGGTGCACCGCCGAGGTGGTGGGGAGCGTCTTCTACGGCGCGGCGACCTGGGATCGCGCGGCGACGGCGATCCCGATCGTGTCGCTCCAGCTCGGCGCATGGCTCGACGCGGAGCTGCTGCCGTGAGGGCGGGGGCGCCGCCGGGGGGCCTGGGCCGCTGGGGGCGCGTGGCGCTCGTCGGCGTGCTGCTCGCGTTCTGCATGGGGCCCGTCCCGGGCGACGGGGGCGGCTGTGGTCAGCCGGCGGTGGAGCTCGATCCGGAGACCTTCTTCCGCGGGAAGGCGGCGATCGAGTGCGAGCGCTGCACGGAGTGCGGGCTCCTGACGGAGTCCTGCCGCGCCGCCTGCGAGCTGCGCGCGACGCGCCCGACCGCGTTCGACCCGGGGTGCTTCCCCCTGGTGCACGACGGCGAGGTGTGCCTCCGCGCGCTCTACTACGCGCCGTGCGACGAGCTGAGCGCGTTCGTGCGCGACGTGGCTCCGCTCGTCCCGACGGAGTGCGACTTCTGCCCGCCGGGGGGGCGCCGGTGAAGCTCCCGGGAGCGCTGGCCGCGGTGGCGGCGTTGCTCGGCGTCGCGGGTTGTTGGCGGACGCTCGGCGTGGACGCGGCGGACTATGATCTCTACCGCCGCACGCGCACCGCGCCGACGGAGGAGGAGCGCCTCGCCGCGGCGGAGCAGTACCTTCGCGAGCGTCCGCGCGGCGAGTACGCGCCGGAGGTGCGCGCCGCGATCGGCCGCGACGAGCCCGGGTTCTGGGAGCGCTCGCACGGCACCCGGCGCGGGCTCGAGACGTACCTCGAGACGTTGCCGTACGGTCCCCACGCGGAAGAGGCGGCCGAGCGCCTCGCCGAGCTCGATCTCCGGCGCCGCTATGCGCGGCGACGCGCCGCGGATCTCGACGAGGCCGCGCTCGAGCTCACCGAGCGCCTGGAGGACGCCGCGGAGTCGCGGCGCGCCTTCCTGCGCGAGGTCACGGCCTGGTCGGTGCGGCTCGCGTCCATCCGAAGCTGGGGGGCGAGGACGGCCGAGCTCGATCGAAGCTTCCTCCACGCGTGGAGGATCGCGGAGCCCGCCGCGCGGTGCCGCGACGCCACCTGCACCAAGTCCCTCTCGCTCGTGTACGCCGTCCCGGACGGAGGGCGGCTGCGCGCGCACCGGGCGGTCTTCGACGTGCAGCTCGAGCTCGAGCGAGGCCTGCTCGCCCGAGGGCGCCTCACGGGCCCCGAGCTGTGGACGCGACTGGCCGAGGCGGTCGAGGTCGCTCGCGTCCCGCCCGGGGACGCGCAGGCACGCGCCGAGGCCATCGGGCGGAGCGTCGACGTGGTGAAGAACGCGATCGAGGCGCACCTGCCCGCGGCCCGTTGCGAGCGAGAGGCGGTGGGGATGCGGGTCCTCGTGCGGAGCTGCGACGGCGTGTCATTGACGATGGTGGCCGCCGAGAGCCCGGAGGAGGAGGACCGCCTCGAGGTGGCGCCCGTCGCGGTTCCCCACTAGACGAGCCTCCGCCGTGAGCTTCGAGCCGCTGATCCCGTACGTACAGATCCCCGATCTGGTGCTCGTGCCACGCGGCGCGCTCGGGGACTTCCCGCCGGCGCCGCTCGCCATCAAGCCGTTCGGGACGCTGGTCGCGATCGGGGTGTACCTGGGGTCGTGGCTGGTGCTGCGGCATGGGAGGCGCGTCGGGCTGCACGAGCAGGCGCTGGCCTCGTTCATGGTCTTCGTCGGCGGGGGCGGCTTCCTCTTCGGGCACGTGCTCGACGTGGTCTTCTACTTCCCGGAGCGGATCCTCGCGGACCCGCTCTCCCTCGTGCGGGTCTGGGACGGTCTCTCCAGCTTCGGGGGGTTCACCGGGGCGCTGATCGGCGCCCTCGCCTGGCGGGCGAAGTACCGGGTGCCGATGCTCCCGTACGCGGACGCCGTGGCGAGCGGGTTCCCGGTCGGGTGGTGTCTCGGGCGGCTGGGGTGCTCGGTCGCGCACGATCACCCCGGGCTGCGCAGCGAGGCCTGGTACGCCGTCCAATACCCGGGCGGGGGCCGCGTCGACCTGGGCCTGGCGGAGCTCGCGCTCTGCCTGCCGATCGCGATCGCGGCGCTCGCGCTGCGCCGCCAACATCGACCCTGGGGGTTCTTCCTCGGCGTGACGTGCACCGCCTACGCGCCGCTCCGGTTCTGCCTCGACTTCCTCCGCGCGCGGGACACCCCGGTCGTCGACGCGCGCTACCTCGGCCTGACGCCCGCGCAGTGGGGCAGCATGGGCCTGCTCGCGGTCGGGCTCGTGTGCCTGACACGCGCGCTCCGTGGCGCGGGCGATCCGGCGGCGCTGCGGGCGCCCGCGCCGCCGGAGGGCTTCCCCGCTCGGGCTGCGCGGTCGGGCTGACCGCGCGGCGCGGCCCGCCGCCTCGAGCTCGAAGAGGCGCGCGTCAGCCCCGCAGGCGGAGCGCCCCGGGGAGCAGGCTCGCGCGCAACGGCAACCGGCCCGGGGTCTCACCGTCCATGTCGATCAGCACCTCCGCTCCCGCGTGCAGCGGGCGCGCCTCGACGCTCGCGGCGCGCGTCGACGTGACCTTGCGCGCCGCGAGGTGCGTGCCCTGATAGATCTTGGGCGAGATCGCGAGGCCCTCGGCGCGCCCTAGGTCACCCAGCGCCACGATGTCGAACCGCCCGTCGTCCGGGAGCGCGTCGGGGGCGATGAACATCCCCCCGCCGAAGTACTTGCCGTTCGCGATGGCGACGTTGAGCACCGGCCCCTCGTGGAAGAGCTGGCCGTCGCAGCGCACCTCGACCGGGGCGTTGCGGTAGACGAGCGTCGCGCGGAGCGCGCCGACGAAGAACGCCGCTCGCCCGCCGATCCACTTGGGTCCGGCGTTGACGATCCGGTCGGTGAGGCCGCCCAGCCCGAAGCTCGTGATGTTCAGGAACGCGCGCCTGCGCGGCGCCCCGTCGTCCGCGGTGAGGTCGAGGACGCCCAGATCGATCGGCCGCGGCGCCGCCGTGAGGAGGCGCGTGATGGCGGCGTCCACGTCGTCCTCGATACCGAAGGTCTTGCGGAAGTCGCCGCCGGTGCCGGCGGGTAGCAGCGCCAGGTCGGGGCCTCGGCGGGGCTGCCCGTCGTCGTCGACGTACGCCTGGCACGCCTCGTTCAGGGTGCCGTCGCCCCCGACGACCGCGACGCAGTCCGCTCCGTCGTCTCGCGCCTCGGCGACGCGCCGGCTCGCGTCGCCCGGGCCCCGGGTCTCCAGGACCTGGAAACGCACGCCTGCCTCGTCGAGGCGGCGGCGGATGTCCGGGAGGCGCCGGAGGGCGGCGCCGCTCCCGGCTCGTGGGTTCAACACGACCGCGACGCGCATGGGGCGGCACTCTACACCGAGCGGGGTCGCCGGCTGGCGCGTCGTCCGGGTCGCGGGTAGCCGCCAGGTCGCGGCAGGGCGGCGCGGCAGGGCGGCGCGGCAGGGCGGCGGCAGGGAAGCGCGGCGCGGCGGGGAGGAGCGGCGGGGAGGAGCGGCGGGGAGGCGCGGCGGGGAGGAGCGGCGGGGAGGAGCGGCGGGGAGGAGCGGCGGGGAGGCGGGACCCGCCACTGCGGGCGCGACACGGGCCGAGGCGGGGCGAGCCGGCGTCGCTCGAGGCAGGCCGAGGAGGGGCGTGCGCGGCGCGCGCTTGACTCGCCTGGCGTGCCGGCTATCGTCGAGCTGCGCAGCTTTCGCCGGATTACGGCTGGTACCACATGGCGGTGCAAGACGATCGCAAGCTGTTCGTGGCCGGGTTGCCCGATTCGATCACCGACGAGGTGCTGAGGAGTCTCTTCGAGGCGACCGGCGCGGTCGTCGAGAGCGTCTCCCTCCCGCGGGACAAGAGCAGCGGCCGCCTGCGTGGCTTCGCGTTCGTGACGCTCGGCGACGCGACCCAGGCGGAGGAGGCGCGCCAGTCCCTCGACGGCTCGATCCAGTCGGGCCACTCGATCTCCGTTCGCCGGTTCCAGCAGGAGCCGCCGCGCCGCGAGCCGGGCGGCGCGCCGCGCGATCGTGCCGGGCCGCGCGGAGACGATCGTGGCGGCGATCGCACGCTCTACGTCGGGAACCTCCCGTACGACGCCGGGCCGACGGAGCTCACCGCGCTCCTGGCGGAGCTGGGCGCACCCGCTCCGGCGCGGGTGCACCTGCCGATGACCCCCGAGGGTCGTCCGCGCGGCTTCGGCTTCGTGACGATGCCGAGCGCCGAGGCCGCGCAGGAGGCGCTCGCGCAGCTCGGCGGCGCGGCGTTGGGTGGGCGCAGGCTGATGGTGAACATCGCCCACCCACGCGGCGAGCGGCCGGCGCCGAGCGGGTTCGGCCCGCCGGCGGACGCGCCGGCGCCCTTCGACCGCGCGCCGCGCCGCGACTGGGGCCCGCCACCCGCGGGCGCGCCGCCGAGCGACGCCGCCCCGCCCCCCGAGGAAGACGACCGCGGCGGCCGCACCGGCGCTCCCGGCAAGAAGAAGAAGCGCACGAGCGAGGGCGCCCGCCGGGGCCGTGGAGCGCGCGACGACGACTGGCGCCGCCGCGGTTCGGACTGGGACGACGACTGATCCGCGGCGTCGAGCTGCGCCCGGGCGCGCGGGTGGGGACGCCAGCCCCGGCACGCCGAGACCTGCTCCGGCGTTCAGCTGTGGAGCGCGCGTTGCGTCGCGCGCGGCGGCCGTGCTACGCGTACGCGCTCTCCCGGGCCGGGCGCACCAGCGCCGCCCAGGCCCGGAGGGCGACCGCTCGCCCCGAGCGGCCCGGCCGGAACCCCCGAGCGTGATTCGATGATCTTCGACTGGCTCTACGGCCTGTTCTCGAACGACCTCGCGATCGACCTCGGGACGGCGACGACCCTGATCTACGTGAAGGGGAAGGGGATCGTCATCTGCGAGCCTTCGGTCGTCGCGGTGACCCGGGACGAGCGCGGCGACAAGAAGGTCCTGCACGTCGGCCGCGAGGCCAAAGAGATGCTCGGCCGGACCCCGGGCAGCATCCAGGCGATCCGGCCCCTGCGAGACGGCGTGATCGCCGACTTCGATCTCACGAGCGCCATGCTCCGCTACTTCATCGCTCGCGCCCACAACAGCCGGACGCTCGTCAAGCCGCGCATCATCATCTGCGTGCCCTTTGGCATCACCGAGGTCGAGAAGCGGGCGGTGAAAGAGAGCGCGGAGAGCGCCGGCGCGCGTGAGGTCTACCTGATCGAGGAGCCGATGGCCGCCGCGATCGGGGCCGGGCTCCCCATCACCGAGCCGAGCGGGAACATGGTCGTGGACATCGGCGGGGGGACCACGGAGGTCGCCGTGATCTCGCTCGCCGGCATCGTCTACTCCCAGAGCGTGCGGGTCGGCGGCGACAAGATGGACGAGGCCATCGTCGCGTACATGAAGCGCAAGTACAACCTCGCTATCGGGGAGCAGACGGCGGAGCGGATCAAGATCACGATCGGCAACGCCTACCCTCTCGACGAGCCGATGACGATGGAGGTCAAGGGCCGGGATATGGTCGCCGGCGTCCCGAAGACGGTCATCGTCGGCTCGGAGGAGATCCGAGAGGCGCTCTCGGAGCCGGTGAACCAGATCGTGGAGGCGGTCCTGCTGGCGCTCGAGCGGACGCCGCCGGAGCTCGCCGCCGACATCGTCGACAAGGGAGTCGTCCTGACGGGCGGCGGCGCCTTGCTCAAGAACCTGGATGTCTTGCTTCGCGAGGAGACGGGCTTGCCGGTCATGGTGAGCGACGACCCAATCAGCGCGGTCGTTCTCGGGAGCGGCAAGACCCTGGACCATCTCCAGCTGCTGAAGGAAGTGACGATCGGTTGAGGGGGCCCGCGCTCGCGCGGCGTCGCGCCGGGGGGCACGGCTGAATGTGGCTCAAGCGGTACCGGGACGTATTCCTCGTGGTGCTGCTCCTCGCGGTGCCGTTCTTCTTCCTGCGAGCGAGCGTCCGCCGGCCCGAGGAGCTCGACTCCGTGGATCGGGCGCTCCTCCGCGTCGCGGCGCCCATCCAGTACGCCTCGGGCGCGCTGGCGCGCGGGATCTCGAATCTCGTCGCCGATTACGTCTACCTCGTCGACGTGAAGCGCAACAACGACCGGCTCGCCTACGAGAACTCCCGGCTCGCGCAGCGCGTCCGCGACCTCTCGGCGGCGGAGGCGGAGAACCGGCGGCTCCGCAAGCTCCTCGGGCTCCGAGACACCGTCCCGGACGAGCTGGTCAGCGGCGTCGTCACGACCAAGGAGACGACGGAGTGGTTCCGCGTGGCGCACATCGCGCTCGACGCGCCGACGGCGACGCTCCGGCCGCGCCTCCCCGTCGTGTCGGCGGAGGGCGTCGTCGGCACGATCCTCCGGATCTCGGGGGACTCCGTCGACGTTCAGCTCGCCGTGGACGCCGGGTTCGGCGTCGACGTCGTCGTCGAGCGGACGGGCGCGCGCGGGTTCGTGCGGGGCACGGGGGATCGCGCGCGCTATGCCGTCCGCGTCGAGTTCATGCGGCGGGAGGACGAGGTCGCGGAGGGGGACATCCTCTTGACGAGCGGCGTCGGCTGCCGTTTCCCCAAGGGACTCCCCGTGGCCGTGGTGCGCAAGGTGGAGAAGAAGGACTTCGGGCTCTACCAGACGGTCGAGGCCGCCCCCGCCGTGGACTTCTCCCGGCTGGAGGAGGTCGTGATCGTCCTGACCGACGAGCAGAGCTGCGGGCAAGGGGGCGGGCGTCCGTCCGCCGCGCCGCGGAGGTGAAGGCGTGCGTACGGCCGCGCTCCTCGCTCTCGGTGTGCTCCTGGTGCTCGTGCAGGGCAACCTGTTCCGCGTGGTCGGCCCCGCGCTCGCGCCCTTCGGGCTGGACGCCGTCACCCCGAGCCTCGTGCTGCCGTTGGTGGTCTACCTCGGGGTGCACGAGCCGTCGGCGGTGCGCGGCGCCGCGATCGCGTTCGCGCTCGGTCACGGGCTCGGGCTGTTCGGCGCGGCGCCGAACTGGCTCTTCACGTTCGTCACGCTGGCGGTGTGGTCGCTCTCGCGCGTGGCGGGCGTGCGCCTCGGCGCCCAGACGGTGCTGACGCGCGTGTCGCTCGCGTTCATCTTCGCGCTGGTGGAGAGCGCCATGGTGCTCGTGCTGCTCGCGGTCTTCGGCACCGATGGGCGCCGGCCGCTCGAGCTCGCGCGCGGGGTGCTCCCGCACGCGGTGGCGACGGCCGTGTTCGCGCCGCCGATCTTCCGCCTGGTGCAGCGCCTGCACCAGAGCGGGCTGGCGGCGGCGCAGCTCCCGGCGGAGGCGGGTCGATGACCACGCTCGTCCGGCGCTCCGACGTGGGCGAGTTCCGGCGAAGGTACCGGTGGATGGTGTTGGCCGTCCTGGTGACGTTCCTGATCATCATCGGCAGGCTGGTCCAGCTCCAGGTGTTGGAGGTCGATCTCCATCGCGCGACTGCGCGGGCGAACATCGTGCGGGAGGAGGGGCTGGCGACCGCGCGCGGGGTCGTGCGCGACGCGCGCGGGAGGGTGCTCGCGACCAACCGCCCCGCCTACAACGTCTACGTCGTCCCCGCGAAGCTCGACCTGGAGAAGACGTGGCCCCGGGTCGCCCAGCTCATGGCGCTCGGGGGGGCGGAGCGCGCCGAGCTCGAGCAACGGATCGCAGACGCCGCCGCGGGCCCCAGGCGGAACCAGCAGATCCTCCTGCGCATGGACGTGGATCGCGACGCCGTCGCCGCGCTCGAGACACACGAGACGGAGCTCGCCGGGATCGATGTGGTGTCGGAGCCCGTCCGCTCGTACCCCAACGGCGAGCTCGGCGCGCACCTGGTCGGCTACATGCGCGCGATGGACGCCGAGGCGCTGGCGCGCCTCGAGGGGCGCGGATATCGCGCGGGGGACCAGATCGGCGCGGTGGGGGTCGAGCGGCGCTGGGAGAGCTACCTCCGCGGTCAGCGCGGCTTCAGCAAGGCGATCTACAAGCGGGGCCGGCGGGTGACCTCCGCGGAGCTCGAGGCTCGCTACCTCGAGCCCCCGACGCGCGTCGACGCCATCCCGGGGCGCGACGTCTCCCTGACGGTCGACCTCGAGCTCATGCGCTCGATCGACCGTGCGATGCGCGGGCAGCTCGCCGGCGCGGTGGTCGCGGTGGACGTGCGCACCGGGCGCCTCCTCGCGGCCCTGTCGAAGCCGTCCTACGACCCGAACGTCGTCTCCGGTGGCTCGGGCCGCCGACTCGTGGGCGAGACGATGCGGCGGCTGTACGCCGACCCGCTCAAGCCGACGCTGGACAAGACCATCTCCGCGGCCTACCCGCCGGGGTCGACCTACAAGCCGTTCAGCGCGCTGGTCGGGCTCGCGGATCGTCTGATCACACCCTCCACCCGGGTGCTCTGCCGGGGCGGCTGGGAATACGGGCGTAGGTATCACCGCTGCACGGGCGTGCACGGGAACGTGAACCTCCACGAGGCGATCGTGCGCTCGTGCAACACCTACTTCTACGCGCTCGGCGCCGCGGCCAGCATCGATCGACTCGCGCAGGTCGGGATGGACTTCGGGTTCGGCGTGAAGACCGGGATCGGCGTGAACCCCGAGGCGTCCGGCCGCATGCCGACCCGCGCGTGGTACACGCGGCGGTACCGGGGCTTCCTGGGCGGGTACACGCTGCTCGCGGCCATCGGCCAGGGGGCGAGCACCGTGACCGTGCTCCAGCTCGCGCTGGCCTACGCCGCCCTTGCGAACGGGGGCACCCTCTACCAGCCGCAGGTCGTCCGCAGCATCGAGACGAGCGACGGGACGGTCGTGCAGGAGTTCCCGCCACGCGTGCGGCGCGTCCTCGAGCTCGATCGCTCGAGCGTGGGGCGCATCCGGGCTGGGCTCGAGGGCGTGGTGACGGAGCGGGAGGGCACAGCGCACGCGGAGCGGCTCGAGGGGGTCGACCTCGCCGGCAAGACGGGCACCGCGCAGGTGAGCCACGTCACGCCACGCGGGGTGGATCCGGACAAAGTCTGGTACTTCAACCGCGATCACGCCTGGTTCGCGGGCTACGCTCCGGCTGCGTCGCCCGAGATCGCCATCGTCGTGCTCATCGAGCACGGCGGAGGTGGCGGCAAGAACGCCGTCCCGGTGGCGATGCGGGTGGTGCGCGACTGGCAGGCGATCCGATTCGGGCCGGTGGAGGCGGATGGCGGCCGGGAGCGCAGGCCATGACGGCGGGTGATCGGATCGGGCTCCGCGGCGGGCCGAGGGTCGACATGGCGCTGCTCGCCGCGATCGTGGCGATCACGGCGCTCGGCGTGGCGAACCTCTACAGCGCGGTGAGCACGTACGTCACCACCAAGCCCGCGCTGGCCGACTCTCACATCTCGCAGATCTACTGGATCGGCGCCGGGATCGCCGTCGGCGCGGGGATCGCCGCGGTCGACTACCGAGGGCTCGAGCGGTTCGCCTACGCCTTCTGGGTGGGCGGGATCGCCAGCCTCGGCATCGTGCTCGCGTTCGCGCCCGAGGTGCGCGGCTCACGCCGGTGGATCCCGGTCGGGGGGTTCACCTTCCAGCCGAGCGAGTTCATGAAGGTCCTCGTCATCCTGGCGCTCGCGAAGTGGCTCCACGAGGACCCGAAGACGGAGCCGCGTACCGCGGTCGACCTCGTGCCCCCGCTGCTCCTCACGGCCGTGCCCGTCGCCGCCGTCATGGCCCAGCCCGACCTCGGCACCTCGCTCATCTACGCCGTGTGCGCGGCGGCCATGCTGGCGATGACGCGCATCCATCGCTGGACGGTCGCGGCCGGTGCGGCGGTGCTGGCGGTGTCGCTGCCGGCGGCGTGGACCTGGCTTCTCCGGGACTACCAGCGGGATCGGATCACCAGCTTCCTCGATCCCGAGCGCTTCAAGAAGGGCGAGGGGTGGCACGCCTGGCAGTCTCGGACAGCCATCGGCAACGGGGGCCTCACCGGCGAGGGCTTCCTGCAGGGGACGCAGAACCAGTTCGGCTACCTGCCGGACCAGTTCAGCGACTTCCCGTTCGCGGTGTTCGCCGAGGAGTGGGGCCTCGTCGGCTCGGTCGTGTTGCTGGGGCTCTACGCCTTCGTGTGCATCTGGTCGATCCACGTGGCGTCGCAGGCCAAGGATCGCTTCGGCGCCGCCGTGTCCATCGGCGTCGGGGCGATGGTGTTCGCCCACGTGGTCTTCAACGTTGGGATGGCGGTCGGGTTGCTGCCGGTCGTCGGGGTGACGCTGCCGCTGTTCTCGTACGGTGGCTCGAGCGTGCTCACCATGTTCGCCGGCTTCGGCCTATTGATGAGCGTCTCGATGCGGCGGTGACGGAGTCTTGCGCACCCACACCTCCAGATGCGACGGCCCGCGGCCGAAGCGAGTCGGCCAGGTCGAGTCGAGCTGGTAGTCCTGGGGGAGGAGGCGGTCGAGGACGTGTTGGGCGAACCGCTCGGCGGGGCCGTCGATCAGCCAGATCCAGTACATCAGCCGCCAGAAGTCGCGCTCGCGCGGGTTGACGATCACGACCGCCGGCGGCGCGCGCTCCAGCGCGGCGAGATCGGCGTCGAGCAAGCGCGGCGCGTACTGATCGACGAACACGATCGCGCCGCGGAGCGGCGGCCGGGGACGACCGATGAGCGCGGCGAGCTGCACGTCGTCCGGGACCACGAGTACGGTGCCCGCCGGGCCCGCGAGCTCTCGGGCGCGCTCGGCGGCGCGGAGCAGCTCCGTTGCGCGCGGCGCGACGCGGAGGCCGTCCCAGTCGCAGCCGGCCTCGACCCGGACGCGCGCCTCAGCGAGCCGGCCGAACCGGGTGCCGAACAGCCCGAGGCTCGCAGCGAGCGCCACCGGCGCGATCCAGCGCCCGAGCGCAGCGCGATCGAGCACCAGCGCCAGCGCGAGGAACGTCACCGGGATGATGGGATTGTTGTCGTAGAAGGGGCGGAACAGCGGGAAGGACAGGTTGTGGGTGAACGTCGTGGCGAGCGCGAGCGTCACCAGCACGGCGAACGCCGCCGCGGTGGGCGGCGCGGCGGTGTCGGCCTCGCGGCGCGGGGGCGCGCCGGCCACTACGAGCACGAGCGCCGCGAAGAGCCCGGCGCCCGCGATCGACTTCGCCCGATCGAACCAGAACACGATCGCTCCCGACGGAGCCTCGGCGGCGGCCGCGAGCCAGGCGGCGGCCACGGCGAACGGCAGCGCGGGCGCGAGCGCGCCGAGGAGCGTCGCGAGCGGGCGCTCTTCGAGCGCGCCGGGCGGCAGGTCGAGCGCGAGCGTACCGCGGAGGCGGGCCACGCGCGCGAGCAGCCAGCCCACGAGCGGCGCGAAGACCAGGGCCGACGGTGACGCCTCGTGCACGAACCCGTATCGGAGCAGGTTCGACGCGAGCGCGCGCGTCCCGCCCTTCAGCGCGGGGCCGTCGCCGAACACGGCCTGGTGGAACGCGCTCCAGGTCGAGCCGAGGACCGTCAGCAGCCCGACGAGCAGGGCGAGGCCGACGCAGGCGCCGAGGACGAAGGGCAGGAGGGCGCGGGCCCGTCGGGCGGGCTCTCCCGGCGATCGGATCGACGCGGCCAGCCACGCGCTGCACACCGCCGCCCAGCCGAGCAGCAGGCCCGTCGCCGTGCTCTGCTTGAAGGCCAGCGTGAGCGCGGCGAGGAGCCCGGCGACGGCCCAGGCCGTACGCCTCGCGCGGGCGGTCGCGCCGAGCCAGGCGTGGACCCCCGCCGCGATCGAGCCCCAGGCGCACGCCTGCGCGGTGTGGTCGTACGCGAGCTCCTTCGGGATGAGGGTGATCGTCGCCAGCGACGCCCCAGCCACCGCGAGGGCGGTCCGCCTCCCGGCGAACGGCGCCGCCGTGAAGTACGCCGCGACGGCCATCGCGGCGTGACACACCGAGGCGAGGACGAGCTCCTGGAGGAGCCGCGCGGTGCCCGTGAGCCGCTGCACGGCGGCCAGGATCGCGAAGCTCCCCGGCGGTATCGGGAGGACGAAGTCCACGTAGATGCGCTCACCCGCCGCGATGCGCCGGGCGATCGGCCCCGTCCACCCCGTGAACTCGGCGTCCGCGAGCTGATAGTTGGTCAGCCGGGGGACGGCGACGAGCGCGAACGCCACGTACGCGCCGGCGAGCAGCGCGCCGCCGATCAGCGCGGCGCGGCCGGGCGTCCAAGCGGTCCCAGCCGGGCGCGGGGCGGACACCCGCCCCTTCTAGTCCACGCGCGGCGCCGGGGGAGCCACCTCGACGCCTCCGGCCAGAGTCGAATTGTTCGGGATCGCTGCTCACTTTCGGCCAGGCGCCCTCGCGACCGGCCACCGCTCGCAATAATTCCTCGCGCGGGCGGCGTCTCGCGGTAGACTCCCGAGCGTCAGGGCCGCGGAGGCCCCAGGAGGTTCGCTTGCGCAGCATCTCTTCCCGGTTCGTCACGGTGGGCGCGTTCCTCGTCGCCGCGGTCTGGCTCGCTCCTGGTTGCGCTTCGAGCGAAGAGGAGCCGGTGTTCGGCAACAACACGGGCGGCGCGGGCGGCGGCGGTGGCGGCAGCGACGCCGGTGACGGCGGCGGCGCGGGGGGCACGAGCGGCACCGGCGGCACGGCCGCCACGGGCGGGATGAGCGGCTTCGGCGGCACGAGCGGCACCGGCGGCACGGCCGCCACGGGCGGGACGAGCGGCTTCGGCGGGACGAGCGGCACCGGCGGGACGAGCGGCACCGGCGGCACCAGCGGCACCAGCGGCACCTCCGGCACGGGTGGTTCGACGGGGACGTGCAACGCGGCCTTCTGCCCCAACACGGGCTTCGGGACACCTTGCTGCGTCACCGCGAACGGCCCGTGCGGCACGGACACGGGCGCCGGCTGCCAGGCGAACACGCAGGACTTCTGAAACCTCAGGCAGCGCGCGCCGAGCGAGCGCCCGGGAGGCAGGCGCCACGCGGCGGCAGCGCGCTCAGTCGAGCGCGAAGAGATCCTCGAGGTCCTCTCGGGAGAGCTTCTTCGCGCCCGAGGCGTCTTCGCCCAGCACGCTCGCGACGAGGTCCTTCTTCTTCTGCTTGAGCTCGAGGATCTTCTCCTCGATCGTCCCCGCCGCGACGAGGCGGTAGACGGTGACGACCTTCTTCTGGCCGATGCGGTGCGCGCGGTCGCTCGCCTGGTCCTCGACGGCGGGGTTCCACCACGGATCGAAGTGGATCACCGTGTCGGCCGCGGTGAGGTTCAGGCCGGAGCCGCCGGCCTTCAGGCTGATGAGGAACACCGGGATGGTCGGGTCCGTCTGGAACCGCTCGATGCGCTCGGGGCGATCCAAGGTGGAGCCATCCAGGTACTCGTAACGCACGTGGTCCTCGTCGAGCGCGCCCTGGACTAGCTTGAGCATGCTGACGAACTGGCTGAAGACGAGCACCTTGTGCCCGCCCTCCTCGACCTCGTTCACGAGCTCACGGAGCGCGGAGAGCTTGCCGCTGTCCTCGGGCCCGAACTCTCGCGGTAGCCCGAGCAGGCGCGGGTCGCAGGCGGCCTGGCGGAGCTTGGTGAGGCCCGCCAGGATGTGGAGCTGGCTCTTGGCGACGCCCTGGCGCTCGACCTCGCCGAGCACCTGCGCGCGCACCTCGCGGAGCACCTGCAGGTACACGGCGCGCTGATCCGGTGCCAGGTCGACGATCTTGTCGACCTCGATCTTCGGGGGGAGATCCTTGGCGACCTCCGTCTTCGTGCGGCGGAGGATGAACGGGTGGATGGTCGCGCGCAGCCGGGCCGCCTGCTTGCTGTCGCCCTGGTCGATGGGGCGCGCGAAGCGCTCCTCGAACTTGGCGAGCGGCCCGAGGAGGCCGGGGCTCACGAACTCGAAGATGCTCCAGATCTCCGACAGGCGATTCTCAATGGGCGTCCCGGTGAGCGCGAGTCGACGTCGCGCGACGAGCTGCCGGGCTGCTTGCGCCGTCGCCGAGACGGGGTTCTTGATGTTCTGCGCCTCGTCGAGGATCGCGTAGTCGAGCTCGAGCTTGCTCAGGAGCTCGATGTCCCGCCGGAGCAGCGCGTAGCTGGTGATCACGACGTCGGCCGTCGTGAGCTCGTCCTTCTGCCCCTTGCGGCCGGCACCGTGCCAGAGCGCGGTGCTCAGCGTCGGCGCGAAGCGGTGGATCTCTCGGACCCAGTTGCTGACCACGCTCGTTGGCGCGACGATGAGCGCGCGGACGTCCTTCTGCTCCTGCTTCAGCGAGAGCAGGAGCGCGAGCGTCTGGATCGTCTTGCCGAGCCCCATGTCATCGGCGAGGACGCCGCCTGACGCGATCTCGTCGAGGAAGCGCAGCCAGGAGAGCCCCTGCTCCTGGTAGGGGCGGAGGGTCGCCTTGAGCGCCCGCGGCTTCTTTGCGGCCTTGATCTCGTCGATGTTCGCGAGCTTCTCGAACATGGCCTTGGCGCTCGCCGCGACCGTCGCGCTGGTCGCGTGCTGGAGCAGCTCCTGCACCCTCCCCGCCTGCGAGAGCGGGAGCTTGCCCGTCTTCCCGGCCGCCGCGACGAGCTCGATCTCGCGATCGATCATCGCCTGGACCTTGGTCGAGTCGATCTGGGCGTAGGTGTTGTCGCTGAGGCGCACGAACTTCTTGCCGTCGCGGAGGCAGCGCTCGAGCTCGTCCCGGTCGACGCCGATGCCGTCTGCCTCGTAGCTGACCTTGACCGCCAGCCAGTCGACGCCGCTCGAGACCCGGGCGTTCATGATGACGGCGCTCCGCCGGAGGCGGGTGCCGACGAGATCCTCCGGGACGTAGAGCTCCCACGTCCCGGGCAGGGCGCTCACGCCCTCCGACCAGAAGCGGATCGCCGCCTCCGCCTCGGCGACGAAGAACTCGCCGCTCTCGTCCGGGTCGAGCCCCTGCGCCAGCAGGATGCCGACCGCCTCCTGCTGGGCGACGATGTCCGTCCGGATGCAGCTCGTCCGCTTCTGCCCCTCTGCCGGCGGTCGGATCAGGACGGGGGGGGAGATGCCATCGGCGCGCACCTCGACCTCGACGTCACCGTAGCTCGCGCGCAGGGCCACCTCCGCGCGGGTGAGGTCGCCGGAGGCGCGGAGGCGGAAGCGCGGCGGGAGGTCGACCACGTCGGCGACCTGCGAGAGCTCGGGGAGGTCGGCGCCGACCTCGCCAGCGACCCGCGGGAGGCCCTGCATGATCATGTGGATCAGCTCGGAGGTGGGCTCGGCGATGGTGGGGTTCCTGAGCAGGCGGCGGAGCGCCGCAGGGGAGACCCGGTGGTCGAGGGGGCGCGCGATCCCCTCGGTGGTGTCGACGTGCCAGCCGGGCGCGCCCTCGAACCAGCCGCCGTTCCCGAGCTGGAACCGCCGGCCGTCCGCGCCGCGCTCGAAGGTCGCCTTCACGACGATCGTCTCGCTGCCCACCATCTCGAGATCGAAGCGAGGGCGGAGGGTCTCGTCGGCGAAGCGGAGCTGCATCAGCGCAGGCTCGAGGAGGACGCGCCGGCCGTTCAGCTTGGGGAACAACTCGGCCGCGTCCTCGCCGCGGATGTCGACCGCCGGGTGGCGCGGGTTGCCGCTCTCGAAGCGGACCAGCACGCGCAGGGCGTCCCGATCGGGTGTGGGCGCGAGCGCCTGCCAGCCGAGCGCGGCGCTCGGGAGCATGGGGACGCGGGCGTCGGTGTCGAGCACGGTGACCGTCAATCCGCCCTGGCGGACGTGCATCCTGAACTCGAGGTTCAACGCGCGGGCGGCGGCGTCCGGCATCCAGGCGCCGATGCCCGTGGTGCGGAGCAGGGCGTCGGTGGGCGGCGGCGGCGGAAGCCCGACGGCCACGGTGTGGACCGGCGCGGGGTTGCGCCGGCGGCGCTCCCTGCGGCGGCCGCCCTTCGTGTCGGCGAGGGCCGGCGCCGGGGGCGGGGGCGGGGGCGGAGGGGCGTCGCGGCGCGGGTTCGCCGCGCGCGCCTGGTTGCGGACGGTGATGAGCAGCGCGGCGACGTGCTTGCAGTGTTGGTTCGACTTCTGGAATGCCGGGCACGTGCAGGTCGAGGTGATGCCCTCGCCGCCGAGGTAGATCGCCACGTCGTAGGGGTCCGGGTCGGAGCCCTTCACTCGGCCGTGGGCGGCGCCGTCGTCGAGTCGCACGTCCTCCACGACGCGCCGCTTCTCGTAGTCGAGGCCGCGGAGGAACGTGCGCGCGCCGAGCAGCCGCCGCAGCCCACGATCGGAGAGCGTGGAGAGGGCGTCGGCGAGCGACGAGGCGGCGGCGGGATCTGCGGGGGAAGGGGAGGGAGAGTCGTTGGAGAGCATCAGAGGAATGTCGACAGATGGAGGGACACGAGCGCGGCGCCGAGGGCGGCGACGAGAGACAACGGGGCGATCGACGCCGGCGCGGCCGTGCGAGGCGACGCCGGGGCGGCGAGCGACGCTCGGGCAGACGCGAGCGCGGCGTTGGCGGCGCCGGCGGTCGCCAGCACCAGCGCGCACAGCGACGCCGCGATCGCGAACGCGGCGAGCGCCGGGGCGGCGCGCGCGGCGTCCTGCCGGGCGGCGAGCAACGCGCCGAAGAGCACCACGGGGGCGCCGAGCGTCAGCGCCACCACGGGCCACAGCCACGAGCGTGACGCGACGGTGAGCGTGTCGAGGCAGGCGCGGTAGCTCGGCACGAACGCCTCGCGCGGGCCCGGCGCGCTCTCCACCTGCCGCGTGATCTCACCGCGCGCCACGCGCCCCGCCCGGGTCGCGGAGCGCAGGGCGAGCCCGAGGACGGCGACGACGAGCGCCGTGCCGAGCAGCGCGCTCGGGGGCGTGAGCGCCGTCGGCGCGGGGCTCGCGCCGACGAGGGCCGCACCGACGAGCAGGCCCGCCGCGCTCGCGCTGAGCGCGAGGTGGGTGCGGGCGGCGCCCGCGGCGAGCCCCTCCCCCGGGAGGGTGCCAGCGGCCGGATCCCCACGGCGCACGGCGCGGTCGAGCTCGCGGGCGGTGTCGAGCGTCCGAAACGCTCCTGCCGTGGCGAGGGACAGCGGCGCGGCGGCGAGCCCGGCGGCGAGCCCGAGGAGGAGCGGCTGCGACGGGGCGGCGGCTCCCCCGAGCGCGCCCGTCGCGGCCGCGAGCGCGCCGACGAGCGCCAGGAGCGCGCCGGTGGTGGCGAGCGTCGCGCCGGCGCTGCCGGGGCCGGCGGGTTCGCCGTCTCCGGTCGTCGACTCCGCGAGTTCCCGCGCGAGCGGCCCGTGCGGGCGCGCGAGCGCGCGGAGCGCCCAGGAGAGGGCGGGCGGAGCGAGGGCGCCGATCGATGCGGCCGCGACCAGCGTGGGGGCGGAGTCCCGCGCGAGCCAGAAGCTGGCCGCCGCGCCGCCCGAGAAGGCGACCGCCGCGCCGACGAGCTGCGAGCGACCCACCGGCGCGAGGACGCTCTCCCCCTCGCGTGAACCCACCGCGAACGCCGCGCTGGCCGTCGCCACGAGGCCGAACGCGCGCGCGAGGAGCGGCAGCGTGACGAGCGGGCCCACCGTCGCGAGGCCGCTCGCCGGCCCGGCGCCCCAACCCACGACTCCGAGCGTCACCGCGACCGCGGCCAGCGTGTGCTCCGCCGATCTCGCCGCCACATCGAGCGCAGCCGCCGACCCGGCGCTCACGAGCGCAGGATCGCGTGAGTCGGCTGCACCGAGCAGCGCTCGCCCCCGGTGGGTGCCCGCGGCGGCTCCGGCTCCGAACGAGCCCGCGACGTGGTGCACGACCAACGACGCCGCGAGCGCGCCGAGCCCAAGCTCGGGGAGATGCGCGAGGAGCCCGGCCGGCGGCGCGCCGCTCGTGGTGATCCACGGGATACCGACGACGACGAGCGCACCGGCGCAGGCCAGCCCGTCCGCGCCGAGCGCCGCTGCGGCCGACGCGCGCATCGCCAGGGTGAGGGCGCCGCCGCCGCCCGCCGGCAACACGACGACGACCCGCGGCGCGGCCGCGAGGCACGCGCGCGCGGCGAGGTGCGCGCTGGCGAGCACCGCGGCCGCCCCCGTCAGGACGGCCAGCACGGCGAACGGGACCGCCGCGCGGGGACCGGTCGCGGCCCTCGCCGCGCCCACCGCGACCGCGAGCCCGAAGGCGAGCAGCGCCGCGCGCCGGTGGGCGCCGCTCAGGACCTCGCCG
The DNA here is from genome assembly GCA_020846005.1 of Polyangiaceae bacterium. Lineage (GTDB taxonomy): Bacteria > Myxococcota_A > Polyangia > Polyangiales > Polyangiaceae > JADLEQ01. Next base: position 51,997 of record JADLEQ010000081.1, read on the forward strand.
GTCGCGGCGTCGAGGGCGCGCGCAGCGCGGACGCGCTCGGCCGCGCCGGCTGGGCGCCCGCGCACCCAGACGAGGAGACCGGCGGCCGCGGCGAGCGCGGCGACGCACAAGATGGAGAGGAGCCCTAGCTCGGTCACGGGTCGATCGGGGTCGGCCGCCGTCCATGCCTCGCGCCCCGCTGCTGGGGACGCCTGCCAAGGCGAGCGGGTCACGACACCCGAATCCCGCGCCGGAGACCCCGACGGAGCTTCGGAGCGCGCTCCCCGCTGGAGCGGCGCAACCGCGTACGGACTCCCACCTAGCAGCGACTCGACCGCCCCGCAAGCCCGGATGCCGGCCCCCGCTGCCCGGACCTCCGCTCAGGGACTGCAGGCCCCGAGCCACGCCGGGGCGCTGAAGCCGCGGCACGTCTCGCCCGGCGGGCAGCCACCACCGCCCGGTGGCCCGCCGACGGTTCCGCTGGTGGGTGCGCCCGTCTCCGACAGCTTGCAGAGCCAGCGACAGTAGCCGGAGTCGAACCCGCTCGGGTAGACGCAATGCTGCGAGTCGCCGCAGTCGTTGAGGTAGACGCAAGGGCGACCGAGCGTGCTGCCCGCGTCGACCTCGTAGTTCGGCGCGCTGCACTCGATCTTGCCGCCGCTACGAAGATGGCAGTCCGTCTCGAGGCCGGCGGGGCAGTCGCCCGCCCAGGGCGTGCACGGCGGCGCGTACGTGCACACCAGGAGCTTCGCCGCGCCCTGGGCGTACTGCAGCGTCAGCTCGCAGGATCCCGACGCGCCACACAGCTCGACCTGGCGCTCCGCGCAGCAGGGGCGGGTGCACTTGCCGAGGGTGCAGCGAAGCCCCGGCGCGCACTCGGCGTGGGTCGCGCACGACGAGCCGCGCGGCAGCGCCCCTGCGCCCAGGGTGACACACGCCGTGGACCACGGGCCGCCGTCCACCGCGGCGAGGCTGCACGTGAGACCGCCGTCGCAGTCCTGCGCCTCGAGATCGCACTCGCCGCCGGTCACGTTGGTCACGCTGCCCGGCGGACACACGCCACCGCCATCCGGGGCCGCGCCTCCCGCCCCGCTGGCCCCAGCCGCGCCAGCGGCGCCGCCGGAAGGCGCGGCGTCGGCGCCGCCCGCGCCACCCGTCGCCGCGGCGGCGGCGCCCGCGGCGCCGCTCGTGCCGCCGCCGCCCGCTCCGCCGAGCGCTCCTGCGCCGCCCGCGCCGCCTGCGGCGCCGGAGTCCGAGCAGTCGCAGGGCAGGTAGCCCGCGCCGTCCGGCGCGCAACGCTTCGTGCCGTCCCCGCCGCCGGGGCAGGTGCAGGCGAGCTCCAGGCCAGGGCGGCAGGTGCGATCGTCGCCGTCCCCGCTCGAGGTGCAGCCCGCGCCGAGCGCGGCGAGCGCTGCCATCGCGCGGAGCCCGAGCGCCCAGCGGCGCCACGCCGCGCTCCGGAGCGCTCGCGGGTGCTGGGGGCTCCGGTGCCGCATCGAGCGCATGCTACCACGCCGCGTTGCACCGGGAGCAGGGCGTCGCCGCCCGAGGCTGCGGCCAGCGGCGGCGGACTGCGCGGCCGCCGCAGTGCGGCCGTGTTGCCGTGTCGCCGTGTGGCCGCGTCGCTGGGCAGCTGGGTCGCCCTGTCGCCGGGCGCCCTGTCGCCGGGTCGCGCTGTCGCCGGGCTCACCGTCGCCGGGTCGCGCTGTCGCCGGGCTCACCGTCGCCGGGTCGCGCTGTCGCCGGGCTCACCGTCGCCGGGTCGCGCTGTCGCCGGGTGGCAGTGTCGCCGGGTGGCACTGTCGCCGGGTGGCACTGTCGCCGGGGGCACTGTCGCCGGGCGGCAGTGTCGCCGGGTCGCCCCGTGGCCGAGGTCACGACCACCCGGCGCTGCGCCGCGGTAGGGTACCGAAGGTGGGACTCGAACCCACACGTCCTTGCGGACAGCGGATTTTGAATCCGCCGCGTCTGCCGTTCCGCCACTTCGGCGTGGCGGCGGTGCGTAGCAGAGGGCGGCGCGGACGTCACCCGCCCGCGGCGGAGTCCGCGCGTACGGCGGCGCAGCTCACGAGCGGACGCGCGCCGTCGCGATCACGGTGTCGAGCACGTAGAGCTCCCGGCGGCGGTCGCCGGCCGACAGGTACGGCGCGCGGGTGAACGGCCCCGGCTCCAGCCCGAGCGGCTCGAGCACCCCCTCGACGAGCGCCGTCGCGCCGATCTCCCACGTCGGCCCGTCGATCGGCAGGCGCTCGAGCGGGTCGTGCGTTCTGCCCCCGTCGTACCAGTGGGGCCGGTACGGCAGCGGGACGGATACCACCAGGGAGCCTCCGGGGGCGAGGCCGTGGCGCGCGCGCTCAAGCAGCGTCCGTGGTCGGGCGGTGCGGTCGATCACGTTGAGGAGCGAGATGACGTCGTACGGCGAGCCCGGCACGCCGTCGCTCGCGACGCCGGGCGCGTGCGTCACCCACCCGCGCCGCGCGAGGCGAAGTCGCATCGATCGCGCGGCCTCGGTGACCACCACCTCGTCGAAGCCCGGCGCCAGGTGGGCGGTCACCCCGCCGTCCCCGGCGCCGATGTCGAGGAGCCGCCCCCGGCGGGCGTCCCCGAGCAGGCGCTGCCACTGCTCGGTTCCCAGCAGGAAGAGCGGGTACGTGCCGAGCAGGCCGTTGACCTCGAAGTCGGAGAGCCAGGGGCGGAGGAGCGCGTGGAGCGCGCCGCGCAGGCGCCCCGCGCGTGTCCGCCCGAGCGTGGCGAGGAACACCTCGGCGGCGGGGTCCGGCTCGAGCTCCACGAACCGAGGCCGCAGCGCCGGCGGCAGCCGCTCGCGCCTGCAGGAATAGACGAGCGGCGGGCGCTTCGGGGGCGCGGACATCGGGAGGCCGCTCAGCCGCGGGGGCGCCGCTCCCGCAGCTTCCACGCGAGGTGGGTCGCGACGGTCATGATCGAGAGCTGCGGGTTCACGCCGAGGCTCGTCGGCAAGATGCTCCCGTCGACCACGAAGAGATCCTTCACGTCCCACGCCGCGCCGTCCGGGCCGACCACGGAGGCCTTCGGGTCCACGCCCATCCGGCAGGTGCCCAGCGGGTGCTGGGAGCCGCTCTCCAGATCCCGGCCGCGGACGCGCTCGAGGTCCAGCGTCCGCATCCGATCCGCGTCCACGCCGCCGAGCCCGAGCACGGGGAGGAAGACCTCCTCTGCACCCGCGGCGAAGAAGATCTCCGCCATGCGCCGCATCAGCACGGGCACCGCGGCCTTGTCGCGGGGCGCCATCCGGTACGTCATCGCGCGCCGGCCGAACACCTCGAACACGTGCCCGCCGCCCTGGTCGTGCACCATGCCCCCGAAGATCGCCAGGTGCGGGATGTCGCGCGCCCGGGCCACGTGCTCCCGCCCGACCCCGGGCATGGTCGCGGCCAGCACCCCGGGAGGCACGAACAGCCCGGTGAGCGTCACGTTGTCGGCCTCGTAGGCCTCGCTGTACGCGCTCTGGAGCGCGCCCTGCCAGCCCCGGATCGGGTCGCGGAAGCGCGCCATCACGCGGAACGCGGGGTGGACCGTCATGTTGCGACCCACCTGACCCGAGCGGCGGCCGATCCCCGAGCGCCCGAGCAAGACGGGCGAGCCGTAGGCGCCGCCGCTGACGACCGTGCGTCGCGCCCGCACGCGGAAGACACCGCCCGGCGGCCGCTCGGGGCCGCGCAGCAGGTGGCCCCAGCACCCGTCCACGCGTGCCCCGCGGACCACGAGCGACTCGACGCGGCAGTCGGACAGCACCTGTGCCCCCGCGGCGAGCGCGCGCGGGAGATACGTCTGATCGACAGAGAGCTTCGCCTGCTCCGGGCAACCGAAATTGCAGCGGCCGCAGCCGCGACAATCGACCGTGTTTCGCCGGATGGGGTGCACCTCGACGCCGAGGCGGCGCGCACCATCGACGAACCGCGTCGTCGAGCGCGAGCGCATCGACTCCGGCACCTCCTCCACGTGCACGGCGCGCTCCACATCCAGGTGGGCGGCATCGAGGCGCGCCTCCGTGTAGTCGTGGAGGCCCATCTCGCCGGACCACTCGCGGAGCACGCGGCCGGGGATGCGGAAGCAGACACCGCCCGTGAGCACGCTCGAGCCGCCCACCGCGCGCCCCATCATCACGTTGATCGCCGGGGTGTCACCCAGCGGGAGCGCGAACGCGAGCCCGGCGTCGATCCACAGCCGGCGCAGGCTCTCGCTCGGCCGGAGCTGCGCTTGCTCGGCCGGCGGTACGTGCTCGCCCTCCTCGACCACCACCACGCGCTCGCCGGCCTCGGCGAGGTGACACGCCACGACCGCGCCGCCGGCGCCCGAGCCGATCACCAGGGTGTCGGCCTCGAGCTCGAGATCGCCGCTCACGTCGCGGCCGTGGACGATGCCCGAGTGCAGCTCCGCCACGCGCGCCTTGCGCGCCGCCGGCTCGAGCCCCCAGAGCTCTGCCTCGGGCGCGCTCACGCGACCCCCTCGGCGCCCGCGGCGGGGCCGAGCGCCGCGGGGCTGGGGAGGCCCAGACACTCGGCGTCGAACCCGACCTCGGCGGCGGCGTCCGGGTGTTCGTAGTAGAGGATGCAGAGCAGCGCCTTCACCGCGAGTACGGGGCCGCCGAGCGCGCTCGCCTCCAACGCCGCCAGCGCCCGGACTCGCTCACGAAAGGGGAGCGACGCGAGGGAGCCGAGGCGCCCGACGAACAGCGGCGCGATCCAGACGATGACGAGCGTCGCGGCGGCCATCGTCCAGCGCATCTGCGCGCCGGCGTGCGCGAGCACGTCCTCGACCTCGGCCACCACCCAGTCGACGCGCGCCGCTGGAGGCGGCCCCGCCGCCGTGGCGAAGATGGCCTCGGTGAGCGAGCGGAGCCGCGCCATGATCCGCGGAGACACCACGGGGGAGCCGTCCGCGCGGCGGAGCGGGGGGCGTGGCTCGGGGGCGGCGCGAGCGAGCGCTCTCGGGGCGGTCACGGCGCGCCATGGTCCCGCGAACGCGCCGAACGCACAAGCGGGTTCCATCGAGCGGCGGGTGACGGCGCTCGCTGGCCGGGTGCCCGGCGTGAGCCCTCGCCGACCGATGCCGGCCACCCCGTCCTCGCGGCGCGGCGCACGTTCACGTGCGCTCGCGTCCGATCCGGAGAAAGCTCGCGAGATCTGGGTTGCTGGCGTCGAGCTTCCAGATCCATGCGTCGAGGTAGTAGTGCGTGATCTGCGGCACGCTGAGGAGCGCGACCCAGGCGGAGAGCGCGGCGCCCTGCACGTTGGGCGTGGCGACGGAGAACAGGGAGGGCAAGTAGACGCGCCACACGACGCCGTCCCACAGCGACTCTTCCACGATGGCGACGGCGAGCAGCACCGCGTAGAACGCGAGCCAGCGTCGGCGGGCGAAGATGGCGCGCACGAGCGGTGGCGTCACCTCGGGGTGCGCATCGAAGCGATGCCGGCTCCGGTGCCACACGATGGCGAGGAACTGCGGGCCGTGGAACAGGTTGAGGAACGCCGCGGACACGAACGGGTGGGTCGCGAGGCTGATCCCCACGACCCAGCTCACCCAGCTGCAGACCATCCACAGGCACTTGCCGACGTTGAGGCGCTCGCCCTGCGCGACGAGCTGACCCTGACGGAAGACCCAGGCCGCGGCGATGCCCGCCATCCCGAGCTGGAGGTCCCGGTGGAACGCCGGATCGATGCGGAAGATGAACGACTCGCCAGCGTTGAACCAGTCGAACTGGCGCTGCGGCGAGGCGTGCCAGAGCAGGACGGAGCCGAGCGCGCTCGCCCAGAGCGCCCACCGATCCAGGTAGTAGTCGAACCGCCGGTGCTCGCCAGCGCGCGCCTTGTAGAGCGCGATGAAGCCCCACTGCTGCTGGACGAAGTGGAAGATCGCGACGTACGCGAGCAGGCTCCAGAACAGGGAGGCCGAGTGGGCGTGGATGCGATACGCCACGAGGAAGCTCACGATGGGTGTGAGCAGGAGGAGGGCGCGGCGGCGCCTCATCACCTCCCGATCGAGGTAGGTGAGGTAGATCGTCGCCCAGACGTGCGTCACGTCGAAGGCGACGACCACGAGCAGGAACGCCCAGAGCGGGAGGGCGCCCTTCGCGGAGTCGTGCAGCGTGAGCAGGGACGCGAGCGCCGCTGCGAGTGGGAGCACGAGCTGCAGCACGTCGAACCGAGCGGACACGAGCCAGCGGTCGTCGGCGGCGGGCAGCGCCGGGGGCGCGCGGGCGGCGTCGTCGTGCGTGGCGGTCGTCATCGGGGCGGCAACGTACCGTGCCCCGAGCGCCTCCGGCCAGCCCAGGATCGACTGGCCGGAATTCGCGGCCTCGGGCGACGCTTCGACGCGCCGCGGGGGAGCTCACCGCGACGCGCCGCGAGGCCGGCGAAGCGAGCGGGGCCGGCGAAGCGTGGCATCCGGTGCCGAGAACCGCGCGACAAGTCACCCTCCGTCGACCACTCCGTCGTCGTCGCGCCCCATTCAGATGCTACTATGGGCCGGTCGTTCAGTCGGAGGGTAGCTCGTATGAAGACATCCATCGTTGGGCTCCTCGGGTGCGTCCTCCCGCTGGTGACCGCGTGCAGCGCCGCGGATGACGGCGCCAAGTCCGGCGGAGGGTTCGGCGGCAGCGCGGCTGGCGGCGGCGGGGCGGGCGGGAGCGCCGGCGGCGGAGGCTCGGGCGGCACGGCCGCGACGGGCGCGGGGGGTACGGGCGGCGGGCTGGTGGTCGACTCCGGCAGCGGCGCGACCGGCGGCGGCACCGGCGCCGACGCCGCCTGCCAGGCCACGGGCGCCACCGCGCAGAGCCAGCCGGTTCCGGCGGACATCATCTGGGCCGTCGACCAGTCGGGCTCGATGGACCAAGAGGCGCAGTACGTCCAGCAGAAGATCAACGAGTTCGCGAACGCGATCACCACGAGCGGGATCGACTACCGGGTCGTGATGATCGCCTCCACGACCTCGGGCGAGAAGATCTGCGTCCCGCCGCCGCTCGCCGGTCCCGGCTGCGGGAACGGGCCGCGGTTCCGCCTCGTCGACGTGAAGGTGGACAGCGAGGACGCGCTCGACCGCATCGTCTACGAGTACCCGAAGTACTCGGACTTCCTCCGACCGAACTCAGTCAAGCACTTCGTCGTCGTGACGGACGACAACGCGCGCTCGCCCGCGCAGTTCACCTCGGCGGCGGCGTTCACCGCAGCGCTCACGGGGCTGCAGCCCCCTGGGATGTTCGCGCAGTGGATCTTCCACGGCATCTACGCCTTCGGCGTGATCCCGATCACCGGCTGCCTCGGCGTGTTCGGCAGCGGCGCCATGGCGGGCACGGTGTACGCACAGCTCATCCAGCAGACGGGCGGCGCGCAAGGGCAGATCTGCAGCGGCGACTGGACCCAGGTCTTCCAGGCGATCCAGCAGTCGGTGGTCGAGTCGGCGGTGTCGTGCGAGTACGTCATCCCGCCGCCTCCGCCCGGGGAGACGCTCGACGCCAACAAGGTGAACGTCGACTACTACCCGCAGGGGTCGGGCAGCCCGGGGAGCGTGCAGCCGGTGCTCCGCGTCAGCGGGATCGGCGATTGCAAGCCAGGCCAGGGCCTCTGGTACTACGACGACAACGCGGCGCCGACGCGGATCCTCCTCTGCCCGCAGACCTGCGACGCGGTGCAGTCGAACCCGGCCGCGCAGATCGACGTGCTCTTCGGCTGCGAGAGCGTGTTCGCCCCGCCGGAATGACGCCCGCCGCTCCGTAGGAGCGGCGCGGGGAGCAGGCGACGCCGCTCCCCGCCGAGCCGCTCAGGCGGCCCGGCGCCGACGCGCGGCGCCGAGGCCCGCCGCGAGCGCGAGCACGAGGAGCGCGCCGGCCGACGAACGGGGCGCGCCCGGCACCCTGCACGAGCAGCCCTGCTTCTCCGGGACGAAGATCTGGCTCGGGTCGATGGAGCCGTCGGTCGTACCGCCGTCCGCCGCGCCGGTGCCGCCCGTCCCGGAGGAGCCGGCGCTGCCGGAGGCGCCAGACGAACCGGCGCTCCCCGCGGCGCCCGAGGCGCCGCCGGTGCCGCCGCTCGCGCCCGTGCCCGCCGCGCCCGACGTGCCCGCCGCGCCCGAGGCGCCCGCCGCGCCCGCGCCCCCTTCGGTGCCGCCGTCCGCTATCGGCACGCACGACCCGCCGACGCACTGGCCGCCGGTGCACGGCGTGCCGTCCGTCACCGCGGCGCCCGCGCCGCATGCGCCGGTCGTCGCCTCGCACACGCCAGGGTCGTGGCACTCGTCCGACGCGACGCATGTCGTGCCGGCTCCCTCACACACGTCCGCGTTGCAGGCGTCGCCCTGGGTGCACGGATTCGCGTCGTCGCACGACGCGCCGTTGTCCGGCGTGCGCGTGCAGCCCGTGATCGGATCGCAGGCGTCCACCGTGCACGGGTTCGTGTCGGCGCAGTCCGGGGCGTCTCCGCCCAGGCACACGCCACTCGCGCACGAGTCGACCAGCGTGCATGCGTTGCCGTCGCTGCACGCCGTGCCGTTCGTCAGAGGTGTGTTCGTGCAGGTCTGCGAGGCCGGGATGCAGCCGTCGACCGTGCACGGGTTGTTGTCGTTGCAGTCGAGCCCGCTCGTGAGGGTGCAGACGCCGGCCACACAGTTGTCCCCGCTCGAGCACGGGTTGCCGTCGTCACAGACCGCGCCGTCGATGACCGCGACGAACGCGCAGCCGGTGGTCGGATCGCAGGAGTCCGTGGTGCACGGGTTCTGGTCGTCGCAGGTCGTCACGTCGGAGCCGACGCACGCGCCCGCCACGCACGCGTCCGTCCGGGTGCACACGGACGAGTCGTTGCAGCCCGTGCCGTCCGCTGAGTTCGTGTACTCGCAGCCGCTCACGCTGTTGCACGAGTCCTGGGTGCACGGGTTCAGGTCGTCGCAGCTCAGGTCGGGCGCGTCCTCGCAGACGCCGTTCTGGCACGTCTCGCCACCGTTGCACGCGTTGCCATCGCTGCAGGAGCTCCCGTTCGCGCGTGGCGTGCTCGTGCACTGGCCGTTCAGCGTGTTGCAGGAGTCGATCGTGCAGGGGTTCGTGTCGTTGCAGTCCACCGCGGTGCCCGGCTCGCAGGCGCCGGCGGCGTTGCAGAGCTCGAGGCCGTTGCACGCGTTGCCGTCGCTGCACTCCGTGCCGCTCCCGACCGGGACGTTGGTGCATCCCGTCGTGGGGCTGCACGAGTCGGCGGTGCAGGGGTTGCCGTCGTCGCAGTTCAAGCCCAAGCCCGCCTGGCAGACGCCGGCGCCGTTGCACGCCTCCGCGCCGTTGCACAGGTTGCCGTCGCTGCACGACGCGCCCGCGGCCAGCGGGGTGTTCGCGCACCCCGAGCCAGACGAGCAGGTGTCGACGGTGCACGGGTTCGAGTCGTCGCAGTTCGGGCCGCCGCTGCCGGCGCAGACGCCCGCAGTGCACTGGTCGTTCGAGCTGCAGGCGTTGCCGTCATTGCACGAGGTGCCGTTCGCGACCGGCGTGTAGACGCAGCCGGAGCCCGGGGCGCACGAGTCCGTGGTGCAGGGCTCGGCGTCGTCGCAGGTGAGGGCCGTCCCGGGCTGGCAGCTCCCCGAGGCGTTGCAGGTCTCGGCGCCGTTGCACGCGTCCGAGTCCGCGCACGGCGTCCCGGCCGCCTTGTAGCCGTTGGCCGGGCAGTCGAGCAGGGTGCCGTTGCACGCCTCGGCGACGTCGCACGCGCCGGCGGCGGCGCGGCACGGCGTGCCGGCGGGCTCGGCGGGGTGCGCGCACGTCGCCGAGGTGCCGTTGCACTCGTCGCTCGAGCACGTCTTGCCGTCGTCGGTGCACGGCGTCCCTGCGGCCTTGAAGGCGTTGGTGGGGCAGGCGAGCGCGGTGCCGTCGCACGACTCCGCCACGTCGCACTCGCCGGCGACCGGGCGGCAGGGAGTGCCCGCCGTCACTGGCGGGTGGCCGCAGGCCTTCGCGCTGCCGTCGCACTCGTCGCGCGAGCACCCCTGGCCGTCGTCTGGGCACGCGGTCCCCGCGGTGGCGACCGCGTCGGAGGGGCACGTGGTGGCGGTGCCGCTGCACGTCTCGGCGAGGTCGCAGTCCCCGCTCTTGGCGCGGCACGTCGTGCCCGACGGGAGCCTCGTGCAGAAGCCGACGTTCCCGCTCACGTTGCACGCCTGGCAGTCGGTCGTGCCGCCTGCGCAGGCCGTGTTGCAGCAGACGCCGTCGACGCAGGTGCCGCAGGAGCACTGGGAGGTCGCGGTGCAGGAGTCCCCGAGCGCCGCGAGCCGGCTGACGTACCGTGACTTCACGCGGAGCGCCTGGATGTCGGGGGTCGCGTCGAAGCCGAGGTACGTGAGCAGGAACTGGCTCCGGTTGTCCGCGACGAGATCGTAGGGGAACTCGTTCCCCTGGTCACTGACGAGCGCGCCCAGATCCTGCACCGCCCCGGTGGACGCCGTGATCCAGGCGCCCCACACGTCGACACGGTCCCAGCCGTTGCGCCGGTCCGCCCACACGACGCCGTAGCGGCAGCCGTCGTACGCGACGGCCGCAGAGTCGGTGTTCCCACCGGTGCCCGCCACGACCTCGATCTGGGAGCCGACCACCGCGTTGGCGGCGCTGACGCGGCGCGCGAGCACGGAGGTGCCCGTGTCCCAGGCGACGAGGAATTCCGTACCGTTCGACGCCACGTCCGGCGAGTACCCGGCCGTCGCGGTCACCGCGTTGGCTCCGCTCACGACGCCCGCCGTGGTGACCGTCGCCGAGAAGATCCCCGTGGTGGTGGTGCTGGTGCTGGGGTCCCAATCGTAGAGGTACCAGGCCGCCAGGTAGAGCGTGCCGTTGAAGGCGACGGCCACGGACTCGCAGTTGTCTCCCGTGCCCAGCGTCAGCGCGGCGCCGACGGCGTTGCCGGTGGTCGACGAGACCCGCTGCGCCCGGATGGCGGGTGTCCCCGGGCCGCTCAGGGGGTACTCGGACCACGCGACCAGGAAGTCCGTTCCGCCCCCTGCGACCGTCGGTTGGTACTCGTTCATCAGGGGATCGGCCACCACGAGCTTGGCCGTGGAGTCCGTGACGGCGCCCGCGGAGGTGACGCGCGCCGCGTAGATGTCGCCGTTCGTGCCCGAGTAGTAGTCCTGCCACACCACCAAGTAGGTGTTCCCGGCCCACGCGACGCTGGGGAACTGCTGGTTGCCCAGTCGACTGGTGATTGGGATCCCGGCCGGGTCGAGCACCGTCCCCGTCGGGCCCACGCGCACGGCGCGGATGTCGAGGCCGGTCGTCGCCGAGCTCCGTGGGTCGGTCCACACCACGAGGTAGTTCGCGCCGTCGAACGCCGCGGTGGCCTCGAACTGCGTGATCGCCGACTTCGAGATCAGGATGCCGCTCGGGTCCGAGACGGTGCCCGTGCCGGTGACGCGCGTGCCGAAGACGTCCGTCGCCGTGGCGTCCACCCGGTTGTCGTTCCAGGCGGCGAACGTCGCGCCGCTCGACGTGGACGCCAGCCGCACCACCGACTGGTCCTTCTCGGCGGCGCTCAACGTCACGACCGACCCGGTCGTCGCGCCGCCGGTCGTGTACCGGATCGCCTTGAGGTCGAGCCCGGTGGGTGAGGCGGAGGCGTTCTCCCCCCACGCCACCCAGAAGCGCGTCCCATCGAAGGAGATCGAGGGGTCGTCCTCCCACGCAGCCCCGGAGGTGATCGGGTCGCCCGTTCCGTCCAGCGACGCGCCCAAGGTCGAGTACCGGCCCGCGTAGATGTTCGTCTCGCCGCTCGCGGTGCCGTCGTATTGCGACCAGGCGACCGTGTAGTTGCCGCCGCCCGCGGCCACCGACGTGAGGTAGATCGGTGTACCGGGGGTACCGACCGCGCTGGTCCCCTCCGTCCAGCCGTTCGCGTTCACCCGGGCGAACACGCCGTCGTTCTGGTAGGTGTACGAGACGCCCCACTGCGTCCCGTTCGCGGTGACGCTGGGGGCCGTCCGCCATCCCGCCAGCGAGGCGTCGATCGCGAACCCGGAGGCCTCCCACACGCCGCCCGTCGGCGTCACGCGCGCCCCCCACACGGCGAATTCGCCGGCGACCGAATCGCGCGAGTCGAGCCAGGCGACGAGGAAGTTCGTGCCGTTGTACGCGACCCGCGGAGTGTAGCGGTAGTTGACCGCGGTCCCGACGGTGAACCGGTTGCCGTCCATGGAGCCGTCCGGGTTCACCAGCTGGGCCTCGATCGAGTACGTCGTCTGGTTGAGGAAGACGACCAGGTACTTCCCGCCCCCGTAGGCGATCCACGGGCTGGAGTACGAGCCACCCAGGGTCGCGATCGGGATCCCCGCCGCGTCGAGCACGGCGCCGGTCGCGTCGACGCGCGCGCCGTAGATCGCGGTGCTCGCGCCGTTGCGGTTGTCCTCCCAGACCGTGAGGAACCCGGCGCCGTCGGTGGCGACAGCCGTCTGGTATTGTGAGTTGACGGCGCCACCGGAGATCGGCGTGTCCGTCCCGATCTCGGGGCCGATCACCGGATCGAGGACGGCGGGGTACGCCGCGCCCTCGACGACCGCCGCGGGGACCCGGATCGCGATCGCCTCGCCGTCCCACGTCGGCACGACGGCGGTTCGCGCTCCTGCCGCGTCGACGAACGTGGCCATGCCGTAGCGCACGCCGAGGCGGGTGGCCTCGTCCCGAAAGTGGAGCCCGCCCCGGCTCGCCCCCGTGTACGCGAGGCCGCTCGCGCGCACGCGCACGACCAGGTCGCCAGTGCCCGCGGGCCGGGTCGCCAGGTGCCACGACTGCTCGACGCCCTGCTCACCGTTGGCGAAGCGCTCGGTGATCGCGCCGCGCGGCAGCTCGAGCAGCGCCTTGCGCGCCGTCGGCGCGCCCGTCGGCGCCGCCGCCGCGGGCTCTCCGCGACCGAGGCCGACCGTCTCGAGCGTGAGCGCCTCGCCGACGACGGTCGGCCTGGGGGCGGCCCTCCCGCTGGCCGCCGTCCCGGAGTAGACGGGCCGGACGGCGAACGCGCCGGACGCCGAGACCTCTACCGAGTGCGACGCGTACCCGGCGACGAACTTGCCGCCGCGCGCCTCGAAGGCCAGCGAGAGGTCGCGGACGATGGCGCCCACGTCGAACGCCGGCTCCGCGGTCGCGGGCGCCTCGAGCGGAGGGGGCTCGGCGGGCGCCGCGGCCGGCGTGACAGGCTCCGGCGGGGCGCCGGCGGCGGGCCCCTCCGGTGCGGAGCACGCGGCGACCACGGCAGAGAACAAGGCAAGCGCGACGAGTCTTCCCGACATCAAGGTCTCCGTGACGAGGCAGGCTGGGATCGAACGGGCGCCGTCTCGCGACGGCGGGTGGTTGGACGACACGATCCGGTCCGGAGCGCGACCGCGGAGGCGGCGTGGGTGGGCCGCCCTGCGGAGCGCCCCAGGCTAGAAGGCGCCGTACACCCCCAGGGAACCTGGGCCCGCGTAGGGGCGGACGAACGACTGCTGGGCGGCCGGCGTCTCTCCGCCGTCGCCGAGGAGCATCAGCACGACGCCGGCGCCGATGCCGACCGCGCCGACGCCGAAGCCGACGAGGCTGAGCGTCTGCGCGCTGCCGGCGTCGTCGTACAGCTTCTGCGACTCGCGCGCGGCGGGATCCGTCTTCAGGCACGGGTCGCCGCACTCCGCGAGCTTGGCGTCGGCGTCGCTCCGGCTCCCCGAGGAGGACAGCCCGAAGATCGTCCCCGCGGCGAGCCCCAGCGCGCCCACGCCGAAGGCGACGTACGCCGTCACGGGGATCCCCCCGCTCGCCGCGCCGCCCGCGCCGGAGTCCTTCGTGGCCGGCTCGCCTCCGCCGCTCGCCGGCTCTCCGTCGGGCTTCGTCGCCGGCTCCTCTCCCGGCGGCTCGGCGGGCCCGGTGATCGCAGGCGGCGGCGCGCCCGCCTCGAGCGCGACCTCGACCGTCTCCTTCTGGCTCTCCTTCACGCTCACCTTGATGACCTTGCTCGCGTACCCGTTGGCGGTCGCGGCCACCTCGTGCTCGCCCGGGTCGACCGGCAGCGACACGCCGACCAGGTTCGGGTTGATCGCCTTGCCGTCGAGCACGACCTTGAGCCCCGCGGGTTTGTCGGCGCCGGTGATCTTGATGCGCAGCCCGGGGATCCTGGGCTCGAGCGCCGCGAGCTCTTCCGCCGCGGACGCCTGCGCCTTGTGGAACGCGGCGGGGGCGCCGGCCGGCAGCGTCTCGCGGACCAGCTTCTGGTACGTCTCGCGCGCCTTCACCAGCTTGCTCTGCTTCTCGAGCGCGCGGGCGAGGAACAGCAGGTGCGTCGGCGCGTGCACGAGGGCCTCGGCGCGCGTGAAGAGCTCGGACGCCTCCGCCCACTTGCCGGCCTGGAACGCCTCGAGCCCCTCGGTTGCCGCGGCGCGGGCGCCGGCGCGCTCCTCGTCCGTCTGAGCGAAGACGGTGGCGGACCACAAGCTGGCGAGCAGCAGGGCGCCGCGGGCACCCAGCCGGCGCGGCATCGAGGAGAGAGTCGGCGCGGACATCGGGCGCACTGTACTCCCACAGCGAGCGTCCCGAAATCGTGCCCCCGTCCCCGGCGTCTCGGGCCCCGAACCCGCGTCCGGGAGCTGCGCGCGGCTGCCCGCTCGCTCGCGGCCGTCTCGCCCGGCCCGCGAGACGGGGGCGCCCCGGCCGCCTGGGGAGGTTGCGGTCCGACCGGGCCCGGCCCTACGTTCCGGCCCCGGAAGGACAGGAGGAATCATGGAATTCGAAGTCGCCCCGCTCCCCTACGCCAAGAACGCCCTCGAGCCGTTCATGAAGGCGGAGACCCTCGAGTTCCACTTCGAGAAGCACCACAAGGGCTACATGACGAACCTGAAGGGCCTGCTCGAGGGGAAGCCCGAGGCGTCGAGGCCCCTGGTCGAGGTCATCCGCGGGTCCTCGGGCGGGGTGTTCAACAACGCCGCGCAGGTCTGGAACCACACCTTCTTCTGGGACGGCCTCCGGCCCGGCGGGGGCGGGGAACCGGCGGGCGAGGTGGGCGACCTCCTGCGTCGGGACTTCGGCTCGTACGGCGCGTTCCGCGAGGCGTTCGTCAAGGCGGGCCTCGGCCGGTTCGGCTCGGGCTACGCGTGGCTCGTCCTCTCCGAGGGGAAGGCGAAGCTCATCGACACCCCGAACGCCGAGACGCCGCTCACCACCTCCGACGTGCCGCTCTTCACCGTCGACGTGTGGGAGCACGCCTACTACCTCGACCACCGGAACCTGCGGAAGGCGTTCCTCGAGACGGTGCTCGACCACCTCGTGAACTGGGAGTTCGTCGCGAAGAACCTGAGGTCCGCCGGCTGAGCGCCCGCGCGAGCGGCCCGGCGCCGCGCCGGCGGACGCGCCCGGGCGAGGCCCGGTCGATTTCGTGCTTTCGTCAGCGCGTCCGTTTCTGCTAGACCGCCCGGCGGTCAGCACGAGATGGCACAACCGACCGGTTTCCTCTCCACCACGGTAGGTCAGAAGGCGCTCATGGCGCTGAGCGGCCTCGCGCTGGTGGGCTTCGTGATCGCCCACATGCTGGGCAACCTCCAGGTGTTCCTGGGCCCCGAGGCGCTCAACGCCTACGCGCGCAGCCTGCGGGCGGTGCCCGCGCTGCTTTGGGCGGCTCGCGCCGTGCTGCTGCTGAGCGTGGTGGCGCACGTGAGCACGGCGATCCGGCTGGTTCAGCGCGCTGCGGCGGCCCGGCCGCAGGGCTACCGCCAGGCGCACCACGCGGCGACGACGTACGCCGCGCGGACGATGAAGATCTCCGGCCCGCTCCTCGCGCTGTTCATCGCCTATCACCTCGCGCACCTCACCTTCCCGGGCGTCGCCATGGGCGGCTACATCCACAGCCCGACGGACGTGTACGCGAACGTCGTCGCCGGCTTCTCGATCCCGTGGGTCGCCGGCATCTACGTCGTGGCGCAGGTCCTGCTCGCGCTCCACCTCTACCACGGCATCTGGAGCATGTTGCAGTCGCTCGGCGCCTCTCACCCCCGCATCGTCCAGCCGCGTCGTGCGCTCGCCCAGGGGCTCGCGCTCCTCGTGCTGGCCGGCAATCTCTCGATCCCGATCGGGGTCCAGCTCGGAGTGGTGCGCTGATGACGGTCCTCGACGCTCGCGCCCCGTCCGGCCCCATCGACGCTCGCTGGGACCGCCGCCGCTTCGAGATGAAGCTGGTGAACCCGGCCAACCGGCGCAAGTTCTCCATCATCGTCGTGGGCTCCGGGCTCGCGGGCGGGGCGGCCGCCGCGACGCTCGGCGAGCTCGGCTACGACGTGCGCTGCTTCTGCTACCAGGACAGCCCGCGCCGCGCCCACAGCATCGCGGCCCAAGGTGGCATCAACGCCGCCAAGAACTACCAAAACGACGGCGACAGCGTCTACCGCCTGTTCCACGACACGGTGAAGGGCGGGGACTTCCGCGCCCGCGAGTCGAACGTCTATCGGCTCGCGCAGCTCAGCGTGAACATCATCGACCAGTGTGTCGCCCAGGGGGTGCCGTTCGCGCGCGAGTACGGCGGGCTGCTCGCCAACCGTTCGTTCGGCGGCGCGCAGGTCTCCCGTACGTTCTATGCCCGCGGCCAGACGGGCCAGCAGCTCCTGCTCGGGGCGTACCAGGCGCTCGAGCGCCAGGTCGCCGCCGGCACCGTCAAGATGTACCCGCGCCACGAGATGATGGACGTGGTCGTCGTGGGGGGGCGCGCGCGCGGCATCGTCACGCGCGACCTGGTGACGGGCGCGATCGAGGCGCACGTCGCCGACGTCGTCGTGCTCGCCACGGGCGGTTACGGCAACGTCTTCTTCCTCTCGACCAACGCCAAGGGGTGCAACACCACGGCGATCTGGCGCGCCCATCGGCGCGGCGCGCTGTTCGCCAACCCGTGCTTCACCCAGATCCACCCGACGTGCATCCCGGTGGCGGGGGACTACCAGTCGAAGCTGACGCTGATGAGCGAGTCGCTCCGCAACGACGGCCGCGTCTGGGTGCCGCGTGGCGCGGAGGACTGCGGGGCCGACCCGGCGAAGATCCCCGAGGATCGTCGCGACTACTACCTCGAGCGGATCTACCCGAGCTTCGGCAACCTGGTCCCGCGCGACATCGCGTCTCGCCGAGCCAAGGAGATGTGCGACCAGGGCCGCGGCGTCGGGCCCGAGGTGGCGGGCGTTCGCCGCGGCGTGTACCTCGACTTCCGCGACGCGATCCAGCGCCTCGGGCGCCAGACGGTGGCAGAGCGCTACGGTAACTTGTTCGAGATGTACGAGCGCATCACCGGCGAGGATCCGTTCGACGTGCCCATGCGCATCTACCCCGCCACGCACTACACCATGGGTGGGCTGTGGGTGAACTACGATCTCGAGAGCACCATCCCGGGGCTGTTCGTGGGCGGGGAGGCGAACTTCTCCGACCACGGCGCCAACCGTCTCGGCGCGAGCGCGCTCATGCAGGGGCTGGCAGACGGCTACTTCGTGCTCCCGGCGACGCTCGGTCACTACCTCGGCGCGACGAAGCTCGAGAAGCTCACGGCGGAGCACGCCGAGGTCCGCGGCGCCGTCGAGGAGGTCCGCGCGCGGGTCGACAAGCTCCTCTCGATCGGCGGGAAGCGGAGCCCCGACTCCTTCCACCGTGAGCTCGGCGCGCTGATCTGGGACAACTGCGGCATGTCGCGGAACGCCGCGAACCTCGAGCGGGCGCTCCGACGCATCCCGGAGCTCCGGGCCGAGTTCTGGGAGAACCTCGCCGTCGTCGGGAGCGGCTCGGAGCTGAACCAGGTGTTGGAGAAGGCGTCCCGCGTGGCGGATTTCATGGAGCTCGGCGAGCTCATGTGCCGCGACGCGCTCTCGCGCGATGAGTCGTGCGGGTGCCACTATCGCGAGGAGCATGTGACCCCAGAGGGCGAAGCGAAGCGGGACGACGCCGGCTTCCAGCACGTCGCCGCCTGGGAGTGGAGAGGCCCCGATGCCGAGCCGGTGCGCCACCAGGAGGCGCTCGAGTTCGAGCTCGTGAAGCCCGTGCAGCGGAGCTACGTGTGATGTCCGACAAGCTCAATCTGGTGCTCAACGTCTGGCGGCAGAAGGGGCCGAAAGACGCCGGCCGGTTCGTCCGATACGAGGTGAAGGACATCAGCACGCACATGTCGTTCCTCGAGATGCTCGACGTGCTGAACGAGCGCCTCCTCGCGCAGGGGGAGGAGCCGATCGCCTTCGACCACGACTGCCGGGAGGGGATCTGCGGCGCTTGCGGCGTGGTGATCGACGGATCGCCCCACGGCCCGTCCAAGCGGACGACGACGTGCCAGCTCCACATGCGCTCGTTCCGTAGCGGCCAAGAGCTCACGGTGGAGCCGTGGCGCGCGGCGGCGTTCCCCGTGCTGCGCGATCTCGTCGTCGATCGGAGCGCGCTCGATCGGATCATCCAGGCGGGCGGCTACGTGGGGGTGAGGTCGGGGAGCCCGCGCGACGCGAACTCGATCCCGGTGCGCAAGGAGGACGCCGATCTCGCGATGGATGCGGCGGCCTGCATCGGGTGCGGTGCGTGCGTAGCGGCGTGTCCCAACGCGAGCGCGAGCCTGTTCACCGCGGCCAAGATCTCGCACCTCGCGCTCTTGCCGCAGGGGCAGCCGGAGCGCCGCGAGCGCGCCATCGCGATGGTGGCTCGGATGGACGGCGAGGGCTTCGGCCACTGCACGAACCATGGGGAGTGCGAGTCGTCGTGCCCCAAGGGCATCTCGGTGGACAACATCGCCCGCATGAACCGCGAGTTCCTCGCGGCCGCCGCGGCGAGCCGGCGGCCTCTCGGCGCCGAGGCGAAGGACGACGACGGCGGGGCGTGAGCGCCGCGGGCGGCGCCGGTCCCGCGGGGCGTGCGCTCCGCCGACCGGCGCCTCGGGCCCGGCGCCTACTCCGGCCGGACGGGCAGGATCGGCGCCCAACGCAGGCGATCGAGCAGGTCGTCGTCGACCAGCATGCCACGATCGCTGAAGTAGAGCGCGTTGTCCGCGGCTGCCTCGCGGAGCTCCGCGACGAAGAGGATGCCTTGGCCCTGCTCGTTGAACCCGAGCTGGACGATGGCGTTCTCGAGCCACTTGCCGCCGCCCTCGAACTCGAGCGTCTTCGGCAACGTGTAGTAGCCCTCCGCGGGCAGGCGCTTCAGCGTCTTCGCCCAGCTCGGCGAGCGGAGCGGCGTGGTCGGCTCGCCCCAGAACCAGCGGTTCTTGCGGTTGGAGCCCGGCCGCACCACGAACTTGAGGCCGCCGTTGGACGGCTGACCGATGTAGACGAGCACCCCGGCGGGGAACGTATCCTCGTGACCGGGATAGGGCTGGGTGGTGCGATAGAGACCAGGGTCGGGCAGATCGAGCATGGTGGCTACTTTTCCCTCGGGGTTTCGGCCGGGCACGGTAGCGCAGCACGCGCCGGGTGCCCAGGTCCACCGTCCCTCCCGAGCGACCGGCGCGGGGGCCCACCCCGCCCGGGGCGCCCGGGCCGGGCGGGGCGCCGGGCCGGCCGGACGTGCGCCCCCATCGCGGGCGCCTTGGGCTAAGAGCGGCGGAGCGATGTCGAGTCCGGTCCGGTTGGTGGGCGATCGCTACGAGCTCGCGGAGGTCGTCGGGCGCGGCGGGCACAGCGTCGTCTACCGCGGCGTCGATCGCCACGGGGGAGGCCAGGTCGCGATCAAGGTGCTGATCGACCGGGTCGCAGGCGATCCGGAGTTCGGGGTCCGGCTCGTACGCGAGCAGCGCGCCGCGTCGGCGCTGGAGGGCACCGCGGCGGTGCGCGTGCACGGCGTGGCGAGCACCACCGAGGGCGCGCTCTGCCTGGTGATGGAGCTGTTGACGGGGCTCGATCTCGACGACCACCTCGCCGTGCTCGAGCGGGATGGGCGGCGGATGAGCGTGGAGGCCGTCGTCGAGTGCTTGACGCCCATCGTCGAGACGCTCGAGCGCGCGCACGCGCTGGGCATCGTCCACCGCGATCTCAAGCCCGGGAACGTGTTCCTGCTCGACGAGGGCGCCGGCGGTGGGGTGCGCCTGCTCGATTTCGGGCTCGCGAAGGTCCCGAGCGCGCGCCCCCTCACTCGCGACGGCGTGATCCTCGGCTCGCCGAGCTACATAGCGCCCGAGGTGTGGCGCGGGAACCTGTCGGCCGCGGACCACAGGGTGGACGCGTACTCGCTCGCGGCGATCGTCTTCCGTGCGCTGGGCGGGCGGGTGCCGTTCGAGGCGCCGACCCCGCGCGAGAAGCTCGAGCTGGTGACGAAGGCGCCGCGCCCGAGCCTCCACGCCCTGCGGCCTGACTTGCCGCCGGACATCGATCGCTGGGTCGCCCAGGCGCTGGCGATCGATCCGGACTCGCGTTTTTACCGGGTGCGGGCGATGTGGGGCGCGCTCCTCGCAGCGCTGGGGTGGGCGTCTGAGACCGCCGCGCCGAGACGCACCGGCGCCGACGGAGGGCGTCGTGCCTCGTGGGATGCCGCTGCGCGCTCGTTCGCGCAGGGAAGATGGAAAGGGTGAACAGCATGGCCATCGAGACCTCGACCCCGAAGAAGGCGCCCGCGAGGCAGGCGCCCGCGAAGCAGGCGCCGGCGAAGCAGGCGTCCGCGAAGCAAGCGCCGGCGAAGCAGGCGTCCGCGAAGCAGGCGCCGGCGAAGCAGGCGTCCGCGAAGCAGTCGCCCGCGAAGCAGTCGCCCGCGAAGCAGTCGCCCGCGAAACAGGCGCCCGCGAAGCAGTCGCCCGCGAAGCAGGCCGCGACCGGCCGAGACGCGGCGCGCGTCGCGCGCCCGGTCGCCGAGGGAGAGCGGGCGCCGGCGTTCGCGCTGCCCGATCACACCGGCGGGATCCTCCGCTCGGACTCCCTCGCGCGCGCTCCGTACGTGCTCTACTTCTATCCGAAGGACGACACCCCGGGCTGCACTCGGGAGGCGTGCGGCTTCCGCGACGCCGGGAGCGAGCTCGCGCGCCTCGGCGTCCGCGTGCTCGGCGTGAGCGCGGACTCGCCCGCGAGCCACGCGCGGTTCCGCGCCAAGTACTCCCTGGACTTCCCCCTGATCAGCGACGTGGATCGGACGCTCATGGCGGCCTACGGCGCCTTCGGGAAGAAGGTGCTCTACGGCAAGGCGACCGAGGGCGTGATCCGCAGCACGTTCCTGGTGGACGCCGCCGGGGTCGTCCGCAAGGCGTGGCGCAACGTCAAGGTCGACGGCCACGTCGATCAGGTGCTCGGGGCGCTCCGCGACCTCTGAGGGCCGGGGGCCCGGCCCCGGGGCTCGCGTGAAGATTGCGTGGCCGCGCCGCGCGGGGTGCGCGGCGTGCGCGGGCACCCCGCGCCGGTCGCGGGCGAGCCCGTGGGCGCGGGCGGCGCCCTCGCCCTCGACGGGCCGCCCGCGTGCCGGCACGATGTCTGCAACGCGCTCGCTGCGAGGCACGCCTCCGCCGGCGCGCACCGCTCGCATCCCCACGGAAGGCCCGGCCATGACCGAATCTCGCAAGATCCTCCTCGTCGGTATCGACTACTCGGCGATCGGTGACGCGGCGCTCGACACGGCGTTCGCGCTCGCCGCCCCAGCCGACTCGGGATGGGAGCCGCACGTCGCGAGCGTCGCCACGCCGTACGGCTCGGTCCTCCGCGTCGAGGTGCCGACCGATGACGAGCTGCTCGGGATCGACGAGGCTGCCGCGAAGCTGCAAGCGCACGTCACCGACCGGCTCGCTCGGTTCGAGCGCGACCGGGGGCAGACGTTCCGCCGCGTGGTGACGCACCTCCGCGTCGGTGACGCCGCGACCGAGCTCGCGCAGCTCGCTGCGGATCTCGACGCCGATCTCGTCGTGGTCGGCACCCACGGGCGCCGAGGCCTCGGGCGCGTCGTGCTGGGGAGCGTCGCCGAGCGCACCGTGCGCCTCGCGCGGTGTCCCGTGCTGGTGGCGCGCGCGAAGGACCACTACCACGAGTCGGAGCACCCGGCGCCGAGCATCGAGCCGCCGTGCCCGGACTGTGCGGAGGCGCGCCGCGCTTCCGCCGGCGACGAGCTCTGGTGCGCCCGGCACAAGGAACACCACGCGACGGCGCATCGCTACCACTACATCGATCGGTCTTCGTCCAGCGGCGGCGGGTTCGGACTCCTCGCGCGATGAGCCGCGCGGCGCACGCTCGGTCGCTAACGCCAGCCCAGCTTGGGCGGCGCGCTCGGCGGCGCCGCCGGGGACGCGGGCTTGCGCGACTCGGCCGGCCACGACGGGCACGGGAGCGGGAAGCCCGGGCGCGAGAGGACGTACCCCTGCGCGAAGTGGGCTCCGGTGTCGAGCAGCGTAGAGAGTTCGCCCGGCGTCTCGACGCCCTCGGCCACCACCTTGGCGCCGAGCTCGGTGCAGAGGCGGACGAGGCTCGTCACCAGGCGCTGCTTGCGCGGGGAGGAGTCGAGCCCCTGGACGAGCCCCCGATCCAGCTTGACGACGCGCGGCTCGAGATCGGCGATGAACCCGAGGTTCGAGTACCCGGCGCCCAGGTCGTCGATCACGAGGTGGACGCCCGCGCGAGCCTTGAGCTCGGCCAGGACGTCGACGACCAGCTCGAAGTGCGTGAGCGGGACGGACTCCGTGATCTCCAAGTAGATGTCGTGATCGTGCGCGAAGATGGGATCATCGGGCTGCACCAGCCAGCGCTCGACCAGCTCTTGCGGGTGGACATTGAGGAACAGCGGCATCCCGCTGCACAACGGGACGGCGATCTCGCGGATCATGCGGCCGAGCCGCCCCACGCACCGCTCCTCGGTCGCCCGCTCGAAGAGCTCCGGCGGGCCGGCGATGGTGGGGAGGCTGCACCGGACCAGCGCCTCGTGCGCGAAGAGCCGCCCCGTCGCGAGCTCGACGATCGGCTGAAACACGACGCTGAGATCCTGCGGCTGGACGAGCCGGCGCATGGCGATCATCGAGTCCCGCTTCTGCTCCCAGCTCGGCGAGGGGTTCCCCAGCGGCCGCTCGGGCGGAGGGTGTGGGAGCGGTGGGCGAGACGACGTGCCGGGCACCAAGGCCTGAGCCTACCACGACACGGGGCCCGCGTGGGCGGGCAAAGGAGACGGCATGCGCGCTACGGCTGAATTCACGACGATCTTCGTTCTGGTCTCGGCGGGGCTCGTGCACTGCTCGCGAGACGGAGGGCAGCTCTCGGCGGAGCGCGCGAAGCCGCTCGCGGCTAGCGTCGCGAGGGCCGCGGAGTCCGACGTGGAGGAGATCCGGAAGGGGTTGCCGGAGGGCTCGAAGCGCCTCGCGCCGCTCTTCGAGAAGGGGGAGCCCGACGCCGCCGCGGCGCGGGAGGCCCTGGAGACGGCGCGAGCCAAGGTGCAGGACCTCCGCATCGCCAAGAGCACCTTCTTCGCCGTCGTGTCGCGAGAGGGGATCGTCCTTCGCAACGACCGCGAGCAGGATGCCATGGCGGGGAAGCCCATCTTCCCGGCCTACCCGGGGCTCCGCGCGGCGCTCGAGGGCGGGTACGTCGAGGCGCGGGGCGACCTGCCCGAGGCGGCCGGCGTCCGCGGGCGCGGCGACGGGCAGTGGGTCGCGGCCGCGCCCATCCGCGCCGGGGCCGAGGTCCGCGGGCTCTATGTCACCGGGTGGAGCTGGTCCTCGTACGCATATCGGCTGGAGAACCACGCGCGCGGCGAGGTCCGCGGCGAGGGCAAGCAGCCGCTCGTCTACGTGTACGTGGTGGTCGCCGACCAGGTGTTCGGCGCTCCGGTCTCGCCGGACGTGAACGGTCAGGCGATCTTGGCGCTGGATCCGCTGGGCAAGGCCGCGCCGGACGGCTCCTTCGCGAGCCCGCTCACGATCGAGGGGCGCGACTTCGGCCTCGCGGCGCAGAAGGTCCCTGCGCTGGGGGACCGCGTCGCCGTGGCGGTGCTGCGCAGCGAGACCTGATGGCGCCCCGGCGGTCTGCGGCGCGTCCGAGCGCGCCGCGGGCTACGCGCGCCGCCGGGCGCGGCGCGGGTCATCGGCGCCGAGTCGGCCGAGGCGGTGCACGCCGTAGCCGAGGCCGATGGCGCCGAGGAACGTCAGCCACGCGCCGAGCGCGCCGGTGCCGACCACGTCGAGCGCGATCCCGCACGCCGTGGCCAGGGCGGCCGCCTGCAGCCACCGCCGCGCGCCGGCCTCCGCCGGGGCGGCGGCGCTCACTCCCACTTCTGCGTCCGCGCCAGCACGACGAAGTCCCGCACGTCGCGCTGCAGCTTCTTCTCGGCCGTGATCGTCGTCGACTCGTGGTCCGTCCCGACGTGATCGTCCTGGAGGTAGTCGACGTCCCGCAGGATGAGGTAGCGCGCCCCCTGCTCGTCGCCCGAGCCGGGGAGCACCTGGAGGGAATCGTCGCCGGCCTTGCGCGCCGGGACCGCGCCGCCGAGGGACGTGCGATCGTTGGAGGTGAGGTACGCGATGCCGATCTTCTTCCCCGCGACCGTCACGTCGAGTCGGAGCAGCTTGCCGTCGGCCACGGGCACGTCTCGATGTGGGCCTGGGCTCTCGCCCTCGTCGGCGATGCCCTGTCGCATGACCTCGATCGCCGTGCGCTCGTCGAGCGGGCGGGTGGGGTTGGGTGGGCGGGCGTCCGGGCCGCCGCAGGCGCCGAGCCCGGCGACGAAGAGCGCGGCCCACGCGCCGAGGGAGCCAGGACGAGCGGAGGAGGGGAGCGACATCGCGACGGGAAGCTAGCGAAACCGCGCTCGGTCGGCCAGCGCGGGCCGCCGCGGCCCGCGGGGACGTCGAGCGCGGCCACCCGCCGGGCAGAACTTGGGCTACGCCTGGGGCCGATGACCCTCGCTCACCCGCCGCCCCCCCGCCCGGCGCGCCGGCGGATCGGTCGGACGCTTCGGTGGGCGGCGGTCGCGGTCGCGCCCGCGGCGTGCGCGCGGCCAGGGGTCCCCCCGCCGGAGGCCGCGGTCGCGCGGTGGGCGAGCGCGGCCGCGCGCGGCGACGCGGACGCGATGTACTCGCTGCTCGACGCCGACTCGCGCCGCCGCTTCGGGCGCGACGGCGCGCGCGCGCGCGTCGGCGAGGCGCGGCGAGAGATCGCCGAGCAAGCTCACGCGGCGGCGGGCCCCCGCGCGCGCGCGGTCGTCCGTGCCACGATCACCTGGCCCGAGGGGCGGAGCGTCGAGGTCGTCGTCGAGGGAGGGGCGCCGCGCCTGGCGAGCCCCGGCTTGCGCCCGAGCGCGGCGCCCACGCCCGCGGCCGCCCTCGCCGAGCTCCGCCGGGCGCTCGAGGGCGTGGACTGGAGCGCGGTGGCTGGCGTGCTCGGCGCGCGCGCCCGTGAGGCGTGGCTCGCGGAGCGCCGGGCGCTGCTCGAGGGGCTCGCCGAGCCGCACGCGCTCGACGTGCGCGTCGACGGGCGCCGCGCCAGCGTGATCGTGCCGGGCGGCTTCATCGTCCGGCTCGTGCACGAGGACGCCGGCTGGCGCGTGGAGGCGGTGGAGTGAGCGGCCGCCCCGATCCCGGGCGCCGCCTTGCGCTCGCCGCGCTGGCGACGCTTGCGCTACCCGCGCCGGCGAGCGCGCAGGGCAGCGGGGCGTTTCAGTGCCGCCTCCTCTCGACGGGCGGGATCCGGCCGTCGGGGGTACGCGCGAGCGGCGCGGCGCGCTGGGCGTGGGAGGTCTCGCGTCGCACGAGCGCCCCGACGCGCATGGTCCGGTCCGTGGTGCGCGCGGACCAGCGGGCGCTCCTCGCCGAGCCGTTCGCCCTCTGGAGCGGGAGCGACGCGATCCCGCCGCTCACGGGCGCGGAGCGCCGCGGGCTCGAGCGGTTCCTGCGCATGGGGGGGATGCTCGTGGTCGACGACTCGGCGCCGGCGGAGGGGGCCTTCTCGCGCTCGGTCCGGGCCGAGCTCGCGCAGGTCCTGAGCGAGGCCGTGCCGGTGCAGCTCGAGCCGAACCACGTGCTCTACAAGTCCTTCTACATCGTCGAGCGCCCCGTGGGGCGGGTGGCGGGGCCGGAGCGGATCGACGCGATCGTCCGAGGCGGGACGGCGCAGGTCCTCTTCCTCCAGCACGATCTGCTCGGTGCCCTCGCCCGGGAGCCGGCGGGCGGCTGGGCGCTCGACGTGACGCCCGGCGGCGCGCGCCAGCGCCAGCTCGCCATCCGCTTCGCCGTCAACATCACCCTCTACCTCCTGTGCAGCGACTACAAGGACGATCAGGTGCACGCCAAGTGGATCCTCCAGCGCAGGGCACGCGCTCGTCGTTGAGCCGGGGGGGTGAGCTTGATCGACATCGGCTGGGCGCCCGACGACGATCTGTCGCCGTTGGTCGTGCTCGTGGCCGCGCTCGTGATCCTCGGTTGGTGCGCGCTGCTGGCCGTCGAGCTCAGGAGGACGGCTCGCGCGCGGCTCGCGCTCGCGGCGTCCGGCGCGCTCGCGGCCGTGGCGCTGCTGGCCGCCGCGCTCCGGCCCGTCGAGGTGCGCGAGCGCACCTCCCGCGTCGGCCCGCGCGTGCTCGTGCTCGTCGATGGATCGCGGCGGCTCCTGCTGCCGTCGGGCGCGGCGACGCGCCGCGACCGCGCGCTCACTGCGGCTCGCGCGGTCGTCGGTGCGTGGGGCGGCGCGCGCCCCCGCGTGCTCTCGTTCGGTGCAGGTACGCCCGCGCCGTTGTCGCTCGACGGCGCTCCCCGCGCGGCGAGCGAGCTCCCACCGGAGAGCGATCTGGCCGTCGCGATCGCCGCGATGCGCGGCGATCCCGCGGAGCGGCCAGCGGCGGTGGTCGTCGTCAGCGACGGCCGCCTCGCGGCGCCGGCGCCCGAGGCGGGGGAGGAGGAGCTCCGCGCCGCCCTGCGCGGCGTCGACGTGCCGATCCACACCGTTCGGGTCCTCGAGCAGAGCCCCGCCGACGCCAGCGTGCGGCGCGTCCGAGCCGTGGGGGCCGCCGTGGCGCACCAGCGGTTCGCGCTTGAGGTCCAGGTGGGTTGCGTGGGGGTCGACTGCGCGGCCGTCCCGGTCACCGTCCGTGAGCTCCGCGCCGGCAGCGAGCCGTCCGTGCTCGCCACGGGCGTCGCTCGCGCGTCCGGCGGGAGCGCCACGGTGCAGTTCGACGTGGTGCTGGAGCGCGCCGGCGTGCGCGTCGTCGAGGTCGCGCTGGAGGCGCCGTCCGGGGACACGATCCCGGGGAACGATCGGCGCCTGATCCCGTTCGCCGTGGCTCGCGACCGCCTGCGGTTGCTCCACGTCGCCGGCCGCCCCACCTACGACGTCCGCGCCCTCCGGGCGTGGCTCGAGGCGGACGAGTCGGTCGACATGGTGGCGTTCTTCATCCTGCGCGAGACCGGCGATGATCCCGACGCCGAGGACGATGAGCTCGCGCTCATACCGTTCCCGGTCGACGAGCTGTTCACGGATCACCTCCCGGGCTTCGACGCGGTGATCCTCCAGGACTTCGACGCCGTGGAGTATCGCCTGGCGCGCCACCTCGAGGGTCTCGCGCGCTACGTCGAGCAGGGGGGCGGGCTGATCCTCGTGGGCGGGCCCTCCGCCTTTGCCGGGGGAGGGTATCCAGGGTCCGCGCTGGAGCGGGTGCTGCCGGTCGCCGTGCCGGAGCTCGAGCCGCCCTACGACGGCGTCCCGGCCGCGCCGCTGGTGACGGCGTCCGGTCGCGCGACGCCGGTGCTCCGGCGCCTCCTCGAGCTCGAGGGCGAGGCGCTCGCTCCGTGGCCCGGGTTCAACCGTGTCGGCGCGGCGCGGCCGGGCGCGCTGGTGTTGCTCGAGCACCCGACGCAGCGCGTGGGGACGGAGGGCATGCCCGTGCTGGCGCTCGGGGAGGCGCGCGACGGCCGGGCGATCGCGCTCGCCAGCGACGCGACGCACGGCCTCGGCTTCGGGGAGCGCGCCGCGGAGAGCGCCGGGCGCGGGCACGGGCTGCTCTGGGACGGCTTGCTCGGCTGGCTGATGCGGGATCCCCGCTTCGAGGCGGCGTCCGTCGCGGTGGTGGGGGACTGCGTGGCGGGCGAGCCAGCGCGGCTCCGGGTCGTCGGCGCGCCGGGGCTCTCCGGCGAGGTCACGCTGCGCGTCGAGCGGCTGGCCCCGGACCGCGCCCCCGTCGAGCGCCGGGCGGTCGTCCGCGAGGGCGCGGCGGTCGAGATCGACGTGGGGGCGCTCGAGGCTGGCGGGTACACCGCCCGGGCGTCCGTAGGGGCGGCGCCTCCGGCGCGCTTCGACTTCGCGTGCGAGCTCGGCGGCGACGCCTGGGCAGACTCACGCGCGGCCCCGGACCTCCTCGAGCGGATGGCCCGCGCCAGCGGCGGGCGCAGCGTCACCGCCGCCGAAGCCGCCACATTGCCCGAGCCCGCCGCACAGCGCGTGACCGCGGAGCGCTCGGTCCGGCCCCTCGCGCCGCCCTGGGTGTGGGCGCTGCTCGCCGCCGCGGCGCTCGGGGCACACCACGTCGTGCGTCGCCGCGCCGGGCTCGCGTGAAGGGGCCGCGGGGTCTCGCGCGAGGGCTCCGGTCCCGCGCGCCGCTTCGCCCGCCGTGGTAGAGCCTCGCGCGTGAGGCTCGGTCGAGGCTCTGTGGCGTCACTCGCGGCGCTCCTCGTGCCGCTCGCGGCGGTGCTCTCGCCGGTCGTGCCCAGCCGCGCCGCCGCGGCGGCCTGGCCGAGTCGCGGCGCGCAGCTCGAGCGCGCGATGAGCGGCGCCGACCCGCAGGCGCGGCTCGCGGCCGTCCGCGCAGCGGCGGGCGCCGGGCCCGCGAGCGCCAGGCGGATCCTCGCTCGGGCGATGCAGGACGAAGATCCGGCCGTGCGGCTCGAGGCGCTCGAGCTCGCGCGCGAGCTGCGCGTGGCGGAGGTCGAGGACGCCGCGGTGGCGTGGCTCGCGAGCGGGGACGTGTCGCTCCGCCGGGCCGCCGCGGAGCACTTCGCGCGGCGCGCGCACGCCGCGGCGGTGCCCGCGCTCGCCCGCGCCCTGGCCGATCCGGAGAGCGCCGTCCGCCTCGCCGCGGTGCGCGCCCTCGGGCGCTCCGGCGCCTCCACCGCCGTGGTCCCGCTCCTCGGTCGGCTCGACGATCCGGCCAATGAGGTGCGCGTCGCGGTGGTGGACGCGCTCGCGGCGCTGGGAGACGCCTCCGCCGCCGTCCCGCTGCTGGCGCGCCTCGTCGACTCCAGGGTCGAGGTGCGGGCCGCCGTCGCGCGCTCGCTCGGGCGGCTCGGCGAGCCGTCCGCGGTGCTCCCGCTGGTCGACGCGCTGGGCGACTCGGACGACGAGGTGCGAGCTGCCGCGGCGGAGTCGCTCGGGCGCCTCGGCGCCGCGACGACGGAGCCCGCGCTGACGCGCGCGCTCGGCGGGGCCTCGCCCCGGGTCGCGGCCGCCGTCGCGCACGCGCTCGGGCGGCTGGGCACCGCGCCCGCCGTGGCCGCGCTCGTGGAGCTCCTCGCCTCCACGGACGACGGCTCCGTAGCGTACCAGGCGAGGGTAGCTCTCGCGCGCGCGCCGGCAGAGGCGGCGGCCCCGCTGCAGCGCTGCGTCGCCGCGGCCGTCCCGGCGCCGCACGCCCGCCGCTGCGCGATCGCGCTGGAGGAGCTGCGCGTCGCGAGCGCCGCGCCGCTGCTCGTCGAGGCGGTGCGTGGCGGTCGCTTCGAGCCCGAGGCGCTGAGCGCGCTCGCCGCGATCGGGGATCCGGCGGCGCTCGGCGCGGTGCTCGAGCGGCTGGCAGACGACCGCGCGGCCGTGCGCCACGCAGCGATCGAGGCGGCGGCGCGGCTCCTCGATCCGAGCGAGCCGGACGGGCGGGCCGTCGAGCCCCTCGCGGCCGCGCTCCGCGTCCGGGGTCGCGGCCTCGACGAGCGAGAGGCGCTGGTCGTCGCGCTCGGGAGGACGGGCGCGCCGCGGGCCGCCGCCGTGCTCGATCCGTTCGCCCGCGAGGGGCGCTCACCGCGGCTGCGGCTCGCCGCGATCGAGGCGCTGGGCGTGTTGGGGGCCGCCGGCCGGGTGCCGGCGATCGATCGGGCGCTCACGGATCCCGACCCCGCGGTGCGCCTCGCTGCCGGCGTCGCGCTTGGCCGGAGCGGCGCGGCGGCGGACGCCCGGCGCTGGCTCGATCTCGCAGCGCGGGGCGCGGCCGATCGGGGCGCCGTCGCGCTCGCGGTGGCCGGGATCCTCGCGCGCGTGGACGCGCCCGAGGTCGTGGACCTCGTGGAGCGCGCCGCGCGGCTGGGGCACGGCGGGGAGCGCGATGCCTGGATCGACGCGCTGTCTCGCGCCCGCGGAGCGCTCGCGCCGCTCACGCGGCTGCTCACCACCGATCCCGCGGATCGCGCCAAGGTGGCCGAGGCGCTCGCGACGCGGCCGGGCTCGGCCGGGCTGCTCGTCCGCCTCGCCCGCGATCGCGATCCGGCGGTCCGCGCGAACGCCGTCTGGGCCTTGGGTGTCGCCGGCGGCGCGGAGCAGCTCGGCGCGCTCGCCGCGGCGATCGGCGATCGCGATCTCGCGGTGTCCGGGAGCGCGGTCGCGGCGCTGGGGCGCGCGGCGGCGCGTCTCGGGCGCGACGAGCGCGCCCGGCTGTGCCGGCTCATCGGCGATCCCCGCCCCTACGTGCGGGTGAACGCGCTCGCCGCGCTCGCCGCGCTGGGGCGCCGCTGCGACGGTGGCCCGGAGCTGCGAGCGCTCCGCGAGGAGGAGCTCGACGAGGTGCGAGCCGCCGCGGCGCGGCTGGTCGTGCTGGTGCCGGGCGACCGCCGCGCCGACGAGGCCGCGCTCGAGGCGGCGGGGTTCGAGCGCCCGGCGGAGCGCGTCCGGCTCGCACGACCCGCGGCATCCGGCGCGCCCAGGGGGGAGTCCGTGTGGATCCACGTGGTCCCCGCCGGGGAGAGCGAGCCGGAGCCACGCGCGGCGTTCGCGCTGATCTCAGCGGAGGGCTACGCGCGGCTCGGGCGCGCGGATCGGCGGGGCGTCGTCGTCGCCCATGAGGGGACCGCCGGCGCGCTCCGCCTGGGCGTCCCTGCGGCGTTCCTCCGCTGAGCCCCGGCGGCGGGCGCGGCGTGCGCTCCGCTCAACCGCCTCGCGCGGCGCAGCGCATGGCGCACTGCAGGTCGCCGGGCTTGCAGCCGCACGCGGACTTCGGCTTCGACGTCGCCGCGGGCGGCGGCGCGGCGGCCGGCGCGGCGGGCTTGGTCTCGCCGGCCGCCGGTCGCTTGGTGGCGGCGGCGCCCGCGGCGGGCTTGGCGCCGGCGGCGGCCTTCTTCTCGTCGGGTGGCGGCTCGGTGGCGCCGGTGCCCGTCGCGGGCGGCGTGGCGCCGACGGTGTCCACTGGCGCCGCCGTGGCAGGCGCCGCCGCGGTCGGCGTGGCCGGCGGCGCGGCCGCCGTCGCGACCGGCGCCGCGGGGGGCGCCTTGCCGGAGGTGGCGACGAGCGCGCCGGCGATCGCGATCGCCGCGACCGCGATCCCGCCACCGACGTACAGGCCCATCTTGCTGCTCTTCTGCGGGGCGTTGGCTTGCGCGTCGGAGGCCCCACCCCCGAGCGGCGGCGCGAGCCCGAGCGGCGCGGCCATGCCGAGCGGCGCGATGCCGAGCGGCGCGCCGGCGCCGAGCGGCGAAGCCGACGCCTCCTCGGGCTTCGTCGCGGTGAGCGCCTTCAGGTCGATCAGGCCCGAGTCCTCGCGCGACGCGGTGGTCGCGCCGCTCGCCTTGGGCGGGTCGGCGGCCTTCGTGAGCGCGGAGAGCGAGAACAACACGCTCGACTCGTTGCGCGCACCGGTCGCCGCGGCCGCGGGCTCGCTCGCCGCGCTGGTCGCCACGTCGCTCTCGCTCCCGGCCTTGTCGATGCCGCCGAAGAGGTCGGCGGTCGACCCGCGGCCGCCGCTCCGCGCGGCGGGTTTCGCGGCCTCCGGCGCCGATCCGAACAGCCCGGCGCCGGCCGGGACCGCGAACGGATCGGGCTTGGCGGCGGCGGAGGGCGACGAGCCCACGGCGGCCAGGATCTCCGGGACCTCGGAGATGGGCTTCCAGTCGCCCATGCCGTCCGTCCAGACGAAGGTCTCCGCGGTGATCTGGCCCGCGCGGTACGCGGCCGCGACGTCGGCGAGCGACAGCGAGCGCTGGTCGTTGTCTCCGAAGTCGACCGAGTACTCGCCCGCTGCTGCTGGGGACGACTCCTCGGCGCCGCCCGCCCCTGCCTCGCCAGCGTGCACGTGCGGTGGGTTCACCTTGCCGTCGATGACGATCGTGGTGCCGCACTTCCGGCAGCGGATCTTCGCCAGCCGGTCGTTCACCTTCTCGTCGGCGATCGAGTACTTGGCGGCGCACGAGGGGCAGGAGATCTTCACGGTCGGCCTTCCTCCAGCCCGTCCGGGGCGACGGGCTCGTGGTCTGTGGGTGGGTGGGAGTACCTACGTTCGAGGGGGGCTGCTCGGTTCAGGAGCCCGCCGCCGAGGCGGATTCGAGGGGTCGACAAGGTACCACGAATTCCGCCCGCGGCGGTAGATCTGCGCGCGCTTCGGCCGGGCCGGCGCCGCCGCACGCCTCGGGTCGGCCCCGCCGCGCGCGGCCGGTTGCGATCGGGGGCCGGTTCTCGTAGAGATCTCCGCGCATCGGGGACCGATCGATGGCTTCGACCCTCCGCCCGCGCTGCGCTTGGCCTCCCGCCCACGACCGGGGCCGCGGGTGAGCGCGGCGGACGCCGCCGGGGCGGCCGCGCGGGGCCTGCTGCCACCGCTCGGCGCGTCGCCGCCGGTCGAGCGGGTGGCCGCGGAGGAGCGCGCCGCGGCCCTCGGGCGGCGTAGCTTGAAGCGCGCGGCCAAGGTCGCTGGCCTCCGCCTCGCCGTCCGCTGCATGGACCTCACCACGCTCGAGGGCGCCGACACGCCGGCGCGGGTCGCGGCGCTGTGTCGCAAGGCGATCGCCCCCGGGGGCGCCGCGTCGGACGTGCCGTCCGTCGCCGCGGTCTGCGTGTACCCCTCGTTGGTCGGCGCCGCGCGGCGCGCGCTGGCGGGGTCGGCCGTGCGCGTCGCCAGCGTCGCGGCGGGGTTCCCGAGCGGGCTCACGCCGCTCGCCACTCGCGTCGACGAGGCGCGTCGCGCCGTCGACGCCGGGGCGGACGAGATCGACATGGTGATCGACCGCGGCGCCTTCCTCGCCGGGGAGCAGGAGCGGGTGGGGGACGAGATCGAGCTGGTGAAGGAGGCGTGCGGCGCCGCGCGCCTCAAGGTGATCCTCGAGACGGGCGAGCTCGGCACCTTCTCGAACGTCCGCCGCGCCAGCGACGTCGCGCTCCACGCCGGCGCGGACTTCCTCAAGACCTCCACCGGCAAGATCCAGCCCGCGGCGACGCCCGGCGTGAGCCTCGTCCTGCTCGAGGCGATCCGCGACTTCTACTTCCGGACGGGGCGCCGCGTGGGGATGAAGCCGGCCGGGGGGATCCGCACCGCGCGGCAGGCGCTCCACCACCTCGTGCTCGTCAAGGAGACGCTCGGCGACGCCTGGCTCGATCCGGAGCTCTATCGACTGGGCGCGTCGACGTTGCTCGACGACGTGCTCCTGCAGCTCGAGAAGGAGCGGACCGGCGCGTACGGCTCGCTCGAGTACCTGCCCGCCGACTGACCCCACGAGGAGACCCCGTGCACGCGCCCCTCCCGATCCCCCGCGCTCCGATCGCCGGAGCCGGCGTCGCGCCGGCCGATCGCCGCGGCGCCCGACCCGCGCGGCGCCGAGGCGAGCCGCGAGCCGCGCGCCCAGTGGGAGGCGCGTGCTGAAGCTCATCGAGGGCGGCGGGGCGTCGCAGGACCGCCGGAGCGGCGAGCGGCGCCTCGAGTTCGGCGATCGCTGGCCGTACGAGCCGTCGCCGGAGGCGATCGATCGCGCCGGCCTCCGGGATCGCTGGGACGCCTTCATCGACGGTCGCTTCGTCCCGCCGGCGGAGGGCGGGTACGCCGCCGATCTCTGCCCCGCCACGGCCGAGCCCTTCGCCGCGGTCGCCGAGTCGACGGCGGCCGACGTCGACTCGGCCGTCGCCGCCGCGCGGCGTGCGTTCGAGGGCGCGTGGGGGCGACTCGCGCCGCTCGAGCGTGGCAAGCACCTGTTCCGGCTCGCGCGCGCGGTGCAGGAGCGCGCCCGAGAGCTGGCGGTGCTGGAGACCCTCGACTCGGGGAAGCCGATCCAGGCGTCGCGCGATTTCGACCTCCCGCTCGTGGCCTCGCACCTCTTTCATCACGCGGGGTGGGCCGACAAGCTCGAGTGGGCGTTCCACGGCCGCACGCCGCGCCCGCTCGGGGTCGCGGCCCAGGTGATGCCCTGGAACTTCCCGCTGCTGATGGCCGCGT
Source organism: Polyangiaceae bacterium (assembly GCA_020846005.1). Classification (GTDB taxonomy): domain Bacteria; phylum Myxococcota_A; class Polyangia; order Polyangiales; family Polyangiaceae; genus JADLEQ01. The sequence goes on from JADLEQ010000081.1 coordinate 86,252, forward strand.
GGAAGATCGCGCCCGCGCTCGCCTGCGGCAACACCGTGGTCCTCAAGCCCGCGGAGACCACGCCCCTCTCGGCGCTGCGGCTCGCCGAGATCGCGAGCGAGGTGGGGTTCCCTCCTGGGGTAGTGAACGTGGTGCCGGGAGGGCCCTCGGTCGGAGCCGCGCTGGTCACTCACCGAGGAGTCGACCAGGTGGCGTTCACCGGGTCGACCGAGGTCGGCAAGGTCATCCGTCGTGCGGTGGCCGGCAGCGGCAAGCGCCTGCTCCTGGAGCTCGGCGGTCCGTCCGCGCACCTGGTCTTCGCCGACGCGCCGCTCGACCAGGCCGTCGAGGGCGTGATCGCCGGCGCGTTCTTCCACCAGGGCCAGGTGTGCTGTGCCGGCGCGCGCCTGCTGGTCGAGGAGAGCGTCCACGACGTGTTCGTGGCCAAGCTCCGCGATCGGATGGAGACGCTCCGGGTCGGCGACCCGCTCGACAAGAACACCGACCTCGGCCCCGTCGGCTCGGCCGCGCAGCTGGCCCGCGTCCGGGAGCTCGTCGCCAGCGCCGAGGCGGAGGGCGCCGCCCGCTACTCCGTCGCGCGCGAGCTGCCGGCCCGCGGCTGGTACGTCGCGCCCACCCTCTTCACGGGCGTCGCGCTCGCCCACCGGATCGCGCGGGAGGAGATCTTCGGCCCCGTCCTCGCCGTGCTGACCTTCAGGACGGACACCGAAGCGGTGCGCAAGGCCAACGCCACGAGCAGCGGTCTCGCCGCGGGGGTGTGGACGAGCCACCCGGGCCGCCTGCTGGAGCTCGCGCGCGGGCTGGAGGCGGGCGTCGTCTGGGCCAACAGCTACCACCGCTTCGATCCGACCTCGCCCTTCGGGGGCTGCAAGGAGAGCGGCCTCGGGCGCGAAGGGGGGCGGCAGGGGCTCGCCGCGTATGTACGGCTCGAGGAGGACGCATGACGGAGCGGCCCCGCGAGGACGGCCCGCCGAGGCGTTCGGAGCCCGAGGCCGCGCGGGTCGGGATCCGCAAGACGTGGAAGCTGTTCGTCGGTGGCGCCTTCGTGCGGGGTGAGTCGGGGCGCTACCGGCCGCTCGGCGGCGGTGAGACGTGCCCGCTCGCGTCGCGAAAGGACCTCCGAGACGCCGTCCGAGCTGCCGCGGAGGCGAGCGCGAGGTGGTCGCGGACGAGCGCGCTCCTGCGCGGGCAGATCCTCTACCGGCTGGCGGAGGTCCTGGAGGCGCGCCGAGCCGAGCTGTCGGCGCAGCTGGCGGCCGGCGGCGCGCCCGCCCCGCCGCGTGAGCTGGACCTCGCGATCGATCGGGTCGTGAGCTTCGCCGGGTGGGCGGACAAGCTCTCGCTGCTCGCGAGCACGGTGAACCCCGTCGCCGGTCCCTATCTGTCGGTGAGCCAGCCGGAGCCCATCGGGGTCGTCGGCCTCGTCGCGCCAGGGCGGCCGGCGCTCCTCGGGCTGGTCGGCACGCTGTGTCCGCTGATCGCCGCGGGCAACGTCGCGGTCGTGGTCGCGGGCGAGCCCGATCCGCGCACGGCGCTCGCCTTCGCCGAGTGCGTCGCGACGAGCGACGTCCCGCCGGGCGTCGTGCAGGTGCTGACGGGCGACCGCGCCGAGCTCGTCCCCGTCCTCGCCCGGCACCTCGGCGTGCGGGGGCTCGACGTGTGGGACGCCAGCGAGGCAGACGCGCGGGAGCTCGAGCAGCTCGCCGCCGACGGCATGAAGCGGGTCGCGTTCCGGAGCTGGGCGGTGAGCGCGTTCGAGGACGCGCGGCGCGCGTCCTCGCCAGCGATGCTGGAGCGGTTCGTGGAGACGAAGACGCTCTGGCACCCGCTCGGGGCGTGAGGGCGGAGCGCGCTCGGATCGCCGGGCTCCCGGCAGGGCTCACGCGCCCGCGAGATCAGTCGCCGGAGGCGAACAGCGCGAGGTCGAGCGCGTCGATGCGCTCGTCGAGGTCCGGCGTCGCGCCCCCTTCGTAGTGCCGGGCCATCTTCAGCTCGCGCATCGCCCCGGCGAGATCGCCCTGGTCGATGAGCTCCTCGGCGCGGCGCGCGCGCTGGCGGGCGGCCGGGGACTCAACCAGCTCTTCGAGCGCGCGGCGACCGGTGACGCTCGCGTTCGCGGCTGGGACCTCACGGGCGCCCAGGCGGAGCTGGCCGCGGGACAGCGCGAAATCGTACCGCTGGCGCGCCGCCGGATCCGACAGGACGCGGTAGGCCTCCGCGCCGCGCTGGAACACGCGCCGCGCGGCGCCGCGCACGCTCTCTTCGGCGCCGAGGTGCGCGTCCGGGTGGAACGCACGAGCGAACTCGTGAAACGCCGCCTGGATCGCGCCCTCGTCCGCGATCTCGAGCACGCCCAGCAGCTCGTAGTAGTTCGACTCGTCGAGCACCTCGTCCCAGTCGAACACGCGGTGACGCTCGGCGCCCATGGGCGATCCCGGCCTCACACCACCTGCGGCTGCTGGCGCGCGAGCATCGCAGCGAGCTCGCCTACGCCGGCCGCCGCGACCAGGCGCACGCGCGCGGTGGTGTGCCGGCCCGTCTCGACGTCGCGCGCCGAGACGTTCAGCATGCCGTCGGTGTCGAGGGCGAACGTGACGGAGAGCTGCACGGTGCCGCGCGGCGCGGGGCGGAGGCCAGAGAGCTCGAGCTCTCCGAGCAGCGTGTTCTCGGCGAACCGCTGCGACTCTCCCTGGCTCACCCGCACGCGGACGGTCGTCTGGTTGTCGGCGGCGGTGGCGAACTCCCGCGCCCGCTCACAAGGGACGGGAGAGTTTCGCTCGATCACCGTGTCGCAGAAGCCGCCCACCGTCTCCACGGAGAGGCTGAGCGGCGTCACGTCGACGAGCACCGGCGCGGCGGGCGCCATGTCGCGGATGACCGGCGAGGCGAGGGGCGCCGTCACCGCCGCCGCGGCCAGGCCCCAGCCGGCGGGGCCGGCTGCTGGCGCCGCGGTGGGGAGGGGAGGGGGAGGCGGCGCGACCGCCGGGGCCGGGGCTCCCCAGCCAGGCGGCGGGGCGGCGGGCGCCGCCGCCGGGCGCGCGCCGGGGGAGAGCGGCAGCGGGCTCGGCGCGAACGGCGCCTTCACGGGGGTCATCCGTGGGGAGTTGGCGGCCGTGAGGACCTGCGTGCGATCGAGGACGGGCCGGGCCTGCGGCGGCGCGTGCGCCTCCGAGCCCGGATCCGGGACGCCGGGGATCGGGAGGCTGCTCTCCGCCTCCTCCTCGATCTCGAACGTGCTCTGGAAGCCCGCGCCCGTACGCCGGAGGCCCGCGCCAGTGCGCCGCGGATCCGCACCGGTGCGCCGCGGATCGGCCCCGGTGCGCCGTGGATCGGCGCCGGTCTGCCGCGGATCGGCCGGCGGTCCCGGCGGGGCCTCGCCGCCAACGAGCGGGAGCGGGGGGAAGGACGCCGCCGCGGCCGGCGCGCCGCGGCCCGTCTGTCGCGCGATCGCCGCAGCGGCGACCGCCGCGCCCGCGCCGAGCGCGACCGTGGAGCCGAACCCACCTCGGGGGGCGGCGGCGGGCGCGGTGGGTCCCGTCTGGCGCGACGCGGCCTGGCCCGCGTGGGTGGTCTCCTCCTCCTCGGCCTCGGCGGGACCGGGCTCGTAGGGCGCGATCACGTCTTCGTCGAGGACCCACGCGCCGCTGGCCGTGCGGTCCGTCGCCCCATCGGGGAACGGGGCGGCGGCGACCGGCGACGCATCGAGCATGACCGTGCCGGTCCCCAGCGCGGCGCGGGCGCCGGCCGCGCCGGCCCGCGCGCCCGCCGAGTCGAGGGTCGGGAGGTAGCCTCGCGGCGGTACCGGGGGGGGCTCGACGGCGTCCGGGTCGGCGGGCGCCTCGAGCTCGTCGACGCCGTCGTCCTCCAGGCCGAGGTCGTCCGCGTCGAGCGTCTCCAGCGGCTCGCCGCCGCCGGGGGGGATGGAGTCGGCGGACGACCAGCCCGCGTCGAGCGCGGCGGCGGACACCGTGGAGTTCGTGGTGCGCGCGGTGCCGGCTGCGACGGAGGCGCTCATGAGCGTCGCTGCATCGCGCCTCGCCGCGCCCGCCGCCGGGCCGAGCCCCGATCCGGTGACGACCCGCCCGCGAGGCCCCAGCCCCGCGACCGTCTCCGGCGGCGGCGCCGCGCCGGCCCCGGGCGCCGTGATGCGTCGCTGGCGGACGTCGGCGGTCTGCGGCGACGGCTGCGAGGGGAAGCCCTCCGGCGGCGGGACCACGACCCGAGGCCGCCCGGCCGCCACCGCGCCCTCCTCCGGCTGGATACCCGGGTTGGTGGCCATCCGTGCCCGCGGGGGGCCCGGGATCGCCTCGGGCGGCACGCCGCTCGGGCGCTTCGTGCCGGGAGGCAGGGTGCCACCCCGGCCCGGGGGGCGTGAGCGCGAGCGGCCGATCCCGGGCTGAGTGCGGGCCGCCGGGCGCGGCGCGGACGGGATCTCGGACGAGCGCCGCCGCTCGGCGCCGGTGAGCGCGCTCGCCTGGATGGCCGCGCCGATCGCGACGACCTCGTCCGGGTTGACGTAGTGCAGCGCCTCGCGCTGAAAGAATTCCTCGACCCGCTGGCGCACCATCGGGACGCGCGTGGAGCCGCCGACGAGCAGCACGCGGTCGAAGTCGCTCGGCGACAGGCGCGCGACCCCGAGCGCCTCCCGGCACGTGTCGAAGGTGCGGTCGACGATCGGGCGCGCGAGTCGCTCGAGCTCCGCCCGCGACATCGAGAAGCGGAACGAGATCGCGCGGCCGCCCGCGCCGTGACCGAGCTCGTCGAGGACGATCTCCGTCTCCGTCCGCTCCGACAGCGCCATCTTCACCTCTTCGGCCGCGCTCCGCAGCCGCTCGAAGGTGGGGCGCTCTTGGCGGGCGTCGAGGCGAGTCTCGGCCAGGAGCTGCGCGGCCATCTGCTCGGCGATCGCCAGGTCGAGGTCGTCGCCTCCGAGGAAGCTGTTGCCGGCCGTCGCGAGCACCTCGAAGACGTTGTCCGAGAGGTCCAGCAGCGTCACGTCGAACGTGCCGCCGCCGAAATCGTAGACGGCGATCCGCTCGTTCGCCTGTTTGCCGTAGCCGTAGGCGAGCGCCGCCGCCGTGGGCTCGTTCAAGATGCGGAGGACCTCGAGGCCGGCGACGCGCCCCGCCACCTTGGTCGCGGCGCGCTGCAGGTCGTTGAAGTTGGCCGGCACGGTGATCACCGCCCGCTCGACCGCCGTGCCGAGCGCCGCCTCGGCGATCGCCTTCGCCTTGCGCAGCACGAAAGCGCTGATCTCGGGCAGCGTGTACGTCTCGTTCCGCGCGACGACCAGCGCCGCCTTGCCGGGGCCCTCCTTCATGAGGAAGGGGAACCGCGCGCGCGCGCGCTGGACCTCGTCGCTGTCCCAGCTCCGCCCGATCAGGCGCTTGATGGAGTAGACCGTGTTCGCGCCGTCCATCAGCCGGCGCGCCTTCGCCTCGCGCCCCACGAGGACGTTGCCGCCCGGGTGGAACGAGACGACGCTCGGTAGCAGCCGGTGGCCGTCGGAGTCGGCGAGCGCCGCGGCCTGGCCGTCGCGGACGACGGCCACCACCGTATTGGTGGTGCCGAGATCGATGCCGACTACCGGTCCCATGGGCGACTCTCTGGGCGCGCGCCGCCGTGCGGACGGGCCCGGACGTCGATTCTCGACGAAAAATCCCTCACCGTCGACATTTGGGCAGGTCCTCGGCCCGGCCGGCCGTCCCTTCGGCCTCGATCCGGCCGAGCGCGGCGTCGAACCAGCGCTCCACCTGCCGGCGGAAGGGCCACATCCAGCCGTAGTCCGGCCCGAGGAACCGCCCGACGATCCGCTCGCGGAGCGCCGGATCGCGCGCGGCGCCCGGGCCGAGGAGCTCGGCCGTCGCTCGGAGCGTCTCCTCGTACGCCTCCCACTCCAGGCGGGCGCGGCCGTACGCGAGACCGAGCGGGAGGAACGGGATCAAGTAGACGGCGGCCATGCCGAGCCGCCCCAGCCGGCGCCGCTGGCGGAGGTGGACCCGTTCGTGCCGGAGGAGGACCGCGCGCTCTCGGTCGCCCATCGAGTCCCACCCGGGCGGCGTGTAGAGCGTGGCGCCGAGCACGGTGAAGTACTCGGTGAGGTACCGATCCTGGGCGCCGAGGGTGACGACGCGCAGCGCCCCGTCGATCGCTCTCGAGAGCGCGTCGCCCGCCTTGGGGCGGACGGCGAAGTCGGGGAATTCGCTCTGGATTTCCTCGCAGAGCCGATCGGAGATGGGGCGCTCCGTCACGGCGGCGCGGCCCCGAGCACCGCGCCGTCCCGGACCGCGCGGCCGTTGACGAGGTCCCGCGCCGGGAGCGCCCGCCGCCCCTCCACCTGGGCGCGCAGGATCTCGAGCGCCCCCCCGCCCGTCTGGACGAGGATGCGCCCGTCGCGGGTGGTCACCGTGCCCGGCGGGCCGCTCACCGGGATCGGCACCTCGCGTGCCTCGAGCACGCGGAGCCGGACGCCGCCCGCCTGGGTGTGCGCCCCGGGCCGCGGCTGGAAGGCGCGCACTCGGCGCGCGAGCTCCGCGGCCGTCGAGCCCCAGTCGAGGCGCGCGTCTGCGGGCTCGAGCGGCGGGGCCAGGGTCGCGCCGCCCGGATCCTGCGCCACGGGCGGCAGCGCCCCGGCGAGCGCGCGGGGCAGATCGTCGCGGACCACGGCCGCGGCGAGCGCGGCGAGGCGCTCCTCGAGCGTGCCGGCGGTGTCGTCCGACCCGATCGCGACCGAACGACGCGCGGCGACCGGCCCCGTGTCGAGGCCCTCGTCCATCATCATGAGCGAGATCCCCGTCTCCGTGTCCCCGGCCTCGATCGCGCGCGGGATCGGGGCGGCGCCCCGCCAGCGCGGCAGCAGCGAGGCGTGGAGGTTCCAGCAGCCGAGGCGCGGCGCCGCCAGCACCGCCGGCGGCAGGATCCGCCCATACGCCAGCACGATGGCGGCGTCGGGCCGGAGGGCCTCGAGCCAGGCGAGGAGCGCGCCGTCCCGCACCTTGGCCGGCTGGAGGCACGGGACCCCGTGCGCGCGCGCCCAGCGGGCGACCGGCGGCTCGGCCTCGGCGAGCCCGCGGCCCGCGGGGCGGCTGGGCTGCGAGACCACGCCCACGAGCTCCGTCGTCTCGGCCACCGCCGCGAGCGCCGGGAGCGCGATCGCCGGGGTCCCGAAGAACGTGGTCCGCACGGCCCCGCTCGTAGCACGCCCCTGATCCCGGTGTCCGCCTTGACCGTGCGCGCTGGACGTCGCAAATGCGCGAGGTGCCCGGCGTTCCAGCCGGGGCGCCACCCGAAGGATCCGCGATGAGCGAGAAGAAGAAGCCGCCGCAGGCCGCCACTCCGCCCGAGGAGGACGTCCGGTTCGGCGACGAGCTGCCCGTTCTCCCGATCCGGAACGCGGTGCTGTTCCCCGGCGCGGTGGCCCCCTTCGACGTGGGCCGGGAGAAGAGCGTGGCGCTCGTCGAGGACGTGCACAACCTCCCCGGGCCCGTCATCGCCATCTTCGCCCAGCGCGATCCGTCGACGGACGATCCGGGCGCTGACGACCTCTACCCCGTCGGCTGTGCCGCGCGCGTGCTGAAGGCGCTGAAGCACTCGAGCGGCAACTACTCGCTGATCCTCCAGGGACACACCCGCATCCGCCTCGACGGCATGACGCAGACCTCGCCGTATCTCCGCGCGAAGGTCGTCCGGGTCGAGGCGTCCCCGCAGGCGGACGTCGAGGCCGAGGCGCTCGCGATGAGCCTCCGGGACGTGGCGAAGCAGGTGATCCAGCTGATGCCCGAGCTCCCGCGTGAGGCCGGCTCCCTGATCGACTCGATCCAGGAGCCGGGGCGCCTCGCGGACCTGGTGGCCGCCAACCTCGACTCCCCGGTGGAGGAGAAGGCGGCGCTCCTCGAGACCGTCGAGGTGAAGGACCGCATCCGCAAGGTGCTGCGCCTGCTCACCCGCCAGCTCGAGGTGCTGAAGATGCGCGAGCGCATCAACTCCCAGATCAAGGAGGAGATGGGGAAGAACCAGCGGGAGTATGTCCTCCGCCAGCAGCTGAAGGCCATCAAGGAGGAGCTCGGGGACGACGAGGGCGACCAGGGAGATCTCGACGGCCTCGAGGAGCGCATCGCCAAGGCCAACCTCCCTTCGGAAGCGGACCAGGTGGCGCGCAAGCAGCTCAAGCGGCTCCGCGCGATGCAGGTCGGCTCCGCCGAATACACGGTGGTGCGCACGTACGTGGACTGGATCCTCGATCTCCCGTGGCACACCTCCACGGACGACAACATGGACATCGCGGCGGTGCGCGCCGTCCTCGACGAGGACCACTATGGCCTCGACAAGGTGAAGAAGCGCATCGTCGAGTACCTGGCCGTCCGCAAGCTGAAGAAGGACAAGAAGGGCCCGATCCTCTGCCTCATCGGCCCGCCCGGCGTCGGGAAGACGTCGCTCGGGCGGAGCATCGCGCGCGCCCTCGGCCGGAAGTTCGTCCGCGTGTCGCTCGGCGGCGTGCACGACGAGGCCGCCATCCGCGGCCACCGCCGCACCTACGTGGGCGCGCTGCCCGGCCAGATCATCCAGGGCATGAAGAAGGCCAGCACGGTGAACCCGGTCTTCATGATGGATGAGGTCGACAAGATCGGGCACGACTTCCGCGGCGATCCGAGCGCGGCGCTCCTGGAGGTGCTCGACCCGGAGCAGAACAACACGTTCGCCGATCACTACCTGGAGGTCCCGTACGACCTCTCGAACGTGATGTTCGTCGCCACGGCCAACGTGGCCGATCCGATCCCGCCGCCGCTCCGCGATCGCATGGAGATCCTGGAGATCCCGGGGTACACGCGGCGCGAGAAGCTCGCCATCGCGCGCCAGCACCTGATCCCGAAGCAGCTCGAGGAGCACGGGCTCGGGCCCGGCTCGCCCCACGCGCCCGAGGGCGTCGACCTGCTCACGATCCGAGACGAGGCCGTGGAGGAGATCATCGAGCACTACACCCGGGAGGCCGGCGTGCGCTCGCTCGAGCGGCAGATCGCCAGCGTCATCCGCGGCGTGGCGGTGAAGGTGGCGGAGGGCGACGCCAGCCCCCGGGTGATCGAGACCGAGGAGCACCTCCGAGAATTCCTCGGCGCGATCAAGTACACGAGCGAGGTGGCCGAGCGGACGGAGGAGACGGGCGTCTCCACCGGGCTCGCGTGGACGAGCGTGGGGGGCGAGATCCTCTTCATCGAGGCGACGCGGATGTTCGGCAGCGGCAAGCTCCAGCTCACGGGCCAGCTCGGCGACGTGATGAAAGAGAGCGCCCACGCCGCCCTGAGCTACGTGCGAGCCAACGCAGAGAAGTACGGCATCCCCAGGGACTTCCTCGACAAGAGCGACATCCACATCCACATCCCGGCCGGCGCGATGCCGAAGGACGGCCCGAGCGCGGGCATCACCATGCTGACGGCGCTCGTCTCGCTGCTCACGGGGATCCGCGTCCGCCACGACGTCGCGATGACGGGCGAGATCTCGCTCCGGGGTCGCGTGCTCCCGATCGGCGGCGTCAAGGAGAAGACGCTCGCGGCCCACCGCGCCGGGATCAAGCGCGTGATCCTGCCCGATCGCAACCGCGCCGATCTGGACGAGGTGCCGCGCGAGGTGCGCGACGAGCTCGAGTTCCACTACGTCTCCAAGCTGGATGAGGTCCTCGCGGTCGCGCTCGAGCGCATGCCCGAGCCGCTCCCCGCGAAGGAGGAGACCCCGGCGGCGTCTCCGGCGAGCAACTGAGCCGGGCGCCGCTCAGGGCGCCGGCTCGACCTCGCTGTGGGGCCCCGCGCCGAGCAGGTAGACGATCCCCCCCACGAAGGCGGTGAGCCCGACCGGCACGGCGATGTAGCCGGGGGTGCAGCTCGACTTCTCGCCCGTGATGCTGTCCTCCTCGCCGCACCGCAGGAGGCTCGCGAGCCCGAGGCCGAACGCGATCCAGCCGGCCCCCGAGACGCTGCCGCCCACGACCATGCGGGTCGTGTCGGTGCCGTACGCTCGCGCACGCAACGGTCGTCCGGAGGGCGCTTCGCTCAGATCCACCGCGGCCGTCGACCAGAACCAGGCGTCGTTCTCCATGGCGTAGGGCAGCGTGGGATCCACCCAGCGCTTGCACGGCGTCTTGCACAGCACCTTGTCGCCGATGCGCACCTCCCACTCGCGGAGGGCGTCGCCCGACACGAAGCTCACACGGACCGTCCCGGGTGGGCCGTCCGCGCTCTCCTCGGCCGTCCGCGGGAGCGGGACCAGGAAGAGCTGGAGCGGCGAGCTGCAGTCGACGTGAGGCGCGGCGTCCGTCGCCTCGCCGCAGCGCGCCGGGTCGCCCGCTGAGCGCATCACGCTCTCCTCGCTCGCGGTGGCCGCGCCGCCGCCCACGACGGGGCTGCTCGCGCCGCCGCTCGCGGTGAGCGTCCCGCCCGAGCGCATCCGGAACGCGCCGACGCTCAGGGCGCCGATCACGTGCGTCGCGTCGCGGCACGCGCCGGCCGCCGGGACGTCCGACGGGCGGGCGTCGAGGAGCTGGAGCTGACCCCCGACGGTCGTCTGCACCGAGATCCGTCCGCTGCGGGACAGCTCACCCTCAAGCGACGCCGCGCCGAGCGGCAGCTTCGCCCAGAGCTCATCCTCGCTCCGCACCTCCAGGGTGTCCGTGGCGACGGTCGTCCGCTTGAACGCGTAGCGCCCTTTGATCTGGCACTCCGGGAGGAGCCTCATCGAGCAACCGGAGTAGGCGACCGCGACCGCGCCGGTGGCGAGCCGCGCCTCGAGGTTCGCCTTCTCGCTCGCCGGCCACTCGGTGACGAGCGGGTTCGACTGGCTGGCGGCGACCTTGCACTTCGCGCTCCCCGTGGGGACCTCCGGCGCCTCCGCGCGGAGCGACGGCGCGCCGCCGCACCCCCCGATCGCGAGCCCGAGCGCGGCGCTGCCTGCGGCGATCGCCGCCGGCCCGGCGTGGCGTGGGCGCCTCAACCGGCGAGCCCCCACAGCCGCGCCCCGCCGCGGAGGGCGTCCCGGCTGGAGAAGAGGTGCGCGTTGGGCGGCAGGGCGACGCCGTCGAGCCGCTCGGCGTTCCCGCCTCCGAGGTAGATGGCGTCGTAGTTGAAGATGGGCTCGAGCTGCGTGAGCATCTCGAGCACGCGCGCCGTCCAGCGGCGCTTGCCGAGCTCCTTGCGGCGCACCTCGCCCACGTGCCCCTCGTAGGTCCGCCGCTTCTTCCACGGGTGGTGGGCGAGCTCGAGGTTCGGGACCAGCCGCCCGTCGACGAAGAGCGCGGCCCCGAGCCCGGTCCCGAGGGTGAGGACCATCTCCACCCCGCGCCCCGCGATCACCCCGTAGCCCTGCAGGTCGGCGTCGTTCAGGGCTCGGGTCGGCGCGTGGACCCGCTCACAGATCACGAGCTCCAGGTTCGTCCCCGCCCACGCCTCGGTGCCGAGGTTCGGGGCGGTGTGCACGACTCCGTGCTTCACCACGCCCGGGAAGCCGACCGAGATCCGCTCGAAGGCCGGCTGCGACTTCGCCATGGTCGCGATGACCTCGAGGACGGCGTCGGGCGTGGCGGGGTGGGGCGTCAGCTCGCGTGCCCGCTCGTTGATGGGGCTGCCCTCGCCGTCGAGGACGAGCTGCTTGATGCCCGTGCCGCCCACGTCGACGACCAGCGTGAAGGGCCCCACGGACGTTCCTGGTTCGCTCATTGGATCGAGCATACACCAGCTCTCCGGCCCGCCGGATGGGAGGTGTCCGCGTCCCCTCGCGGATGCGCCCGGGGCGTCGTAGCGTTGGAGCGTCATGCGCTCGTTGCTGGCTGTCGTCGCGGTCGTTGCCTGCTCGGGGGCGTCGCCGTCCGCGCCGGCGCCCGGCGCGGGTTCGGCGGGGGCGGACGCCCAAGCGGTGCCCGCGCCCGGGGCCGCGGCTCCCGCTCCGTCGCGCGGCTTGGCGCCGGAGGACCCCTGCGAGGCCGAACGCGAGCGCCTGCGCGCGGCGCCGGCCCTCCCCGGCGCGCCCTCGCTCGACGCGCGGCGGCACGAGGTCCTGGCGCGCGCGAAGGCCGCTCCGGTCGTGTTCGTGCGCGTCCCCGAGATCGATCCTTCTGCGCCGCGCGAGGCCGTCGTGCATCGAGCCCAGCTCGAGGCGAGCGCGGCGCCGGCCTGGCACCTGTCTCGGGTCTGGAGGCTCCTGGCGAACCGGGAGGAGCTGGCGCGCGCCGTGTTCCTCCGCGAGGGCTACCTCTACTTCGAGGCGCCGGCCGTGGCCGCGGCCGTGGTCGAACACCTCGAGCTCCATCACCTGTTCCGCGAGCGCGAGCTGGTGCTCGAGCGCGGCGGCGATCGCCACCGGCTGCTCCGCGAGCGTGGCGGCTACCACCACGCCGACGGTCCGCTCGCGGGCCAGCGCGCGAAGCTCGTCCTCTTCGACCGCGCGTGGGCGGCGGGCCGGGAGCCAGGGCCGCCGCTGCATCGTGACCTGACCGCCGTGCGTGAGGCCGCGGGCGCTGACGAGATCGGGGTCGAGCGGCTCACCGAGGCCGGCGCGCTGGTGACACTCCGTGTCGGTGATCTGGCCGTTCCCGCGGCGCTCCGCGCGCGCGGAGCGGCGTTGGAGCTCGCCTGCGAGTCGGTGGCGCCCGGCGATCGGGCGAGGGTCGCCGCGGCCCGCGAGGAGACGGCCCGGCGACTCCGCGCCGTCCGGCGGCTCCGCGCCGCGATCGATCTGATGGTCGACGAGGCGCTGCCCTTCGACGAGCCGCGCACCGAGGAGGGCCAACAGGACGGCAACCTGCGCCCGGCCTGGCTGTGGGCGTACCGGCACGGGTGGGACTCCTATACGTTCAACGACGACGGCTATCCGGTGTTCGACGCCCAAGGCAGGCCGCTCGTGCCGCAGGTCTGCGTGGACTTCGTCACCGACGCGCTCGAGCGCGCGAGCGGCACCTGGTACCTCCCCCGCGGTCGGGCGCGCGAGCGAACGGTCGGGGGGCTCGACCTGGATCGCCTCGGGATCGACAACCGTCGGAGCGTCGAGCGACTCGTCGAGTTCGCGTGGCGCCGCCCCGATCTGGTCGACGTGGTGGACCTCGCCCCTGAGGAGCGCGTCCCGTTCTTCCAGAGGGCGGAGTTCTACGGCCACCTGTTCGAGCATCGCGCGCGGTACCGAGAAGGCGACGTGATCACGATCCACGGGCTCCGGAGCGACGGCCAGCTCCACTACCACTCGTTCTTCGTCGTCGGCTCCGACCCGGTCTCCGGCATGCCGACGACGCTCGCGAGCAACGCCGGCCGTCCGCGGCTGCGGACGTGGGAGCAGGAGATGCGCGCCGCGCCCCGCCGCTCGATCCGTTCGCGACTTCGCTTCCGTCTGGGGTGGCTGGAGCCGCCGACCGTGGACCCGATCGAGCCGGCCGCCGTTGCGGACCCTGATCCGGAGATCACGGTCGACGCGAGCTCATCGAGGAGCATCTGAGCCCCGCGCGCATCCCCTGCGCGATTTCGTAGGCACGAGCCCGGCTCCGTGCTAGCCGGAGGGCGCGAGCATACCCGTAGGGGCCGGGGCCGTCCGCATCGGCGGACCTTCCGGCGCCCCAGGTCCGGTGACGAAATATCGTGTCCATGGGGACGACAGACCTAGACCCCGATCGCGCGCACGCCACGGCGTGGGCTGCCCGGTGGCGGCTCGCCCCGCGGCACGCGCGGGTGGCGGCGCTGGTCATGCGCGGGCTGTCGGACAAGGAAATCGCTCGCGAGACGGGGCTGTCGTTCGCGACCGTGCGGACCTATGTCAAGGCCGTCTTGCGCGCGGCGGGCGTCCACAATCGGGTCGAGCTGCTCCGGGCGGCGCTCGGGGTGAACGGTCGGAGCCGCTGAGCCGCCGCGCCGGGGGGGCCGCGCGCGCGGCGGGGCGGCTTGCCTTCGTCCCCGCGTTCTGCGACGGTCGGGCCCGTGCTCGCCCGCTCGAGAGTCCGGCTCGCGGCGAGCGCCGCGCTCGCGGGCGCGCTCGCGAGCGCGGGCTGCGCGGCTGCTCCGGCCGGTCGCCAGCCGCCGCCCGCCGCGAGCGCGCGCGGCGCCGCCGACGCCCCCGCGGCGTCGCGCGCGGCGCCCGCTCCAGCGGAGGACGGTCGCCTCCCGCCGGGCGTACGCCCGACCCGGTACGCGGTCGAGCTGACCGTGGATCCCGCCGCGCCGCGGTACCTCGGGCGCGTCCGGATCGCGGTGGAGCTGGCGGAGCCGCTTCGGCACGTCGTGCTCCACGCGCGCGGCCAGCGCGTGCTCGTCGCCACGGTCCGCCAGGGCGGTGAGGCGCGGCGCGCCAGCGCGACGGCGCGTCCGGCGGCGCACTCGGTCGGAGCCGACGAAGAGCTCGTCGTGGAGGTCGAGCGGCCGCTCGCCGCGGGGGCGGCGGAGCTCGATCTGGAGTTCGACGCGCCGTTCGGGGACGATCTCGCGGGCCTCTACCGCGTGCAAGAGGGCGGCGCCTGGTACGCGTTCACCCAGCTCGAGCCGAACGACGCGCGGCGCGTGTTCCCGTGCTTCGACGAGCCGAGCTTCAAGGTGCCGTTCGAGCTGGCGCTCACGATCCCGACGGGCCAGCTCGCGTTCGCGAACGCCCCAGAGGCGCAGCGGGCCGACGACGCCGCGAGCGGGCGGACGACTGTCCGGTTCGCCGCGACCGAGCCGCTCCCCACCTACCTCTTCGCGCTCGCGGTCGGGCCGCTGGAGGTGCTCGAGGGGCCGCGCGAGCCGGTGCCGCTGCGCCTCGTCGCCGCGAAGGGCAAGGCCGCGCTCGGGAAGGCGGCGCTCGACGTCGCCGCGGCCCAGCTCCCCCTCCTCGCGGAGTGGTTCGCGCGCCCGTACCCGTACGGCAAGCTCGACATCGTAGCGGTCCCGCAGCTCTCCTCCGGCGCGATGGAGAACGCGGGGCTGGTCACGTTCCGCGAAGAATTCGTGCTGCTCGAGGACCGCGCGGCCCCCGCCACCCGCCGCGCCCTCGACGGCATCATGGCGCACGAGCTCGCGCACCAGTGGTTCGGCAACTGGGTCACGCTCGCGTGGTGGGACGACATCTGGCTCAACGAGGCGTTCGCGACGTGGATGG
Source organism: Polyangiaceae bacterium (assembly GCA_020846005.1). Lineage (GTDB taxonomy): Bacteria > Myxococcota_A > Polyangia > Polyangiales > Polyangiaceae > JADLEQ01. The sequence continues at coordinate 101,345 of JADLEQ010000081.1, forward strand.
GGAGCAAGGTGCTGGAGCGGCACCGCCCGGAGTACCCGACGCCGCAGGAGCGCGCCGCTCGGACGGCGTCGGTGATGGCGCTCGACGCGCTCCCCGGCGCCCGCAGGATCCGCCAGCCCGTGCGCAGCACGAGCGACGCTCGCGAGGCCTTCGACGGCATCACCTACGTGAAGGGGGCGGCGCTCCTGCACATGATCGAGGGTTGGATCGGGGAGGCGGTCTTCCAGCGCGGCGTGCGCGACTACGTCACGCGGCACGGCGGGGGCAACGCGGCCGCGCCGGATCTCTACCGGGCGCTCTCCGCCGCGAGTGGGCGCGACGTAGCGGGCGTGATGGGCTCGTTCACCGAGCAGACGGGCGTCCCGGTGGTCACGGCGACGGCCACCTGCGCGGCGCGCCCGAGCGGAAGGGCGCGCCCGCGCCTCCGCCTCGCCCAGGCGCCCTACCGCGCGCTCGGCGTAGCCGAGGCCGAGGGCGTGTGGGACTTCCCGGTCGCGGTGCGCGTGGGCGCTGCCGGCCGGTCGCGCGTCGCTGTGCTCCCGATCACCGAGGGCGAGCTCGAGCTGGAGGACGCCGAGTGCGCCGGCTGGTGGCTCGCGAACGCAGGCGCGCGCGGCTACCACCGGGTCGCGCTCGGCGCGGAGCAGCTGCTCCGCCTCGCGCCCGAGCGCCCGCTGGGGCTCGAGCCCGCGGAGCGCGTGGCCCTCGCGAGCGACGCCTGGGCCTCGGTCGTGAGCGGTGCGCTGGGCGCGGACGCCTACGTGAGCTGGCTCGAGTCCTGGCTGCGCCCCGAGGAAGATCGGATCGTGTGGGAGACGGCGCTCGACGGGCTGGCGACGCTCGACGCCACCGTCGTCTCGGACGCCGCGCGCCCCGCGCTCCGCGCGCGCGTGGCGCGCCTGGTGGCGCCTCGAGCGCGGCGCTTGGGGTGGAAGGTGCGCCCCGGGGAGCCGCTCGAGGTGAGGCGGCTGCGTGGCACGCTGCTCGGGGCGCTCGTGACGCTGACCGACGATCCGTGGGCGCACACGGAGGGGCGGCGCGTCGCGGAGGCGTGGCTCGCCGCGCCCGCGAGCGTCGAGCCCGACGTGGCGCGCGTCGCGGTCCTCGCCTACGCGGGTCGCGCCGGCGCCTCGGAGGTCGACGCGCTGCTCGCCCGGGTCGCCGCGAACGCCTCCCCCGAGCAGCGGCTCATCGCGCTGGCCGGGCTCGCCGCCGTGAGCGACCCGGCGCAGGTGGAGCGGGTCCTGCAGGCGACGCTCGACGGGCGCATCCGGGCCGCGGATCTCCGGTACGTGCACCCCGAGCTGTTCGCGCGTCGCGCGTCCCAGCCGGTGGCGTGGCGCTGGGTCCGGTCGAGGATCGCGGAGCTCCGCGAGCGCCTCCCGCAGTTCGCCGTGGCGCGGACCTCGGGCGTCATCGCCGGGCTCTGCGACGAGGCGCTCGTCAGCGAAGCGGAGGCGTTCTTCCAGCGGGAGCTGCGGGCCGTCGAGGCGAGCGCTCGCGGCGTGGCGCTCGCCGCGCAGGCGGGGCGCCTGTGCGCCGCGAGGCGCCGCCACCACGCGCCGCTGCTCGATCGCGCGTTCGGCGCCGGGCCGTGAGGGCGCGCCGCGGGTACCCGCGCGCGGAGAGTCGTACTAGCGTCGCGGCCGTCCGGCGCGCGGGCTCCCTGGCACGGCCGGCGTCCTCCCCATGATCGCGAAAGAACGTGTGAAGTTCCCCGTCCGGGTCGGGCTCCTCGGCTGCGGCACCGTAGGCGGCGGCGTGCTGCGCTTGCTCGAGGAGAACCGCGAGTACCTCGCCTCACGTGTCGGCGCGCCGCTCGAGGTGACGCGGGTCCTGGTACGGGACGACGAGAAGGACCGCGTCCCGGAGTGTCGCCGCGAGTGGCTGACGACCCGCGCCGACGACGTGCTCAGCGCGGATCTCGACGTGCTCATCGAGGTGATGGGCGGCGAGGAGCCCGCCCGATCGCTCGTCGCGCGCGCGCTGGACGCCGGCAAGAGCGTGGTGACGGCGAACAAGCTGCTCGTCGCGCGGCACGGGACGGAGCTCGTGGCGCGCGCGGTCGCCAACGGCGCCGATCTGGCGTTCGAGGCCTCCGTCGGTGGGGGCATCCCGATCCTCCGGACGTTGCGCGAGGCGTTCACCAGCGACTGGGTGGTCAGCGTGCACGGCATCTTGAACGGCACGTGCAATTACATCCTCACCCGGATGCGCGACGAGGGGCTGGCGTTCGACGACGCGCTCGCCGAGGCCCAGCGGCTCGGGTACGCCGAGGCCGAGCCCTCCCTCGACGTGGACGGCCACGACGCGGCACAGAAGCTCGTCGTCACGAGCATGCTCGCGTTCGGCGCGAGCGTCGACGTCGCGTCCGTGCCGGTCGAGGGCATCCGGAGCATCGATCGCCTCGACTTCGAGTTCGCGGCGCGCTTCGGCTACACGATCAAGCACCTCGCGATCGGGCGGGATCTCGGGGATCGCATCGTCCTCCGAGTCCACCCGGCGCTGGTGCCGAAGACCAGCGTGCTCGCCAACATCGACGGCGTGCTGAACGGCGTCAAGGTGGTCGGGCGCGCGCTCGGGCCCTGTCTGCTCGTGGGTCGCGGCGCCGGCGACATGCCGACGGCCGTGAGCGTCGTGGCGGACGTGGTCGACGTGGCACGATCGAAGATTGGAGGCGAGCCCGGGCTCGCTACGCGCGGCATCCAGGTGAAGGAGCGCCCGCTGGTCCCGCTCGCCGAGGTGCACGCCCGGTACTACCTCCGCTTCGACGTGGAGGACCGGCCGGGTGTGGTGGGCGCGATCGCCACCGAGCTCGGGCGCGCGGGGGTGAGCATCGAGCAGATGGTGCAGGACGGCCGCGCCAAGGACTCGGACTCGGCGGTGCCCGTGCTCCTCGTGACCCACGAGACGGACGAGCGCGCCCTCCGTGGCGCGCTCGTCGCCATCGGCGCGCAGGGCTTCCTGCGAGGCCAGGCTCGGCTGCTCCGCATCGAGGCGGTGTGAGCGGGGCCCCGTCGATCGGCGCCGCGGCCGCGCCGATCGGCGTCTTCGACTCCGGCCTCGGCGGGCTCACGGTCGTGCGGGCGCTGCGCGGCGCGGTGCCGGACGAGAGCCTCCTCTACCTCGGCGACACCGCTCGCGTCCCGTACGGCACGCGCTCCGCGGAGACGGTCGTCCGTTACGCGCGCAGCTGCTCGCGTGAGCTCGTCGCGAGGGGAGTGAAGGCGCTCGTCATCGCCTGCAACACCGTGAGCGCGGTGGCCGTCGAGGTGCTCGCGGCCGAGCTCGATCTGCCCGTCCTCGGCGTCATCGAGCCGGGGGCCGAGGCGGCCGTGGCCGCGGCCGAGGCGGTGGGCGCCGCGGCCGGCGCGCTGCCGAAGATCGGCGTGCTCGGCACCCAGGGGACGGTGCTCTCCGGCGCGTACCCGAGGGCCGTCGCGCGGCTCTCCTCGCGGCTCGAGGTCGTCGCGCAAGCCGCTCCGCTCCTCGTCCCGCTGGTGGAGGAGGGCTGGGTCGAGGGCGAGGTGCCCGAGCGCGTGGTGGAGCGCTACGTCGATCCGCTCGTCGCCGAGGGGGCGGGGGTGCTCGTGCTCGGGTGCACCCACTACCCGCTCCTCGCGCCGGTCATCGCGCGCGTCGCCGAGCGCCTCGCCGGCCGCCCGATCCCGGTGGTGGACGGCGCGGCGGCCACGGCCCGGCGGGTCGCAGAGTGGATCCGGACCGAGCGACTCGAGCCCGCCCCGGCGGGCGCTGCGGGGACGCTCGAGCTCCTCGTGACGGATCTCCCGGCCTCGTTCGCTCGCCTGGCCGAGTCGTTCCTCGGGCGCGGCGAGGCGCCGGTCGCTCAGATCGACCTGCGCTGAGCGGCGCGCGCGACGCCGTCGCGCGCCGCCGCGCTCTCGTGACGCTGTTCGCGTCCAGTCGGCGCGGAAGCCGACGGCGCGCGGGGCGGTTAGCAAACTGACGGCGAATGGCACCGGATGCAGCTTCAACCCGGACGATCTGCGCGAGAATTGCGCCGTCCGCCGCGGTTTACGCCCTGCGGCACACACGTTGCTTCCGGGCCGCTGGCCGTAGTGCACGCCCCGCCGGGTGCGCCGGTCGCCGAAGGAGCCCCGCATGAAGACCAGGTACCGTCTCGCTCTCGGAGTGGCCGCCAGCCTCGCGCTCGGTGCGGGGTGCGCGGAGGAGCGCGAGCCCATCAGCCAGGTGCAGCCGAACGCCCTGGACAAGTCGTTCTTCGTCGGGGCCGATCTCGCCGACCCCGCCGACGACCACGAGTTCTACACCGCGGCGACGGTGATCGACGTGCCGTACGGTGAGGACAACGCGGGCCTCTTCCCGGGCGGGACGGGCGGGCTCCGCCGCGTGAAGTTCGAGATTCTGGAGGACGTGATCAACGTCCGCATGACCTACGAGGAGATCGAAGGCGTCGACGGCCACGGCAACGCGACCACCAACAACGGCCGCGTGATCGCCTCGTACCCCATCACCAGCCACTTCGACATCAAGCGGGCGTACAACTCCTCGACGGGTGAGGAGATCAACGTCATCACGGAGAACTCGAGCGATCGCCCGTGGTACCAGCGACGCTTCATGCGGGTCGACTGGTCGACGAACCTGGTCACCTCGTCGATGCACTGGGATCCGATCGCCCAGGAGAGCGCCTTCGGCTCGTCGCTCGACGTGGAGCCCCTGGCCTACAACATCAGCGACCCAAACCACGCCGACGCCCCGCTCTTCGATCTCGAGACGCACTACTTCGACGTGACGAACCGGCTCTACGTGAAGCCCCGCCAGGTGAGTCTGTTCGGCCAGACGGTGAACGCCTGCCTCTACCGAGGCGGGTTCGTCCTGGGCGGCACGGCCCCCTGGGGCAACTGCGAGAACTCGGAGATCACCGTCCGCTACTCGTACAAGCGGATCGCGCGACCGGGCGAGGCCAGCCACACCGACTACGAGCCGAAGGAGTGGGACGGCACGCGGCAGAACGCGTTCGGCGTCTTCACCGCGGATCGGCTCGGGTGGGACGACCGCTACGGCGTCGTCGACTCGAAGTGGCATCGCCTCGCGCAGCGCTACAACGTCTGGCAGCGGAGCCACACCGAGCAGCGGTGCTCGGCGGACGTGGACGCGGACACCAACGGCACCTCGGATCAGTGCGAGACCTCGGGCGCCGGCTCCCAGTGCGACACGCTGAGCGGGCTGTGCACACTCCCGTACGCGCTCCGCGAGGTGCGACCTGTGGCGTGGCACTACTCCGTCGGGCCCGCCGGGGACGCCGTCATCCGGCGCTGGACGCGCAAGGCCACCGAGGAGTGGGACGTCGTCCTGCGGACCGCGGTGCAGGCGGCGCGGCTGGTCGAGTGCAAGCGCACCCAGGGGCGATCGCTCGAGGGCTCGCCGTGGCGCAACTTCTACGATCCGGCGAGCGGGGCGAATTGCGCCGGCGCCTTCCCGATCCAGCAGTCCGAAGGGGTCGATCTGGCCCAGGCGCGCGAGCTCCTCGAGTGCCAGTACCGCGCAGGGTATGGCGCGAAGGAGTGCGAGGATCTGAAGGCGGCGCGGTACGACGTCGTGCCCCCGGTGGCGGTCGCCAACCTGCGGTCGATGGTCGTCTTCTGTGAGAGCCCCGTCCCGGTCGGAGCGGATCCCGCTTGCGGGAAGCCCGGCACGGTTGCGCGCCCGGGGGACATCCGCTTCCACCACCTCGCGGTGTGGCCGACGCGCCACACGAGCTCCCCGTGGGGGTATGGCCCGACGGGCGCCGACCCGCTGACCGGCGAGGTGATCGCGGCGTGGATCAACGTGTACGACGCCGTCACGGAGAGCGCCGGCCAGGGCTTCGTCGATCAGCTCAGGTGGGTGAACGGCGAGATCGCGACCTCCGACATCACGAGCGGGGAGTACTCCCGCGGTTGGGTGAGCGCGGACGACGCCCCCGAGGAGCGGTCGGCGAAGCTCAGCGCCGCACAGCGCCAGGTCGCCGGTGGCTTCCTGCTCACCCCCGAGGAGGTGCAGAAGCGCACCTCCGCCGTGCTCGGCGCCGACGTGAAGCCGCCGTCGCCGTTCCTCCCGCAGCTCGGCGATCCGGCGAAGCTGGTGCGCGATCTGCGGCGCGACCTCGATCATCGCCGCGTGCCGCCTGAGCTCGCGGTCAACAACCGCGCGATCTTCGATCGCCGTATCGAGCTCGCCAAGGCGTCGGGCGTCGAGGCGGAGCTCATCGGCCCGATGTGGCTCCAGGCCGCGGGCCTCTCGCCGGACGAGCCGATCACCGAAGAAGCGCTCGAGCGCGCGTCACCGCTCCGTGGGCTAAACCACCAGGTGCTCCGCCGCGCCGAGCAGAAGCTCCACCGCACGTTCGCCGAGCGCGGCCAGTGTCTGGTCGCCGCACCGGAGCCGACCGGCCTGCCCGCGTTGGCCAAGGTGATGGCGCGGAAGTTCCCCGCGGCGCCGGACGAGGCCCCGGATCAGACGCGCGCGCGCGTCGACCGGATGTACGACTACCTGCGCGGTCGGATGCACTACTCGGTCATCCTGCATGAGATGGGGCACACCGTCGGCTTCCGTCACAACTTCGTGAGCTCGTACGACAAGTTCAACTTCCGCACGCAGTACTGGCAGCTCCGCACGAACAACGGCCAGGTGACGCAGCCGTGCACGGGCCCGTCGGACGGTGAGAGCTGCGTCGGTCCGCGCTACTACGACCCGCTCACGCAGGACGAGATGGACCAGTCGATCTGGACCTGGCAGCACTCGACCGTCATGGACTACCCCGGCGAGCTCACGCAGGACATGCTGGGGTTGAGCGTGTACGACTACGCTGCGGCGAGGGCGTTCTACGCCGACGTGGTCGACGTGATCGACGATGTCGACGCGAACGGCGAGCGGATCATCGCCACCACGGATCTCAACGGCAACGGGCAGGTCGATGGCGAGGACGCGACCGGGAGCTTCGCGGGTGACAGCATCGCGGAGAACCTCGTCGACAACATGGGCGGGCTCATCGGTCAGCAGCTCTGGAGCGGCGGCAACGACGCCATCCACTACTCGGAGTGGAACAACGTCTTCGGGTTCCTGCGCAACTGCCGCCCGCACACGCCCACCCCGCCGCTCGACTGGGACCCCGAGGTGGACGGCGAGTTCGATCCGGTCTTCGACGGCCAGGTCGTGCTCGGCACCGTCTGCGATCGGATGCACGTCGACTACATGCGCTACGACGACCTCATCCCCGACCAGGTGAGCTTCGACTACTCCGTCGACCCCCGAGCGAACACCTCGCGCAGGGCCCGCGACCTGACGGGCCGCCCGCGCGTCCCGTACGGCTTCGAGTCGGACGAGTACGCCGACAGCTGGTACCCCTCGACGTACCGGCACGACAACGGCGCCGATCTCTACGAGGAGCTCGTCTTCCACTCGAACCTGTACGAGAACCGGCACGTCTTCGACAACTACCGGAACGGCCGGTCCACGTTCACGATCGCCGGCGCATACAACCGCGCGATGAGCCGGTACCACCAGAAGATCGCCGATCTCACCCAGGGCGTCGCGTACCTCTTCGGCTACTACTTCGGTGAGTATGCGCGCACGGCGGGCGTCGAACGCAGCTACTTCCTCAACGTGCTGGCCGGGGTCGGCAGTCCGCAGAGCGGCTTCCGCGACATGCTCGTGGGGGCCGGGCTCGGCTTCGACCACTTCATGCGCGTGCTCACCCGGCCGCACCCGGGCCGGCACCGCCGGGAGGATCGGAACGGCGATTTCGTGGCCGACTCGCTCCTGCCCGAGGCGGACGAGATCGGTGGCGGCGCGGGGCTGTCCGTCAGCTCGACGCTGCTCACGATGCCCAACGGCCCGAGCTTCAACGAGAGCGGAGAGCTCATCTACGGCGCCAAGCCCGTCAACAACAACTTCGAGGGTGGGCACGGGTACTTCGGCGTCGACTACCTGAACCAGGCCGGCTCCTATTACGAGAAGGCGCTCGCCTTCGATCTGCTGCTGCAGGCCGGGTACAACGTGCTCACCTTCTCGCGGAACGACGGCGTCGACGCCCGGTTCCACCACAACAACTTCGTCGACATGTGGCCGGACTCGATGCGGCGTCTCGTCGGCGCGATGCTGACGGGCGATACCGATCTCTTCGCGCCGCGCGTCACCACCGTCGGGCCGGGCGCGCCCGAGGTCACGCCGATGGAGGAGGGCTCTACGAGCTGCACCTCGAACAGCTGCTTCCCGAAGCGCCCGCTCGGTTGGGTCTCGTACGTGCCCGCGAGCGGCCCCGAGGTGTGCTGGCCGCGCGACGGCGTCATCGTGTGCAACGACGGCGTCGGCAACCCGATCGGCAACGAGAACCTGGCGAGCCTCCCCGTGGATCCGCAGCTCGGGTTCGAGGTGCAGAAGTTCATCGCGTTCTGGTCGTACGTCTACATGCCCGAGGCCTGGGAGCTCGACTGGGTCGACATGATGCGGATCTACGTCGTGGGCCCGGACCAGAGCCCCGACTACCTGCCGGGGCAGTTCGTCGAGTGGCGCGATCCCGAGTCCGGGCTGCGCTACCTCGCCCGGCGCTTCGGCGACGAGACGCTCCTCGGCAAGACGTACGACAAGGGCATCGCCGCGAAGATGATCCAGTGGGCGAACACCCTCACGGCGGCGGCCTACCAGGTCGAGTCCGTCGATCCGGTGACGGGTCGGGTGACGCCGAGGGTGGACGCCGCCGGGAAGCCGCTCCTCCAGGGGTCGATGCCGACGTGCAACGAGTCCAAGCAGTGCGCGTCCGTGCGCGCCTACCGGGGCCTGCTCGACTACATGCGAGACACCGCCGCGCGCCTGGGCTTCCCGGAGCCGGCGCTGCAAATCTACGGCTGGGGCGAGTGAGCGTCGGCGACTCGCGGGCGCGCCGGCCGGGCGCGCTCGCGGGCGGGACGAGACCCGCGCGGTGCGCGCGCTGGCGTCAGCGCGCGCCGGGTGTCTCGGCCCCCGCGGCGCACAGGTGGAGCACGGCCATCCGGACCGCGACGCCCGCCTCGACCTGATCGAGGATGGCGCTCCGCGGGCCGTCCGCGAGCTCGTCGGAGAGCTCGACGCCCCGGTTGATGGGGCCCGGGTGCAGGACGAGCGCGTCCGCCTTGGCGAGGGCGAGGCGGCTCGAGTTGAGCCCGAACTCGCGCGCGTACTCGCGGAGGGAGGGGAGGGCGGCGCCGCTCAGGCGCTCCTGCTGGATCCGGAGCATCATCACCACGTCGGCCCCCGCGAGCGCTGGCTCGAGGCGATCGAAGACCTCGGCGCCGAGCGCGTCCGCGCGATGAGGGAGGAGGGTCCTCGGCCCGGCCAGGCGCACCCGGGCCCCGAGCAGGGGCAACAGCAGCGCGTTCGAGCGCGCGACTCGGCTGTGCGCGATGTCGCCACAGATCGCGACGGTGAGCCCCGCCAGCGTCCCCTTGGCGGCGCGGAGGGTGAAGGCGTCGAGCAGCGCCTGGGTCGGGTGCTCGTGCATGCCGTCGCCGGCGTTGACGACGGCCGCCCGCGCGCGCCCGCGCGTGGCGACGTGGTGGGCGGCGCCGGACGCCGGGTGTCGCAGGACGATGACATCCGCGTGCATGGCGTCGAGGTTCGCGACGGTGTCCGAGAGCGTCTCACCCTTCGTGGTGCTCGAGCTCGAGGCGCTCACGTTGACCACGTCGGCGCCGAGCCGCTTGCCGGCGAGCTCGAAGGAGGTGCGCGTGCGGGTCGACGCCTCGTAGAAGAGGTTGACGATCGTCTTGCCTTGCAGCGAAGGCGCCTTGCGGATCGGGCGCCGCGAGACCTCGAAGAACTCGCGCGCGAGGTCCAGGATGCGCTCCGCGGCCGCGGCGTCGAGGTCTCGGATGCTCGTCAGGTGGGGGAGGCGCGCGCTCATGCTGCTGGGGAGGGGCCGGCGCCGCTCACGGCCATGGCTCGCGGTGGAGCTCCGGCGGGCGGGACGCGCGGCCCGGCCGTCGATATCACGCGCCGCGCGCCGACGCGACGCGGCCGCGCGGGCGGGGTCCGCGCTAGTTCAGCCACTCGCCGCCCGGGCGGCGGCGCGGGCTCGACGGCGGGGGCTCGTCGCGCGAGCCGCCGTCGATCACGCGCAGGCCGGAGCGGGCGACCCGGGCCTGGCGCTCCTTGCGCTCGCGCTCGACCTCGGCGTCGAGCCGGCGGAGCCGGGCCCGCAGCCACCACCGGCGGAGCGGGGAGGGCGTGCCGCCGCCGAGCAGCCACCCGCTCAGCATGGCGCCGAACGGCGCGATGGGACCTGCGGGCGACCCCGACAGCGCCACGAACGCGAGGAGGTTCATGCCGATCACGATCCAGAGGAGCGCCCGCGACGAGACCGGCAGCACCAGGAAGAGCCGGATCTCGCGCCCCTGGAAGCTGAGCGCCCACGCCACGGAGAGGGCGGTGATCACCGGCATGAAGCCGAACCACACCTCCGGCGCGGTGCGCGCGGCGAGCGCCGCCGGGACGGTGATCGCCCACACGAACTGCACGCCGTAGGCGATGAGCGCCGACGCCCCGACGAAGCCCAGGAAGCGCCGGGGCCCCCACTCTGTCTCGAGCGATGGCGCCAGGAAGAGCAGCCCGAGCAACGACGACACGATGTGCCCGATGCTCCCGGAGGTGACATGGACCAGCGGCGCCGTGGCGAACCGCCACACCTCGCCGCGCAGCACCGCCTCGGTGTCGCCGACCAGCCACTCGAGGATCGCCGGCGACAGGCCGAGGAAATTGACGCCGAGCGCGAGCCCGAGCCACACGCCGAACAAGCCGATCATGAGCCCGGAGACGACGCGGCCCGGGCGCTGCAGGCCGAGCGGCGTCCGATCCTGGGTCACCCCTCACCCGTAGCGACGCCGCTGGCTCACGGCAACCGGACGGGGAGGCAGCGGGCCAGCGCCGTGGCGCCGGGCGTCACGAGCGCCTCGCACGTCGTCGCCGCGAGGGCTCCGCCGGCCAGCTGCAAGACGACCGTCGCGGTCGCGACCCCCCCCGGCAGGTCTCGAGCGTCGAGCCGGCGACACTCGGCGCTGGGCCCGAGGGGGACGTGGCCGCGCGCCGTCGTGACCGTCGCGCTCGCCGACGCGAGCCCCGCCGCGTCGCAGCTCGAGCCGCTCGCGGCGAGGAGGGCGGGCACGTCGATCGTCAGCCCTCCGCGGGTCGCGAGCGGATCGCACGGCGTGTCCACGACCGTGCCCGCGCGCGGGACGCCGGTGCACGTCGTCCCCGCCACCGGCTCAGCGCCACCTACCGCGAACGCCAGCACGTCGAACGTCACCGGGCGCCCGGCCTCCAGCGCCGTCCACTCGAGCCGCTCGCCGCAGGACGCCTCCCGCGCGGGCCCCCCGCGCGGCGCCACGGTGAAGCGGGGGAACGCGGGCGCGCCCCCGCACGCGGCGAGCGGGCCGAGGTCGACCGCCAGCCCGCCCGTGGTCGGCGCGCCCTCGGCGCGCAAGGGATCGCAGCGCGTCACGCGCACCGTCCGGTTCGGGAGCGAGAGCGTCGCGTCCTCGCGGTCGCCGCCCCGCCCGCAGCTCGTCGTCCAGCGGGGCGCCACGGGCTGGCCGGCGGGGTCGATCAGGACGCGGCTCCCTGGCGCGAGGGGGGTGAGATCGGCGCGGTCGTAGCCGTCGAGATCCGCGACGTACTGCAGGCCGGGGACCACGAACCCGAACGCGATCGTCCGCGCGCACGGTTGCGGCGCGGAGCTCGGGAGCGCGAACTCGCCTGCGCCGTCCAGATCGCCCGACACCTCGCTCAGGGTCGCGACGTACGCCTGCATCCCACCCGCCGCCGCCGTGCACGGCACGTCCCCGAGGAAGTCGTCCGGCGCGACGGCGACCAGCGTCGGCGTCGCCTCGCCGGTGCTCCCGAGGGAGTCCTCGAAGCACGCGCCCAGGACCACCGGGAGCACGAGGACGAGAGCGGAGCGGCGCACGGCGCGCTCCTTACCACGGCGGAGCCGCTCCAGGCGGCTGCCGCGAGAAAACCTCCGCCGCGGTCACTCGGGGAGGAACACCCGGCGCTCCCCCGCAGGCTCGAACGGCACGAGCTGATCGGCGCGGAGCACGAACCGGACCCGCTCGGCGGGGACCGTCACCACGGGATCCGGCGGCCGCCCGCCCTGGCAGCTCCGGCGGAGCAGCAGGCGAGGGCGCACCACCTCCACCGCGGGCTCGCCGCGTCGTCGTCCGAAGGCGAGGCTGACCGTCCGCTCGCCGCTCGCCGTGCACGTCGCGCGCTGCCCGGTCGCCAGCTCGAGCTCCTCCTCGAGCCGGACCAGCTCGCGCCCACGCTCGCCGTCGGTCAACGTGAGGTGGAGGGTCTGCACGCTCCGGTATCTCACGATGGCGGCCCGGCGGATCGGGGTCCCTCGCTCCTCCATCGAGGAGCTCCACGACGTGCCCACCCGCCGGATCGACGTCTCGGCCGTCTCCTCGGCGATGTCGTTGGGCGCGTGGGCCTCCCCGCCGCCGCAGCCCGCTGCGAGCAGCGCGGCGGACGCCACCGCCCCGAAGACGCTCCCCCGGTCCGCGCGGAGGCGCCCCGCGGCCCGTTGCGACGCGCCCGCGACGGTCATCCTCCCCTACCTCCCCGGCAGCGGCGGCGAGGCGGCGTCCAGGTGCTGCACGTCTGCGTCGGGCGGCGGGAGCTGCTGCACGTTCCCGCCGTCCGACGGGGCCACCGGGCCGTCCTCGGTCAGCCAGCCACACTCGACCGTCTGTTCGGGCTCCGCGACCAGGTCGCACGCGGTGGCCAGCGTCGTCGGGCCGAGCTCGGCGTCGAACGCGCACGACGCGAGGGGGGTGTCCGGCCCAGAGGCCGCCGCGCACCGGCCGGCGGCCTCGATCGTGCGCCGGCACGCCGTCAGCTTGCGCGTGCTCGGCGCGGCCGAGACGGTGAGCCCGTGCAGGCAGTGGTCGCGGTAGAAGCGCTTGCACGCCTCGACGTCGGCGAGCACGACGCCGTCCTCGTCGGGGCACGTCGCCGTGGCCTCGCACCGGGCGTATTCGACCTCGCGGCACGCGTCGACGCCGATCGCCTCGCTCCCACAGCCGGGCAGCGCGCCCGCGACGGCCCACGCGGTGCCGAGGAGAACGACCGGGAGGCGCACCGGCGTCGGGTACCACGCGCGGCGCCGCGCCTCCAAACAAACGCCCTCACGCGAGGTCGGGCGGGCTTCCCTCGCCGGTCGCCCCGGGGCAACATGCTGGGGTGCCGACGGGCATGGTGCTCTGCGCAGGCCTCGGCACGCGGCTCCGCCCGCTGACGGGCGAGCTGCCGAAGCCCCTCGTGCCGATCGGGGATCGGTCCGTGCTCGAGCACGCGCTCGATCACCTCGAGCCTCACGTCGCGGGGAAGGTCGTCGTCAACGTCCACCACCTCCCTCGCGAATTCGAGCGTTTGCGCTCCAGGGTGGAAGTGATTCTCGAAGGATCGCTGCTCGGGACGGCGGGCGGCGTCGCGGGCGCGCGCTCGCTGCTCGAGCCCCCCGCGCTGGTTTGGAATGGTGATATCTTACTTTCGGGTTCATGCGCTGAGCCGCTGAAATCCTTGATGAAAGTCGACTTCCTGTCGCTCCTCGGGGTCGCCCGCCCGGCCGGGCAGGGGACGGTAGGGGTGGGGAGCGGGGGAGAGGTCGTGCGCCTGCGCGGGGAGCGCTTCGGCGAGGAGCGCGCGGGCGCCGACTACGTGGGGGTGTGCGCGCTCGGCGGGCGAGCGCTCGCCGCCCTGCCGCCCGCCGGCTGCCTGATCGGCGATGTCGCGCTGCCGTACCTACGGAGCGGGGGCCGAGTGGAGGTCGTCGTGCGCGACCTCGGCTGGACGGACGCCGGCGACCCCGGCGCGTACCTCGCCGCGAACCTGGGGTGGCTCGCGGACGCCGGCCGTGACGCCTGGGTCGGCCCCGAGGCGTCGCTCGGCCCCGGCGTGACACTCGAGCAGGCGGTGGTGGGGCGCGGCGCTCGCGTCGAGGGGTGGGGCCGGCTGCGCCGCGTGGTCGTCTGGCCCGGCGCGGTGGCGTGCGCGCCGCTCGAGGACGCCGTCGTCACGCCCGCGAGGGTCGTGCACGTGGTCGCCCCGGTTGCGTCGTGAGCTACTCGCCGGCCGCCGCGGACGGGACGGCGCAGAGCCCGGGAGGCGTATAGAGCTCGAGCGTCGTCGCCGCCGTGCCGTCCGCCCGGCGGCCGCCGAGGATCGCGACGTGCCCCGTGGGGATCGCGAGAGACGCCGCGCCCGTGCGCGCCTCGCGGAGCGCGACCGGCGTCGCCGCGGACGGACCGACGTGCCACGCCGCCCACGCGCCGGTCGCGTCAGCGCCCGTGGCGAGCGCGTCCCCTCCGGGGAGCGGGTACGCCTCCGCGCGCGTCAAGGGGACGTCCGGCCACGCCGGCAGCGGCACGCAGGCGTCGCCCGAGCAGCCGAGGGCCAGCGTCGCGCTCGGCGCGGGCTCGCCCGCGGCGCCGCTCCCGCCGAGGCGCACCGCGGTAGCGGTGTCGGCCGGCACGAGCGCGGCGCCGACGGTGGCGTCCGGCGGAAACGGGAGCGAGACGAAGGCGCCCGCGCCGTCGGACAAGAGCTCCACGCCGGGGCCCGTCGCGCTCCCGCCCGCCACGACGAGCCCGCGGCCAGCCACCCAGGCGGCCGCCGCACCCGCGCGTGGGGCCGCCAGCGACAAGACGCGGAGCTGGCCGTCGGCGTCGGCGCGCAGCACCGCCGCGGTGGGCGCCCCCACGCGGGTCCCCCCCACGACGTAGCCGCCGCCGTCGCTCGTCGGGATGGAGCGGCCCGCGGCGAGGTCCGCCCAGCTCGCCAGGCCGGCCGGCGGTGGCAGATCGGCGCCCGCGCCCTCGGCGAGGTCGAGGGAGACGGCCCAGTTGTCGCCCAGGACCAGCGCCAGCGCCCCGTCGACGACCAGGAGCGAGGTGACCTCGCACGGCATCGCCGGGCACTCGAGATCGAGCGTGGAGGCGACCGGGCTCCAGGTCGCCAGATCGTAGCCGTCCACGATCAGCCGACCCTCCGGGGTGCCGCCGGCCGCGAGGATCACCCGCCCGCCGCCGACGGCGACCGACGCCCGCGCGAGCGCCGCCGAGAGCGAGCCCGGCGGCCGCGCCAGCGCGCCCGACCGGGCCACGAAGAGCGGCAGCTCGAGCGCCGCGAGCCCGACCGGATCGACCTCCACCGATCGCGCGCAGACGAGCTCGTCGCCGGCCTCCCCGAGCCCGGCGACCAGGAACCGCATCGGATCGCGGTAGCCGAGCGAGAAGCGCTTGAGCGGCGGCTCCGGTGTCGCGAGCAGCGCGCGCGAGCCGTCCGCGCGCTCCGAGCCGATCCGCGCCTCGATGGGCGCCGGCGCCTCGCCCCACGGGTCGGGCTCGTGCCCGGACGTGAGCACCGCCACTCCCGGCGGGAGCAGCTCGCTCCCGCACCCGGCGCACACCAGCCACGCCCAGGGGATCGCTCGTCGCATCGCGGCGGCCTCGTAGCGCGCCTCCGTGCGCCACGCACGCGGTCGCGCCGGCAGGCGCTGCGCACCGGGGCCCGGCGCGCGCGAGGTCTTCGCGAATCCTCCTCGGGATCGGGGCGCCGGGCCGCGCGATCGCGCCGAACCTCCGCCGCGCCGCGGCGTCGCGCGCTGCGCCGCGCCCTGGCACGCCGGCTGCACGCGGCGGCGCATGATGCGTCCCGTTTCGTCTCTCTTGCTCCTCTCCGGTCTCCTGGTCGCCCCCGCGGCGCTCGCCGAGGGCGCTGGCGCGCCGAAGCCTCCGCCGTACTCCTTGCCGTGGCAGCTCCGGCCGATCGCCCCCGCGAACGTCGTGCGCCTCGATCTCCCGGTCGCCTCGCACGAAGGCGGTAGCACCTATGCTCCCGTGCTGACGGGGGGATACGCGGTTACCCCGGAGTTCGGCGCCCTCGCGCGGGTCGGGTACGTCAGCACGGCCCCCGACGAGGGCGCTGGCGCCTCCGGCTTCACCAACCCCCTGATCGGCGCGCTCTACTCGCCGAAGCTCGGCGGCGAGCTGAAGCTCGCGTTGTTCGCTGGCGTCGCGCTGCCGCTCGGCAGCGGCGGCGGCAACGACCCCGACCCGAAGTCGCGGATCGGCGCGGGCGTCCTCGCGCGCTCCGCGCTCGACAACGCGCTCTTCGCCGTCAACGACCTCGTCCCGCTCGCCGGCGTGGACGTGGCCTGGGTGAGCGGCGGCTTCACCCTGCAGGCCGAGGCGACCGTCCTCGAACTCCTCAGGATGCGTGGTGAGGACGTCCAGAAGGACAAGACCAAGACGAACTCGACGGCTGGCCTGCACGCCGGGTACTTCTTCATCCCGCAGCTGTCGATCGGCCTCGAGCTCCGCCACCAGCGCTGGCTGTCGACACCGTCGTTCCTGAAGGGTGCGCCGTCGGAGAACCGCGACAACACGACGGCCGCCGCGGGGCTGCGCGGCCACGTCGCGGCCGGGGACGTGAAGCTCAAGCCCGGCCTCGCGTACGTGATGCCGCTCGACGACCCGATGAAGGAGGGCAAGTACGGGATCGTCTTCGCCGACGTCCCCGTGATCTTCTGATCCGTGCTCCCCGCCCGGGGTGGCGGTCCGACACGAGGCGGGGCAGGCTCCGCGCCCCGTGTCGCCGCCCGCCCGCTCCGTTCCCTGGCTCGCGAAGGGCTTTCGGCCCTTCTTCCCCCTCGCGGCCGCCTACGCCGTCGCCGCGATCGGCGCGTGGCTGCACGCGGTGGCGGCGCGAGCGTCCGTCGCGCCGTACTTCCCTCCACCGTACTGGCACGCGCACGAGATGGTGCACGGCTTCTCCGCGGCGGTGCTCGCGGGGTTCCTGCTCACGGCCGCCTCCAACTGGACGGCGCGCGAGACGCTGGTCGGAGCCCGGCTCGGCGCGCTCGCCGCCGCATGGGTCGCCGGGCGGGCGGTCGTCGCGGTCGGGCACGCGCTCCCGGCGCCGCTCGTCGCGGCGGTCGACCTGGCGTTCCTCCCGGGGCTCCTGGCCGGCGTCGGGCGCCCGATCGTGGGCAGCCGGAGCCGCCGCAACTACGGCCTCCTCGCCCTGCTCGTCGGGCTCGCCCTGGCGAACGGCGCCATGCATCTCGGCGCGCTCGGCCTCCTGCCCGGCGGGCTGCAGCGGGGCGCCGCCGCGGGCGTCGGGCTGGTCGCGCTGGTCGTCGTCGTCGTGTCCGCCCGGGTCGTCCCGATGTTCACGCGCAACGCGACCGGGGCGCCCGTCCGCGTCACGCCGCGGGCGGACTGGCTGGCGTTCGGGGGGCTGGCCGCGCTCGTGCTCGCGGACGCCGCCGGCGCTGGGCCGGAGCTCGTCGGGCCGGTGGCGGCGCTCACGGCGCTCGCGCTCGTCCTGCGGTCGTGGGGGTGGGGCGCGTGGGCGTCGCGCTCCGTCCCGCTGCTGTGGGTGCTCCACGTCGGGCACGCGTTCCTCCCGCTGGCGCTCGGGCTGCGCGCGCTCGCTGCGGCGGGGCTCGCGCCGTCGAGCGCGTGGCTGCACGCGGTCGGCGCCGGCGCGATCGGCACGCTCGCGCTCGGGATGATGACCCGCGTCGGGCTCGGCCACACCGGCCGGCCGCTGGTCGCGGGGCGCGCGATGACCGTCGCGTTCGCGCTCGTGATCGCCGGTGCCGGGGGCCGCGTGCTGGCTGCGTTCGCGCCCGCGGCGCAGCAGGCGACCGCCGTCGTCGTCGCGGGCGCGCTGTGGAGCGCGGCGTTCGCCGTCTACCTCGTCGCGTGCGGTCCCGCGCTCGCGCGCCCGCGCGTCGACGGCCGCCCGGGCTGAGCTGGCGCCGGGGGTCCGCGGGTCAGGGGCTCGGGGGCGCCACCGGCAGCGCCCGCGGGGCTGGGCGCTGCTCGTGGATGACCACCCTGCCCTGGTAGCCGGGAGGCACGTAGCTGCACAGCGGATCGGACCCGATCACACTGCCCTCCATCGCGTACGCGCGCCCGCGAGAGCCGCCGCACACCTTTCGGTACTCGCACGCCCCGCACTTGCCCTCGAAGCGGTCCTCGTCCCGGAGCGCCCGGAACGTCGCGTGGCGCTGGTAGACGTCGATCGGGTCGACCTCGCGCACGTTGCCGCAGCTCACCGGCAGAAACCCGCTGGGGAACAGCTCGCCCAGGTGGGAAACGAAGAGGAACCCGCGCCCGTCGTTCACGCGGAACCCCGCGGCCCGATCGCGGCCCGGGCCGGGCGCGACTGCGTCGCTCGCCCGGCGGCGCGCCCGCTGCTGCTCGAGCACGACCCGGCGATAGTGCGGCGCCGCCGTCGTCTTGATCGCGAAGGCGTGCCGCTCGGAGAGCTCGAACAGCTGGACGAGCGTCGCCTCCACCGCGGTCGCGCCGGGCAACGACGCGAGCTCCGCGCGGCCGGTCGGCACCAGGTAGAACACGCTCCAGAGTACGCTGCCGAGCGACTCGACGAGCGCGGCGATCTCGCCCAGACGCTCGATGGACCCGGCGTGGACCGTCGTGTTGACCTGGGTCGGCACGCCGAGCTCGCGGCCCGCGCGCAGGATGCGGAGCGACTCGTCGAAGCTCCCCGGCACGCGGCGGAAGGCGTCGTGCGTCGCTGCGTCCGGGCCGTCGACGCTCACCGCGAGTCGCTTGACTCCGGCCGCCGCGACGCGGCCGAGCAGCTCACGGGTGACGAGCGGCGTCGCCGAGGGCGTGAGCGCCATGTTCAGCCCCTGCTCCGTGCCGAACGCGATCAGCTCGACCAGGTCCTCGCGCTTGGCCGGATCACCGCCCGTCAGCACGACCAGGGGCACTCGCGCCGCGGCGAGGCGGCTGAGCAGGCGCTCGCCCTCCGTCGTGGTGAGCTCGCCGGGGTCGCGGCCGACGCGCGCGTCGGCCCGGCAATGCTGGCAGAGCAGATCGCAGGCCTGGGTCGTCTCCCAGATGGTGAGGTGGGGGCGCTGCTCGGCGAGATCCATGGGGAGTTCCTCGGGCCGCCGCGCCCCTCGCGCCAGCGGGAGGGCGGGCTCACGCGAAGCTAGCGCATCCTCGCCGGGATTCACGCCGCGACGCCGGCTGGCGACGCGCCCCGGCGCCGGGCGCCCTCGTTGCCGCACGCGAGCTTGATCCTTCGGGAGACCTGCTGTAGCGGGGCGGCCCATGACCCTGAAGCCCCTCGCCCTCGCCCTCCCCGTCCTCCTCGTCGTCGCCGGCTGCTCGAAGAGCGAGCCGACCGGTGGCGCGGCTCCCGCCGCGACCGGCGCCGCCGCGACCGGCGCGGCCGTCGCCGCGAAGCCGGCTGGCGGCGCCGACGACTCGGCCAAGCAGTTCAAGAACCGCTGCTCGACGTGCCACGGCGAGGCGGGCAAGGGGGACGGCCCGGGCGGCGCCGCGCTCAACCCGAAGCCGCGTAACTTCGCGGACGCAGCCTGGCAGGCGAAGGTGACCGACGAGCACCTGGAGAAGGTGATCGTCGAGGGCGGCGCGGCCGTCGGCCTGAACGCCGCCATGCCCGGCGCTCCCGACCTCAAGGAGAAGCCCGAGGTCGTCAAGGGTCTCGTCAAGATGATCCGCGGCTTCAAGGGCTGATCGCCGCCCGGCGCCCCGCCGCCGGTTGCGCGGGCGGCCGGCGGCGCGTACGGCTCGCCGCCCATGGCGCTCGTCGCTCGCGAGGTGCACCTCGCGCCGGATCCGCTCGCGCTCGCGCGCGCGCTAGGCGACGCGCCGGGCGCCGTGGCGCTGGTCGGCTGCGCGGGGGAGTCGTACTTGGGGTGCGAGCCCGAGCGCGTGGTGCACGCGCTCGATCCGGAGCCGGAGCGGCCCATCGCGGCGTCAGGGGATCGCGCGCGCGCACCCGCCTGGGTCGGCTTCGTCCCGTACGAAGCGGTGAGGGCGGCCGAGCTCGGCCGTGATCCCGCCCGGGTGGACGCGCGGCCCGAGCCGCACGCGACCCGGGCGTGCTGGGCGCGCTACGGCGCGATGGCGGTGGTCTCGTCGCGGGGCGTCGAGGTGGTGGGGGACGACCCGCGAGCCGTCGATCGCCTGGTCGCGCGCCTCGCGCGACCGCGGCGGGAGGCGCCCGCGTCGCTGCGCGTCGTGGAGGCGGACGCGCCGGCCGACCACCTCGAGCGGATCCGCGCGGCGCTCGATCACATCGCCCGCGGGGACGTGTACCAGGTCAACCTCGCGAGACGCTTCCGGCTCCGCGCCGGTGGCTCGGCGAACGCGCTGCTCCGGGCGCTGTGGCGCCACGCGCCCGCGCCGTACGGCGCGGCCATCGAGCTCGACGGCGTGCGGATCGCCGGCACCTCGCCGGAGCTCTGCCTCGAGCTCCGCGGTGACCGGAGCGTCCGGGCGGCGCCGATCAAGGGGACCCGGCCCCGCGGCGACACCGCGGCGGCCGACCGGGCGCTCGCCGCCGAGCTCGACGCCGACGAGAAGGAGCGGGCGGAGCTCGCGATGATCGTGGACGTCCAGCGCAACGACTTCGGGCGGGTCGCCGAGCCGGGCTCCGTCCGCCTGGAGCGACTCCCGGGGGTGGTCACCCACGCGACCGTCCACCACCGCGAGGCGCTGGTGGTCGCGCGGCTCCGCGAGGGCGTCAGCCGCGCCGCGCTCCTCGGCGCCGCGCTCCCCGCGGGCAGCGTCACCGGCGCCCCGAAGCTCCGGGCGATGGAACTCATCGCGCGCCTCGAGCCCTGGCGCCGAGGCCTGTACACGGGGGCGTTCGGCCTCGTCCAGCACGACGGCGGGATGCGCCTCGGGATGGCCATCCGGACGCTCACCGTGCGGGACGACGAGGGGCACTACCACTCCGGCGGCGGGATCGTCGCGGACAGCGATCCGCGCCGGGAGGTCGACGAGACGGTCTGGAAGGCGCGGCAGTTGCTCGCGCTGGCCGGCGAGCTCGCCGGCCCGCACCAGGAACTGGGCCAGCTGGCGCCCAGCCGGTAACCAGGAGGAGAGCCCATGGGACTCGAAGCGATGCTCCATTCCCGCGTGGCCGCCACGCTCGACACGCTGGTGGCGAGCGGCGCGCTGCCGGAGGCCGTCCGCGGCGTGCCGTTCAAGGTCGAGCCGCCGGGCCGCGGCGGGTCCGGGCACCTCGCGACCAACGTCGCGCTCGCCCTCGGCAAGCGCGCCGGGCGCCCCCCCCGCGACGTGGCCGGGCTGCTCGCCGCGGCGCTCTCCGTCGCGCCCGAGGTGGAGAAGGTGGCGGTGGCGGGCCCCGGGTTCCTGAACGTGGAGCTGCGCCCGGAGGCGTTCCACGAGGTGCTCGCCGAGGTGCTGCGCGAGGGGCCCACCTACGGGCGCGCGCGCGCGGCCGGCGGCCAGCGCGTGCTCGTCGAGTTCGTCAGCGCCAACCCGACGGGCCCGCTGCTCCTCAGCCACGCGCGTGGCGCCGTCACCGGCGACGTGGTCGCCCGGCTGCTCGAGATCGCCGGGTACCGGGTGACGCGCGAGTACTACGTCAACGACTACGGCAACCAGGTGCGCCTCCTCGGAGAAAGCGTGCTCTGCCGGCACGAGGGGCGCGAGCCGCCGGAGGGCGGGTACGGCGGGTTCTATGTCGACGCGCTGGTCGCCCACTTCCGCGCGCGGGCCGCCCACCTGCTGGAGCGCGCGCCCGAGGGCGGCGCCAGCGACGCGCTCGTGCGCGAGGCGATCGCGCTGATGATGGTCGGCGTCCCCGGCGCCGACTTCGCGGGGATCCGGCCGACGCTGCTGCGCCTCGGCGTGGAGCACGACGTGTTCACCAGCGAGGACGGCCTGCACCGCTGGGGGTTCGTCGAGCGCGCGCTCGCGCAGCTCGACGCGCAGGGTCGCCTCCAGCGCCTCGACGACGGCGCGGTCGTGTTCGTAACCGGGGACGAGGACGACAAGAACCGCGTCGTTCGCAAGCGAGACGGCCTCACCACCTACTTCGCCAGCGACATCGCCTATCATGCGGACAAGCTCGCCCGCGGCTTCGAGCACCTCATCGACGTGTGGGGCGCCGACCACCACGGCTACATCGCGCGGATGCGGAGCGGGCTCGAGGCCATGGGGGGCGCTCCCGAGCGGCTCGAGGTGCTCCTCGTCCAGATGGTGAGCCTGATGCGGGACGGCCAGCCGTTTCGCATGGGCAAGCGCCTCGGCAACCTCATCACCATCGAGGAGGTGCTCGACGAGATCGACGAGGCGGTGGGTCGCCCGGGCGCCGGCCGCGACGCCGTCCGCTACTTCTACCTCGCCCGCCGCACGGACGCGCAGATCTCGCTCGACGTGGAGGTCGCGAAGAAGCAAAGCGCGAACAACCCGGTCTTCTACCTCCAGTATGGCTACGCCCGGCTCTGCGCCATCCTGCGCCGCGCGCGCGAGGTGTTCGGGCTGGAGATCCCGGCGTGGTCGCCGCAGCTCGCCGCGCGAGTCGTGCACCCCCTCGAGCTCGATCTGCTCGCGGAGCTCGGGCGCTACCCGGCGGTGCTCGCGGAGGCCGCGGCGGAGCGCGAGCCGCTGAAGGTGCTCACCTTCGCGGAGCGCCTCGCCCAGGCGTTCCAGAGCTACTACACGCAGCTCAGCGTCGAGGGCGACTCGATCCTCCCGCGGGAGCGCGACCGCGGGCCGGGGTGGGAGGCGCGTTGGGATCGGGAGCAGACGCGCGGGAGGCTCCTCTGGGTCGAGGCGATCCGCCTCACCTACGAGTCGGCGCTCGGTGTGCTGGGTATCGCGGCGCCCGAGCGAATGACCCGCGACGAGGACGAGTGAACGGAGGACGACGATGAGCCGAGTGAACGTTCGCAACCTCGACGACATCCAGGAGCAGGAGCCGACCGCGCGCTCCTCGCGACTCGGCGCGGCGCTGCTGTTCGCGGTCGGCGGGACGGCCATCGTCACGGCGCTCGCCCTCGCCGAGCGGCGCCAGGGCCCGCCGGCGCGCTCGTCGGAGGATCCGCTCGCGGCGCTGGTCGCGGAGGCGAAGACGAAGCCGGCCCCCGCCGCCGGGAAGCTGGCCGAGGGTGAGGTGAGCTTCCCCGGCGTCCTCAGCGACGGCGATCGCCCGACGACGGCGCTCGCGGCGGTCAAGGACGAGCGCGGGACGCTCGTGGCTCCAGACGCGCTCGTGCTCCCACCCGGATCGCCCACCACGCCGCCGCTCGCGAGCGACCGGCTGCCGGTGGTGCCGCTGCCGGCGGGCGCGCTCCTCGGCGCGACGCCGGTGACGACGGCGCCGAAGGATCCGCTCGCGCAGCTCGCCGCCGGCTCCTCGACGCCGAGCGCCGAGGGCGCCCTCGCTCCCCCAGGCGCCGACGGCGGCTACCAGATCCAGGTGGCCAGCTTCAAGACGCAGCCAGAGGCGGACGCCTTCGTGCAGCAGCTCCGCGCGCGCGGCCACTCCGCCTGGCGGCAGGCGGCGTACGTGAAGGACCGCGGGCTCTGGCACCGTGTCCGTGTCGGGCCGTTCAAGACGAAGTACGAGGCGCAGGCCTACAAGACGAAGTTCGAGCAGGCCGAGGGCCTCTCGCCGTTCGTCATCGATCCGCACAAACTCAAGATGGAAGAAGAGGTCCGCGAGGCGAAGCGGGCCGCCCGCGTCAAGAAGTACGGTCGCGAGTGAGCGCGGCGCGTACGCGAGGCGGCGGCGCTGGTTGACGCCGCGGCTCGCAGGGGGCCACGCTAGCGGCCATGAGCGAGCTCGTGAGGTTCGGCGTGGCGATGGAGCAGCCGCTGCTCGACGCCTTCGACGCCCTGGTGACGGAGCGAGGTCACGTGAACCGCAGCCACGCGCTGCGCGATCTGGTGCGGCGGGAGCTCGACCGCGACGCCTGGAAGCTTGGCGCCGAGTGCGTCGCCACGATCTCCCTCGTCTACGATCACCACGCCCGCGATCTCACCGAGCGGCTGACGGAGCTCCAGCACGATCACGAGCACCTCATCGTCTCCGCGCTCCACGTGCACCTCGACCACGCGCACTGCCTCGAGGTCATCGCCGCGCGCGGTCCCGCGCGGGAGCTCGAGGCGCTCGCGGACGCGCTGACCCACGTCAAAGGCGTGCTGAGCGGCCAGGTGGCGGCGACCACCCTACCCGGGACCGGCGGTGCGGCGGCGCCCGGGCGAGCGCGCGGGGGCCGGCACGCGCACCCGCCGGCGGCCCCCGCGTCGACGACCTCGCGGCGCCGCCGCCGCTGACGCGCAGCGCCTCACCCGCGCTTCTGTTTGCGCTCGAGCTGCTGGCGGACGGCGGTCTGGATGGCGCCGGGGACGTTCTTGCTCTTGGAGAGCGAGCGCAGGTCGTTCTCGCGCAGGAGCGGGACCAGGCGCGAGGCGAACGTGAGCGGGGTCCGCGGATTGGAGACCAAGTTGAGCTTCACCTGGTAGTCCCGGGTGAACTCCCGGTTCATCGCGATGGTGCGCAGCACCTCCTCGGGGACGGCGCGGCTCGCGCTGATCCGAGCCGCCTCGTCCGGGCGCATGAGCGGGCTCTTCACCGCCGCGGCGGCGATCAGCCGGTTGGGGTCGCGCACGAGCAGGTAGCGCTCCGCAGCGGTGCCGAGCGTCGCCGCGCGGACCTTCTGCGAGACCGTCATCTGCGCGAGGCGGGCGTGCAGCGGCAGGAACTTGTCGCGGACGTGCTCGTTCCCGTCCTCGTCCTCGTCATGCGTGTCTTCGTCGGGGTGCGAGCCGAGGGCGTCTGCCAGGACCGTCGTCTCGGCGAACAGCACGTCGTCGAAGGTCGGCTCCTCCGACTGCTCGACGATGAGCTCGTCCCGGATCGCGGCCGCGGCCTCCCGATACGTCGGGATGTCGAGCTCGAGGTCGTTCCGCACCGCGAGCTCGAGGAGCCGGTCCGCCGTCGACATGCGGACCCGGCGGTTCATGTAGAGCTTCTCGATCACGCGGGGCGACCGGAGCAGGCGGTCTTCGTTCGTGGCGATGAGCTCGCCCAGCCGCTCGTCGGCCTGCTCTGCGAGCGCGACCAGCGTGTCGTCGGCGATGCGCGGCATGCGCAGCAGCGCCGCCGCGTGGTCCGGGTCCGACGCGTGGACGGCCGCCAGGCGGTCGATCACCGCCGGCTCGAGATCGCTCCCGAGCGCGCCGGCCAGCAGCGGGGGGGGGAGCCGCTCGAGGGCCGCGTTCGCGGCGGCCGAGACTCCCGCGTCGTCGGAGCCGGCCAGGACGACCATCACGGCGAGGAGATCCGCCGGCCGTACCCCGGGGATCACGCCTCGGGCAGCCATCAGCCGGACCGGGCCCGGCGCCTCGGCGGAGAGCACCCGCTGCGCGGCGGCGGACAGCCGCGACGGGTCGATGGGTTCCAGCGTCACGGTCGGAGCTTCGTCGCTCGGCGCCCGGGTTGGCAAGAGGCCGCCCGGCCGGACGTGGACGCGCCCGCTAGGACGACCTAGATTCCCGACCGTCCCCCTGCCCGACCGGGCAGGGACGAGCCAGCCGACCGTCGCCGTCCGTCGAGGAGAAGAGGAACGACATGGGAATCATGGATTTCGTGAAGCAGGGCGTGAAGGAGATGATGATCGCCCGGGACGACCGGTTCAAGGACAAGGTCGTCTACAAGCACCCCGATCAGAACTTCCCCTTCTGGAGCCAGCTCACCGTCGACCAGGACGAGGTCGCGCTGTTCTTCAAGGACGGACAGTACCAGGGCGCGCTCGGGCCCGGGCGTCACACCCTGCAGACGCAGAACATCCCGTTCCTGAACAACCTGGTCGACAAGTTCACGGGCGGGAACGTCTTCATCTCGGAGATCTACTTCGTCACCACCCGCCCGATCTACAACCAGGGCTTCGGCGGGCCGATCGGGTCGATGCGGGACCCGGAGCTCGAGATCCGGGTGAACCCACGGGCGTTCGGGACGTACTCGTACCGCGTCGCCGACCCGGTGAAGTTCGTGGTCGAGTTCGTGGGCCAGAGCGGCGCTAAGGATCCCGAGATCGCCATGAACTGGGTGCGCGACCAGGTCCTCATGGGCCTGAAGTCGACGCTCACCAAGCTCCTGAAGGGCGGGGACATCACCATGATGGACCTCGGCACCGCCGGGCCGGACGTGGCGCGCGCGATCGTCCAGGACTGCCCCGACCTCGCCCGCATCGGCGTCGCGGTGCTCGAGATCGCCAAGCTCAACATCAACCTGAGCGACGAGGATCAGGCGCGGATCGACGAGTTCCAGGACCAGATCGTCCAGGCCAAGATCGACGCCCGCAAGGCCAAGATCGGCGTCGGTCAGGCCGAGGCGATGGCGGCGCAGAAGCAGTTCGAGCTCGACCAGCAGTTCGCCAACCAGGCACGGTTCGTCAACAACCTCGACATGAACCGATACCAGCAGTACGCGGCGGCGCAGGCGCAGATGGGCCTCGGGCAGGGCCTCGCGCAGGGCGGCGAGGGCGCCGGCGCGGCCATGGCCGGCGCCGGGCTCGCGGCGGGCATGGGCATGGGCGCGGGCATGATGTACGGCGGCCGGATGGCGGCCCCCGGTTATCCCCCCCCGGGCTACCCGCCGCAGGGCTACCCGCCGCCCGGGTACCCGCCGCAGGGCTACCCGCCGCCCGGGTACCCGCCGCCCGGCTATCCCCCGCACGCCGCCGCTCCGGGCTACCCGCCGCCCGGCTATCCCCCCCATGGGGCTCCTGGGTATCCGCCGCAGGCGGCCGCGCCGGGCGCGCCCCCCTGCCCGAAGTGCGGGACGCACAACCAGCCGGGCGCGAAGTTCTGCGCGAACTGCGGCGGCGGCCTCGCGTGAGCTGAGCGCGCCCCGGTCGCCCGCCGCTCCCGCCCACCAGACCGCCCGCCCACCAGACCGCCCGCCCACGAGACCGCCCGCCCACGAGACCGCCCGCCCCTGCCCGTGGCCGCCGCGCGCCGCGGGCAGGGTGCTAGGCTCGTGAGACGCGCCGTGTCACAGACGACGATCGTTCAGTTCCCGGGCCAGGGCGCGGCGCCCGCTCCGGCGAGCGTCGAGGCGCTCCGGGTCTGGCGATGCCCCAGCTGCGCCCAGACGTTCGCGCGGGTCGACGCGCGGTTCTGCCCCTTCGACGGCCAGCGCCTCGTCCCGGCGATCGAGGTCGCCCCGCCCCAGGATCCGCTGGTCGGGTCGCTCGTCGACGATCGGTACGAGATCCTCGCCGTGCTCGGTGAGGGAGGGATGGGGACGGTCTACCGGGTGCGGCACCGGCACCTGGGGCGCACGCTCGCGCTGAAGGCGCTGCGCCGGGATCTCGCCCGGGAGTCGGACCTCGCTGAGCGGTTCCTGCGCGAGGCGCGCGCCGCCGCGCTGGTGGTGCACCCGAACGTCGTGGCGATCATGGATTTCGGCCAGCTCCCGAGCGGGCAGCCGTACTTCGTCATGGAGTACCTCGAGGGCTCCACGCTCGCCGAACTGCTCCGCGCGGGGGGGCCGGTCCCCGCCGGGCGGGCGGTGCACATCGTGCGGCAGGTGGCCGAGGCGTTGGCCGCGGCGCACGCGGCCGGAATCGTGCATCGTGATCTCAAGCCGGACAACGTCTTCCTGGCCCGCGCCGCCGAGGATCGGCCGGTCGTCAAGGTGCTGGACTTCGGGCTGGCGCGCGTCGCCGGCGCGAGCCGCCTCACGCAGGCCGGGACCGTCTTCGGCACGCCGCACTACATGAGCCCCGAGCAGGCGATGGGGGAGGCGGTCGACCATCGCGCGGACATCTACGCGCTCGGGATCGTCATGTACGAGATGTTCACCGGGCGCGTGCCGTTCGAGGCCGACTCGTACATGGGCGTCCTCACCAAGCACCTCTACGTCGCGCCGACGCCGCCGAGCGAGCTGCTCGGAGAGGGCGCCAGGGAGCTCGGTGCGCTGGAGGCGGTCGTCCTCACCTGCCTCGAGAAGCGTCCCGCGCAGCGCTTCGCGGATCTGGGTGAGTTCCTCGCGGCGATCGCCGCCGTCGTTCGCCCGACGACGGATGGGGGGGTCGAGGTGCGGGCGCGGGGCGAGAGCGCTGCGCGCCCCCGATCCCTCCTCGCCGACGAGCTCGAGGTGCCCACGCTCGAGGAGGTCCGGGCCCGCGAGGCGGGGCAGCGCGTGGCCCGCCGCCGCCGGTCGCTCCGCGCCGCCGTGGGGTCGGTGGTGGGGGTAGCCGGCGTCGGGGCGTTGGTCGCCTGGGGGCTCGGCGCTCGCCGGCCGGCCCCCGGACCAGCGCTCGCCGGGGGGAGCGCCCTACCCGCTCCGGAGAGCGCGCCGAGCGCCCGAGTGGCGCCCGCGCCGCTCCCGTCGGGCGGGCCGCCCCCGCCGCCGTTCAGCGCGGCCGCTGCGCCGGATCGGCCCGTCCGCCGCCCGCCGCCGCCGGGCGCTGGCCGCCCCCGGCTGCCGCCCGCCCCGGCTGGCCCGCCGCCTGCGCAGGCCCCACCTCCACCGGTGACGGGTGGCGACATCATCGACCCCTGGGCAAAATGACGCCGCGTGCCCTAGCCTCCGGCTCGCTCCGATCGTGAGCGCCTCTCGCGCGTAGGATCCCCCGACCCTCAGGCGACGACCGAGAACTCCTTGGCCAAGCAGCAGCTCCTCCTGGTCGACGCCGATCCGCGCAGCGTGCGGGTGCTCGAGGTCAGCCTGAAGAAGGCCGGCTACACCGTGACCACGGCGGACGACGGCGCCGACGCGCTCACGAAGATCGAGCTCTCGGCCCCGGACCTCGTCCTGACGGACACCCGCCTGCCGCGTGTCGACGGCTACGAGCTGGTCCGTCGCTTGAAGACGAACCCCGAGCACGCCGCGATCCCGGTCGTGTTCCTCACCAGCCAGCGATCGATCGAGGACAAGATCCGCGGGCTCGAGCTGGGGGTCGAGGACTACCTCACCAAGCCGATCTTCGTCCGCGAGCTCATCGCGCGGGTGAACCTCCTCCTCGCCCGGCGCACGCAAGAGCGGATGGCGACCACGCAGCCGACCAGCGCGCGCACGCGCCTGAACGGCTCGCTCGAGGACCTCGGCGTCGTCGATCTGCTCCAGACGTTCGAGGTGGGGCGCAAGAGCGGCGTCGCCAGCATCACCGACGGCCGCCGCCGGGTGCAGATCTTCTTCCGGGACGGCAAGGTCGTGGACGCCGAGCTCGGCCGGCTGCGCGGCGAAGAGGCCGTCTACCGCGCGCTCATCTGGACGAGCGGGGACTTCGAGGTCGAGTTTCGCCCGGTGAGCAACGAGGACGTCGTGCCCACGTCGACGCAGGGCCTGCTGATGGAGGGCATGCGGCGGCTCGACGAGTGGGGGCGCCTGCTCGAGCAGCTGCCCCCCCTCGTGACGGTGTTCGAGGTGGATCACGAGGCGCTCGTCGAGCGGCTGAGCGAGATCCCCGACGAGCTGAACGGCATCCTCCGCCTCTTCGACGGCAGGCGCACGCTGCTCGACGTGGTCGACGAGTCGCCGTTCGAGGATCTCTCGACGCTGTCGACGGTCACCAAGTTGTTCTTCGAGGGACTCCTCGTCGTGGGCGCCGAGCCGCACCACGACGACGTCGTCCCGAGCCTGGAGGGCGAGCGGCTGGAGCGCGCGCCGTCCGCCGAGCACGAGCCGATCGTGCCGGACCGCCCCGCGAGCGAGCCCCGGCTCCCGCTCTCCGTGCCGCCGCCGACGCCGCTCCCCGAGACGGCCATCGCCGTCCCGCGGCCGGTCGACTCGGCGCCGGCGGCGGCGGTACGTCCCGCGGCGAAGACGGTCATCGGCGTCGCCGGGCCCGCGGCCCTCGAGATCGCCGCGGCCGCGCCGCTCGCGTCCGCAGAGGAGATCGAGGCGGCGGTGACGGCGCTCGCGCCTCGCGCTCCGGCGGAGGCGCCGGCCCCGCCCGGGACGACGACCGCGGTCATGGACGCGCTGCGCCTCGCGCCGCCCGCGCCGATGCCGGCGCCGGTCGGCGTGGCCGAGCCGTCTCCACCCGCCAGCACGCTGGCCGACAGCCCCGAGGCGCGCGCTGCCGCCGTCGCCGCGCGGACGGCCGTCGGGCTCCCGTCGACGGCGCGCGAGACGCCGCAGGGCAAGGCCGCGGCCGCGAAGGTGATCCCGTTCCCCGCGGCGCCGCCGCCCGGCTCGCCTCCGCGCGAGCCGGCCGAGCTGCCGCCCGCTTCCCCCGGCGAAGCGAGCGAGCCGGATCCGGCGACGATCGCCGCCATTCCGCGCGCGCTGCGGCACGGGGAGGCCTCGCCGGGGCCCGATTCTTCGCCGCCGCGCCCTGCGGGCGACGACGAGTTCTTCACCGCGGGCGACGAGGGGCGTTACGAGGGCGGGCACGCCCACCTCGCGGAGGACGAGCTGGACGATCTCGACGGGCCCGCGCGGCGCCCGCCCCGAACGCCCGAGCAGGAGCAGCGGCGCGCGCGCTTCATCCGGCTCGTCGCGGGCGTCGCCGGGTTCGCGATCGCGGTGTTCGCCGTCGCCGTGGTGACCCGCCAGGGGCCTGCCCCGGCTCCCTCCCCGGCCCCCCGCGCGCCGGAGCCGCCGGTCGCCCTGGAGCCGCGCGCGCCCGCAGCGACGACCGCAGCGACGACCGCAGAGCCCCGCGCGGTCGCCGAGCTGCCGCCGCCTCCGGAGCAGCCGCCACCGCGCGCGTCGGCGGCCCCGGGCGCCGCGGCGACCGCGCTGCCGCCGGCTGCGGCGCCTCCGCCGGGGCCGCCGCCCGCCGAGCGCAGGCCGCCGTCGCGGCCTCGTCCGGTGGCGCCCCCGCCGGATGATCCGCCGCCCGCGCCGCCGCCGCCCGTGCGCCCGCCCGGCACCAAGCCGCCCACGGCCGCGTTCCCCGAGTGAGCTCGCCCGGCGCGGACGCGCTCAGCGAGCCGCGGAGCCGGCGGTGAACGCGAGCCGCTCCGGCCGGGCGCGCACCCTGCCGAGGAACCCGTCGCTCGCGTAGTGCGCCACCAGCGAGGCGCTGTCGCCGTAGAACACGCTCGTCCGCGGCACGGCGAGCAGGCTGGACGAGCCGAGCGCCACCGGCGCGCCGCTCGCGACGAACGCCCCCCGATACCCGGCGGCGCGGACGTAGGGCTCCGTCCGCGTGTCGTGCGCGCCGAGGGGGTAGAAGTACGCGACCGGCGCGCGCCCCAGCTCGCGCGCGATGAGCTGGCGGGAGAGCTCGAGCTCCTCGGCGCGTCGGCTGGCGTTCAGGCTCGGGAGACGTCGGTGCAGGTGACCGTGGCTCGCGATCTCGCACAGCCCGGTGTCGACCAGTTCGCGGAGCTGTTCCCAGCTCATGTTGCTGCCGGCGCGCGACCGCAGGCCGACGAGGCCGGTCGGCACACCGAGGGTGAAACGCGCGCCCCGATCGCGGAGGAGCGGCCACGCGCGAGTGTACACGCTCGACATCCCGTCGTCGATCGTGAGCACGACGACCCTCGCGGGGAGGCGGCGCCGCCCCTCGAGGAACTCCACGAGCTCGGTCGTCGTGACGAGCTCGGCGTTCCCCTCGGTCAGGACGCCCAGGTGGGCGGCGAAGTCGCGCGTCGACACGCTGAGCCGCTCGCGGCCTACTCCGAAGGCGTGGTAGAGGAGCAGGACCGCGCGCGTCTGGTCCGGGTCGACGAGCGGGAGCCGGAAGCTGCGTTCAGGGGGGACGATCGGCGGTGCGTCCGGGGTGGGCGGCGGCGGGGGCGGCATCCGAGCCGGCGGGGCGGGCGCTGGCCTGGCGCGGGCGCCGGCGCGAGGGGTAGGCGCGAGGGGCGCGGGCCGGCCCGGCGCGCGCTCGGCGCAGGCGAGCCCGAGCGCGCCGAGCGCGAGCAGCGCCGCGCGTCGGCCGGAGGGGAGGGGAGTCACGGCGCCGATCCGGTGGGGT
Source organism: Polyangiaceae bacterium (assembly GCA_020846005.1). Taxonomy (GTDB): domain Bacteria; phylum Myxococcota_A; class Polyangia; order Polyangiales; family Polyangiaceae; genus JADLEQ01. The sequence goes on from JADLEQ010000081.1 coordinate 133,110, forward strand.
CGCGAGGGGCAGCGGTCGAGGCGAGCGTACGACGACGCCACCTCGCCGGGCAGGTTCCCGGCGAGGTGGCGCGGTCGTGGGGAGCCGAGCGCGCCTTGCGGCGATGGGGGCGCGGGGGTACGCCGGCCGCTCGCCTCGCAGGCCCGACGTTGATCCCGAGCGTTGTCATCGTCCTCGCCGTCGCGGTCGGAGCCGTCGCGGGGTTCCTGCCGGGGTGGGGGAGCGGCGCCGGTCCGTTCATTCGCGGCTTCGCGCTCGTCGCGGCGCTCGGCGTCGCGGCGCTCCAGCTCCTGCCGGAGAGCGTGGAGTCACTCGGCCTCACGGCGCTGGCGACCGCGGCGGCCGGGTATGGGCTCCCCGAGCTCGTCGGGCGATTCGGTGCGAGGGTCGGCTCGCCGGCTCGCGCGGGGAGGCTCGCGCTGGAGGTCGGGTGGGCGGCGTTGCTCGCCCATCAGCTCGGCGACGGCCTCGCGCTCGGGGCGATGTCGGGCGGCGCCCACGCGGGGCACGCGCACGGGGAGCTGGTGCTGGCGCTGGCGGCGCACACCGTCCCGCTCGCGACGATGACGGTGCTCACCTTCCGGGAGCGCTTCGGCTACGCCGCCGCGGCGCTCCGCGCGGCGGGCCTGGCGGTCGCTACCATCGCCGGCATCGCCGCCGCGGGGACGATCCCGGTCCGGACCCTCGCGGAGCTCGGGCCGGTGATCTCCGGGGTGGTCGCGGGCGGGCTCGTCCACCTCGCGATCCACCAGCTCCCCTCGGCGTCCGCCAGCCGCGGCGTGGGTGCGCCGCTCGGCGCGGCCGTCGGGCTCGCCGTCGCCGCGTTCGGCGCGCTCACCCACGCCGACGAGCACCCGGCGAGCTCCGGGGCGCGCGTGTACGCGGCCGTCGCCGTCGTCGGCGCGATGGTCTGGGTGGGGTGGCACCGGCGCGCGCGTGAGGCCCGCGGAGCCGCGGGGTAGCGGGCCACGCGGAGGGGGGGAGACGCGGTCGCGCTACGCGTCCGCGCGCCGGCGTCTGCGCGGCGCCGCCGGGGTGTCGGCGCCGGGCTGGGGCGGGCTGCTCGCCTCTGCCTGGGCGCGGGCCCGCTTCGGCGCCGGGCCCTCCGCGGCCGAGCTCTTGGCCTTGCGCTTCGGCCGAGCCGCGGCCGCCGGCTTCTTCGCCGCGGCGCTCGGCGCGCGCTTCTTCTTCGCGGCGCGCGCGCCGTCGCCTGCGGGCGCCGAGGCGCGCGCCTTCCCGGCACCCCGCTTCGACTTCGCCAAGCCCCGCCGGCCCGGGGCGGGGCCCCGCGCGCGGCGCTCCGCGAGGAGCTCGTGCGCTCGCTCGGGGGTCACGCTCTCCGGAGTGTCTCCGCGCCGCAGGGAGGCGTGCGTCTCGCCGTCCGTCACGTAGGGCCCGAAGCGCCCTTCGCGCAACACGATGGGCTTGCCGCTCGCCGGGTCGGGGCCGAACTCACGCAGCGGCGCCGCGGCCGCCGCCCGAGCCGCGCGGCGGGGCGGCTGGGCGAAGAGCGCCAGCGCCTCGTCGCGCGTGACGCGGAACACGGCGTCCTCGGAGTCGAGGCTGCGGCTCTCCTTGCCGCGCGCCACGTAGGGCCCATACCGCCCGATCTGCGCGGTGATGGGGACCCCCGACGCCGGGTCGTCCCCGAGGACGCGCGGCAGCGCGAGCACGCGCAAGGCATCCTCCAGCGTCGCCTGGGCTGGATCGACGCTCTTGAGCAGCGACGCCGTCCGCGGGCGCTCGCCGCCCGCGGTGGCCTCGCCGACCTGGACGTAGGCGCCGAACCGGCCCACGCGGAGCAGCACCGGGAGGCCCGTCCCCGGATCCGTGCCGAGCGCGCGGTCGGCGCTCGGCCGTGCGAGCAGCTCCTCTGCCTTGCTCACGTCGAGCTCGTCGGGCGCGAGATCCTCGGCGAGGGTCGCCGTCTCCTCGCCGCGCGCGAGGTACGCGCCGTACTTGCCCACGCGCACCGTGAGCTCGCGGCCCTCGGAGTCCTTCCCGAGCACCCACGAGTTGATCGCCCGGGCGTCGATGCCCTCGAGCCGGTCGGCGACCAGCGCCTTCAGCCCTACGCCGAACGTCCCGGCGGTGTCGCCGCCGCCGTAGTAGAAGCGGCGGAGCCACGGCTCGCACGCCTGCGCCCCGCGCGCGATCGAGTCGAGATCGTCTTCCATCCGCGCGGTGAAGGCGAAGTCGACCAGATCCCCGAAGTGCTGCTCCAGCAGCTTCACGACGGAGAACGCCGTGAACGACGGCACGAGCGCGGTGCCCTTCTTCCACACGTAGCCACGATCCTGGATCGTCGAGAGGATCGACGAGTAGGTCGACGGGCGCCCCACCCCGAGCTCCTCGAGCGCGCGGACGAGCGAGGCCTCCGTGAGGCGCGCCGGCGGTTGCGTCTCGTGCCCCTGGGCCTCCACCGCCCGAGCCGCCAGCGCCTGGCCTCGATCCATCGCCGGCAAGGGGCGCTCGCGCCCCTCGAGCTCGGCCTGCGGGTCGTCGCTGCCCTCGACGTAAGCGCGCAGGAACCCGGGGAACACGATCACGTTGCCGCTCGCCGTGAGCTCGGCGACCTCGAACGGCGCGCCGCGCTCGGTCGGGCGGGCCTCGACGCGCGCGACGACGCTCTCCCCGCGGGAGTCGACCATCTGGGACGCGACCGTCCGCATCCAGACGAGCTCGTAGAGCCGCGCCTCGTCGCCGCCGAGCTCGCGGGCCACCTCCTCCGGGAGTCGGAACGCCTCACCGGCCGGCCGGATCGCCTCGTGCGCCTCCTGCGCGTTCTTCACCTTGTTCGCGTACGTGCGGGGCGCGGCGGGCAGGTACTCGCGGCCGTACAGCCGCTCGATCTGGGCGCGCGCCGCGGACAACGCCACGTCCGAGAGCGTGGTGCTGTCCGTCCTCATGTACGTGATGAAGCCGTTCTCGTAGAGGCGCTGCGCGACCTGCATCGTGCGCTTGGACGAGAAACGGAGCTTCCTCGCCGCCTCCTGCTGCAGCGTCGACGTCATGAAGGGCGGGGGGGGCGAGCGCCGGGTCGGCTTGCGCTCGATCTCCCGAACGACGTACGCCGCGCGCTCGAGCGGCCCGACGAGCGCGTTCGCGCGCTGCTGGTCGAGCACCAGGGCCTCCGCCCGCGTGAGCTTGCCGTCCGAGCCGAAGTCCTTGCCGGTCGCGAGGCGGGCGCCGTCGAGCTGCACCACCTGGGCGGGGACGGGCGCGCCCCCGCTGGAGAGCTCGAGCGTCGCCTCGATGCCGTAGTACGCCGCGCGCCGGAACGCGATCCGCTCCCGCTCCCGCTCGACCACGATACGCACCGCGACGCTCTGGACGCGACCCGCGGAGAGGCGCGGGAGCACCTTCTTCCACAGGACGGGCGAGACCTCGTAGCCGTACAGGCGGTCGAGGATGCGGCGGGCCTCCTGCGCCTCGACCAAGCGGCGATCGATGTCCCTGGGGTGCGCGATCGCCTCGCGGATCGCCGACGCGGTGATCTCGTGGAACACCATGCGCCGGACCGGGATCTTGGGTGCCAGGACCTCCGCGAGGTGCCACGCGATGCTCTCGCCTTCGCGGTCTTCATCGGTCGCGAGGTAGAGCACGTCGGCCTGCGCCAGCAGGCCCTTCAGCTTCTTCACGTGGTCGCGCTTGTCGGCGTCGACGACGTACACGGGGCGGAAGCCGTGCTCCACGTCGACCCCGAGGCGCGCCCACGGCGCCTTCTTCACGCTCGCGGGCACCTCGCTGGCGCTCCGCGGGAGGTCGCGGATGTGGCCGATCGATGACTCGACGACGAAATCCTTGCCCAGGATGCCGCCGATCGTTCGCGCCTTGGCAGGCGACTCGACGATCACGAGCGAGCGGGCAGCCATCGGGGGCGAGCGGGGTAGCCCCCGCTCCCCGGCTTGTCAAGAACGACCCCGGCGTTGCCCAGCCTGGACGCGCGTGGTAGCCGCGCGCGCGGTCGAGGGCGGCCACCGCTGACGGCCCGCTGCCGGCGCGCTAGCCTGGCCGCGCGAGGGCGCATGACCGACGCAGCCGATGTCCCGACCCGCGCGCCGATGCGCAGCGTTCCCCCGGAGACGCTCGAGGAGCGGCTGGCGAGGCTCGAGCTCGTCCACCGAGTGGGCAACGCGCTCGCCACCGAGAAGAACAGAGACCGGCTCGTCGAGATGATCCTGGTCGAGGCGCAGCGCCTCTGCAACGCGGACGGCGGCACGCTCTACCTCCGCACCGACGACGACCGCCTCCGCTTCGCCATCCTGCGCACGGACTCGCTCGGCGTCGCGCTGGGCGGCTCGACCGGCAAGCCGATCGAGCTGCCCTCGATCCCGATGTTCGATCCGGTGACGGGCGAGCCGAACCGCCGCAACGTCGCGTCGGCGGCCGCGGTGCTCGGGCGCTCCTTCAACGTGCCGGACGCCTACCAGGCGGTCGGCTTCGACTTCAGCGGGACGAAGCAGTTCGACTCGCGGAACGGCTACCGCTCCGTGTCGTTCCTCACCATCCCGATGGTGAACACGGAGGACCGCGTCATCGCCGTCCTCCAGCTCCTCAACGCGCGCGACGCGGAGACCTCAGAGATCGTCGAGTTCTCGTTCGAGAAGCAGCGTACGGTCGAGGCGCTCGCGGCGCAGGCCGGCATCGCGCTCGACAATCAGCTCCTGCTGGACGGCCAACGTGAGCTGCTCGAGAGCTTCATCCGGATGATCGCGGCGGCGATCGACGCGAAGAGTCCGTACACCGGCGGCCACTGCGAGCGCGTCCCCGCGCTGGCGGAGCTGCTCGTCGACTCGCTGTGCGCGGCGGAGTCGGGCCCGTTCGCCGAGTTCCGCCTCGGCGAGGACGAGCGCTACGAGCTCACGATCGCGGCGTGGCTCCACGACTGCGGGAAGGTGACGACGCCCGTTCATGTGATGGACAAGGCCACCAAGCTCGAGACGATCTCGGACCGGATCGAGGTGGTCCGGGCGCGCTTCGAGTCGCTGGATCGCGACGCGCGGGTCCGCTCCCTCGAGCGCGTGCTGGCCGGCGAGCTCACGCGGGAGGCGGCCGACGCCGAGTACGCCCGCGAGGTGGCTGGCCTCCGCGACGATCTCGCCTTCGTCGAGCGGGCGAACGTCGGCGCGGAGTTCCTCCCGCCGGAGGCGAAGGCCCGGCTGGCGGAGATCGGGCGGCGGAGGTGGGTCGAGGGCGGCGTCGAGCGGGAGCTGCTCGGCTCGGTCGAGCTCGAGAACCTGATGGTCTCGCGCGGCACGCTGACGGAGGCCGAGCGCATCGTCATCAACGGGCACATGGTGCACACGCTCCGTATGCTCGAGGCGCTGCCGTTCCCCCGGACGCTGAAGCGCGTGCCGGAGTACGCCGCGGGCCACCACGAGCGCATGGACGGGACAGGCTACCCGCGTGGCGTCTTCGCGGGCGACATGAGCGTCCCGGCGCGGGCGATGGCGATCGCAGATGTCTTCGAGGCGCTGACGGCGGGCGACCGCCCGTACAAGACGGGCAAGAAGCTCAGCGAGGCCATGCGCATCATGGGGTTCATGAAGCGCGACAACCACCTCGACCCAGATCTCTTCGATCATTTCGTCCAGTCCGGGGTGTACCGGCGGTACGCCGAGCGCTACCTCGCGGCCGAGCTGATCGACGAGGTGGACGAGGCCGCGCTGCTCGCCATCACCCCGAGGGCGTTCGAGGTGCCGCCCGTGGAGGAGCGCGAGCGGCGCCGGCGGGAGCTGTTGCCCGAGTACCGCTTCCCCGTTCGGGACTCGGGGCCTCCGCCCGCGCGGGGCGCCTGAGCGCGAGCCGTGCGCGGGGGGGGGGGCTTCCGGCGCGGCGCCGCGGGCCCTAGCCCTCTGGCGTGTCGTCACGAGCCCACGACGCGAGCCTCTCGCGCCGCGCAATGCTGGTCGCCGGCGGCTGGTGCTTCCTGCCCGCCGCCGGGTGCGGTGGGCCGGCGGCTGCCACGGCGCCCGTGCCCCGCGCGACGGGTGGCGCCGCGTCGCCGGGCCCGGCCGTCAACTCGACGGAGCCTCCCATGACCGAGTACACGCTTCCGCCCCTCCCGTACGCCTACGGTGCGCTCGAGCCGTTCCTGTCCGCGCGCGCGCTGGAGCTCCACCACTCCAAGCACCACGCCGCCTACGTGACCGGCGCGAACGCTGCGCTCGAGGCGCTGGTGAAGGCGCGGGCGACCGGCGACCACGGCCTCGTGGAACATTGGTCCCGGAAGCTGGCGTTCCACGTCTCCGGTCACTTCCTCCACTCCCTCTTCTGGGAGAGCATGGCCCCTCGCGGCAAGACGGCTGCGCCGAGCCCGGCGTTCGTCGCCGCGGCGAAGGCCTCGTTCGGCGATCTGGAGGCCATGAAGCTCCAGTTCGCCGCCGCAGGTCGGAGCGTCGAGGGCAACGGCTGGGCCGTGCTCGGCTTCGACCTCTCCCGCTCGAGCCTGCTGGTCCTGCAGCTGGAGAACCACCAGAAGCAGACGACCTTCCCCTTCATCCCGCTCCTCGCGTGCGACGTGTGGGAGCACGCCTACTACCTCGACTACCAGAACCGCCGCGCCGACTTCGTCGCGGGCTTCTGGGAGGTGGTGGCGTGGGGCGCGCTGTCGGCGCGCTACGCGCGCGCCGTCGAGATGTCCCGCGTCGGCTGATACGGTCCGGGCTCCTCGGGGCGGACCGGCAGGGGGGAACGGCCCCGCGCGCGCGGACCCACACCCCGCTGCCGAGGCTCCCGTTCGGGCGCGGCGCGCGCCGCGGGCGGGCGAGGCTTCTCGGCGAGGGAGGAGGATGGTACGTTGCGAGCTTCGGAGGTGTGCCGATGCGAACTCAGGTGATGTCGGTGGGGGCGCTGCTGGCGGCGCTCCTCGCGTGCAAGAGCGAGGACAAGGGGGCCGCGCCGGCGCAGCCGGTCGCCACGGTGACGGTCCCCGCGGCCACGGCGCCGGCCACCGCGGCGCAGCCGGCGGCGCCGGCCCCCGCCCCGGCGCCGAAGGAGGACGGCCCGGTGCCCGCGATCCCCGAGGGGCGCAGCAAGCCTCCGACGGTCGCCGAGTGGAACGACGCCCCCTCGATCAACACCCAGGAGACGAACTCGCAGCCGGACAAGTGCTTCATGAAGCTCGTCCGAGAGTGGCTCAAGGTGAACTGCTCCGCCAACGTCACCGAGGTCAAGGACATGGACGGCTTCGGGTCGGCCGGCGCCGACTACTTCGAGTCGGTCAAGCTGGGGAAGAGCGCCGACTTCGTGGTCCGAGTCCGCAAAGGGAAGACGATGCGGCTCCGCATCATGATGGACGAGCCGAAGCAGCACGGCGCGAGCCTCTTCGTGAACTGGCCCCCGGAGAAGGACCGGCCCACGATCATCGCGCTCGGCCGGATGTGAGCCGAGGCGGCGGCGCGCGGCTCCGCCGGGGCGCACGCCGCGCGGCGGATCTCCGTCGCAGCCGGTCAGAGCGCGTCGAAGTCCGAGTCGATCCCGTCCGCGCGGGCCTCCTCGGCCTCCTCGGCGTCCTCCGCGTCGTCGAGGTCGAGGTCGGCCTCGACGCCGGCGAAGTCCGCCCGCGTGACGCGCGGCAGGCGGCGCTTCCCGACCGGCCCCTCGTCGACGTACTCGCGGAGCGCCATCATGTCCTTCAGCGCCTCCAGCTTGGCGAGCGCCTTCACCTCGACCTGGCGGATGCGCTCCCGCGTCAGGTTCATGATGGCGCCCACGTCCTCCAGCGTCGCGCCGCCCCGATCGGCGACATCCAGCGCGCAGGACTCCCCCATCTCCCACACCTCGAGATCGGGGAAGTTCAGCTTGATCGCGCCGGTGCGGGGGGACACATCGATGAACAGGTGGTGTTTGCAGGAGACGAACGGGCAGGGGCGCGGGGCGTCCGAGCACTCGGCGCGCGTGCGTGGCTTCCAGTAGTCGGTCTCCGGGTAGAGCAGCCGGCCGATCTCCAGCTCGCGCTTGGTCATCCGCTTGACGCTGATCGTGCGCGCGCGCACGTCGCGCTTGCGCCTCGACCGCTTCTGCTCCCGGGTCACCGCGGGCTCGGCGCCGGCGTCGAGCGCGAGCACGTTCGCGCCGTCCCGTCGCGTGCGGGGCTCGGTCTCCGTCGTTTCGTCCATCGCGTCGTCGGTTTGGCTCATCGTTGCCTCCAGCGGTCCCGGTTCGCGCGGGGCAGCTCGTCCCCGCGGATGCACACCTCTCCCGTGCCCCGGGCGCGCGGGGCCTGCTGCGCGCGCCGCGGCCGGTCAGCCCGTCGCCTCGTGCTTCACCCTCGCGCCTGCCGTCAGTCTCGTCTCGATGTCTCCCAACTTGCGGACCAGCTCGCGACCGAGGGCGCGAGCCTGCGCGAGATCGCGCACGACCCCGGCGATCGTGGTCTCGGCGCGACGCTGGCGCGTGACCAGCTCGAGCTTGCGGAACACGCCGGTGAGCGCCGCCTCCAGCTGGTCGAGCTCCGCCCGCACGAACAACAGATCGCGTTGGATCTCCTCGATCGTCCAGCTCTCGGCGAGCAGCCGCTTGATGTCGAGGATGCGCCGCACGACCCCCACCGGGTAGCGCCCCTGGGAGCCCTGGTGCTTCCCCTTTCGGCCGACGCGCACGCTGCGCGGGAGCAGCCCCATCTGTACGTACTTGCGCAGCGTCGCCTCGGTGACGCCGACGTGGTGGCGGCCGAGGAGATCGAGGATCTCCTGCGACCCCATGCCCTCCGCGTGTTCCCGCTCGATGCGGGAGAGGGTGGCTTCGTCCAGGGGGGCCATCGTCGGGATCCAGCGCCGGCCCCTCGGGCAGGCGCGCGTTCAATGTATTCCACTGAGTGGAGCGCACCAAGCAGAAGTAGCTGAAAGTTTGCGCGTAGGCGCGGCGCGCAGCGGGCACCGCGCGCTGCTCCGGTGTAGGTGCGAAAAAGGTCCTAGCAGCGCGCGGCGTCCATGGAGTTGCGGAACCGTCCATTGCGGATGGACGGTACGGACGTCGGAACAGTTGTTCAGGCGTCCATCCGCGGAGGTGCGAGAACGGCGAATGGACGGTTTGCCGACTACCAGTACGGCTCTAGCGTCCATCGAGCGCGCGGGGCGGCGGGCCCGACGTAGCTGTGCGGAGGACGCGAGGAGCGGGCGCGCGCGGTCGCCGCGGCGCGTGCCAGCGACGCCCGCCCGGCGTCGGCGTCGGCCCAGGGCTCGAGGACGCGGGCCGCGGCGACGGCGTCCGCCGGGCGCCGGGCGGGCGCGGGGTCGACGAGCGCACGCAGCGCCGAGGCGAGCCCGGGCGGGATGCCGCGGAGGGAGTCGATCAGCGCGGGCGCGCGCCCCGCCCGGAGGCTGGCGAGCGCCTCCGCGGCGCTCTGGTCGTGGAACGGCCGGCGGCAGGACGAGAGCTCGTACGCCAGCAGCCCGACGGCGTGGAGGTCGGCGCGGGGATCGAGCGCGCAGCCGCGGATCTGCTCGGGCGCGAGGTACCGGGGCTTGCCCGCGAGGCGCCGCGGCTCGGCGTTCAGCGCAGCGCTGGGTGCGCGCGCGAGGCCGAAGTCCGCGAGCCGGAGCCGACCGCTCGCCGCCACGAGCACGTTGTGCGGCGTGACGTCCCGGTGGACGACCCCTCCGGGGAGGCCGGTTTGGGCACCGGCGAGCGCGGCGCAGAGCTCGCGTGCGACGTGCGCCACCACCCCGGGGGCGAACGGCTCGCCGGACCCACGCGCCGCTTCGATCAGGCGGCCGAGGTCGGCGCCCTCCACGAGATCGAGCACCAGCAGCGGCTCCCCCTCCGGGCTCCGCTCGACGCCGCGGAAGCCGACGACGTTCGGGTGATGGATCCGAGCGAGGATGCCGGCCTCGGTGAAGAGCGCGGCCCGGGCGGCGGGGCTGGCGCCCGGGCGCGCGCGCTTCACGCACACCTCCTCGACCGCGGGCCCTGCCCGCCATCGCGCGCGCCAGGCCTCCGCCATCCCGCCCCGGCCGAGCCGCTCCACGAGCTCGAGGCGGGGCGGCGGGGCCGGGACGGTCGCGGCTTTCACGACCTCGCGTCGGCCGCCGTGGCCGTCGGTTGCGTGCGGGCCTCAGGGCCGCCATGGTCCGGGTTGGCGATGCCGGCGTTTCAGGACCGGGACGTGACCTCGAGCGGCGTGCGCCTGCGCGTCTCCGAGGCGGGGGAGGGGCGGCCGATCGTGCTCTTGCACGGCGCGCTCCGAGACCGCAGCACGTGGATCCGCGTCGGCGAGCGGCTGAGCGGCGAGTTCCGCGTCGTGCTCGTCGACCTCCCCGGCTTCGGGGACAGCGAGAAGCCGCCGCCCACGCGCTACCGTTACGGCATCGACGCCTTCGTCGAGGCCGTCACCGATCTGCACGCGGCGCTCGGGCTCTCGCGGGCGGCGCTGGTCGGCCACGGGCTGGGCGGCTGCGTGGCCGTCGCCGTGGCCGCGCGTCGCCCCGAGCTGGTGAGCCGCCTCGTCATCGTGAACGCTCCGCTCCAGTCGACGCTCGGATCCTGGCGAAGCCGGATGCTGACGGCGCCGCTCGTCGGCGGCGTCGTCGTGAAGCAGCTCACCGGTCCCGCGCTGTTTCGTTGGGCCGTGCTGGACGGTGGCGCGGGGGAGGCCGGCTCGATCGACGGCGTCCCGCTCATCGAGCGGTACTACGAGTCGTTCGACACCCCGGCGGCCCGCGGCAGCGCGCTCGCGACGCTCCGCGCGTCGGCCGACGTGAGCGCCGTCATCGCCGATCTCGGCCGCGTGCGCGCGCCGGCGCTGGTCGTCTGGGGCCGCCACGATCGGGTGGTGCCGGCGGGCGTCGGCCAGCGGGTCGCGCGGGAGCTGCGGGGCGCGGGCTTCGAGCTGGTGGACGCGGGGCACGCGCCGCACGAGGAGCGCCCGGCGGAGGTCGCCGCAGCGCTCGGCCGCTTCCTCCGCGCCGAGCGCGCCTGAGGGCGTCCCGCTCGGGACCAAGAATTGCGCCTCTGCGCGCGGCGGGTTGACTCCGGGTCGCGGAGCGACGCGACAATGGCGCCATGGAGCGCCGTGCCCTCCGACGTTTCCAGCGCAACCGCGGCGCGGTGGTCGGCCTCGTGATCGTGGCCGGGCTCCTCGCCTTCGCGGCGATCGGGCCGCTCCTCGCCGGGCACGACCCGAACACGAGCGACTTCGCGGCCGCGCGCGACGGACTCGGGGGGCCCGGGGGACCGAGCCGGGCGCACCCGCTGGGGCTCGACCCGCTGTTCCGCGATCTGGCGAGCCGGCTCGCGCACGGGGCGCGCGTCTCGCTGCTGGTCGGTCTGGTAGCGACCGCGGTGTCCGTGTCGGTCGGCGCCGTCGTCGGCATGGTGAGCGGGTGGGCGGCAGACGGCCGCGCCGGGTTCGTCGACTCGGCGCTGATGCGGCTCGTCGACGTCGGCTTGAGCTTCCCGTACTTGCTGCTGGTGATGGCGATCGGGACCGCGCTCGGCGACGTGACGATCGTCACCATCCTGCTGGTCCTCGGGCTCACGAGCTGGTTCGGTACCGCGCGGATCGTGCGGAGCAAGACGCTGCAGGTGCGCTCGCTCGACTTCGTCGTCGCGTCCCGCGCGCTCGGGCAGCCGTCGTGGGCGGTCCTGCTGCGCCACGTCCTGCCGAACGTCGCGGGCCCGCTGATCGTGATCGCCTCGGCGTCCGTCGCGCAGATGATCATCGCGGAGAGCGTGCTCGCGTACCTCCAGGTCGGGCTGCCGCCGCCCACCGCCACCTGGGGCCGCATGCTCCAGGAGGGGCAGCGGTACTACACGGTGGCGCCACGGCTGGCGGTGGCGCCGGGGCTGTGCATCTTCCTGGGCGTGCTCGGGTTCAACCTGCTGGGGGAAGGAGTCCGCGATGCGCTCGATCCCAAGGAGACCTGAGGCGACCCGCCTCGGCGTCGCGATCCTCGGCGTCGCCCTCGCGACCGTCGCCTGCGAGGCGGACGTCGCAGCGCCCCTCGGGCCGCGTCGCGAGGTGCCCCCCACGCAGGGCGGGGTGCTGCGGAGCGCCTTCTTCACCGACGTGCGCTCCCTCGATGCGGCCACGGCGTTCGACACCGCGAGCGCCGTGATCGAGGGGCTGATCTACGATCAGCTCGTCACGTACGACCGGCACGGCAAGCTGAGCCCACAGCTCGCGGAGTCGATCGAGGTGTCGCCCGACGGGCTGCGCTACACCTTCACGCTCCGCCGCGGGGTGCTCTTCCACGACGGCGCGCCGCTCGGCGCCGACGACGTGAAGCGCAGCGTCGAGCGGACGCTGCACCCCGACACCCCCTGCCCGGTGCCGTCGTATTACGAGCGCATCGTCGGCTGGGGCGAGTACCACGAGGGGCGCGCGCCGGAGCTGACGGGCGTCCGGGTCGAGAGCGAGCACGTGGTGTCGTTCCAGCTCGCGCAGCCCGACGCGACGTTCCTGCACGTGATGGCGCTGCCCATCATGGCGCCCGTCTGTGAGTCCGCGGGGCGCACCTGGACGCGGGAGTTCTCGCGCCGCGCGTGTGGCGCGGGGCCGTACCGACTCGTCCGCTTCGAGCACGGTGACGCCGTCGAGGTGGAGCGGCACGATGGCTACTGGCAGAGCGGGAAGCCGTACGTGGATCGGATCGTGTGGTACCTCGCCATGCAGCCGTTCACCCAGCGCTTCAAGTTCGAGCGCGGGGATCTGGACTACATCCGCGAGCTCGGCGAGGCGGACTCGCTCCTCTATCGCCGCTCGGCGGCGTGGCAGGGGCTCGGCGAGTGGGAGCAGCCGCTGTCGACGTTCGGCGTGTTCATGAACGCCGAGCTGCGCCCCTTCGACAACCGCCACGTGCGGCGCGCCGTCGCGTTCGCGCTCGACCGAGACCAGCTCGCGCAGGTGCGGCCCGGTCACGTCGCGCCGACCGGGCGCATGACTCCGGACGCCATCGCGCCGGAGGCCGTGCGGGACGTGGGTCAGCGTCACGATCTCGACCGCGCGCTCGAGGAGATGCGCCTCGCGGGGCTCGCCTGGGACCCGGCCACGCGGACCGGGGGGTGGCCGGAGGAGATCGAGTACCTCGCGATCCTGGACTCTTTCGGCCAGCAGGCAGGCGAGCTGCTGCAGCAGCAGCTCGCGCGGATCGGGCTCCGCGTCCGCATCCAGCTCGTCGGGTTCCCGACGTACCTCGCGCGCACCGGGCGGCGCCGCACGGTGCCGATGGGTTCGGTGGGGTGGAACGCCGACTACCCCGAGCCCAGCACCTTCTTCGAGCCCATCCTGACGAGCCGCGCCATCCAGGACGAGGAGAGCCAGAACGCGAGCTTCTTCTCGAACGCCGAGCTCGACGCGTTGCTCGCGCGGGCGCGGGTCACGACGGACGAGGCCGAGCGTGGCCGGCTCTACCGCCGCGCGGAGGAGATCGTGCGTGACGAGGCGCCGTGGGCGGTCGCCTACTCTTACCGCTACTTCGAGCTCTGGCAGCCGTACCTGCACGGGTATCGGCCGCACCCGGTGCTCCAGCAGGACGTGCGCTTCGCCTGGCTGGATCGCGGGGCGCGCCCGGCTCGGGCGGGGCTCTTCCCGTGGCGGCGGCGGAGCGGTCGCACGACGCTCGCGTTGGCGACGGTGCTGCCGTGAGCTGGCTGCTCCGCAGGCTCGCCGTGTCGGCGTTCACCGTGTGGGCGGTGGTCACCGCCACGTTCGTCGTGTTCAACGTGCTGCCCGAGGATCCGGCGCGCGTGATCGCCGGGCCGCAGGCGCGCCCGGCGGACGTGGCGCGTATCCGGGAGCAGCTCGGGCTGGATCGCCCGCTCCACGTCCGGTACGGTCGCTTCTTCGGCGGGCTGATCTCGCTGCGCCCACCCGCCGATCCGGCGACGGACTCCGCCGTCCGGATCGGAGGCGTCGGGCTCGACCTGGGCGTGAGCTACCTGCGCCGGCGGCCCGTGACGGAGCTCCTCGGCAAGGCGCTGCCTCCCACCCTGCTGCTCGGGGTGCTCGCGCTGATCGTGCAGGTCGTGGTCGGCGGCGTGGCCGGGTGCCTGGCGGCGGCGCGCCGCAACGGGCTGCTCGACTGGGGCACGGTCGCGCTCACGCTGATCGGGATCAGCGCGCCGACCTTCCTCACGGGGCTGCTGCTGCAGCACTTCTTCGCGCGCACCCTCGGCTGGTTCCCGCTCGACGGGTACGGCGCGACGTGGGGCGAGCGGCTGCACGCGGCCGCCCTCCCCGCCGCGACGCTCGGGTTGTTCGGAGCGGCGTACTACACCCGCCTGGTGCGGGACGAGATGCTGGTGCTCCTCCGGCAGGATTGGGTGCGCACGGCGTGGGCGAAGGGGCTCCCGCGGTGGAGAGTCCTGGTGCGGCACGCGCTGCGCAACGCGCTCATGCCGCTGGTCACGGTGGTCGGGCTGGAGCTCGGCGGGCTCGTGGGTGGAGCCATCGTCACGGAGAAGATCTTCCGCTGGCCGGGGATTGGATCCCTCAGCGTGGACGCCATCGTCGAGCGCGATGGGCCGGTGGTGTTCGGCGTGGTGCTGCTCCTCGCGTCGACGGTGGTCGCCGCGAACTTCCTGGTCGATCTCGCCTACGCCGTGCTCGATCCGCGCGTGCGGCGCCGCTGAGCGGTTGCGCCCCGCCGCGGATCGGTGCAGACGGCGCAGCCCGCGGCGGCCGCGCTTGGCCGATCCGCGATCCGGTCTCGTCGTTGGTCCTCGACCCTGGAGATTTCCTAGATGCCTACCCGCTGGTCGGTTCTGTCTGCGCTCGTCCCCGTGCTGGTGTCCGTGTTGCCGGCGTGCAGCAGCGAGAGTGAGTCGACGCCGGGAGGCGGCGCCGGGCTGGGCGGGACGGCGGGAGCCGACGGTGGGGCCGGGGCGAGCGGGAGCGGGGGGGCGAGGGGGAGGGGGGGGGATTTGTAGGAGAGGGTGGTGGTCCAGGCGCGTTGGGATTTGCCGGTGATCCAGATCCAGAAGGCGATCCAGGCGGCGGCGTTGAGGACGAGGAAGGAGG
>JADLEQ010000082.1 GCA_020846005.1 Polyangiaceae bacterium
CCGTTCGCCGAAAAGGAAGCTCTCCGGCCGGCCCGCCGTAGAATGGGCGATGCGCGGAGTCCTGGGTGCCCGCTTCGGGCCTCCCGCCGCGGCAGAAAGGGCAAGGGTCCGCACATGATTCGACGAGTCTCGATCCTGGGGGGGGCGTTCGCGGCCGCGTTCGCGGCGGCGGTCCCAGCGGCGGCCGCGCCTCGGCTGCACGATGGCTTTCAGCTCCGGCTCGAGCCGGGCCTCGGCCCGGTGGGGGTCACCGAGTCGTTCGGCAACATCGAGAGCGAGCTCAGCGGGATGGGGAGCTCGTTCCACCTCCAGCTCGGCGGCACGCCCGCGCGCGGCTTCGTGGTCGGCGGTACCCTCTTCGGCTCGAGCGTCGCCGACCCGACGGCGAAGTCGGGGAACCTCGAGGTGAAGACCGACGGCACCATGATGCTCGCCGGCGTGGGCGCCTACGGCAGCTACTACTTCGACCCGGCGGCGGGCGGGCACGTCCAGCTCTTCGTGGGCTTCGCGGCGCTCGACTACGTCCACGCCGACGGCCAGAGCGGCGGGACCGACCCGACGGGGACGGTCTTCGGCGTGAGCGGCGGCTACGAGTTCTGGGTCTCCGACGAGTGGAGCATCGGGCCCGTCCTCCGCCTCACGTTCGGGAGCCTGAGCGCCGAGTCGGGTGGCGCCACCCTCGACTACTCTTACTTCCAGCCAGCGCTGGCCGCCGCGATCACGTTCCACTGACGAGCGAGCGGCTCGCACCTCGGCGCGCCCGTGATCACGCGAACGCGCCGAGGTACGCCTCGAAGAGCAACGGCGCGAGCTGCTTCATCCGACGCCGGATCTCGACGCGGTCGTCGAGCGCGCGCGCCGAGCGCTCGCGTGCGATCAGCGCGAGCCACTCGAGCGGCGGGCGGAGCGCCGGCTCGGCGAGCACGCCGGGGAGCGGCGGCTGCGGCAGCGGGAACACGCGCTCCACTACACCCACCGCGGGCACCCACTCCACCGCCGGCTCGGGGAGCTCGTACGGGTCGCGCGCCAGCTCGACCAGGCCGGACACCGTCGCGTCCGCGACGCGCTCGAGCGCGATGTCCCCAGGGCCGTCGACGAAGGCGCGCTGGTACTCGCGACGCGCCGGCTCCACCTGGCCGCTCGCGTAGAGCGCGTCGGCGGCCAGCGCGCGCACGCGCGCGTCCCCCGGGGCGTGGGCCAGCGACGCCTGCAGCGACTCGAGCGCGCGCGCCGGCTCACCGCCCGCCAGCCAGTGGGCGCCCACGGGCTCCCCGGCGACGCGCGCGGCGCCGGCGCCGTCCGCCTCCGCGAGCTCGGCCACGCGGCGGTGCCACGCCGCGCGTAGCTCGTCCGGGACGTGCGCCTGGAGCGCGAGGACGGCCTCCAGCTCCGAGCGCGCGCCGGCGGCGACCTCGCGGGCGGCGCTCAGCCTGAGCGCGGTCTCTCGCAGCGCGCTCCCCTGGCGATCGTCTGGGTCCAGCCGCGCGTGCTGCGCGAGGTGGCGCGACGCGGCCTCGAGATCGAAGCGCGTGAGCGCGCTGCGCGCGGCCACCAGGTGGGCCGCCGCGCCGCCGAAGAGGTCGAGCTGTTCGATGGTGCCTGGGTCGTGGCACGCCGAGGCGCGCGGAGGAAGCCCCGCGCGGCTGGCCGCCGCTCACCCGGACAAGTCGCGCCCCGGGGTGACGCCCGCGAGGAACTCGTGCAGCGGCCAGCACGGCACGCCGCCCACCAGCAGGCGCCGCTCGCCCCGGTAGACCACGACGCGCCGAGCGCTCGGGTAGTCCTCACCGAACGCCCGCAGGCCCCCGAGATCTCCGGTGACCGTGCGGCGGTTCCTCACCTCGATGGCCGTGAAGGCGTCCCGCCCGTACACGACGAAGTCCACCTCGTTCCCCGACCGCGTCCGCCAGTGGGGTGGAGCGTGGCGACGCTCGCGCGCCCGCCGAGGAGGTCGACGCCCGCCCGGCGGAGCGTGCGCGCGCTCGACCCCGAGAGGACGAACCGCCGCCCGCGCCGCTTCTCCTCGAGGAGCTGGTGGACGACCGTGAGCACGCCGGGCGCGCGCTGCACCTCGTCGAGGACGACGACCCCGGGCCGCTCGGCGCCCTCCACCCGCTCGCGCAGCGCCTCGGGGCGGGCGGTCAGCACGCGCTCCTCCGCCGGATCCAGCAGATCGATCCACGTCGCGTCGGGGAAGGTGGCGCGGAGCCACGTCGACTTGCCCGTGCCCCGCGGGCCGAAGAGGAAGAAGCTCCCGCCGGGGTCGCGCAGGAATCTCGGGACTGTCGTCCTATCAGCTGCTGATTTTACGGTAGACCCGTGAGAGCGCAGACCGGCGCCGGGGCGCCCGCCCCCCGCGGCGCTCGCGCTCAGTCCGTCGTGAACTCGACCGCGGGCTCGGCGCCCGGCGCGCCCGCCGCCAGCTCGCCGAGCGGCCACGCGCGCTCGCCGGCGCGGGCGAGCGCCTCGAGCGCCTGCGCCTCGGCGCCGGCCGCCACGATCGCCACCATGCCGATCCCGAGGTTGAACGTCCGGCGCATCTCGTCCTCTGCCACCGGGCCGCCGCGCTGCACCACGTCGAAGATCGGGGGGCGCGCGTGGTCGAAGCGGACGCGCGCGATCGTCCCGGCGGGCAGGACGCGCGGGAGGTTGCCCGGCACGCCGCCGCCGGTGATGTGCGCGAGCGCGTGGAGCTCCGCGCCGAGCGCCGCGCCGAGCGCGGCGACCGCGGCGGCGTAGATGCGCGTGGGCGTGAGGAGCGCCTCGCCCACCGTCGCCCCGAGCTCCGCGTGGTGCGCCGCGAGATCGAGCCCGAGCTCCCGCTCGAGCACTCGCCGCGCGAGCGAGTAGCCGTTCGAGTGCAGGCCGCTCGACGCGATCGCGATCAGCCGATCGCCGGGCTCCACCCTGGCCGGCCCGAGCACCGCGCGCCGTGACACCACGCCCACCGCGAAGCCGGCGAGGTCGTACTCGCCCGGCGGGTACATGCCGGGGAGCTCCGCCGTCTCGCCGCCGAGGAGCGCGCAGCCCGAGAGGCGGCACCCGTCGGCGATCCCGCCGACGACCGCCGCGGCCACGTCGACGTCGAGCTTGCCGCACGCGAAGTAGTCGAGGAAGAAGAGCGGGCGCGCGCCGGTGGTGACCACGTCGTTCACGCACATGGCGACGAGGTCCTGCCCGATGGTGTCGTGGCGGCCGGTCGCGAACGCGACCTTCAGCTTGGTGCCGACGCCGTCCGTCCCGCTCACGAGCAGCGGATCCTCGAGGCCCGCCGGCAGCGCGCACAGCCCGGCGAAGCCGCCGACGCCCGCCACCAGCTCCGGGATGTGCGTGCGCGCCGCCAGCGGCTTGATTCGCTCGACGAGCTCGTCGCCCGCGTCGATGTCGACGCCGGCCTCGCGGTACGTGATCATCGGCGCGGACGCTACCAGGGTTCTACGAGCGTGGCTCAGGTGTCGCGCACCGGGCGCATCAGGCGGACGATCCCCCAGACGTTGAACGCCGCCACCCCGAGCAGGAGGGAGGCCAGCGCCAGCGACCAGCGCAGCTCGCGCGGGGACTCGCCGTCGACGAGCAGCCACGCGCCCTCGGGGACGGACGCGCCCGTCACGTCGTGCACCAGGCCCGGCAGCGCCGCGTGGCGCAGCCCCGCCTCCTCGAACGGCACCAGCCGACCCACGAACGACGACGGCGGCACGAAGCGCGGCCCCTCCATGCCGTCCGGTACGCGCACCTCGATCCAGATCGCCTCGTTCCCCGCGACCGGCGCCAGGCGGAAGGAGTCGGAGTGGGCGGGGCGCTTGTACCGGACCGCGCCGCTCGCCCCGAGCAGCGCGTCCGCGCTCACCCAGGCGTTGGCGAGGTCGCGGGGCGGGGAGGCCGCGCCGAGATCGGCGACCTCCACCGGCTCGGCGCCGCGGGTCGCGTACGCGGCCTCGTGTCGCAGGCTCCACGCGAGCAGCGCGGCGACCAGCGTCGTCGCCGCCATCGTCGCGAGGGCGAGCCAGCGCCCGGGCCGGCGGGGCTCGGGCAGCGCCTCGAGCTCCGGGTCGGCCGGCTCGGCGGCAGCAAGCGTGGGCTCGGGGGCGTGCATCGGGCGGTCGGGGCTCGGGGCCGGCTGCGGGTCCGGCACCGGGCTGCGGGTCCGACACTGGGCCGCCGGCGCCGGTTCCGGGTCCTGGGAGCTAGCCTAGCGCGTCCGGCGGGGGCTGGCAGGGTCGGGGCGCGCCGGGTCGGGGCGGGCCCCGGCGCTGTCCGGGTTCCCTTCGCCCGGGTCCCTGGGGTACGCTCCCCGCCCGGGAGAACCGCACCCAGATGTCGACCCAGAAGACCCTCCTCTGCCCGTACTGCGGCTTCAAGAACTCGCTCCCCCTCGCGAACCACCGCTGTGTGTCGTGCGGCGCCAAGATCGAGGACTTCAAGCGGCAGCTCAGCCGGCAGGAGGAGCTCGAGCGGCGCTACCAGCAGGAGGGGTTCAGCGTCTCCTGGTTCATGATCTCGATCGCCATCATGGGGATCCTCACCGCGTCCTTGGTGGTCGGCCTGCCGATGGTCGTCCCCGCGCTCGACTTCGAGGGCTACGCCGGGATGCTCGTCGCCATCCCCGTCTGGTTCCTGGGCGGGCTGCTGATCGGCCTGATCTCGCCCGGCAAGACCTTCGTGGAGCCCGTCGCCGCGGTGTTCCTGATCGCCATCCCCACCGCGTTCCTCCTCGTCCGCGGGCAGACGGTGAAGACCATGCCGTCGTTCATGTACGTGCTGATGTCGGCGGTGGGCATCCTGTTCACGCTGATCGGCTCGTACATCGGCGAGCGGATCCAGATGGGGCCGCCGCCGAAGACGGCGGAGTGATCCCGCCGCGGGGCTCGCCGCTCCGCGCCACCGTGCCCGGCGCCGCGGCGCGCGCCGCGGGCGCGCTCACCGCGGGCGCGCTCGCCGCGGGCGCGCTCACCGCGGGCGTGCTCACCGCGGGCGCGCTCACCGCGGGCGTGCTCACCGCGTGCTCGTCGCGGGACGCCGCGGCGCGCGCCGAGGTCGAGCGCGTCTCGCGCGCCGTCGAGCTCGTGCGCGAGGCGTCGAACGACGACAAGCCCGCTGCCCTCGCCGCCCTCGAGCAGACGCCGGCCGCCACGCCCGACGCCGTCCAGCTCAAGCAGCGCTGCCTCGCCGCCTACCGGCGCTACACGAGCGCGATCGGGGCGCTCGCGGTCGTGCGCCGCGCCGTCGCGCCGGACGCGGGCGTCGGCGACGCGGGCGCGACGGCCGCCGCGCTCGTCACCGGCGCCGAGCTCGAGCTCCGCGCCGTCGCCCCCGACGTCGCGCGCTGCTCCGCGCTCGAGGGCGAGCTCCGTCGCAAGCACGCTGCGCGCTGAGCGCCGGCCGCGCGAGGCGCTCGGCGGGCGCTCGGCGGGCCGGGCTCACGGCTTCGGCGGGGCGGGCGCGAGCGGCAGCGTGGGCCCCTTGCCGAGCACCGGGATCTTCACCGAGCCGCTCGGCGGCGGGGCGCCGCTCGCGGCCGCGCTGGCGCTCGCGGCGGGCGCGGCGGGCCAGCCCTTCTCCGCCCACAGCACCTTGCCGAACCGCGCGGCCTTGTGGAAGTTCCCCTGCCCGAGGATGGCCGACCACGCGACGCCGCCGCCGCCCTGCATGGCGTAGAGGTTCAGGCGCCACACGTCCCCGATGGCGGGCGGCGACTTCTTCGCCTTGGTGAACGACTTCCACGGCACGAAGAGCTCGACGACGTAGCCCTTGTCGGTGTCGTCGTCCTTGTCGATCGTGCCGTCGATCGTCACGGCGCTCTTGCCGCCGAAGCTCCACTCCTGGTGCCCGAAGGGGCCGTCCGGGTCCTGCTTCGGCGCGTTGTAGTCGTCGAACTGCGAGTCGAACACGAGGTTCTGCGGGCCGACCTGGAGCTCGTAGTAGTCCTTGTTGTCCCCGTCGCCGTCCGGATCGACCATCAGCTCGACGGTGTCCTTCGTCCACAGGTGCGGATCCTTGGCGCCCTTGGGGAAGCCGCCGGTGAGCTTCGCGTCGCGGACCTCGAAGCCGACGTAGAAGCCCTGCTCGTCCCAGAGCAGGCGCGCCGAGCCGTTCACCGGAAACTCCTTGTTCGGCTGGCCCGTGCGCACGTCCACGAAGGGGCCGGTCGCGGGCGCGCTCTTCCACGCCTCTTCGTCCAGCTTGCCGTCGACGGTGATCTTGGTGCCCTTGGCGAGCTTGTCGACGCGGATCATCGGCGTCCGCGGCGGGGGCGGCGGGGGCGCCGCGGCCGCCGACGTCTCCAGCGTGGCGACCAGCGCGCGGTTGTCGCCGTCCTTCGGCCCTGCGACGATCTTCAGCCGGTCGGCCTCGCGCCACACGCCCGTGACGATCGAGACCTTCGCCGTCTTCACGTTGTTGGGCAGCGTGAACGTCTGCTCGTCCACGTAGATCTTGCCGGGCTCCCACGCGCTCGGCGGCAGCGCCTGGCGTGTCTCCTTCCACTCGCGGATGGGGCCGACGTTGTCGATGTTCAGGATGCGCTCGCCCGAGCCGTCGAGCACGTGCGTGAAGAGGTTCCACCCGGCGTCGAGCTTTTTGTCGGACCGCCAGTACATCGTCAGCTTGACCTGCTGGCCCGCCTTCACGGGCCCCGCGGGCTCGAGCTTCGCGCCGAGCAGCATCAGCTTGCCGTCGAAGTTCGCCTCGACCTTCTGCGGGATGGAGTCCGGCGCTTTGTCCAGCACGTACTGCTTGAGCGCGAGCTTGTCCTTCTCGCTGACGCTGGAGGAGCCGCCGACGCAGGCGGTCGCGGCGGCCATCCCGATCGCCACCCCGGCGATCCTGCCCACGAGCTTCACGGTCATCGTCATTCGCTCCTTCGGAGGGGTTGCCCCGGCGCGCCGCGCCGCGCCGGGAGACTACCCACCCGCCGCGGTGAGTAAAGCCACGGCGAAGCGGGGCCGCGCCAGCGCGGCCCGCGCCCGCCGCCTCACCTCGGCGCCGGGGGCTGCCAGGTCGTGCGGGCGCGGGCGACGAGCGCGCGGTTCTGGGCGTCCGACGGGCCGCTGAGCACCGCGAGGCGCAGGCCGCGCACGTCGCGCTGGCCGTCCTTCCCCGGGAGGGCGAAGTAGCGCCAGACGCCCACGGCGAAGGTGAGGTCGGTGGTCGCGAGGTCGCGCGGCACCTGGAGCTCCTGGGTGTCGACGTACACGCGCCCGGGGCGCCAGCGGCCAGGGCCGAGCGCCTGGGGACCGTCCCCCTGACGCGCCCGGAGCGGGCCCGTGTCGTCCAGGTGCATCACGCGCGAGCCGTCCGCCGCCAGGACGTGCGTGAACAGCGCGAACGGCTCGGGCAGGTCCGCGCTGCACCGCCACCACATCGTGAGCTTCGCGCGGCTGCCCGGCGCGAGCGGCCCCTCGGGCTCGAGCGACCAGCCGAGGAGCTGCACCTTGCCCTCGAAATCGATGAACGTGCGGTTCGGGACGTCGCTCGGGAGCTCCTCGAGCACGTAGGGCGCGAGCGAGGCCTCCACCGGCTCCTCGGCCGCCGCGCCCGCGGGCGCCGCGCAGCCCGCGGGCGCCGCGCCGGCCACCGTGGCGAGCAGGCTCGCGCCGGCTGCCGCGCCCCGCAGCGCGGCGCCCGCGCCCCGCAGCGCAGCGCCCGCGCCCCGCAGCGCAGCGCCCGCCCGCCTCACCGCACCGTCTCCGTGGACGCTCATCGTCGCTTCCCTTTCTTGCGCGCGTCGCGCTCGCGCCGGCGCTCGCCTTTGCGCGCGTTCTTCTCCGCCTTGGTGAGCTGGCGCATGCGAGGCGCGGCCGCGCCGCCCCCCGCGCCCGGGAGCCCGCCGCCGGGGAAGCCCATCCCGGGGAAACCCATCCCGGGGAAGCCCATCCCGGGCATCCCGGGCATCCCGGGCATCCCGGGCATCCCGGGCATCCCGGGCATCCCGGGCATCCCGGGGAAGCTGCCGCTCTTCATCGCGCGGCGGGCGTTGCGCGCGAGCGCGAGCTTGTCGAGCCCCGGGATCTTCCCGAGCAAGCCCAGATCCTGCCCGAAGCCGCCCATCATCTGCTGCATGAAGAGGAACTTCTGCACCAGCTCCTGCACGCCCTGCGCCGGCTGGCCCGAGCCTCGCGAGATGCGGTTCACCCGGCCCGGCTCGCGGACGAGCACGTTCGGGTCCTCGCGCTCGAGGCGGGTCATCGACTGGATCATCGCCTCGATGCGGACGAGCTCCTTGTCGTCGACGTTCACGCCCGGAGGCATCATCCCCGAGAGGCCCGGGATCTTCTCCATGAGATCCTTGAGCGAGCCCATCTTCTGGATCGTGCGGACCTGATCGAGGAAGTCGTCCAGCGTGAAGCGGCCGCTCAGGATGCGCGCGGCGCCCTCCTCGGCCTTCTTCTGGTCGACGGCCTCCTCGAAGTCCTTCATCAGGCCGACGACGTCGCCCATGCCGAGCACGCGGCTCGCCATGCCGTCGGGGCGGAACTCCTCGAGCTTGTCGAGCGTCTCGCCCACGCCGACGAACGCGACGGGCGCGCCGGTCACCTCCTTCACGCTGAGCGCGGCGCCGCCGCGCGCGTCGCCGTCCAGCTTGGTGAGGACGACGCCCGTCAGCGCGAGCCGCTCGTGGAACGCGCGCGCGGTGCGCACGGCGTCCTGGCCGATCATGGCGTCGATGACGAGGAAGATCGCCTGCGGATCGACGGCCCTCCGGATCGCCTCGAGCTCCTCCATGAGCGGCTCGTCGATCGCGAGGCGGCCGGCGGTGTCGTAGAGGATCACGTCCCGGCCGAGCCGGCGCGCCTCGGCCGGCGCGGCCCGGCAGATGTCGACCGGCGACTGCCCGGGCAGGTTGAACACCGGCACGTCGATCGACTTGCCGAGCACCTGGAGCTGCTCCACCGCCGCGGGGCGCTGCATGTCGGCGGCGACGAGCAGCGGCCGCTTGCCCTCCTTCTGGAACCAGCGGGCGAGCTTGGCCGCGGTGGTCGTCTTGCCGGAGCCCTGGAGCCCGACCATCATCACGCCGGTCGGGCCCTTGGCCGCGAGCGTGAGGAGCTCGCCCTCGTGGCTCATCATCGCCACGAGCTCGTCGTGGCAGATCTTCACGAAGAGGTCGCTCGCGCTCACGCGGAGGGTGGAGCCGTCCTTCTTCACGCGGCTCTGCAGCGTCTGCCCGACGGCCTTCTCCTCGACCTGCGCGAGGACGCGCTTGACGACGCCGAGCTCCACGTCCGCCTCGAGCAGCGAGAGGCGGACCTCTCTCAGCGCGGCCTGGACACTCCGCTCGTCGAGCTCGGTGAGGCCGGAGAGGCGGTTCTTCGCCTCGCGGAAGCCCTTCGACAACGCTTCGAACACGGTCGGCTCCTCTAGCAAGCCGCCCCGCGTCCCGCCACCGCGGGCGGCCGGGGCGGGCCGATCCGGCCGCTCCGAGCGCCCCGGGCACCCGGCGCGCTGGGGGGGGCCCCGGGGGCGCCGCGCGCGGGGTGCCCGGGCCGGACCGTGATGGTATCTTCCTCGGTGGATGCACAAGCCCACGGTCCTCTTCGGCGCGCTCTTGGCGGCGGCGTGCGGGCAGGACGCCGGCGATCGCGCGCCGCCCTGCGTGTCGTGCGGGTACAGCGACGCGCAGGGCAGCGGCGGCACCGGCGGGGGCGACGCCGAGCCGCCGGACGCCGGCCCCTGCGAGCCCAACCCCGCCGCCGGCGTGACGATCACCGGGGTCGTCACGCAGCTCGTGGAGCTGACCTGGCCGACGAAGAACGCCGCGTACGAGGGCCGCGCGGCGGTGGACTTCACGGGCGCCCCGTGTGGCCGCGCGATCGCGTCGTTCGACGGCTCGCAGGCGGACGGCGGCGCGGCGACCTTCACCGCCGTCGGCGTGCTCCAGACGGGCGATCACTGGTTCGGGGTGCGGCCCCATCCAGACGAGACGAGCGTCGTCGGCTCGATCCTGCAGGCCAACACCGACGGCGACAAGGACTACCCGGCGGGCGTCACGGTGGTGCCGGTGGCGGACCTCGACGCCGTGTACGCGGGCGCGGGCCTCACGCGGGATCCGTCCCTCGCGACGGTGCTCATCCTCCTGATGGAGGGCAGCGCGATCGGCCTCAGCCCGGCCCTGGGCGCCGAGATCAACTTCCCCGGGGGGACGCTCGCCTACGAGGCCTCGGGGTGGGGCCCGACGGGCGGCACCGGCGCGCGCGGCATCGTGTTCGCGCTCAACGTCGAGGCCGCGGAGTTCCCGGGGGAGAACGTGACGTTCTCCGAGCGGTTGTCGGACGGCACGAGCGGCGACGAGTTCGGGTTCCGCGTGGCGGCGGGCTACGTGTCGATCGTGCGCGCGGTCGGCAGCTTCTAGCGGCGCGCGCGCGCGCCCGGCGGGCTCGCCTCGCGCGCGCCCGGCGGGCTCGCCTCGCGCGCGCGCAGGACCCGCTCGTACGCGTCGCGGCGCGGGATCCCGCCGGCCGCGGCGAGCTCGGCCGCGGCGTCCTTCGGCGAGCGCCCGGCGGCGAGCAGGCGCGTCGCGAGCGCGTCGAGATCCTCGCCCGCGGCGAGCTCGGCCGCGGCGCCCGTCGCCTCGGCGCGCGGCGCGACGACGACGGTGAGCTCCCCGAGCCACTCGCGCCCGAGCGCGGCGAGCTCCGCCAGCCGGCCCTCGACCACCTCCTCGTGCAGCTTCGTGAGCTCCCGGCACACGCACGCGCGCCGATCGGGGGCGAGCGCGGCGAGCTCGCGCAGCGTCTCCTCGAGCCGCCCCTTCGCCTCGAACAGCACGACCGGCCACGCGCTGCCCGCGACGCGCGCGAGCGCGTCGCGCCGGGCGCCGCCCTTGCGCGGCAGGAAGCCCGCGAACACGAACGGACCCTCGACGAGCCCGCTCAGCGCGGCCGCCGCGGTGACGGCGCTCGGCCCCGGGAGCACCTCGACGGCCACGCCGGCGTCGCGCGCGGCGCGCACGAGGCGCGCGCCCGGGTCGCTCACGCCCGGCATGCCCGCGTCCGTGACCAGGGCGACGCGCTCTCCTGCGGCGAGGCGCCGGAGCACGGAGTCGACGCGCGCCTCGCTCGCGTGCGCGTCCAGCGCGATCAACGCCTTGCCGCCGACGCCGAAGTGCGCGAGGAGCGCGCGCGTGCGGCGGGTGTCCTCCGCGACGATCGCGGCCGCGGCGCGCAGCGTCCCGAGGGCGCGCGGCGAGAGATCCTCCAGGTTCCCGATCGGCGTGCCGACCACGCTCAGGCGCCCGCCCGGCGGCTCGCGAGTCAGCGCCGCACCTCGACGGCGTCGCCGAGCGTCTCGCGGAGGAAGTCACGGAGCTTGCCGGTGAGCCGCGCCTCGAGCTGCCGCACCCGCTCGCGCGACACCCCGAACTCCTGCCCCAGCTCCTGGAGCGTGAGAGGGTCCTCGGCGACCAGGCGCTTGTCGAAGATGATGGCGTCCTTGCCCGCGAGCCGCTGGCGGAACTCGTCGAGCCGGGCGCGGACGAGCTCGCCGAGCTGGGCGCCCTCGGTGAGCTGGTCGGGCCCGGCGTCGTCGGACGCCATGAGGTCGACGCGCGCCGGCCCGCGCTCCTCGCTGTCGCCGACGGTCGCGTCGAGCGAGGCGTCCGCGCGCGCGAGGCGGCGGTCCATCTCGATCACGTCCTTCTCCTCGACGCCGAGCCGCTTGGCGATCTCCTGGCTCGTCGGCTCGATGCCCATGGCGGAGAGGCGCGCCTTCTCTTTGCTCAGGTTGAAGAACAGCTTGCGCTGCGCCTGCGTCGTCCCGATCTTCACCAGGCGCCAGTTGTTGAGGATGAACCTCAGCATGTACGCCCGGATCCACCACGCCGCGTAGCTCGAGAGCTTGACGCCTCGGTACGGGTCGTAGCGCTTCACGGCCTGCATGAGGCCGATGTTGCCCTCCTGCACCAGGTCCATGATGTTGCGGTACGCGCGCCGGTACTCGTAGGCGAGCTTCACCACGAGGCGCAGGTTGGCGGTGACGAGGCGCGCGGCGGCGTCCACGTCCTGCGTCTTGGCGTAGTGCACCGCGAGCTCGTGCTCCTCCGCCGCCGAGAGCAGCGGGTGGCGCTGCACCTCGCGCATGTACACCTGCAGCGCGTCCACGCGCGCGAGCGCGCTCCGCGGCGGCTCGACGCTCACCGGCGCGCTCGTGTCGTCGAGCTCCGCCTCGGGGGCCGGCTCGGCGCCCGCCTCGTCGAAGCCGTCGAGCTCGCCCTCCGGGCCCTCGCGCTCGTCGCCGTCACCCTCGCGGTCGCCCTCGCGGTCGCCCTCACCCTCGCCCTCGGCGCCGTCGTCACCGGGCTCCGCGCGCGCGCCGTCCGCGCCCGCGGCGCCGCCCGCGCGGCGCGCGCCCGCCCCTCGGCGCCGCGGGGCGGCGCCCGTCGCGCGGGGGGACTTCGGCTTCGCCAAGGTGAGCTCCGGGCGGAGCCTTGGAGGCGCCGGGGCGGGAGTCAAGCGGGAGTCGAGCAGGAGTCGGGCCGCGCGCGCGCGCGCGTGCTAGACGGCGCGCGATTCCATGCTGACCGCCGCGCGACGCGTCCCCGGCCCGCCTCGCCGGTGGGGAGCGACGGTCCGGGGGCCGAGGGGGGCGGCGTGAGCGCGAGCGGCCGCCTCCCCGGGGATCCGACCCAGCTCGGCGAGGGCCGGTACGTGATCGAGCGGCGCCTCGGGGCCGGCGCGTTCGGGGTCGTCTTCGCGGCGTGGGATCGCAAGAGCGGGCAGAGCGTCGCGCTGAAGCTGCTCCACGAGCCGAGCGCGACGAGCCGCGCCGCGCTCGAGCGCGAGGTGGCGCTCCTCGGCGCCGTCCAGCACCCCGGCGTGGTGCGGGTGCTCGGCCTCGAGCGAGACGACGAGGACGTCTTCGTCGTGCTCGAGCGGGTAGACGGTGTCGATCTGGTGAGCTGGGTGCGCGCGGACGTGCCGGCCCGCCGCTCGCTCGCGCCGCGCGGGTTGCCGGCGGCGTTCGGCGGGCCGCCGGAGGGCGGCGGCACTCAGTGCTACGCGCCGCCCACCGCGCGCGGCGTCGAGCGCGCGCGCGCCGGGTTCGCGCGGCTCGCCGCGGCGCTCGCGGCGGTCCACGCCGTCGGGGTCGTGCACGGGGACGTCCGGCGCGAAAATGTGCGCGTGGCACCCTCCGGCCGCGTGGTGCTCGTGGACTTCGGCCTGGCGTTTTCTGCGGCGGCGGGCGGCGAGGCGCCCGAGGTCGGGGTGGTCGCAGTTCTTGCGCCCGAGGTGCTGGCCGGCGGGCTGCCCACGCCAGAGAGCGACGCGTACGCCGTGGGCGCGCTGGCGTTCGAGGCGCTCACGGGCGCGCTGCCGTTCCTCGGCTCCGCCGAGGAGATCACCTTGCTCAAGTCCAGCGTCGGCGCGCCCCCGGTGGGCTCGCTCGTCGAGGGCGTCCCGGCCGATCTCGAGGCGATGTGTGGAGCGCTGCTACACCGGTCCCCGGAGCGCCGGCGCGCGGCGATGCAGTCGCTCGCGCGGCTGGCCGGGGCGCGCGCGAACAGCTAGGCTCTAGCGTTGATCCGATGGAGCGCCTCACTCTCTTCCCGCACGGGCTGCCCTTGGTCGCGAGCGTCCGCGACCGGTGCCTCGAGCTCGTCCACGCCGCCGGGGGGGACCTGCGCCGCGTCATCGATGGGCCGTCCGGCTCCGTCGCCGCGTTCGCGCGCTTCGTGTCGCGCGCGCGCGTGCTCGAGCGCCTGCCGAGCACGCCGCTCGTCGTGTTCACGAAGACGGTCCCCGTCGCCACCTCCGTGATCCGCGCCCGCCGCGAGCTGATCGCCTTCGCGTCCGCGCTGGAGACAGCCACCTACCTGCTCTTCCACGACGCCACCGACGCGCCGCAGTTCTTCGAGAGCGCCGAGGCGCTCGGCGAGTTCGACGACCGCCTGAGCCACGCCCCGATCTGGACGGGGCCGGACGGCGCGCGCTGGCTCGTCGTGAGCTCGCTCACCCGGGTGAGCTCCCTCCGCGAGCGCGTCGACGTGCTCGAGCGCGAGCAGCTCACCTCCTCCGCCGTGGTCCGCGTGGCGCCCGC
>JADLEQ010000083.1 GCA_020846005.1 Polyangiaceae bacterium
CCGCCGCCAGTGCGGATGAACGAGCAGGAGGCCCTGGGTGCACGAGCTTGCGCGCTATCTTCTCGAAAACCTGTATCTGGACTTCCAGGGCGACGTGTCGGTGGAGAAGGTTCGGGAGTTCCTGCGGGAGGACGACAGCAAGGAGTCCCGCGCGTTGCTCCACAAGATCATCGAGGAGAAGGGGATCGACGACCTCCTCCTGACGCTCGCCGATTGTCTCCGCGACAGCCTGGCGACCGGCGTGAACGCCAACACGATCGCCGAGCAGCTCCAGACCTACTCCGACAGCTAGCCGCCGTGGCGCTGGCGCTCGGCGCCGTCGCCTGTGACCAGGGGAGGCCGGAGGACGAGCCATCGCGTGGTCCGCCGCCGCGCGTGGTCGCGACCTACCCCGCGGACGGCGACGGCCTCGAGTGCGACTCGGCGAGCCCGCCGGAGTGCGGGGTCCCGATCGATGCGGCGATCGAGCTGCGCTTCGATCGGTGGTTGCTCCCGGCGACGGCGGTGCGGCAGTCGGTGGTGCTCTACTCGACCACGCCCGACGCCGCGATCTTCCTCCAGCCCGAGTACGACGTGCTCGAGCGGGTCGTCGCGTTCCGCCGCCCGAGCGGCGGCAGCCTCGAGCGCGGCATCGTTTATACGTTGGCGATCGTCGTGCCCGACCCGGCGGACGCAGAGTCGTTCGGCTTCCGTTCGTTCGACGGCGTGCCGCTCGAGCCCGGCCCGGTGCCCCTCACGATCACGTTCCGCACCGCGACGGCCGATCCAGCGCTGGCGCCGCCTCCGCCGGCAGGGTGCCGGGTGGCGCTCGATCGCCTGCGCTCCTGTGTCGGCGCGAGCTGCCACGGCGCTCCCGGACGGATGGGGCTCACGCTCGAGGGCGCGGCGGGCGTGGCAGACGCGGTCGGACGCGCCGCGCACCAGACGGAGCTCGGCGCCGTGGCGGGAGTCATGACGGAGGCGCCCGGCCGCTTCGGCGTCCAGATGCCGCTCATCGACCCGGGTCGCCCGGACAACAGCTACCTCGTCTACAAGCTGCTGGCGCGCGGCGAGAGCTGGGCGCCGGCCGCCGACGCGGAGTGCGCGTCCGGTCGGCGGGTGCCGGTCGCCGAGGGCGGGCCGGCCGGCGAGTGCCTCACCGGGCCGGGCGTGGAGCTGGAGCGCGCACGGGCGTGGTTCCTCCGCGGCGAGGCGATGCCGCCCGCGTCGCTGCCCGAGCCCCGGCCCGACCGGCCCGTGCGCCGCGAGCACCTCACGGACCTCGTCGCCTGGATCCGGAGCGGCGCCTCGCTGGACGACTGCGACTGACCCGCGGCCGGCGGGTCGGCGCCCCGGTGGCGCGCCTCCGATCGCCCGCCTCTGGAACTCTCTGCGGCAGCGAGTAGGAGGAGCGGGTGCCCCACTGCTACCTGCTCGCGGTCGCCAGCGCGTCGTCGCTCGACCAGCAGTCGAACAACGTCTCGCTGTTCAACCTCGTCGAGCAGGTGAACGTGCCGCCCGGCGCGCCCCCGCCGCCCGGGGGCCTCATCCCGCTCGAGGTGCACGCGTACTTCCAGCTCGCGCCCGTCGAGGTCGGGCAGCCGTTCGACGTGCGGTTCGCCATGACGGCCAGCACCGGCCTCGAGACGTTCAGCGAGGTGTTCACGCACCGCTCGGCGACGCCGCGCTACCGCACCCGGATCATCGGGCTCCCGTTCCCGCCGGTGCCCGACCAATACCAGCTCCACCTCGACTGGCGCAGCGGCGCGAGCGACTCGTGGACGCGCGCGCCCGCCGCGTGGCCCGTGCTGATCACCGAGCTCGTGCAGCGACCCGCCGTGACGCACTGACGGCGGGCTCGCGCGGCCGCGTCAGTTGCACGGGCAGCCCGCGTCGTTCGAGCACTGGAGCAGGTCGAGGAGGAGCTGCACGCTCGAACCGAACGGGCCGCCGTTCGCGTCGATCACGTCCCGGCACACGCCCGGCTGGTAGCACTCGGCCATGTCGCAGCCCGTCTGCCGCACGCACTGGATGATCGCGGGACAACCGAAGTCGGCGATGCACTGCCCGTACTCGCCGAAGCACGAGCCGCAAAGGCACTTCTCGCACTCCGTCTTCGCCTGATCCACGCAGGTCCCGACGCCGCCACCGCCGCCGCTGCCGCTCGTCGCCCCGGTGCCAGCCCACCCGCCGACCCCGCCGCCGAAGCCGCCGGTGCCGGCGAAGCCGCCCGTGCCGCCGCCCACGCCGCCGGCGCCGCCCGTCCCGGGCTCGCACTTTCCGCACCCGAACGACTCGACCTCGCTGGCGCAGAGGCCGTCCCACTGGTTCGTGCAGCAGTAGGCGTCGCCCGCGCAGACGCACTGGGTGATCGCGTCGTCGCTGCAGCCGGGCCACGGGTGCGTGGCGCAGCAGTCGCCGGACCCGCCGGACCCGCCGCCCGCGCCCGCAGTGCCGCCGAAAGAGCCGCCGGCGCCCGCGGTGCCGCCGAAGGACCCGCCGGCGCCCGCGGTGCCGCCGAAGGACCCGCCGAAGCCGCCGCCGCCGAAGGACCCGCCGAAGCCGCCGCCGCCGAAGGATCCGCCGGCGCCCGCGGTGCCGCCGAAGGACCCGCCGAAGCCGCCGCCGCCACCGCTGCCGGCGACCCCGCCCGAGCCTCCACCGCAAGAGCCGCAGCCGAGCTGGTCGACCTCGTTTACGCAGAGGTCGTCCCACCGGGAGTTGCAGCAGTACGGGTCGCTGGCGCACACACACTGCGCGACGGCGAAGTCCTCGCAGCCCGCCCAGCTCTGTGGCGCGCAGCACGAGCCGCCACCGCCGGCGCCGCCACCGCCGAACGAGCCGCCGGCGCCGCCACCGCCGAACGAGCCGCCGGCGCCGCCACCGCCGAACGAGCCGCCGGCGCCGCCCGCCCCGCCGCCCCCGAAGGACCCGCCGAAGCCTCCCGCGCCACCGAACGAGCCGCCAAAGCCAGCGGTGCCCCCGCCGCCGGACACGGCGCCGAAGCCGCCCGTCCCAGATCCGCCGCTGCCGCCGCCGCCGCACTTGGTGAGCGGCGGGCCGCCGTAAGGCGAGGTGAACACGCAGCCGAGATCGGCGAGGCTCGCGTCGTTGCCGCACCATCCGTCGGGACGACAGCACCCGGGGAAGTTGAAGCCCTGGACGTTCAGCGCGGGGCAGCTCGCGTCGGGGTAGCCCGGCGCGTCGCGCTCGAGGCAGCCCGGCGCGACGGGGAACAGCCCCGCGATGGCGCCCGTGTCCAGGCCGCAGCGATCCGGCGCCGAAGGCGGGCAGCACGCCGCGAGCGTGATGAAGCCGGCGAGGTCGAGCGAGCTGCACGAATGGGTGCCGCAGCAGGCGTCCGCCGCGCACCCTCCGCCGGTCCCCGCCCATCCGCCGCCGCCGCCGGTCCCCGCCCATCCGCCGCCGCCGCCCGCGCCGGCCGTGCCGCCGGTGCCGCCGCAGATGTTCGCGCAGATGCCGGGCGGCGCGCCGTTGCAGAGACAGAAGTCGAAGCAGCCGCTGCAGCCGGTGCACTGCGGGAGCACACACTCTCCACCCCCGTATCCGCCGGTGGCCCCAATACCCCCTATACCGCCACCCCAGCCGCCGGTGCCGCCGCCCCAACCGCCGGTGCCGCCGCCCCAGCCGCCGGTGCCGCCGCCCCAGCCGCCGATGCCGCCGCCCCAGCCGCCGGTGCCGCCGCCCCAGCCGCCGGTGCCGCCGCCCCAGCCGCCGATGCCGCCACCCCAGCCGCCGGTGCCGCCGCCCCAGCCGCCGGTGCCGCCACCCCAGCCGCCGGTGCCACCCAGGGTGCCGCCGTCCGTCGCCCCAGCGCCGCCGGCGCCCAACCCGCCGATCCCGGGCCCCGGCTCGAGCTCCTCGAACGGAGTCCGCGCCCCGCACGCGTTGAGCCCCCAGGCAGCCGCGAACAGCCCGATCCCGACGAGACGCGACCTCATGCGTGAAGGATACCCCACCGAGGGAGCGAGGCCAGTCGGCGTAGGCTGCGCGCCTGAACAGTGCTGCACACGGGGGCCGCCGCGTGGCATGGGGCCGCCGTGGATCGCGTCCGCATCGAAGGTCTGGAGCTCGCCTGCGTCGTCGGCGTCCACCCCGCCGAGCGGCGCGTGGAGCAGCGCGTGGTCCTCGACCTCGAGCTGGAGCTCGACACGCGGCCGGCCGCGCGCTCGGGGCGCATCGCGCTCACCGCCGACTACGACGTGGTGGCGCGGCAGGCCGAGGCGCTCCTCCGCTTCCGGCGTTACGTGCTCGTCGAGACGGCGTGCGACGAGCTCGCGGCCGTGCTGCTCGCCGCCCACGCGCCGCTCGCGCGCGTCGGCGTGACGCTGCACAAGCCCTCGGCGTTGCCGGGGCGCGCGCGCGCCGCTTCGGTGGTGACGTGGCGGTCGCGAGCCGAGCTGGGCGTCGCCGAGCTCGAGGTCGGTCCGTGGGGCCGGCGCGAGCTCGTGCTCGAGACGTCGAGCGCCCGCGTGCTGCGCGAGGTGCTCGCGGGGGAGCCGCCGCTCGAGCCTGGAGCGCGCGGTCGGCGCGAGCTCGTGCTGGTGACCGCGGGGCGCGTCACGCTCGGGAGCCGGAGGCTCGCCACGGGGGAGTCGGCGCCGTGGGAGGGGGCCGGCTCGATCCTGCCCGCCGGCGGCTCGGCGGAGCTGCTGCGAGTGGCCGAGGTGGCCCCCGCCTGAGCCGGGTCCCGCCCCGCGCGCGGGCGATTGGGACGATCACCGCCCGGGGCGGAACCTTCCGGCCTTGGCGGACGTCGGAGACGGGCAGGCGACGGTCGAGGAGCTTTTCATGGACAGAGGTGCAGGGACGTGCTTGATACCTGCTCGCCGAGGGGCATCCATGCCTGGTTCCGCCGTCCTCTTGCCGTTCGACCTCGACGCCGAGCTCTCCGCGCCGACGCTCACCGAGGAGGAGATCCTCGCGTTGGGTGCGCTGGCGCCTCCGCGCCTGCCGACTCTCGAGAGTCGCCCCGCCCCGTCGACCGACGTGATCACCGCCGGCGCCCGCCCGTGGCCCGCCGAGGTCGACGTGAGGGACACGATCCCCGCTCCGCCGCCCGTCGAGGCGCTGGACGACTCCGCCTCCTGAGCGCCGGAGATGGCCGCGGCGAGGGGCCGCTCCGAG
The DNA here is from genome assembly GCA_020846005.1 of Polyangiaceae bacterium. Lineage (GTDB taxonomy): Bacteria > Myxococcota_A > Polyangia > Polyangiales > Polyangiaceae > JADLEQ01. Next base: position 5,128 of record JADLEQ010000083.1, read on the forward strand.
CCCGGGCTCGACGTCCTGCGCGCGATCGCGATCGCGTGGATGATCGCGGTGCACGTCCGCCGTCTCCTGCCGCCAACGCCCGCGGGCGGCGCCGCGCGGCTGGCCCTCGACACGTTGGCGCGCGGCGAGCCGTGGGTGGCGGCGGCGTTCGCGCTCCTCGCCGGGGCCAGCGTCGTCCTGGCGCTCGGCGCCGGTCGCACCCTCGCCTGGCTCGCGCAGCGTGCCGCGGTGCTCTGGCTGCTCTCGGTCGGCCTGTTCGTGGCGCAGTACGGGTTGGCGCTGCCGGATCTGGTCCTCTCGTCGGGGATCTTGTCCGCGCTCGCGGTGTCGACGCTCGTGGTCGGCGCGGCGCTGCGGGCGCCCTCGCCTCGGTTCGCGCTGGCCGTCGCGCTGGGAGCCACGCTCGCGCTCGCGTGGGCCCTCGAGCGGGCCGCCGTCGGGTGGTCTGGCGTCGACGGGGGGCCGGGCGGCGCGGTGCCGCTCCTCGCGTTCGCGATCCTCGGCGCGCTCGCGGCGACGGGCGAGCCGCTCCGCCGCCCACGTCGCGCCGCGCTCGGCGCGCTCGCGGCGGCGCCGCTCGCGCTGGGCGCCGCCGCGCTCGGCCTCCGCCTGACGACGACGCGCACGTCCTGGTACCCCCGCGTGGACACGGTCGCGGCGTTCGAGATCTTCTCGCCCGGGTACTTCGATCGCGACGCGGTGCCGCTCGCGTTCTGGAATCACTCGGTGGCGGGGGTGGTCGTCCTCGCGCCGCTGTTGCTGGCGCCGCTCGCGCTCGCGTTGCGCGGGCGCGAGGTCGCCCGGACGGTCGGGGTGCTCCGCGTGTCCGCGCTGCTCGGACGGCACGCGCTGTTCGTGTACGTCGCCCACCTCGCGGCGCTCGGCGTCGCGTCGGGCTTCGGCCTCGCGCCGCGGGACGCCGTCGAGGCGTGGGGCGCCTGGGGCGCCCTCCTGGCGCTGGCGTGGGCCGGCGCCTGGGGCCTGGAGCGCCTGGCGCCGCGGCGCGCTCAGAGCTTCAGCGAGGCGCGGTAGACCGCGAGGAGGTACCACGGGATAGGGTACCCGTGGAACCCGAACTCGTCGTCCCCGAAGCTGAACAGCATGTTCACGAGCGCCAGATCGGTGTTGCCGCCGCGCTTGGAGACCAGGCCCGGCCGGGTACCGAACGTGAACCCGTAGGCGATCTCGCCGTCGCGCTTCTGCACGCCGTTAGCGTCCGTCTTCGGCGACGAGAGGTAGCGGAACGAGGGCCCGATCGCGCCGAAGTCGCGGTGCCGGAAGAAGAGCACCGAGTCGAACTTGTAGAGCGTGCCGGCGTCGTGCACGTTCACGTGGAACCAGTCGAAGCTCCGATCCTGGCCGTTCTCGTGCCGGATGGTGCCGGTGTTCACCATGAAGAACGAGTCGAGTGGGACCGTCATCCGCAGCCGCCCCTCGTACCACTCGTAGGACTGCGAGTCCCAGTCCTTGTCCGCCTCGCGGTCCTTGCGTGCCTGCCAGCTCGCGTCCTCGCCCGGCTCGAAGGTGTGGTTCCGGTACACGTGCCGGTACGCCGCGGAGCCGCCGAGCGTGAACAGGAACACCCGCGTGTCGACGTTCACCGAGCTCTCGGCGTACGGCAGGCTCATGATGCCGCTCGCGCGGAAGTGGAACATGCTCATCCCCTCCTCGAGGTGAGCGCGGTACTCGAGGCTCGTCTGGGCGCCGACGGTGTAGGCGTCGAGGTGCGCGAACGTCCCGGGCGTCGGCGGATCGAGGAAGTAGTCGCGTGGTTGCACGGCTCCCGCCAGGGCCGGCGCCAGCAAGAGGGCCGCGGCCGCAGAGGCGGCCAGGATCGTGGAGGAGCAGTTCCCTCGGCGCATCGGGCCGGACCATAGGCCAGATCGGGGGCGGAGCGAAAGACCCGGCGCGGCGTCGCGGCCCGAGCGCCGGGCGGGGCGCGGCCGGCCCTGGCTCCGTCCGCGAGGCCCCGAACGAGGCGGCGTCACCACCCGGGCTCGCCGTGCTAGCTTCCGGCCCCTCGGAGGCAACATGCCCGGTCGGATCGCGAGAGCATGGGTTCGTCGTTGGATGGGCGGGGCTGCCGCGCTCGCGCTGCTGCTCGTGGCGTTCGCCGCGCTCGCGGCCGGGCGCATCCAGTGGAGCAAGACGACGCTCCAGGAGCGCGAGGACAAATCCTGGAAGGTGGAGATCGCGATCTTCCTCGCGCGCGCGCCGGACGTGGCTCACGTGCCGATGAAGTTCGAGTTCAAGCAGGTCGTCTACTACGAGCGGACGATGGTCGACGGCGACAAGCTCGTCGAGCGCAAGGTTCCGATGGAGAACAAGCAGGAGCTCATCGAGGGGGTCGACGTGGGCTTCCTCGATCCGGCCACCGGCAAGACGGAGTCGCGCACCAAGTTCGTCTTCCGGGTGACGCGCGCGCACGGGTACGAGGCCGGCGAGTACACCGTCACCGTCCGTGACGGGCGTAACGGCCAGCTCGTCGGCGCGCCGACGCGCCTCATCTTCGAGGGCGAGAACGAGACGATCGATCGCCGCACGATGGTCTTCTCCGGCGAGGGCAAGAAGAAGAAGCAGATGAAGGACGTCGACCGCGACGGAAACGTGAAGGACGGCGACGCCGGCGCCGCGGCCTCGACCAGCGGCGAGAGCGAGGGCGCGAAGGAAGGCGAGGGCGCGAAGGAGGGGGAGGCGAGCGAGCCCGCCGAGGAGCCCTCCGCCGCGGGCGACTCCACCGCCAAGGACCCCGCCGCGCCTCCGCCGATCCAGGAGAAGCCGGGCGGCTGCGGCTGCCGGACGACCGCGCCATCGGCTCCCGGCGCGGGCGTGCTCGCCTTCGGCGCGCTCGGTGCGCTGGTCGCGCGGCGCCGTCGGCGCGCCGCCTGAGCGTCTCGTCCGCGCGCTCCGGTCCCCGCGAGGTTCCCCTCGCGACGACCGCGCGGGCTACGCGCTGCTCGCGAGGCCGATCGCTCGCGCGCCCACGGCGAGGTCGCCGGGGTGCACGATCAAGCTGACGACGACCGTGGGCGCCGCGGTGGGTAGATCGTAGAGCCGGCCCGGGTGCACGAGGACGCCGTGGTCCCGCAGCAGGAGCGCGGCCCACTCCGTGTCCGGCCGCGTCGCGGGGAGGCGGACGATCGCCGCCCAGCCCCCCTCCGCGTGGAGGAGCGTCGCCGGCGTCCCCGCGAGCGCCTGGGCGAGCGCTCGGCGCCCGCCGACGCACCGGGCGCGGGCCGCGGCCCGGCGCGGCCCAGCGAGCTCGAGCAGGCGAGGCAGCGCGAGCTGCACGGGCGTCGCCACGGAGAGAAACGTGTCGGCGACCAGCTCCAGGCGGTGGAGCGCCTCGCGCGCCAGCGCGTCCGGCCCGCCGACGCCCATCCACGCGAGCTTGAGCTGCGGCAGGAGCGCGAACTTCGAGAGCCCGCCGAGCGCGAACACGAGCGCGCCCTCCGCCTCGAGCGCCGTCGCCGCGCGCGTCGGATCGTCGGCGTACGCGTACGCGGCGAACACCTCGTCGGCGACGATGGGCAGGCCGAGCGCGGCGACGCGCCGGAGCTCCTCGCGCCGGAGGCACGAACCGGTCGGGTGGTTCGGCGAGACGACGACCACCGCGCGTGATCGCGGAGTGACGGCGGCCTCCAGGCTCGGGAGATCGACGTGCCACGCCCCGTCGTACGCGAGGCGGTACGGCGTGAGCTCGACGCCAGCCAGCCGCGCGAGCTCCTCCAGCAGCGGGTAGCTCGGCGACGGGACGAGGACCTCGTCCCCCGCGTCGCACAGGAGGTGGAGGAGCCACGAGTACGCCTCGCTCGTGCTCGCCGAGAGGACGACGCGCTCTGCGGTGACTCCCGGCGCCGGGAAGGTGGCGGCCGCCGCGGCGCGGGCGCCTGCGATCCCGAGCGGCGTGGGCTCGTACGTCCCGGAGCCGGCCGGCGCGAGCGCTGCGCGGAGCGGCGCCTCGTCGAAGTCGAAGCCCACGACGGTAGGGTTCGTCACGGTGAGGTCGACGACGCCGGCGCCCGGCGCCGCCAGCGCGAACCCCGCGGGCTCCGTCTCGCTCCGCCGCGAGAACCGCGGCCTGGGTGAGCCGGCCCCCGGCCCCGCGCCGCGCGGCGAGCTCAGTGCACCGCCTCGCCGAGGTACGCCGCTCGGATGCGCGGATCCTCGCGGAGCTCGGCCGCTGCGCCCGAGATGACGATCTCTCCAGTGACCAGCACGTACGCCCGCTGCGCCGTCTCCAGCGCGAGGCGCGTGTTCTGCTCCACCAGTAGGATCGTGATGCCAGTCGCCGCGACGGCGCGGATCGCCGCGAACACCTCCTGCACGATCTTCGGCGCGAGGCCGAGGCTCGGCTCGTCGAGCAAGAGGAGCTTGGGATCGGCCATCAGCGCGCGCCCGATCGCGAGCATCTGTTGCTCGCCGCCCGAGAGCGTGCCGCCCTCCTGCTTCAGCCGCTCGCCGAGCCGCGGGAAGAGCGCGACGACGCGCTCGAGGCGCTCGGCGAGTCGCCTCGGGTCGCGGCTCACGTACCCGCCGAGCTGGAGGTTCTCGAGCACGGTGAGGTTGCCGAAGATCGCGCGGCCCTCGGGCACGAGCTGCACGCCGCGCGCCACCAGGCGATGGGTAGGCACGCCCCGGGTGGGCGCGCCGAGGAGGTGGATCTCCCCTGCGGCCGCCGGGACGAGCCCGATGATCGCCTTCAGCGTGCTTGTCTTGCCGGCGCCGTTGGCGCCGATCAGCGTCACGATCTCGCCTGCGGCGACCTCGAGCGACACGCCCTTCACGGCGCGGATGCCGCCGTACCGCACCTCGAGCGAGGCCACGCGCAGCGCCGGTTCGGCGCCCGCGACGCGCGGCGCGGCCGGCTCGCTCATGGCGTCGCCTCCGCGGCCGGCTCCGGCACCTCCTCGCCCAGGTACGCGGCGAGCACGCGCGGGTGGACCTTGACCTCCGCGGGCGGCCCCTCGCACACCGTCTCGCCGTGATCCACGACATGGATGCGCTCACACACGCTCATGACGACGCTCATGTTGTGCTCCACGAGCACGACGGTGAGGCCGAGCTCGTCGCGGAGGAAGCGGATTTGCCGTTCGAGCTCGGCTGCCTCCTGGCTGTTCATCCCGGCCGCCGGCTCGTCGAGCAGGAGCAGTCGCGGCGAGAGCATCAGCGCGCGCGCGATCTCGAGCCGGCGCTGCGAGCCGTACGGCAGGCTCCCGGCCGGCTCCCGGGCGACGCCGCGGAGGTTCATGATCTCGAGCAGCTCGGTGGCGCGCCGGCGGAACTCCTGCTCGTCCCGCTCCCAGCGTCCGTTGCGCAGCACGGCGTCGAGCAGGTTGGCGCGGTGGATCCGGTGCCCCGCCACCATCACGTTCTCCTCGACCGTCATCGAGCGGAAGACCCGGATGTTCTGGAACGTCCTCGCGATGCCGGCCGCCGCCACGCGCGCGGGGGCCCAACCCGAGATGTCCTGGCCGAGGAACCGCACGGTGCCGCCGTCCGGGCGGTAGACGCCGGTGATCACGTTGAAGAGGGTCGTCTTCCCGGCGCCGTTGGGGCCGATCAGGCCGAAGATGGCCTTGTCGGCCACCGAGAGCGTGACCCCGCCGACCGCCCGCAGGCCGCCGAAGGTCTTCTCCACGCGCCCGAGCTCGAGGACGTTCACGACGCGGGCTCCCCCCCGCGCGCCTTCCGGCGCAGCCACCCGAAGGAGAGCTCGCGGCTGCCGAACAGCCCCTCCGGACGCAGGATCATGATGAGGATGAGGAGCAGCGCGTAGAGCACCAGGCGGTACTCCTCCAGATCCCGCATCAGCTCGAGCGCGACCGCCATGAACACGCCGCCGACCACCGCGCCGGTGATCGAGCCCAGCCCGCCCACGATGATCATCACGATCATGTCGATGGACTTCTCGAGCCGGAAGTCCTCCGGGCGGATGCCCGCCTGCAGGTGCGCGAAGAGGCCGCCGGCCACGCCGGCTGCGGCGGCGCTCAGCACGAACGCGACGACCTTCAGCCGCGTCGTCGGCGTCGCCATCGCCTCGGCCGCGACCTCGTCCTCGCGGATCGCGATCAGCGAGCGGCCCGTCTGCGAGAACGTCACGTTGCGGACCACGGTGATGATCACGACCACCCACGCGTAGACCCAGAAGAGCGTCGTCCACGCCGGCAGCCCCGCAGGGTCCTCCCCCGAGTACCCCGTGGCGCCGCCGAGCGCCTTCCAGTTGTTGAAGACGATGCGGATGATCTCGCCGAAGCCCAGCGTCACGATCGCGAGGTAGTCGCCCTTCAGGCGCAGGCTGGGCACGCCGACGATCACGCCGGCGAGCGCGGCCGTCACCGCGCCCGAGACCAGCGCCGCGTTGAGCGAGATGGCGTCGGCGATCGCCCCGGCGCCGACCGCGCCGGCGACCCCGGGGGCGAGGTGCTGGCCGACCCACGCGCAGGTGTACGCCCCGACCGCCATGAACCCCGCGTGGCCGATCGAGAACTGCCCCGTCGTGCCGTTGATCAGGTTCAACCCGACGGCCAGGATGACGTTGATGCCGGCGAGCAGGAGCACGCGCTGCGCGTACTCCATGAGGCCGCCCTCGATCACCCGGGCGAGGCCGAGCAGCCCGGCGAGCACGGCCGCCGCCACCGCACCACGCACGAGCCAGCGCATCACACCTTCTCCTGGCGGACCACGCCGAGGAGCCCCTCGGGGCGGAAGATGAGGATGGCGATGAGGACCAGGAACGTGATGGCGTCCCGGTAGTCGGGCGAGACGTAGCCGGCGACGAGCTGCTCGGAGAGGCCGATGAGGAGCCCGCCCAGCATGGCGCCCGGGACGTTCCCGATGCCTCCGAGCACCGCCGCGACGAACGCCTTCAGGCCCGTGAGCACGCCCATGAGCGGGTTGATCGTGATCTGGTCGAGCCCGAAGAGGATCCCGCCGGCGGCCGCCAGCGCCGAGCCGATGCCGAACGTGGCGGCGATCGTGCGGTTCGTGTCGATGCCCATGAGCTTGGCGGCGTCGAGGTTGACGCTCACCGCGCGCATCGCCTTGCCCGTCCACGTCCGGTGGACGAGCAGCTGGAGGCCCACCATGAGCAGCAGCGTCACGACGAAGATCGTGACCTTGACGTTCGTCAGCACGACCCCGCCCAGCTCATAGGTCACCTCCTTCAGCACGGGAGGGTACCGGCGGGGGTTCGGCCCGAAGACGAGCAGCCCGAGGTTCTGCAGCAGCAGGCTCACGCCGATCGCGGTGATGAGCGGCGTGAGCCGCGGCGCGTTGCGGACGGGCCGGTAGGCGAGCCGCTCGATCGCCATCCCGAGCGCAGCGGACGACGCCATCGCGACGAGGAGCACGCCGACCGCGAGGTAGAGCGGGAACGCCTGCCCCGCCGCCTCCATCGACTCGATCCCGAGCCAGGTCGCGGCGAAGTACCCCGCGTACGCGCCCACCATGAAGACCTCGCTGTGCGCGAAGTTGATGAGCTTCAGGATGCCGTACACCATCGTGTACCCGAGCGCGATCAGGGCGTAGATCGAGCCCAGGGACAGGCCGTTGACGATCTGCTGGAGGAGCTGGCTCACGGGTCTCGGAGGGCGGCTCGGGGGCGCTCGCCGGTCACGCGCGATCCAGCGCCCGGCACGCCCACGGCGCGATCAGGGTTCGACGGTCGTCTCGTACTTGGCGGCGCCGTCCACGACCTTCAGCACGACCGCGCTCTTGTTCGCGTTGCGCTGCGGGTCCATCGTGATCTTGCCCGTCACGCCCTCGAAGTCGCGGGTCTCGCTGAGCGCCTTGCGGACGGCGTCCGCCTCGAAGCCGCCCGCCTTCTTCATCGCCTCGACCAACACCATCGCGGCGTCCCAGCCGAGCGCGCCGAGGCCGGTGGGCTCGACGCCGTGCTTCGCCTTGAAGTCGGCGACGAACTTCTTCGCCTTCGGGGTCGCGGCGTCCGGCGCGAAGTGGTTGGAGAAGTACGCGCCGTTGATCGCATTGCCCCCGATCTTGAAGAGATCGGGCGAGTCCCAGCCGTCACCGCCGAGGAGGATCAGCTTCACGCCCAGGCGCTCCGCCGTCTTGGCGATCGCGCCTACGTCCGTGTAGTACCCGGGGACGAAGATCGCCTGCGCGTCGGTGTTCTTGATCGCCGTGAGCTGCGCGCTGAAGTCGGTGTCGCCCTTCGAGTAGGACTGCTCGACGACGATCTTGCCGCCGGTCGGCTCGAACGCGGCCTTGAAGGCGTCCGCCAGGCCGATCGAGTAGTCGCTCTTCTGGTCCTTCAGGACGGCGACGCGCTCGATCTTCAGGTTCTCCTTGGCGAACTTCGCCATCACCTTCCCCTGGAAGGGGTCGATGAAGCAGACGCGGAACACGTAGTCGCCGATCTCGGTCACCTTCGGGTTGGTCGAGGACGGCGACACCATGGGGATCTTCCGCCGCTGGGCGATGCGGCCGCCGGGCAACGAGAGGCTCGACGCGACCTCGCCCAGGATGGCGACGGACCGCTCCACGTCGATCAGCCGGGTGACGGCGTTGGCGGCCTCGGCGGCGTCGCCGCGGGTGTCGACCGTGACCACCTTCAGCTTGCGGCCGACGACGCCGCCCGAGCCATTGACCTCGTCGATCGCCATGCGGATCGCCTTGTCCGTGTCCTGGCCGAAGTGCGCCTCGCTCCCGGTCATCGAGGCGTAGTGCCCCACCACGACCTCACCGCTCCCGGCGCCGGGACCGGCGCTCCCGGACGTGGCGCCCGCGGGGCCGCCGGCGGCGCCGTCCTTCTTGCAGCCGGCGTAGACGGCGGAGAGCGTCAGCAGGGCGATCAGCGTGCGGCGTCGGATCATGGGCTCGGGTCTCCTCGCGGGCGCCGCGGGGCGCGGCCCTCGGCGCGCCCGGAGCCTCGCCCGGAAGCGGGTCCCGGCGCAAGGCCGGTTGGCGCGGTCCGGTCCGCCCCCGGCGGCGGCGCGGTCTCGCGCCCGGAACCGCTCGACGGCGCTCAGGCGGCCGCGGACACCAGGCCGAACGCCGCGACGCCCCGGCGGCGGAGCTCGCGCTTCACGCGCGCCGGGTCACCTCCCGAGAGCGCGGCGATCAGCCCCGCCGCCCACGCGTCGAGCGGGGTGGGACCGCACGCCTCGAGATCCTCGCTCTCGCCGTCGAGCAGCGCGCGCCACGCGGCGCACGTCGCCACGAACGCGTCGGTGGTGGCGGCTGGCTCTCCGCTCGCGTGCCCGGCGGCGACGAGCGACCGCACGATCGCCTCGTCGAGGCCCGCGAGCGATCGCCGGCTCCCATCGAGCAGGCCCGGGAGGCAGGCGGCGGCGCGCGTGGCGCCCGCCCCGAGCACGGCCGCGCCGAGGGCCGCGACGAGCCGCGCGAAGGGTCGTGTCGCGGTCGGCTCGGCGGGGGGCGCGGCCGCGGGCGCTGGTGGAGGCGGCGGCGCAGCGCAGCGGGCGAGGCCGGGCGCTTCGAAGGGCGCGCGGGGGGACTCTGCGGGCGCCGGGGCGAGGCTCGGCACGGCACGCACGAGCGTGGGGCGGGGCCGGCGCGCCACGGGCGCGCTCCGAAGGTCGAGCACGAGCCAGCGCGCGCCGCCGTGGAGCGTCGGGTTGTCGTTCGGCAGCTCGGCCGCGGGCGCGATGGGCGGGGTCCTCGTCACGCGGCGAAGTATTTCGCCCCGGCGTACGCCCGGACAAGAAAGCGGGCCTGCGGCCGCGCCGGCCGGCGCTAGACTGCCAGCGTGCGCCACGCCCTCTTCCTCGGGTCCCTGCTCGCGGCTTCCTGCGCGCCGAACCCGCCGCCGCGGTGGGAGGTCGGCGGCGCGCCGCTGCTCGTCCGGCCTGCTCGGTGGGAGTCGAGCGACGACGACCCCATCGAGATCACCGAGGACGGCCGCGTGCTCGACGACGGCGATCTCTGGCTCCTGATCGACCGCGTGGGGCGCGTGGCCGACGACGACGGCGAGCCGCTCGCCGTGCTCTTCCCCGACGGCCACCTCGCCGGGGAGGACAACCGCTTGCTTGGCCGCGTCGGCGTGACGAACGGCGCGCCGCCCGGGGGCGCCGCGGCGTGGTTCACCATCCGCAAGGGCGGCCAGGTCGTGCGGTTCGACTGGGACGGCGAGGCGTCCGACTCTGGGCGCTGGGTCGGGTGCGATGGCCCGCAGCTCCGCACCTGCGCGCTCGTCACGCAGCTCGCGTTCCTCCAGCGCTACCACCGGCCGTCCGGGAGCGGCGTCCGCATCGGGATCGGCGTCGGCGTCGGGTTCTGAGCTGCTGCCTCGCAGAGTCCTCGCCTGGCGCGCCCGACCGGCCATCGACTCCGCCCGCGCCGCGCGCTAGCCCCCCGCCCATGCTCGACGCTCGTCAGGTGCTCACCGATCTCGAGGGCGTGCGCGCGGCGCTCGGGCGCCGCTCCGCGGAGGCCGCCCGCTCCCTCGACGCCGTGGCGGAGGCCGCCGAGGCGCGCCGGCGCCTGGTCGGCGAGACGGAGCGGCTCCAGGCGGAGCGCAACCAGGCGAACCAGGAGATGTCCGCGCTGGCGCGGTCGCCCGATCGGGCCGCCTTCGAGGCGCGGCGCGAGGCGCTGAAGGGACTGAGCGAGCGCGTGAAGGTCCTGGAGACGGAGCTCGCCGAGCTCGAGGCGCGCGTGGAGGGCCTGCTGCTGGCCGTCCCGAACGTCCCCCACGAGAGCGTCCCGGCGGGCCACGGCGAGGAGGACAACGTCGTCGTGCGCACTGGGGGCGAGCGCCCCGCGTTCGACTTCGAGCCCGCCGCTCACTTCGACGTGGGGGTGCGCCTCGGCATCCTCGACTTCGAGCGCGCCGCGAAGCTCTCCGGGGCCCGCTTCACCGTGCTCTGGGGGCTCGGCGCACGCCTCGAGCGCGCGCTCGTCTCCTTCATGCTCGATCTGCACGTCCGCGAGCACGGCTACACGGAGGTCTACCCCCCCTTCCTGGTGCGGGCGGAGGCGCTCCGAGGCACCGGGCAGCTCCCGAAGTTCGAGGCCGATCTCTTCAAGACGCACCGGCACGTGGAGCCGGGCGCCGATCCCGAGTCCGGGGCGCTCTACCTCGTGCCGACGGCCGAGGTGCCCGTGACCAACCTCCACGCGGACGAGATCCTCGACGGCGCGGCGCTCCCGCTCGCCTACGCGGCCTATACCCCGTGCTTCCGCTCGGAGGCTGGCGCCCACGGGCGGGACGTACGCGGGCTCATCCGCCAGCACCAGTTCGACAAGGTGGAGATCGTGCGCTTCGTGAGCCCCGAGCACGGCGCGGCCGAGCTCGAGCGCCTCACCGCGCACGCCGAGGCCGTGCTCCAGCGGCTCGGGCTCCACTATCGCGTCTCCGAGCTCTGCGCCGCCGATCTCGGGGGTTCCTCGCAGAAGACCTACGATCTCGAGGTGTGGCTCCCGAGCCAGGGCGTGTATCGCGAGATCTCGAGCTGCTCGTGGTTTGGCGACTACCAGGCGCGCCGCGCCGCGATCCGCTATCGGCCGGAGCCCAAGGCGAAGCCGCGCCTCGTCCACACGCTGAACGGCTCGGGCCTCGCCGTCGGCCGTACGCTCGTCGCCATCCTCGAGCAGTGCCAGCGCGCCGACGGCAGCGTCGAGCTGCCCGCGGCGCTGCACCCGTACATGGGCGTGGAGCGGCTCGTCCCGGGCGCCGCCGGGCGCTGAGCGCGCCGCGGCCCGCCGGCGCGGCCCGGAGGACGAACGATGTAGACGCCTAGGTGTGCCGCCATGGCCTCGGTCGGGGCAGGGACGAACCGCGGGGAGCCGACTTGGAGAGGCGCTCGGGCAGCCAGAAGACCTAGGATCCCGGTCCGGTCGGACACGGGGCAGAGGTAGGACAGCTCCTCCAGGCGCTTGATGTCGTCCTCGCGGTAGGCCTTGCCGCACGCCGTAGATCCGGATCGCATCTTCGAGGAGCGCCCTGCGCTTCCTCGACAGCCACGGCCGGACCTGCACGTCGAAGAGCCAGGTGCAGGTCTGCCCGAGATCGCTGAGGATCGCCTGCGCGGACGACCCGCGCGGCGCCAGGAGGAAATCGAGGCCCACGGCGCGGCGGTCGCTCGGCCGCCCCCGTCGCTCCAGCCCTGGCCGTCCGGCACGCGCGCTCCGACGCGGACCGGTTCATCACATCAGCAATGATATCCAGCGCTTACGTTGCTTCGCCGCGGCGCGATCCGCCTGGCGCCCCCGGCCCGTGCGGCTCCGCGCGGCCCGCCGGCGCGGCTCACCGCCGCCGCCGGCCCCGCCCGCCGCCGGGCTGCTTGCCGCCGGGCTGCTTGCCGCCGGGCTGCTTGCCGCCGGGCCCGCTGCTCGCCGGCGTGGCGCCGCGCGGGGCGGCTCCGCCCGACGCTCTGCCGCTCGGCCGTCCGCCGCCGGCAGCGCCGGTCGCGCTCCGCCCCGTGCCGCGCGGAGCGCGCTTCGCGTCGCCGCCCGGCGCGTGACCGGCGGGGCGCGGCCCCCGGCGCCCGCCCGTGCCGCCGCCGCGGCCGAACCCGCCGCCGGGGGGCGGGGCCGGGCGATCGCGATCGAGCCGCGCAAGCACCTCGGCGGGCACCACGCGATGCGCGAGCACCGTCCGGCGGAGCACCGCCACGTCGTCGATCTCGACGCTCATCGAGTCTCCGAGCGCGATCACGTCCCCCGAGCGGCTGCCCACCAGCGCGAGCTCGTCCTCCGTCACCTCGTAGCGGTCCGGCCCGAGCGCCTCGAAGCGCACCAGCACGTCCACGAACGGGTCGCCGAGCGCCACGTAAGCGCCCATCCCGCCGAGGCCCGTCACCACGCCCTCGTAGCGCTCGCCCACCTTGTCGCGCATGAAGAGCGCGCGGTGCAGGTCGACCACCTCGCGCTCGACCTCCATCGCCGCGCGCTCCCGCGAGCTCGCGTGCGCCGCCGACTCGGCGAGCGCCTCCACGGCGGGGGCGCTGGTGTCCGGCTTCTCACCGCGCAGCAGCCGTTTGACCGCGCGGTGCACGAGCAGGTCGGGGTAGCGGCGGATCGGCGAGGTGAAATGCACGTAGCAGGACGACGCGAGGCCGTAGTGGCCCTGGTTGTCCGGCGCGTACTGCGCCTGCTTGAGCGATCGGAGCAGGATCATCTCGAGCACCGCGCGCTTCGGGTGGTGCTCGACGGCGCGGAGGAACCGCGCGGCGCCGCCCGGCTCGGCGAGGTCCGCCACGTCGACGCTCGCGCCGAGCTTCTCCGCCACGGCGCCGAGCCGCGCGAGCTTCGCTTCGTCCGGCACGCCGTGGATCCGGTAGACGGCCGGCGACTTCCGCTGGGTGAGCCAGCTCGCGACGACCTCGTTCCCGAGGAGCATGAGCTCCTCGATCATCTGGTAGGCGCGCTTGACGCCCGGGTCGACCGCGCGCCGCGACACGGCGACCGGTGCCCCGGTGTCCGGGTCCAGCTCGACGCGCGGCTCGGGGAGGTCGAGATCGAGCGCGCCGCGCGCCAGCCGCCGCTTCCGCAGCTTGCGGGACAGCTCGTCGAGCACGCCGAGGCCGTCCGCGAGGGCGTCCGCCTCGGGGCTCCGCGGCCCGGAGCGGGTGAAGCCGAGCGTGCGCGCGACGCCGCCGTAGGTGAGCATCGCGGCCGAGCGCATCACGCCCTCGACGACGTCCACGCGGCGGACCTTGCCGCTCGCCTCCAGGTCGGCGACCACACAGACGCACAGGCGGTCCACGCCGCCGCGCAGCGAGCAGAGATCCCCCGACAGCGCGTGGGGGAGCATGGGGATCGCGCGGTCCGGCAGGTAGATGCTGCAGCCGCGCGACCGCGCCTCGGTGTCGAGCGCGGAGCCGGGCGTCACGTACTCGGACACGTCGGCGATGGCGATCCACGCCCGATACCCCTCTCCCCGACGCTCCACCCAGACGGCGTCGTCGTGGTCGCGGGCGTCCTCCGGGTCGATGCTCGGCAGCGGCAGGCTCCGCAGGTCGACGCGCCGCTCGCGGCCGGGCGCGACGCCGCGGCGCGCGATCGCGTCCGCCTCGGCCACCGCCTCCGGCGGGTGCTCCTCCACGATCGCCTCGCGGACCAGGATCTTGGCGACCTCGACCTCCGGATCCCCCGGGGCCCCGAGGACCTCGACGAGCTCGCCCTCGGGGTTCTCGTCCCCGCGCTCGGGGAAGCGGGTGATGGCGACCACGGCCGCCTCGCCGTCTCGACCCTCGCGCGACCGCGGGTCGAGCACGATGGGACCGCGCAGGCGCGTGTCGTCCGGCTCGAGCCACGCGCTCCGTCCCCGGCGGCGCAGCACGCCAGCGACGCGGGCGGGGCGCCGCGCGACGATGCGCACGAGCCGCCCCTCGGCGCCCCGCGGGCTGCGACCGACCACGACGACCGCCACGCGATCGCCATGCAGCGCGCCACCGATGGCGTCCGGCGGGACGTACACGTCCTCTCGCCCTGGGCTCGTCACGAAGCCGAAGCCCCGCGGGTTGAGGGAGAGCTTGCCCTCCCAGGTGTCTTCTCGCGCGGGCTGCTCGGCGCCGCGCTGCGCACCCCCCGCCCGGGCGCGCTTCTCGTTCCGTGTCATGTCGGGCGCCTCCTAGCGCCGATCGGCGCACAAAGCGAGCCCAGGCCCCGCCGAACCGGAGGGCTGCGTCCGGGCGGAGGCGCGCTATCGTGCGCGCGCGTGCGCCCGACCCCTCGGCTCCTCGCGCTTCGTGTCGTCGTCCTGGTCGCGCTCGCGTTCAGCGCCGCGCTGCTCGCCGACTACCTCGCGATCGATCCCGCGTTCTGCTCGCCGACCTCCGGGTGCGGCGCGGTGCGGCGGAGCGGGTTCGGGTACCTGGCGTTCGCCGGGACGCACGTGCCCGTCCCGGCGCTCGGCCTGACCGGGTTCGGGGCGCTGTTCGCCTTGTCGCTGGCGCCCGCTCGCGCGCTGCCGCGCGGAGCCCTCCCGCTCGTGGCGGCGATCGGGGGGCTGGCCGGGCTCGGGCTGCTCGCCGTTCAGGTGTTCGTCATCGGTGAGGTGTGTTGGATGTGCGCGGTCGTCGACGTGGCCGGGATCGTCGCGGCCGCCGTCGCGCTCGCCCCCGGGCCAGCGACCGAGCCGCCGCGCGATCCGCTGGCCGGCTGGGCCTGGGTCGGCCTCGCTGCGCTCCTCGCCGGCGCGCCGCTCCTCTGGGCGCGGTGGAAGCCCGAGCCGGAGCTCCCGCCCGGCATCCTAGCGGTGCACGTGCCGGGCAAGGTCAACGTGGTCGAGTTCGCGGACTTCCAGTGCCCCTTCTGCCGCCGCCTCCACCCGCGGCTGAAGGCGCTGCTCGCGGGTCGCGAGGACGTGCACTTCCAGCGGCGCCACTTCCCGCTCGACTCGCACCCCGGCGCGCGACCGGCGGCCCGCGCCGCGCTGTGCGCCGAGGCCCAGGGCAAGGGCGAGCCGATGGCCGACGCCCTCTTCGAGGCCGAGTCGCTCACGCCCGCCAACCACCGCGCGATCGCGCTCCGCCTCGGCGTCGACGCCGCCCGCTACGACGCGTGCCTCGTCGACCCGGCGACGGACGAGCGGATCGACGCCGACCGCAAGCTCCTGCTCGACGCGGGCCTCCTCGGTCTGCCCACCACGTACGTCGGGGAGCGGAGGCTCGTCGGCGCGCAGCCGGACGAAGCGTTCCGTGACGCGCTCGAGGTCGCCGCGCGGCCGAGCAGCTCGAGCGGCGTCGCGGCGGCGCCGTTCGCGCTGCTCGTCCTCGGCGCGGGCCTGGGGCTCGTGTTCGCGGGCCGCCGCCGCGCCGCCCCCCTCGCCACGAGCGCGTGGTAGCTTCGGGCATGGACGACACGGCGAACGCGCGCGCTGCGGGGCAGGGTGAGCTCGTACCGCTCGAGGTCTTCGAGGCGCTGCCCAAGACGGATCTCCATGTCCACCTCGACGGCTCGCTCCGCCTGGAGACGATCCTCGCGCTCGCGCGGGAGGATGGCGTCGAGCTCCCCGCCAGCACGCCGGAGGAGCTGCGGGAGGTGATCGGCTGCGGTCGTCACTTCGGCTCGCTCGTCGAGTACCTGCGCGGCTTCGACATCACGCTACGCGTGATGCAGACAGAGGAGGCGCTCGAGCGCATCGCCTTCGAGCTCGCGGAGGACGCCCACCGCGAGAACGTCCGCTACATGGAGGTCCGCTACGCGCCGATGCTGCACACGCGGCGTGGGCTCAAGCTCACGCGCGTCGTCGAGGCGGTGCTCGAGGGGCTGCGCCGGGCGCGCGAACGCTTCGGCATCAAGGCGAACGTCATCGTGTGCGGCATCCGGAACATCTCGCCCGCGTCGAGCTACGAGATGGCCGAGCTCGCCGTCGCCTACAAGGGCCGCGGCGTCGTCGGCTTCGACCTGGCGGGCGCCGAGTACGACCACCCCGCCAAGGCGCACCGCGAGGCCTTCCAGCTCGTGCGGGACAACAACATCAACTGCACGATCCACGCCGGGGAAGCGTATGGCCCCGAGTCGATCGCGCAGGCGATCCACATCTGCGGCGCGCACCGGATCGGGCACGGCTGCCGGCTCCGCGAGAACGGCGATCTCCTCCACTACGTGAACGACCACCGCATCCCCCTCGAGTGTTGCCCGTCGAGCAACGTGCAGACGGGTGCGGTGAAGGATCTCGCGAGCCACCCCCTCCAGCTCTACTTCGACCTCGGCGTCCGCGTCACCATCAACACCGACAACCGCCTCATCACGGACACCACCGTCAGCCGGGAGCTCCACCTCGTACATACCCGGATGGGGGTTCCGTTCCGGGACGTGAAGAGCCTGGTCGTGGCCGGCTTCAAGTCGAGCTTCCTCCCGTTCCACGAGAAGCAGGCGACGCTGCGCAAGGTGGTCGCCGAGCTCGATCGTTACGACGACGACGGCCGCGTCGTCCCCGGGCGGGCGGAGTCGTCCCGCCGCCCGCGCGCGAGCGCCCAGCTCCCGACGCCGTCGCCGCCCGCCGTCGCCGAGCCGAGCCGCGACTGACGCTGGCGGCGTCGACTCGCGCGCTGCCGCGGCGGGCGCGGGCGCGCCCGCCCACGCGAGCGGCCGGAGACCGGCTCAGAGGCGCAGATCCGCCCGGACGTCGCTCGCCCAGGCCTGCTCCAGCGTGTCGATCGCGCGGTCGAGGGCGTCGCCGTGGGCGGCCGGGAGCTGCACGAGGAAGCGCACGTAGAGATCGCCCACCTGCGACTTGCGCCGCACGCCCTTGCCCTTCAGCCGCACGCGCTGCCCGCTCTGCGCGCGCTCCGGCACCACCAACGTGACCTCGCCCTCCGGGGTCGGGACGCGGATCTTGGCGCCTCGCCACGCCTCACCGACGGTGATCGGCACCTCGACGGAGAGGTCGAGCCCGTCGCGCTCGTAGTGCGGGTGCGGCGTGACGTGGATCGTCACCAGCAGATCCCCCGGCGGGCCGCCCGCCGCGCCAGGAGCCCCATGCCCCTTGAGCCGGATCCGGTCCCCCTCGCCGGCGCCCGGGGGAACGCGCACCTGGATCGGATCGCTGCCGTCCTGGAGCCGGAGCTCGAGCGTCGCCCCGCGGATCGCGGAGACGAAGTCGACCGTCACCTCGCTCGCGACGTCGCTGCCACCCGCCGGCCCGCGCGCTCCGCCGAAGAGGTCACCGAAGAGATCGCCGAACCCGCCGCCGTTCCCGCCCCGCGCGGCGCGCTGGCGGAGCAGATCCTCGAAGTCGAACGACGCCGCGCGACCGCGCGACCGGCCGCCCCCGCCGCCCCGGCGGGCGCGCCTCAGGAGGTCCGGATCGAAGCCCTCGCGCAGGCCGTCCTCGCCGAACTCGTCGTAGAGCTTGCGCTTGGCCTCGTCCGCCAGCACCTGGTGGGCGCGGTTCACCGCCTTGAAGCGCGCCTCCGCGCGCTTGTCGCCGGGGTTGCGGTCGGGGTGCAGCTTGGCCGCGAGCTTCTTGTAGGCCTTCTTGATCTCGTCCTGGGTCGCCGTGCGCGGCACCCCCAGCTCTTCGTACAGGTCCGCCATGCGATCGGGGAAGGTAAGCCCTCCGCGTGGGGCCACAAGGCCCGCGGCACCTCGGCGGCGAGGCGGACGGGCGGGCCCGCCGGGCTCACGCCACCCGCTCCGCCGGGCGCCTGGGGTAGAGTCCCCACGTGTACCGAAGGACGACCCGCGAGATCCCGCTCGCGTCCGCGCCCCCGGCGGTGGCGGAGGCGCTGGCGCGCCACTGCGCGGACCACCAGCTCACGCTCGATCCGGCGCGCTGCCGCGCCTGGCACACGCACAGCGAGAACCCGGAGGCGGCCGGCTTCTTCGGCAAGCTGCTCGGGCGCCGCGCGAACCCCGCCGATCCGGACGCCGAGCACGACTCGGTGCTCGTCCTCCACCCGACGCATGTCGTCCTCGCCACCACCGGGAAGGCCCGGGGTAGCGTCGCGATGTCGTTGCCCCTCCTCCAGGCGTCCGTTCGCCGCGGGAGCGCGCTCCCCGCACACCTGGCCGCGCGCGTGCCCGGCGCCAGCGAAGGGATCACCCTGAGCGGGTTCCCCGGCCATGTAGGTCGCCCCGGTGAGTATTTTTTCGGCCTCGGAGAGGGCCCCGCGGCGCAGCGGTGCGCGACGGCCGTGGAGGCCGCCGTGGCGGCGGCGAAGGCGGGGGGATAGCGGCGCGGGGCTCGCCCGCCCTCACCGGACCTGGCAGCTCACGACCAGCGAGTCGGTCGACGCGTCGGGCGGCGCGCGGCTGAAGTCGCTGGTCAGCTCCACCTCGGCGAAGCCCGCGCGGTCGAGCAGCGCGAGCAGCTCCTGCGGGAAAATCTGCCGGTGGGTGAGCGGCACGACGACCGGGTCGCCGCCCTCCGGGAGGAACTCCATCCACACGAGGAGGAGCTGCCGGATCGGATCGTACTCGAAGCGCTCGGTGTACCGGGTGAGCACGCCGGTCGCCGGGTGGCGGAAGCGCGGGGCGCCGAAGCGACGCTCCGGGTCGCGCGAGAGCTCCTCGCCCTTCGGCACCGACACATCGAACGCGAAGCGCCCCCCCGGCGCGAGGTGCTCGCCCACGCGGGCGAGGAACTCCAGGAGATCGTCGTTCGTGTAGAGGTGCAGCATCACGTTGAACGGCGCCACGACGAGCGCGAACCGCTCGCCGAGCCGCACCGAGCGCATGTCCCCGTGGACGAGCCGGACTCGCGCGCGCACCTGGGGCGGCTCGCGCTCGAGGCGCGCCTCGTGGGTGTCGAGCATGGTCCGCGCGAGGTCGATGCCCGTCACCCGCGCGCCCGCGCGCGCCATCGGCAGCGTGACTCGACCGGTGCCCGCGCCGTACTCCAGCACGGGGCCCGCCGCGCGCGCCTCTCGCGCGAGGCGCACGTAGTGGTCTACGTCGTGTCGCCGCTCGCGGTACGTGTGGTCGTAGTACGCGGTGTCCGCGTAGTGTCCGAGCGCGCCGTAGTCCCCCGCCGCGCCGAGCGTCGCGAGGGAGAGCGGCTCCGCTCGTGCCGTGCGGCCGCGACGGGCCGGACCCTCACCTCCGCTCGGATCGCGCGTCGCGCGATCGCCCCTCCGCCCTCCGCGAGCGCTCAGGGCCGGGCGGTCTCCTGGATGTACTCGAGGATCGCCTCGCGCGTCTCGCGGTGGAAGCGCACCTTGCCCGCGGCGATCTCGCGCAGGCTCGTGACCGCGGGCTTGTTCGTCGAGGGCACGAGCGACGGCGCGGACTTCATGAGCTGGCGCGTCCGACCCGCCGCCAGCACGACGAGCGCGAAGCGGTTCTCTTCCTGATCGAGGCAGTCTTCGACGGTGACGCGGGCCATGGGACTCCTGAGCCGAACGGGGCGCGGTCTCTACCCCACGCCCCGGCTCGGGGCAAGCCGGCGCCTCCGGGGCCTGTGGCGGCCGGTTGCCCCGCGCCGGGCGCCGGCCGAGATCCCGGGGATGAGCCTCCGCGCCCGCCTGGCGGCGACCACGACCGAGCCAGCCCCCAGCGCCGCCCTCGCGCTCCTGCGCGTCGCGTTCGGCGGTACCCTCGCCCTGGTGCACGGGTGGGGCAAGGTCGCCGACCTCGGCGGGTTCACCGCGAAGGTGGCCCAGCTCTTCCCCCTGCCCGAGGTGCTCGGACCGTTCGCCGCGTTCTCGGAGCTCGCCGGCGGGGCGCTGGTCGCGCTCGGCCTGCTCACGCGCCCGGCGGCCGCCGCCGTGCTCCTGACGATGCTCGGCGCGGCGTTCGTGGTGCACGGTGGCGATCCGTTCGCGAGGCGGGAGCTCGCGCTGGCCTACGCGGCCGCGGCGCTCGCGCTCGCGGTGGCGGGGGGCGGCAGGTGGTCGCTCGACGCGCTCGTGTGGGGGAGGCGGGGGTAGGAGGGCGGCGCCGCGCGCCGGGCTCCAGGCTGGCGCCAAGGCTCTGCGACGGTGGCGGCTTGCGCGCTCGACCGGCGCGTGCTAGGCGTGCGCCATGGAGCTGGGAGCGGTCGGTTTGGGCGGGTGCGTGACGCGCGCTGCGTGGCCCGCGCTGCTGGTGGGCCTCGCTGCATGCGCCGCAGCGACGGACGAAACGGGGGCGTCGGCCGGTGGGCCGGGGGGGGGGGGTAGAGCACCAGCGCGAAGCGCTGAGTGACCCCGGCATCGAGCGGTTGATCCCAATCCGGGTCGTGGAAGCCATGGATTGCACCGCGTGCCCCGGGGGGCAGTGCAGCGCGTGCCCGGCGAACATCGACTACTACATCGCGATGCGCGCGATCGCGGCCGCGAACGACACGTTCCGGGCCGCGGGCATCCAGTTCGCCCTCCGAGCGATGGAGCGGTACCACATGCCGAGCTTGATGGACATGAGGCAGAACTGCCCCGATGGGAATTCGGCGGGGACGGTCGAACACGAGTGGCTGAACGTCCGCTCCGAGTTGCAGTCCGCTTATAGCGGCACTCCAACAGGCGCCTGGAGCCCCGGTCACAGGCTCAACAACCGGCAATGGCACCACGCGGTCGACACCGCCTACAGCCGCGCCGAGGAGATCACGATGTTCGTGCCGAAGTACACGACGTGCGGGGGAGGCTACTGGTCGCAGTTCCCGGACCTCGGCCGCGGGCTGGTCATCAACGGCGCGAGCCTGGCGACCTACAATCAACCGTACAAGCTCGTCCACGAGCTCGGGCACTACTTCGGCTCGACCCACCCGTTCAACTGGCTCCGCCACGTCGACCCATCCACCAACCAGGCGTGGACGTCGAAGGACAGGTGGGACCTCATCTACACGCCGGGCACGCCCAGCACGCCCCACACCTTCTACAACAGCCGCGGTGCCGCACCCTCGACCGGCGCGATCCTCATCGAGGACCCAGCGACCGAGGGAGGCAACTGTGTCGAGAGCGGGACCATGACGTGCACGCTCACGGCGGGGGGCAGGACGGAGACGTACACGACTGGCGACGCGCCGCTCAAGGGGCTGGCGTTCAGCTTCGCGGGAGGCCCGGGCGGCAACGTCACGTCCTACCGTACGGGCAACACGACGACGATCGGGCTGAGCGACTCCCAGATCGAGGTCGCGCGGAAGTACCTCCGCTACGACACGACGGTCGGCCCGGGGTATCCCCAGAGCCTGCGACCAACCAACGATCCGGGGCTGGTGATCGGCCCCAGGCGCGTGAACCTCGGTGCCTGGAACATGCGCGAGTCGGTGTTCGAGCTCGACTTCGACGGCGACTACAAGCGCGACCTCGGGTACTGGATCCCGCCGCAGTCGGCGGGCGTACCCGGGACGGTGCGCGTGCTGCTCAGCACTCGGGGCTTCAGCGCGACCTCGCAGTACCTCCAAGTCTCGTTCGGGAATCTGGGCGACATCCCGGTGCCGGCAGATTACGATGGAGATGGCCGAGCCGACGTGGCGTTCTTCCAACCCGGCGGAGGCGTGGGCAGGAACCAGCCGACGAGCACCACCGGGATCTGGCGCTGGTGTCCCACGGCGACGCCAGCGGAGTCCACGACGTGTGTGAGCCCGCAATATCGGACCTTCGGGCAGCGGGCGCACGTCCCGCTCCCGGGCCTGCACCTCGACGCGTCGTGGTCCGTGCCGACCGTCGCGACCTACGACCCAGCGGCGGGTGTCTTCGCGTGGGATCGCGTCGTCGGCGGGCTAGGTGGGAGCTTCGCCGTGGGGGGGCCAGGCTCCGTCCCGCTGCCCGGGTTCTACGACGACGACTACCGTACCGACCTCGCCGCCTACGTTCCCGGTCAGGCACAGTTCCAGATCCGAGCCTCCGTCGAGCTCTTCAGTGTCCTCCGCACGCGGACGCTTCCCGCCTGGTACATCCCGAACCCGGGCGGTGCTGGCACGGTCGAGCGGGCCGCGCCGTTCCCGCTCTCCGGCGTCACCCGTCCGGTCCGCGTCGGCACGTGCCCGGCCTGCATCTGGGTACGGCGCCGTTCGTTCGCCGTCTTCGACCCGGGGCCCGGGAACTGGGCGATCTTCTGGGACCCCTTCGGTCAAGGAGGCCCGCTCGAGTGCCAGTGGGGGATAGGAGGGCTCGACATGCCGCTCCCAGGAATCGACCGAGACGGTGACTTCTACTCCGATCTCGCCATCTACCGCGGCGACGGCTACACAGCCGACGGCTGGCTGAAGTTCAAGACCACGCCGTCCGGTGTGTGCGCCAATGGGAGTACCTACTCGGTATCGAACAGCACCGTGAAGCGCCCGCGGATGCGCGTCTTCCCCGTCTCCGACATGACCGGGGACGCCGAGCCGGACATCGTCGTCCAGCACCCGGACTCCGGAGTACTCTACTGGCTCACGAGCGAGAGCGACTTCACGGCGATGAACGCCCGAGCGACCGGAGACCACAGGGCCGTCGTCTTCTGACCGCCCGACCGGCGCTCCAGCCGAAGGCCCGGCCGAGCCCCACGATGTCCGCCTCCCCGATGCCCCGAGAGGAGTCCCATGATCCACCCATCCCGCCCCCGTTCGAAGGACACCCGCCGCCTGGCGGCCGGCTTCGCGTGCGCCAGTGTGCTCGCGCTCGGGTCGTGCGACCAGCACGCTTCGATTGCGCCCGAAGGGCCGCCGCCGGCGACGGGCGGCGCGGCGGGAGCCGGCGCGCGCCCCGGCCCCGTGCGCGAGCGGGTGGTCGGCGACCGTCTCGTGGCGACCCCGAGCGCGTGGGTGCCCGTGCCTGAGGGCGGCGGCGCCGCAGGCAAGGCGGGCACCGGCGGCGGGTCGCCCACCGACGCGGGCGCGGACGCGCCGCCGAGGCCGCTCGGAGACACCTGCCCGGAGGGGCTGCCCGGCGCGAAGCTCGTGCGGGTGCCCGCGGAGG
>JADLEQ010000084.1 GCA_020846005.1 Polyangiaceae bacterium
GATTTCACTCCTCTTTCCCAGCCGACCCTGCGCGCAGCGCCCACGCGTCCCCGCCCGGGTTGAGCCGTTAGCGCCCCGCAAGGCTGCGATGGAAACCCTGCCCCTGCTCGTCTCGGACCTCGTCGACGCTGCGCTCCGCCACCCGGATCCGAATGGATCCGCCTGCCTGGTCCTCCTCCGCGACCAGCTCCGCGCGCTCGGCGAGGGCCGCCTCCGACACGCCCAGGTCGAGCGCCACCTGAGCCGGGCGCTCCACACCCTCGAGGAGCTCCCCGCCGTGGCACCCCCGGGCGCGTTCGCGGCGCGCTTGCTGGACACCTCCCCGTAGCGCTCCCGGCGGCGAAGGAGCGCCTGGCACCACCGCCAGCCGAGCCGCCGAGACCCTGAAGTTCCTTTATGAGAGACACTTGGAGGACCCCATGACCCACGACTCGCAGCGATCGATCCCCAACCTTCCCGTTCACGCACGAAGGCTCGAGCCGGGCGGCCCGGGTGGCCACGCCTCGCGGCTGGCTCGCGTGTCGGCGATCCTCGCCGCGCTCGGCGCTGCGCTCGTGCCGGCCGCGTGCGGCGCCCCCGACGACGGTTCGCCCCTGCCGGGCGGTGGCGGCACGGTGGGCGCGTGCGCGCCGGGCGAGCAGCGCGCGTGCGCCTGCCCGGGAGGTTCGCAGGGCGCCCAGGCGTGCACACCCGACGGCTCCGGCTTCGGCGCGTGCGACTGCGGCGCGGGAGGAGGAGGCGGGGCCGGCGGCGCCGCGGGCACGGGTGGCGTTGCCGGGACCGGTAGCGCTGCGGGCACCGGCGGCGCCGGCACCGGCGGCGGCGGTGGCGGCGCCACCTGCGACGCCATGAGCTGCGCAGGGTGCTGCATGGGAACCGCCTGCCTGCCCGGCGACTCCACGGCAGCGTGCGGTGCCTGGGGCGCCGCGTGCCAGGGGTGCGCGCCCTCGTTCATCTGCGCGGCCGGAGGCTGCGCCGTCGATTCGGCTTCCCGCTGGGATCTCGTGATCGTGAGCGGCACCGTGACGGAGAAGGCGCCCGACGGCAGTGAGTGGGACTACCCGGGCGGCCTTCCCGATGCGTTCGTCACCGCGTACGTGGGTTCCCCGAATTCCCCCGGCAGCTCCACGATCGCGAAGTCGGACACGCTCTCCCCTTACTGGGACGAGCCCGTTACGCAGGCCCGCGCAGATGAGCTCGGCGCGTACGTCGAGTTCGAGGTCTGGGACGAAGACCTGTCCTCGAACGACCTGATCGGGGGGTGTACGTTCGTCATCGACGTGGAGTTCGAGACCCCCGAGCTGAACTACGTCGCCGCCTGCGGCTCCGCTACGATCACTTACCACGTGCGGCGCCACTGAGCGGCGGTCGGTCCGCGCCGGGCGGCCCCGAGGGCGAGCGAGCTCGAGGGCGCCGCCCGGGTCAGGGCGCGCCGGGAGGGACACCACCGCCGGGGGGTGTCCACCGCCGCGCGGCTCTGCCGGCCACTGGCTGGAGCCCTTCGCCCCGCCCAGGCACCCCAGATCCGGGTTGACCACGCTCCGGGGCACCGGTATCTTGACGCTCGCGTGATGGACCGCGGGATCGACGGGCGGATGAGGCCATCCGACGCTCCGCGTTGGGCCGTGGCGCGTGGGGGCCCCGGGCGGTTGCGCTTCCGGGGGGGTAGCCTCGCCGTCGCTGCCCTCGCTGGCGCCGTCCAGCTCTGGCCGCTGGCCGCGCGGGCGGACGACTACGGCCCCGGATCGGGTTCGGTGGACGACGCCCCTCCGTACACCCCGCCGGCCGCCCCCGGCGGAGGCACCGCCGTCGGGATCGGGGTGAACCCGGCTGCGCTCCTGTACTCCGCGGTCGCGTTCGACGTTCAGATCGGAGTGTCGAGCCATCTCGCGCTCATGCCGATGGGCATGGTCTACGTCGGCGGCGAGACGAAGGGCGGCGGCGGCGGCCTGGGAGCGATGATCTTCCCCATGCCGAAGCGACCGCTGCATGGGCTCTACATCTCGCCGCGGCTGCGGTACCTGTCGGCGTCGCAGCAGTTCACGACGTTCGAGTTCAATCCCTCCTCGGGGTCGAGCGAGACCACGACCGAGAAGGCCACCGCGAACCTCGCCTCGTTTGGCTCGACCGTCGGTTATCAGTTCAACTGGGGATTCCTGCTTCGCCTCGGCGGGGGTCTCAGCTACGCGGCGGTGACGGGCGGCGCCGGCGGCGCCGAGTTCGACGCCGAGGGCGTCGCCTTCGAGGCGGAGGTGCTCGTGGGCGCGGCCTTCTAAGGGCCGGGATGCAGGATCGTGATGAGGACCCCCAGCAAGTCTCGCCATCTCCCTCCCTCGATCGCGCTCGCGGTGGTCGTCGGCGTCGCGTGCGCCGGCGCGCCCCCACGGCCCGAGTTCACCGGCGCCGGGGTCGAGTACCCGGCGTTCGGCGTCCGGATCGCCGCGGAGCAGGGCAGCTTCGTGGGGCCGGGGTGGCGCGTGGACAACATCGCGCCCGGCTCCCGTGGCAAGCCCTCGCTCAAGTCGGGCGGTGAGTACGTGACCAACCGAGTCATCGACTTCGACTCGGACGGGCAGATCGGCGACGACGAGAGCACCCCGGAGCCCACCTACGATCTCCGCCTTCGGAGCGACGTCGACGACGGCGACCTGTGGGTGAAGGCTCATCCCCTGCTCGTCACCGAGGCCGGCAAGTCGCTCGAGGTGTTGCTGGCCGGCTACGTCGACGCGCTCGCCCAGAGCGGGGACTACGCGCGCGGCGCGTTCTTCTCGCCGCTCGCGCCGCAACCACGCCGCTTCCGAGCCGAGGCAGGTCGGGTCACCCCGCTCCTGCTCGCCGGCCGTCCCGCGCTCGGCGCGGTCGTGAGCCTGGTCGACGCGGCGAGCCCGCCTGGCGCTCCGCCGTCCTTGACGATCGCGGTGGTGCTCGCGAAGTATGGCCACCTCCAGGTCGCAGGAATGGCGCGCCGCGGAAGGAAGCCCCCGGAGGCGATGTGGCCGGTGACGGAGCGGTCCGGTCGGTGGGTCGTGGAACGCACCGCGCTGCTGGTCGTCGGCTACGCCAATCGCGCGCCGGCGTTCGCTCGCCGCCTGCCCGCGTTCGAGAAGCTGCAGTCACGGGTGAGCTTCGATCGGTCCACGTACGCGCTGGAGTCACCGGCGACCTACCTGGCTGCGCACCAGCCGCCTGCAGCGCCCCCCGCGCTGCCCGTGCCTCCGCCTTCCGCAGAGGCGCAGCCGGAGCCGCCTCCCCCGATCGCTCCCGAGCCGCCTCCGCCAGCGTCGGGGTCGGCGTCGGCTCCGGCCCCCGCACCCAGCGCCGCCCCACCGCAGTGAGGCCCGCGGCGCCGGCCTGCGCCGCCCGCCCGCACCGTGGTTAGAACTGGAAGTACACGAACGGCACGCTCTCGACGGCCGCCAGGCGGCGGAGGGCGACCGCCACGCCGAAGAGCACCACCGCCTGCGCGGGGGCCGGGAGCCCGATGAAGGCGTCCCGCAACCTGCGATACCAGGTCTCCGGTGCCCAGTGCGTGACGAGCCCGACGGCGATCGCCGAGAGCACCCCGGCGCCCAGGTTCGGGTGAAACGTCGTGAGCGTGCCGAGCTGCGAGAACATCAGCCACGCCTGGCGGAACGAGGGCGCACGGAAGAAGATCCAGGCGGCACAGACGAAGTGGAACGTGAGGAGCACGAGCGCCGCACGCGCTAGCGGTGGCAGGTGCGCTGGCGGCGCGGACGGCGCCTCGGCCTTCCCGCCCGCGCGCGCGCGCGACCCTCGCCGCTCCTGCCACCAGCGGTGGGCGGCGAGCGCCGCGCCGTGGAGCCCTCCCCAGACGACGAACGTCCAGTTCGCGCCGTGCCAGAGCCCGCCGAGCAACATCGTCAGCAGCAGGTTCACGTAGGTGCGTCCGCGCCCGCGGCGGTTGCCGCCGAGCGGCACGTAGAGGTAGTCGCGGAGCCAGGTGGAGAGCGAGATGTGCCACCTGCGCCAGAAGTCCTGGATGTCGACGGCCTTGTACGGCGCGTCGAAATTGAGCGGCATGCGCACACCGAGCAGCAGCGCGGAGCCGATCGCCACGTCGGTGTACCCGGAGAAGTCGGTGTAGATCTGCAGCGCGTAGCCGAGCACCGCCGCGTAGCACTCGAGCGCCGAGTAGTGGAACGGCGCGTCGAAGACGCGGTCCACCAGATTGAGCGCCAGGTAGTCACCGAGCGCGACCTTCTTCAGCAGCCCGACCGCGATGAGGAGGAGCCCCTCCGAGCCCTCGCGCGCGCTGAAGCGCGCGGGCCCGCCGAGCTGGGGGAGCAAGTCCCTCGGCCGCACGATGGGGCCCGCCACGAGGTGCGGGAAGAAGGCGACGAAACACAGATACTCGAGGTAGCTGTCGTGGGGCTCGAGGTCGCGCCGGTAGACATCGATGACGTAGCTCATCGACTCGAAGGTGAAGAAGCTGATGCCGACCGGCAGCGCCACCCGGAGCGCGATCTCGGGCGGATGCATGCCGAGCGACGCGAGCACCGCGCGGGCGTTCTCGATCCCGAAATCGAAGTACTTGAAGAACCCGAGCACCGAGAGGTTCGCGATCACCGTGACCGCGAGCCAGCGGCGGCGCCGGAGCGGCTCTTGCTCGCGGCCGATGCGGCGACCGAGCCACCAGTCGAGCGTGCTCGAGCCCCAGATGAGCGGCAGGAACCGCCAGTCCCAGAAGGCGTAGAACACGTAGCTCGCGAGCAGGAGGAAGACGACCCGCGGCTTCGGCGCGCGCAGCACGAGGACCACGAGGAGCGCGCCCGCGATCACTCCGACGAGCGACCCAAAGGCGGCGCCCGCCGGCCCGCCGAGCGCGGCGACGGCCTTCGCGAGCGGGCCGCTCCCCCCGGCGCGCCAGGTGACGAACGCGAGCGCCAGCCCGTTGACGACCACGCTCGCGCTGGCGCGCCGGCGGAGCGACGCGTCGTCCTCCAGTCGGCTGAGCGCGACGCTCAGCGCGAGGGACGCGGCGACGATCCCCGCGCTCGAGAGCGAGCGATCGGTGCCCGCGATCGCCGCGGCGGAGAGGACCCACGGCACGAGCGGCGCCCGGCGCCGCCCGACGAGCAGCCACACGCACACCAGCACCACGCCGAAGAACGCGGCGTACTCCAGCGTGTTGAAGAGCACGGCGCCTAGATAGCCCGAGGCGGCGCGGGGCTCCTAGCGGAGCGCGCCGACCCGACCCGGACCCGCGGCGAGCGCTACTTTCGGACCAGCACGATGACGCCGTCGGCGCCGCCAGGGATGCCGGAGACGCCGTGCCAGCCCTCGGGGACCTCGGCTCCGACCCACGCGAAGAGCCGCGCGGCGTCCGAGGGCGACACCTGGATGTTCCCCGGGCCGTTCTCGATGCCGAACCGCGCGTGCCAGTAGGCGCCGTGGAGGAGCTGGCCGTTCCCGAGCTCGAGCGCGTAGGGGGCGTCGTACGCGGCGTAGGGGTCGCCCATCTTCTTCGCGTCGGCGCCGACGGCGGTGACGTGCTTGCCGACCACCTCGAGGGCTCCGAGCGCCGTGGAGGCCGTCGTCGCCGGGTCGCCGAGCTTGTCTCGGCCCACGCTGCAGAGCGTGACGAACACCGGCTTGCGGCCCTCGTAGAGCACGAGGGTGCCCGTCACCACGCTCACGTCGACCCAGCGCCGCGCCCCGGTGGCGAAGTCGGGCCACACGTTGCGCTCCCGTACGACGGTCACGTCGCGGTGCCGCGCGAAGCGGCCGTCGTCGAGCGCCCAGTAGCGGAGGCCGTCCACCTCCCGGTACTTGCCCGTGAGCTTCAGCGTCGCGTGGTAGTCGAGGGGCTCGCGCTTGTCGGCCTCGCCCTTCTCCACGCTCCAGGCGCGCACGCCGCGCTTGACGACGAACGCGATGGGGAGCGCGGCCGCCGCGCCGAGCTCCACCCCGGCGAACGTGGGCGCGGTCAGCGGCTCGAGATCCGCGGCCCGGACGAACTGGCCGTTCGTCATGAGCGCCAGGCGCTGCGGCCGTCCCTGCGCGTCGGCGGCCGACCACGAGCCGACCACGGCGAGCGCGCTCCGGCCGGGCAGCTTGCCGACCTCGCGCACGCCGTCGTCACGCGACGGGTCGCGCTCGTAGAGCGGCGTCTCCTGGCGGATCCGCGCGTAGGTGTACGGGAGCGGCTGATCGAGGCGCGGCGCGAGCGACATGGCCGCGAGGGTCGGGTGCCCGAGGTCGTTCGTCGCGCCGTCGTCGAGGCACACGAACCCGCGCGGACGGATGGGGTACCACCCACCGGGACATCCGTCAGTGGAGTAGGGTTTCTCGGCGCGGGGAACGCGCGCGCCGGCGTGGAGGTAACCGATCTGTGGGGCGCCCCGCGCGGGTCGCTCGAGGACGGGCGTCGCGTTGGCGATCGCGCCGAGCCGGGGACCGTCGGCGGCCGGCGTCGGCACCTCCGGCACCTTGCCGTCGTCGGGTCGGCTGAGCGCGGGGTCCTTCGTGCGGTTGCCGCAGCCAGCAGGCGCGACCGCGACGAGCGCGACCGCGACCGCCAGGCGGCGCCGGTTGTCCGTGGGTCGAGCCATGGCCCCGCGGTGTCACGCCTGGCGCCATGTGGCCCAGTTTTCGGGGGGTCGGCCGCGCAGGCGACCGGTCCCGCGAGCGCCGCGCGCCTTGCCCGCGGGCCGGGCCGCGGGGAGACTCCGGGGGAGCCGGACCTCTTGGCCCGGGTCGAACCCCCGATGCGACGTAGACCCCTCACGCCCGAGCGGGGCGTGGCCGCCGGCCCCGTCGGACGCGCGGCGGCGCGCGCGGCGATCGCGCTGGCGCTGGTCGGAGCGTGCACGCGCCCGGACCCCGCGAGTCGACCGGCGCCGGGCCGGGTGGACACGCCGGTGCCGGAGAGCTCGGCTGCGGCCGAGGCGCCTCCGGTGACGGCGCGCGACGCTCGGGGGCCGGCGCCCCGAGGGACGGCGCGCTACCCGGCGGGGCCCGTGCATTCCCCGGTCACCGCGCTCGTGGCCCGGTCCGTCGCCGACATCGCGGCGCGCGATCCGTCGCTCCAGGGCGACGTCTTCGCGAAGGTGGGCGACAGCCTGACGGCGAGCGGCGACTTCCTGCGGTGCTTCGCGCGCGACCCGCTCGAGCTCGGCGCACAAGGGGAAGTACGAGCGACGATCGAGCACTTCCGCGCCGGGAACGCCCGCGGGGTCGACCCGTACCGGAGGCTCTCCTGGGCCGCGACGATCGGCTGGAGCGCGTGGCAGGTGCTCCACGGCAGCACGCCGCCGCTCGCCCGGGAGCACGCCGACGTGCGGCCACGGTTCGCGCTGGTCCAGTTCGGGACCAACGACATCGAGATCGGCGCGTTGCACGCGTTCTCCGACCACCTGCTGGACATCGTGGACTGGCTCGGGGCGCGCGGGACCATCCCCATCCTCTTCACGCTGCCGCCCCGCCTGGACGACGCCCGCGCGAACGGCGAGGTGCCTCGCTACTCCGCCGCGATCCGCCTCGCCGCGATGGCGCGGAGGGTCCCTCTGGTCGACTTCGGCGAGGCGCTGCGCTCGCTGCCCCACCAGGGGATCGGGCCGGACGGCATCCACCCGACGAGCCACCAGGGGCGCCGCGGCCGCGACGCCTGCGACCTCGGCGAGGAGGGCCTGAAGAGCGGGTACAACCTGCGCAACCTGCTGGCCGTGCAGGCGCTCGCTCGGGCGCGGCAGGCGCTCACCGCGGCGCCCGCCACGCTCGATCCCGAGCTGCCCCCGCTGGCCGGCTCCGGCGACGCCGGAGATCCGCACCCCATCGCGTCGCTCCCGTTCTTCGACGTGGTGGACGAGCAGGACGGCCCGGAGGGGGCGCTGCGCGACTACTCGGGTTGCGCCGGAGCCCGAGCCGCCCCGGGGCGCGAGCGGGTCTACCGGCTCACGCTCACCACGGCGCGGCGGGTCGAGGTGATCGGGTTCGATCGAGGCGGGGCCGAGGCCGACGTCGCCCTCCTCGAGGGGCGGGCCGAGGGCAGCGCCTGCCGCTACCACGGGAGGCGGTCGGTCTCCGCCGCGCTCGGGCCGGGGACCTGGTTCGTCGTGGTCGACCCGGTCAGCGTCGGCACCGGGCGTCGGCCGGGGGAGACGCTCGTCGCGGTGCTCTGAGCGGGCCTCGCTCGGAGGCAGCCTCCCCCCTGGCGAGTCCGCGCGGTGCGGACTATGCGGAGGCGTCCGCATGAGTGGGTTCTTGGAGGCGACGGTGAGCCGACGCGTCGAGTGGGCGCCGGGGCTGGTGACGCTCGAGCTCTCGGCGAACCTCGATCCGTTCGAGCCGGGGCAGTTCGTGAACCTCGCGCTCGGCGTCGACGACGGGGGGCTCGTCCGGCGCCCGTACTCGCTCGCCTCCGCGCCGGGCGCCCCGCCCGAGATCCTGCTCACCTGCGTCGACGGCGGCGCGCTCTCTCCCAGGCTATGCGCGCTCGCGGTCGGGGACCGGGTGCTCGTCGAGCGCCGCGCCCAGGGCTTCTTCACCGCGAGCTGGCTCCCCCCCGCGAAGGACCTCTGGCTGATCGCGACCGGCACGGGCCTCGGCCCCTACCTGTCCCTGCTCCGGTCGGGCGTGCTCTGGGAGCGCTTCGAGCGCGTGGTGGTCGTCCACGGCGTCCGCTGGCGCAGCCACCTCGCGCACCGCGCCGAGCTGTGCGCGCTCGCGGACGCGCGGGCCCCGCAGCTCGCGTACGCTCCGCTCGTGAGCCGCGAGGCGAGCGACGCCGAGGTGCTGGGCGGGCGCATCACGGCGGCCGTCGCGTCCGGGGCGCTCGAGGAGCGGGTCGGGCTCCGCCTGGCGAGCGATCGGTCGCACGTGATGCTGTGTGGCAACCCAGCGATGATCGAAGAGCTCGGGATCGTCCTCGCGGAGCGCGGGCTCAACCGTCACCGCGCCCGCAAGCCTGGCCACGTGACGGTCGAGAAGTACTGGTAGCGGGCCGCGCGGGGGCGGCGGCGCCGTACGCTCACGCGTCGTAGAGGCCGAGCGCGCGGTCGAGGAAGAAGAGCAGCTCGAGCCCGCCGAGCTCGGCCACCCAGCGCGAGGTGTGGGGCCCCGCCGAGGTGCGCAGCTCGCACCGCGCGCCCCCTCGCGAGGCGACACCCGCCAGGGCCTCGCTCTCGGCGCGGCTCCGATCGCCGATCGCCGTCAGCACCAGCGACGACCGACCCGATCCGAGGGAGGCGAGCCGCGCGCCCAGCCGCGCCGCGCTCTCGGCGTCGAGGTCCGCTTGCGCCGCGCCCACGGCCGCGAACACGTCGGGACGGGCCGCCAGCGCCTCGAGCGCGAGCCGACCGCCCATCGAGACGCCGCCGACTCCGGTACCACCCGGCCGGCGCGCAGCGGGGGTCACTCGACGGACGGCCGGCAGGAGCACGTCCGCCAACCAGTCGACCCACGCCGGCACGAACCCCGGCTTGGCGAAGTACGGGAGCGGCGTGACAGGGCACACGAACACCGCTCCACGATAGGGCTGCACCTCGAGCGCCCGATCGAGCTCGGCGACGCGGGCGTCCTCCAGCCAGTAGCGCCGGCGATCTCCGGCCGTCCGAGCCGTGCGGAGCCGCGCGACGGTGCGCTCGAGGGCGTAGTCGCGGCGCCACGCCTCGGGCGCCCAGCCCGGGTCGATCGACTGCTTGTACCCCGCGAGGAGCACGACGAGCGGAGAGCGAGGCGCCGGATCGCGCGACACCGGGAGCAACACCACCGCCCGCTCGTGCGGCCGCGGCCCGACCTCCACCACCGTCCGCCGGAGGACGGGGGCCCTCACCCCCGAGGGCAGCGCGAGCGCCGGCGCGGGCGCCACCAGCGCGGCACCGCCGGCCCCGAGGGCAGCGAGACAGCTCCGCCGTTCCACGGGGATCTCCTCTGCCCGATCCGACGACGGAAGTCAGGAAAACGACGACGCGCCGCGCAAACGTCGCGTGGCGGTCACGCCGCGTGCCCGCGCGTCAGTGCCCGGTTCGGGTGATCTTGCCCCAGACGGCCTCTTGCTCCGGGACGTCGACCCGCACCACGTGCACGTAGACGATGACGCGCTTCACCTTCGAGGTGATGCTCATCTTCATCTTGCCGTTGGCGTCGAACTTCTGGAAGACAGCCTCGGCCCCGGGCGTGGGCAGCGGGAAGGAGAGCAGCGTGCGGCCCGTCTCCGTGCGCCGCTGCCCGCCGACCATCCGACACCCGAGGAACGCGTGGTTGGGATCGGCGGCGCCGGTCGCCAGGTCGACGACCTCCCAGCACTCGAACTTGGCGTCGAGCGCGTAGGAGCGGTTCTTCGTCCAGATCTCGAACGCGCGTTGCCCGTGGCGGGCGAGCGCCGCGGAGTTGCGGATGTCGCGCAGCTCCACCTCGACCGGCGGGCGCGCAGCGGGCTCCGGCGGCCGCGGCGGCGAGGACGGCGAGGTCTTGCTCCTGGTGAACCCGGTCCCTTCATCCAGCCGCTGCGTGCGCATCCGAGTGGTCACCCGCCCGAGGATACGCGAGCGGCCCGCGATGTACAGGGACACCCAGCCCCGAGTCCGCGCGTCGCCCGGGGCGCTCAGTAGTCGGAGTCGACCGTCGGGATCGGCTCGCCGAGACCCTCGACCGCCTCGACCTCCGGGGTGGTGAGATCGATCGCGCTCAGCGTGCCCTCGGCCGTACCCGACGGCACGCCGTTGATGAGGACGGCGTCGACCGCCGCGCTCCCGACGGCGACCCAGCGCTCGACCCCCGAGACCACCCCGCGGCGGAACGATCCGGTGATCACGGTGCGCGTCGCCTGGATGCGGATCCCGCCGGACCCGATGCGGATGTCGATGTCGAAGGGCGCCGTGCCGAACGCGATGGTGCCGTCCGCCTCGTCGCGGGCGAAGCCGTTGACGCGGAAGATGTAGCCACCCGGCAGCTCGGGGACGGGGACGTGGTCCGAGAACTGCTCGAGCGCCGTCATCTTGTCGCTCACCAGCACGCAGCGATCGAGGGCGGGGTTGAGGAGCTGGCAGGCGGGCGTCGCCGCGGGGCAGACGGGGCACCCGGGGCGCTGCGAGGTGGAGCGGTCGGCGTCGGTGTAGATGCCCTGCCAGTCGCCCGTGGCCGGATCCACGACGAGGTGGGCGTAGAGCTGGAGCTGCTGCGCGAGCAGATCGAGATCCATCAGGAAGAAGTAGTACCCGGAGGGGAGAGTCGTCGGGCCGCCCCCGGCGAGCGGGAACGTGAACGGGATGTACGTCCGCGGCACGGTCGCGTTGCCGGCGTCGTCTCTCAGCCCGGGCTCGACGAGCACCAAGTACGCGGCGCCCACGGCGAGGTCGCGGTCCTTCACCTCGTCGAAGTCCGGATCGTAGCGCTGCGGCGAGATGGTGAAGCTCCGCCGGTCCGGGGCGAGCGCGAAGGCGGCGCCGTAGGTACGCGCGGGATCGCTCGGCGCGGCGCCGTCGTAGGCGAGGAGGGTCCGCTCCTTCATCCGCTCGAGGTCGGGGGGGTCCTGCTCGTCCGGCAGGTCGAGCTCGCCGTCGAGGTCGCCGCGGCGGAGCTCGAGCAGCTTCACCCGGAGGCTCGAGCCGACGATCGGCTCCGAGAACGCGACGACCAGCGGGTCGGCGGGGTCGGTCGTCATGCGAGTCTGCTGCTCACCGACCAGCGACGCCTTGGGCGCGTCGTCGAACTCCTCGCAACCGTCGAGGACGGCGACGGGGAGCAAGCAAGCGGCGGCGAGCACGATGCGGCGAGCTACGGTGCGGAGTCGCTTCACGGAACCTCCAAGGACTCGGAGTCAGAAGACCCAGGTGGTGCGGCCCTGGAAGAGCACGCTGCGCGCCGCGCGGCCGTTCTCGTCCTGGAACGCGTCGCCCGGAAACAGGATGGCGCTCTCGAAGTCGAAGATGAAGTGCTCGAGGTAGGTGTACGAGATCCGCCCGTCGAGCTCGACGCCGTAGAAGTTCCCCGGCCGGCCTTCGTTGAAGTTGACGAGGTCGTCCTCGTACTCGATGCCGTCGCGGTTCTGCAGCGACTCGTTCGGGTCCACGAGCCCGATGGGCGCCCAGGCGGCGAGCACGCCGGCGCGGAACAGGAGGTTCTCCGCCGGGCGCACGTCGAACTGCGGGAACAGGGCCAGCGCGTTGGTGAAGACGCCCCGCGTGTTCACCGTCTCGTTCGGGAACGTGACCGCGCCCAGGCGACGGAGCAGCGTGACGCCGGCCGCGCTCGATCGCCAGCTCGCGTACTGCAGGACGCGCTCGAACATGAGCAAGCCGACGTTGGCGTCCTCCGCGAACTTGAACATCGTGAGGTCGCTGCCCGGGTTCGGGTTGCGATCGCTGCTCGCGAAGTCGAACTCGAGGTACGCCGTCCAGGACGGCTCGTCCCAGCGGGCGACCGCCCGCGCCCCCCACTGATCGATCGTCTGCCGAACGATGGGGTCGTTGTTCACGAGCGCCAGCGCCTCGCTCACCTCGCGGGTGCCGCCGTACACCCACGCGCCCTCCGCGCCGAGCCGCAGGCGGTCGAACCGGGCCATGGCCCGCAGCCCGAAGATGTTGACGTTCGTGTCGTACACGCCCTCCCAGCGGTGCGCGTAGTTCCCCTGGAGCTCGAGGTGGCTCCGCCGCTCGGGCATCGGGAGCAGGTAGCGGACCGCCGATCCGGAGCCCTGCAGGTTGTCCCCGAACAGGTGGACGCTGTCGTTCACCGCCCAGTCGTAGAACCCGATGAGGAAGAGCCCGCGATCGCGCGAGCGATCCCGCTCCGCGTCGGGCTTCAGCCCCTCGAGCGGCTTGGTCGCGAAGAGGATCCGGTCGGTGGTGTCGCCGTCGCCGGAGTAGCCGAAGCGGTTCGCGCGCCCATCGCCGGAGGCGACGAGCAGCGCGGTGCCGTCCGTCGTCGGCTGGCGGCCGATGCGGAAGACGCCCACACCCGTCGTCACCTCGCCGTACAGGCGGCGCACCTCGACGAACGGCGCGGGCTCGTAGACGTAGCCGTACGCGTTCGGGTCGAGGTCGTCTCCCTCCCCGAGGTAGCCTACGCTCAGCCGCGAGGCGTTCGGCCAGGTGGCGGCGACGCGGGTGCCGCCGTTCTTCGATGGGTTGCCGCCGTAGACCCCGTTGTCGCCCCAGACGGCGCCATCGATGAAGTCGAGGCTCGTGACGACGCGCAGCTTCTCGAGGTGATCGACGGCGAAGTCGACCCGCATCCGGTGCTCCGCCACGCTGAGCTTGCGCAGCCGCTCGGCGTTCAGCGTGATGGGGTTCACGTAGAGCCAGTTGGCGCGGTACTCGGCGCCCGCGGACACGCCCGTCTCCCCGAACTCGTGGCGCACCGGCTCGCCGAGGCCGTCCGGATCGGACCAGGGCTCCGGCTCAGCGGCCGCTCCACGGGCGATCAGCAGGCTGGCGAGCGCGCAGCGGCCGAACCTCGCGCGATTCATGCGGGAACCGTACAGGAGTCGAGTCACGGACGAAAGCCGAATCGAGGCACCCAGTGCCGATAGAGATGACGCGTCGCGTTGCGACCCTCGTGCTACGAGCCCCGGCAAGCCCTCAGCGGCGGCGGCAAGAAGATGCGCGTACTCGTGACCGGCGGAGCGGGCTTCATCGGCTCCCACGTGGCCGATCGGCTCCTCGCGCGGGGCGACGAGGTGTTCACCGTCGACAGCTTCGACGACTACTACGACCCGGAGCAGAAGCGCCGCAACGTGCGGGCCGCGTCGGCGAACGCCCGCTACCGCCTGATCGAGGCCGACATCTCCGACGCCGCCGCCGTCGAACGCGCGTTCGACACCGCGCGGCCGGAGGCGGTGGTCCACCTCGCCGCCCGCGCCGGCGTCCGGGCGAGCGTGGAGCAGCCGCTCGCCTACGTGATGACGAACGAGGTGGGCGGCCTGCACGTCCTCGAGGCGTGCCGGCGGCGGGGCGGCGTCCCCATCGCGTTCGCGTCCACCTCGAGCGTGTACGGCGCCTCGAGCGAACCGCCGTTCCGGGAGGACGTCGCCGCGGATCGCCCCCTCTCCCCGTACGCCGCGAGCAAGCGGGCGAGCGAGCTGATGGTGCACGCCTACCATCACGTGCACGGCCAGCCGGCCGCGATCCTCCGGTTCTTCACGGTGTACGGGCCGCGCGGGCGCCCGGACATGGCGTTCGCGGGGTTCACGCGGGCCCTGCTCGAGCGCCGCGAGCTCCGGCTGCACGGCGAGGCGACCGCGCGGGCCTTCACCTTCGTCGACGACATCGTCGACGGCGTCCTCGGCGCGATCGGCTGGGCGGCGCGGACGCGCGCGCTCGGCCCCTTCAACCTGGGCCGCAGCGAGCCGGTGCGGGTGCGGCGGCTCATCGAGCTGCTGGCGGCCGCGCTCGGCGTCGAGGCGCACGTCCGCGTCGTCGAGCTGGGCATCAGCGAGTCGCCGGTGACCGCGGCCTGCGTCGATCGCGCGCGCGCGGAGCTCGGCTACGATCCGAAGGTCCCCCTCGAGCTCGGCGTGGAGCGATGGTGCGATTGGTGCGAGCGGAGCGAGGAGGCCCCCGCGTGGCTGCGCCCAGCCAGCCGAGCCCGCGCCTGACCGCGGGGGTACCCCCCGAGGCCGAGCCGCCGGCCGCCCCGCCCCGCGCCTCGGACGCGCCGGCGTGGCGCACCGCGCTCAGCGTCGGCCTGGCGCTGGCGCTCGTCGGGTTCGTCCTCTCCCGGCTCGATCTCGAGGCGTTCCAGCGCGCGCTCGCCGGCACGAACCACCTGGCGTTCGCCGGGTTCGTGGTGGGGTTCAACTTCGCCCTGCTCGCGGCCGACGCCGTCGCGACCACCTGGCTCTACCGGAGGACGCTGGCGCCGGTTCGCGTCGGCGAGATCCTCGTGATCCGGGCGGCGTCGTACCTTCCGGCGCTGCTGAACCACCACGTCGGGCAGGGGTGGCTCACGTTCTTCGTCTCGCGGGTCTATCGGGCGTCCCTCGCCCGCGTCGCGGGGGTGACCCTGATCGTCTACGCGACGACGTTCGCCGCGGTGGTGCTGGTCGGGGTGGTCGCGGTGCCGCTCGCCGGGGGCGCCGTACCCTGGCTCGCGCCGGTCGTGGGCGCGCTGGTCGTCGCCGGGGTAGGGTATCTCGGCGTGCTCGCGTGGCGACCGCGCTGGCTGGCGCAGCGCCCCGCCTTGGCGCCGCTCTTCGAGCTCGGCGTCGGCGGTCAGCTCCTCGCGACCGCGACGCGCGTGCCGCACGTCCTGGTGCAGTTCGCGGGCGTCTGGGTGCCGCTCCGCTTGTTCGGAGTCGAGGTGCCGCTCGGCGACGCGCTCGCGTACGTGCCGGTCGTCCTGCTGGCGGTCACGCTGCCGCTCACGCCCGTCGGCGTAGGGACGCGGGACGTCCTCTGCATCGAGCTCTTCGCCCACCACGCGGCCGGGCCCCCCGAGGCTCAGCGCGCGGCGGTCGCCGCCGCCACGTTGAGCTGGGTGACGGGGCTCACTCTCCTGCAGTCCGTCGTGAGCCCGCTGATGCTGCGCCTGGCGAACCGCCTGCTCGCGCGCGCGACGACGGCCGCTTCCCCCCCGGGCGAGCGCGCCGAGCCGCCGCCGTAGCGGCGGGCTGCGACTCGCTCACCATCTGCTTCAACGTGGGGAGGAGCAGCTTGCGCCGGATGAGCACGACCAGCCGCTCGGAGAGCGTCGTCGCCGCCTCCGCGATCGAGGACAGCTCCTTGCCCGCGTGCGGCAGCACCCCGGACCGGAACATCGCGAGCTCCGTGCGCACGAGCTCACGCAGGGCCCGCGCGTAGTCGGCCAGGATCGCCGGCTCCAGCATCTCCGGGGTGATCCCCGCGCGCCGGGACGCCGCGAGCGTGCGGAGCAGCTCGAGGTCGTCGCCGCCGTACGTCGCGGCGTCTCCCTCGCCCTGCGGCGTGACCAGCCCGAGCCCGCCGAGCCAGTCGAGCACCTGCCCGGAGACGCCGGCCGCCAAGAGCTCACCCCGCGACCGCCGGCCGCTCGCCTCCACGCGCGCCAGCGTCCGCTCGATCGCCTCGGCGGCCGTCGCGTCGGCCGCGCCCTCGGCGCGGCCCTCGATCATCTCCTTGATCACCCGGAGGGGGAGGAAGTGATCTCGCTGCAGCCGCTTGATGACCTGGATCCGCTCGACGAGCGCGGTGTCGTAGAACGCCATGTTGCGCCCGGTGCGCTTGGCCGGCGGCGGGAGCAGCCCCTCGCGGATGTAGTGCTTGATGGTCGCCGCGGGCACGCTGCTGCGGCGCGCGAGGGTCGCCATCTTCACCAGCTCGGGCATCGGAGGCGCGAACGCATTGGCGGGGATTTGCATCGTACGTTCTACTTCTTACTTTCGACCAACCGCGCCGTCAACCGCGCCGTCGACAGCGCCCTCGACCTCGCCGGACCGGGCCACCGGGGCGCCGCTCCGAGACGCGGGATCGCCGGGCGCGGTGCTAGCGTGCGGCGCGCCATGGCCCGCCTGCGACTCTACGACACGCTGACGCGGGAGACCCGGGAATTCGAGCCGCGGGCGCCGGGGATCGCGCGCGTCTACCTCTGCGGTCCGACCACCTACGACGCGCCGCATGTCGGACACGCCCGCTCGGCGCTGGCCCCCGACGTGCTCGTCCGGCGCCTCCGCCGCCACGGCTACCAGGTGACGTACGTCCGCAACGTCACCGACGTAGACGACAAGATCCTCGCGCGCGCGAGAGAGCGCGGCGAGGCGCCGCTCGAGCTCTCCGCGCGCATGGCCGGGGTGTACCAGGAGCAGATGCGGGCGCTCGGCTGCCTCGACCCGGAGGTCGAGCCGCGCGTGAGCCAGCACCTCCCCGAGATCGTCGCCCTCGTCTCCGCGCTCATCGCGCAAGGGCACGCGTACGAGCTCGAGATGCCGGGCGGTACCCACGACGTCTACTTCGCGGTGCGGAGCTTCGCCGGCTACGGTCGCCTCTCGCGCCGCAAGCTCGACGATCTCGTGGCGGGCGCGCGCGTCGAGCGGGACGACTCCAAGCGGGACCCGCTGGACTTCGCGCTGTGGAAGGGCGCCGGCCGCGACGAGTGGGGTTGGGAGAGCCCCTGGGGGTGGGGCCGCCCGGGCTGGCACATCGAGTGCTCGGCGATGAGCGAGAAGCACCTCGGCTTCGGCTTCGACATCCACGCGGGCGGCATGGATCTCGTCTTCCCCCACCACGAGAACGAGATCGCCCAGAGCGAAGCGGCGCACCCCGGCTGCGGAGCGATGGCGAGCTACTGGCTGCACAACGGCTTCGTCAACGTCGACAAAGAGAAGATGGCGAAGTCGCTCGGCAACTTCGTCACCGTGAGCGACGTGCTGGAGCGCAACGATCCGGAGGCGCTCCGCGCGTTCCTCCTCGGCGTGCAGTACCGCGGCCCCGTGCAGTTCGACACCGAGAAGCTGGCGGACGGCCGCGTGGTGTTCCCGGGTGTCGACGAGGCCGAGCGGCGCGTGGACTACCTGTACGCCGCCGAGCGGCGCCTCCGCGACGCGTTCGGCGGCGCGATGACGGTGCCCGCGAAGCTCCCCCCCGAGCTGCTCGCGACGCGAGACGCCGTGAGCGCCGCCGCGAAGGCGGGGGACGAAGCGCTCGACGACGACCTGAACACGCCGGTCGCGCTCGCGTCGCTCGGGGAGATCGCCCGCCTCGGCAACGAGCTGGCCGATCTCGCCTGGAAGCGCCGGAAGGACGCGGGCTTCGTCGGCGCGGCGTCCGTCGTCGCGCGGAGCGCCCACGTCGCGCTCCGTCGGCTCGCCGACGATCTCGGCCTGCTCCGCGCGCCCGCCGAGGAGTACGCCGCACGGACTCGCCAGCGGCGCCTGAGCCGGCGCGGGCTTCGGGAGGCGGACGTGGCGGCCCGCGTCCTCGCGCGCGACGAGGCGCGCCGCCAGAGAGACTTCACCGCTTCGGACCGGCTGCGCGACGAGCTCTCCGCAGCCGGTGTCACGCTGCGCGACGGGCCGCTCGGCACCGAGTGGTCCCTCGAGCCGTGAGCGCCGCTCGCGCGCGCGCCGGCGCCGCGCCTCAGACGCCCTGCGAGAGGTGCTCGACGAGGACCTTCACCGCGAGGGCGCACAGCACGAGCGCGCCAGCGATCTCGAAGCCTCGGCTCGTCCCGCCACCGAACCGCCGCCCGAGCGTGAGCCCGGCAGCGGCGGCCAGGGCGGCGGTCGCGCCCATCGTCGCCACGGCGGGGGCGAGCGGGGTGTCGAGCAGCGGGAGCGTCACCCCGACGGCCGCCGCGTCGACGCTCGCGGCGAGCGAGAGCGCGAGGAGCGTGCGCGCCGTCGGGTTGGCCGGGGGCGGGCGCTCGTCACCTCCGCGGATCGCCGCGTAGAGCATGCGCAGCCCGATGGCGCCGAGGACGGCGGCCGCTACCCAGTGGTCCACGGCCGCGAGCCACGGCCCGAGCCCCCGGCCGACGAGGAACCCGGCGATGGGCATCACGACGTGCGCGCCGCCGAACCACACCGCCGCCTCGACGACGAACCCCCAGCGGATCCGCGGCGCGGCGAGGCCGAGCGCGACGCAGATCGCCGCCGCGTCCAGCGACAGCCCGATCGAGAGCAGGAGGAGCTCGAGGAAGCCCACGCGCGCTCGTTGGCCCCGGCGCGGCTCAGACGCCGATGAACAGCCGGTGCGCGAAGTTACGCTCGAGCTTCGCGCGGAGCACCTTGTCGGCGGCCGTCTCGATGTCGTACTCGACGCGCTTGAACTCGAAGCGCTTCTCGTCCGTGTCGAAGACGGTGTAGCTCGCGCGGTTGTCGTAGTCCCGCGGCTGCCCGACGGACCCGACGCTGCAGATGTACTTGCGCCCGGGCTGGAGCTCGAAGTCGATCGGCGGCAGCTCCTCCACGCTCGTCGGCGTGAGGGCGAACACCTTGCACAGGTGCGAGTGGCCGATCAGGGTGAGGTGGGCGAGCTGGTCGTACAGCGGGAGGCACTCGCGCGCCTGCTCCGGCGCGAAGATGTACTCGAACTCCTCGAGCCGCACCGGGGATCCGTGGCAGAGCCCGACCCCGTACTCCGGCAGCTCGATCTGGTAGGGCAGGCCCTTCAGCCACGCCATGTTCTCGGGTGTGAGGACGCGGGCGTGGGCGTCGAGCGCGTGGCGCGCCGCCTCGTAGTAGTAGGAGTAGTCCATCCGCCCGGCGACGGCGGCGTCGTGGTTGCCGAGGATGGTCGCCGTGCAGAGCTTGCGGACGACATCGGCGCACTCGTTCGGTGAGCCCCCGTAGCCGACCGTGTCCCCCAGGCAATAGTACGCGTCGATGCGCTCGGCCGAGTACGCATCGACGACGGCGCTCAGCGCCTCGTAGTTCGCGTGGGTGTCGCTCAAGATGCCGATGCGCATGCGGCGCGGGAGTGATACCACGCGCCCGCGGGGCCCCCCGGGAAATCGGCCGCTCGGGCCGCGAGCGGTCCCGAGCGGGCGCCGCGCGGCGAGGATCGCCGCGCTCGCCTGCCGGCCCGCTCGCCGAGTCCGGGTGGGGCGTCGCGCCGGGGCACGCCGCGCCGGCGGCAGGTGCTAGCGTCCGCCCGTTGGCCGCCGATGACGACCGAGCGCCCGCCAGCGACCGGCGGCCCCTCGCCTACCAGGCGGTCGCCCCACCGCCGGCGGAGATCGGCGAGCTGGTGGCCGCGGCGGTCGGGTGGGTCGCGGCGCGCGTCGGTGTCCCTCCGGACTTCACACGAGAGACCTTGCCGTTGGTCGATCACTACCTGCTCGAGTCCCGCGAGGCGATCGCGGAGCGTCCGGAGACGTTGCCGCTCGTCGCGCGGGCCGTCGGCGCGTACTTCGGCGAGGTGATCCGCGTGCACGTGGATACCTTCTGGATCACCCCCTCGGCGGACGCCCACACCTGGAGGATCGCGGGGCGGACCGCGATGTTCTCGGTGAACCCGGTCGGGATGGCGTGGGACGCCCTCGTGGGCGGAGCGGATCACGACGGGCCGGAGAGCACGCTCGCCGTCGCGCCGGAGGAGCGCGACGTGGTCGACGAGCGCCTCGCGCGGCTCGCGCCCGTGCCCGAGGACGAGTTCCTCCGGCTCTCCACCCGCCTCGAGGTCCTGGAGCTCGTGGCGGAGACCCTCCGCGCCACGATGCAGACCGCGGGCGTCGACGACGTCGTCTTCGACGAGAGCGACTACGGCGTGGTGGGGTGACCGCGGGCGCCCGCCGCGGGCGGCCAGAGCGGTCGCGCGATCGTCACGGCGGAGGCGCTGCGCCTGCGTCCGCGGCGTCGCCGATCACGATCCTGGCGGGGATCCGCGTCGGCGCCGGGGGAGCAACCTCGATCCCGAGCAGATCCCGATGCGCCAGGTCGTACACGCCGGCCTGAAGGCCGACGAGGTGGCGCTCGCCCCGCGGTGGGATCCACGCGACCGCGAGCCCGTCGAGGAGCACGTACTGGACGAGGTCGGTCCGGTTCACGACGACCACGCCCTCCGCGGGAGCGCCGAGCGCGACCTCGCCCTCGACGGCCCGCGTGCGCAGCGCGGCGAGCGCGGGGCGGTCGAGGATCTCTCCCGACGCCGGAGGGAGCCCGCCGCGGCGGACGGGCGCGGTGAGCGGCCGCGAGAACGGCGAGGTCGCCGACGCATCCGTCCGCCGCTCGACACCCGCCACCACGAGCTCGAGCACACCGCCACCCGGCGAGGCGACGCGGGCTCGGCTCGGGGTGAGCTCGTCCTGGCACACCGCCGACGACGGATCGGCGCCGATCAGCTCGAGGAGCAGCCGGCAGAGGAGCGCCCCCGCGACGCCCGCCCCGGCGAGGCGCGTCTGCTCGAGGTCGAGCTGGCCGACCTCCGTCGAGACGACCTGGCGCACGCT
Organism: Polyangiaceae bacterium; assembly: GCA_020846005.1. GTDB lineage: Bacteria > Myxococcota_A > Polyangia > Polyangiales > Polyangiaceae > JADLEQ01. The sequence continues at coordinate 20,824 of JADLEQ010000084.1, forward strand.
GGGCTGTGCGCCGGCCGCGCGCTCCGCGCGAGGACCGACTGTCGGCGGCGCGAGCGGCATCACGTCCGCTCGGCGCTCGGACAGCACCGCGCGCAGCGCCCCGGGCGACACCACTCGCTGCGCCGACCCGTCCGGCCACACGAGCACGTGCCCATAGTGCTCGGTGCGGGAGCGGAGCTCCGTCCCCGCAGGGAGCGGGAACGTGGGGGACATGAAGACCCACCGCATCCGGCCGGACGGGAGCAGATCGACGGTGACCTTGTGCCGGGTCGCCTCGGCCGCGCGGCGGTACCCCTCGCGCGAGACCTCCGCGCCGTGCGGGGCGGGGACCTCGCCGTTCCACGCGAGCGTGAGCGCGAGCGTGAGCCACGTGCTCTCGCGCGGCGGGCCACGGTCGCGCCCCACGTCGCCTTCGGTGAGCGGCGTCGGCGGCGGGGCCGCGTCGGCGACGGCTCGCCCGGAGAGCTCCGCGGGCGGTCGCCCGGCGTCCAGCGCCACGCGCGGGCCGGCGAGCGAGCTCCCGAGCGCCGCGGGGAGGATGCTCGCGTTGGGGCTCGGCGGCGCGCTCGTGGCGGGCTCGACCCTCGGGCCGCTCGGCGAGCTCTCGCAGGCCGCGCAGCCCACGCCCGCGGCCGCCGCGCCCGCCAGCGCGATCACGCCCCCGACCCGGCTGGCCCGCGCGCGCATCACTCGACACCCGCGAGGACTCGCGCCCCGAGCGCGCGCCCCTCCGCCGAACACGAGAGACGCTCCGGTCTCACGGCGCTCCCTCGGCAGGAGCGCTGTGCGGCGGGCGGGGATCGAACCACAGGACCATCTCGAGCGCGTCCTCGCCGTCGTCGTAGTAGCGCGACCGTTCGCGCGCCACGGTGAAGCCGAACTTCGCGTAGAGCGCGCGGGCGGCCGAGTTCGTCGCGCGCACCTCGAGCACCGCGCACGCCGCGGCCTCGCTGGCGGCCTCCTCGAGCGCGCGGGCGACGAGCGCGGCCGCCAGGCCCCGCCGCCGCGCGCCGGGGGCAGTGCCCAGGTCGAGCACGTGCAGCTCGTCGGCGACCCGCCACGCGGACAGCACCGCCGCCACCTCCTCGCCGGGCCGCGCGGCGCCGACCCACAGCCGACCGTGGGGGCGCGCCAGCTCGGCCTCCACGTCGATCACGAGCCCACACGCCCGCGCGATCTCGAGGATGCGGCCGGCGTCGGCGGCCGTCGCCCGGCGGAGCTCGCACGCGCTCATCGCGGCGCGGCACCCTGGGCGCTCGCGCCGCCGCCTCGCCGCGCGCCCGGGCTCACGCAGCGCGGCGGCGGACGAGGCGCGAGTTGAGGAACTGGTAGAGGATCTTGCACAGCTCGAACGAGCTCCCGGCGGCCTCGTCGACGATCTCGCGGATCGTCTTCTCGCCGTCGATCACCGCGAGCACCGCCTTCTCTTGCGGCGTGAGGCGGGAGTCCGCCACTCGCGAGATCGCGGCCGCGTCGCGGTACAGCACCTCGTCGAAGTCGAAGCTCCCCTCGATGAGCCTCCACTCGTCGACGCGCCGGAACCCCTCCATCACGAGCCCGGCCGGCGGCAGCCCGAGCGCGGCACGCGCCGCCGACTCGGGGGCCGCCGCCGTCGTGAAATGGAAGCGGCCCTTCTGCCACCGCACGACCTCGTAGATGAGCTCCGACGTCTGCTGCGCGAGCGCCGCGCGGACGCCCGCCTCCTCGACGAGCCCCTTCGCGACCAGGTGCTCGCCGAGCAGCCCGGCGCGGGGCGCGGCGAGCTCCGCCGCGAGCGCCCCGCGATCGATGGCGCCGGAGGCGACCAGATAGCGCCCGACGAGGAACTCCGGCGGCAGCCCGCGCCCGTTGGCGAGATCCACCGTCCCCTCGCGGACGTGCAGCGCGATCTCGCGATCCCGTGCCCGCACCCGGAGCGTCCCCGTCTGGCGCTGGAGCTGCAGCATCTGCAGCACCTCGGCGATCGAGATGACGGCGATGTCCCCGGAGAGCGCGTCCCCCTCGACCACGTCCTCCCCGAGGAGCGCGCGCGCGGCGTCCGCGATGCTCGCCGCGCTCTCCTCCGTGATCGCGTGCTCTACCGCTCGCCCGAGCTCGTACTCGGAGGCGGTCACGCCGGGGGACCCGACGAGGGACGGGACCACGGTGCGGTGGATCGCGGCGGCCAGCGCGCGGACCGCGCTGCCGCTCGAGGGCGCCGCCGCGGCGCTCGGGCGGAGGCTGTCGAGGATCGCGTCCTCGTCGAGCATCGCCGCGGCGTCCGGCGCCGGCCGGGCCCGACCGTCCCGCTTGCGCGTGAGCGCTCCCTCCACGACCGCGACCAGGCCGCGCGCGTCGAACGGCTTGGTGATCGCGTCGATCGCGCCGGTCTGCTGCACGAACTGGCCGCGGATCTTGTCGCCCTTCGCGCTCATCAGCACGACCGGGAGGTCCTTGTGCGCCGGCCGGGACCGCAGCTCGCGACAGAACTGGTAGCCGTTCATCCGCGGCATCACGAAGTCGAGCAGCACGAGGTCGACCCGCTCGCGATCGAGCGCGTCGAGCGCCGCCTCGCCGTCTGCGGCGAGCACGGTCTCGTAGGCACGCGCCGACAAGATCGCGGCGACGACCTTGCGAAGCGTGGGACTGTCGTCGACGACGAGAACCCGTTCGGCCATCGCTGGGGGACGGATAGCTTCGTCCAGGGTGGCCTCGCTCGCAAGCGCGCCGCGGCGAACGACCTTCGACGCAGCGCAGCGTGGGGCGCGGCGCCGGGCGGATCAGCGCTGCGGTGGCGCGGAGGGCGCGGGCGGAGCGCCAGGAGCTCCGGGCGGTGGAGGTGGCGGCGGCGGCGGGGGCGCGCTCGGCGGCGGGGGCGCGCTCGGCGGGGGCGCGCTCGGCGGCGGTGGGGGCGCGCTCGGCGGCGGCGCGCTCGGCGGCGGCGGGTAGGCGTAGCCGGGCGGCGGGTAGGCGTAGCCGGGCGGCGGGTAGGCGTAGCCGGGCGGCGGGTAGGCGTAGCCAGGCGGCGGGTAGGCGTAGCCGGGCGGCGGCGCGGCCGGGGGCGGCTCGGGCTTTCGCGGTGGAGGCTCGGGCTTGGCGAAGCTCCCGCGCACGCCGATGCCGAAGTGGAACGGCATCCACGTGAAGGCGTCCGCTGCGGCGCCGGAGTCGATCATCTGGATCGCGATACCGACGGTGGCCTCGAACTTCACGTTGGGGCCACCCACGCGGGTGAAGAAGAAGTTCTCGCTGAGCAGGCTCTGGGCGTCCGCCGAGCCCGGTGTGCCGCGCACCTCGTCGAAGTGGTAGCGCACCCACGCGAGGCGAAACGCGCCGCCAAACTCGACCACCGAGTACGCCGCCCCGAGGTCGAGCTGCACGAAGGGCCGGAGGTAGCTCCCGGAGAAGTCGCCGCTGGAGCTGCCGTCCAGGCTCTCGTCGAACAGCTCGTCGTCGCCCCGCGAGCGCCCGTAGCCCATCCCGCCGAACACCTCGAGACGACCCCGCGTGCCGTACGGGTCGTACGTGCCGAGCGCCAGCTCTCCGTACTGGTGCGCGTGCCAGAAGGAGTCCTCCTCGGCGTCGCCGCCGCCGTCGTCGTCGTCGAAGGACGCCGCCGCGGCGACCGCCACGGCGTCGGAGACCGCGGACGCGAAGCCGAAGTCGATCCCCGGGGTGCCGAGCTGGAGGGAGAGATCCGTGTGGCCGGCGCTCGCCAGGAGCGGCGCGTTCGGGGCGGGGGGGTGGTAGACGGCGCAGCCGGCGAGCAGCGCGGTGCACACCGCCGGGATCGCGGCGGCGTGGGGACGCGACGAGGAGCGAGCGGCGACCATCACCCGCGATCGTACACGATCCGCGCCCGGCCTGTCCCGGTGGCTCACTCCTCGGCGACCACGCGGACGTGGAGCTCGCTCAGCTGCTCGGGGCCGACGCCACCCGGCGCGCCACTCATCAGATCGGTGCCCTTCTGTGTCTTCGGGAAGGCGATCACGTCCCGGATGCTGTCCGTCCCGGCGAGGAGCATCGCCAGCCGATCCATGCCGAGCGCGATCCCGCCGTGCGGCGGAGCGCCGAAGCGCAGCGCGGAGAGCAGGAAGCCGAACTTCTCCCGCGCCTCCTCCTCCGCGATCCCGAGCGCCGAGAACACCTTCTCCTGCACCTCGGGGTCGTGCAGGCGGATGCTCCCCCCCGCGATCTCGAAGCCGTTCAGCACGAGATCGTAGCGGTGACACAGCACCTTGCCCGGATCGGACTCCACGAGCTCCACGTGCTCGTCGTGGGGACGGGTGAAGGCGTGGTGCGCCGGGGCCCAACGCGCGGCCTCGTCGTCCCACTCGAAGAGCGGCGGATCGACGACCCAGAGGAAGCTCCACCTCCCGCCGTGCCCGACCTCCGGGATGAGCCCGAGCTTCTTCCCGAGGTGCACGCGCAGGTTCGCCAACACCGTGTGGACCGTGCTCGCCTTGCCGCTCTGGAAGAGCACGAGATCCCCGTCCCCCGCGCCGACGGCCTGGTTGATCGCCAGGCGGAGCTCCGGGGTGATCGTCTTGGCGAGCGGGGACTGGGTCCAGCTGCCGTCCGCGGAGACCTTGGCGCGCGCGAGGCCGGCGGCCCCCATGCTGCGCGCGAGCTGCTCGAGCTTGTCGGTGTCGGCGCGGGAGAGGGCAGCGCTCGCCGGGACGACCAGCGCCTTGACGATCTCGGGCGGGAGGTCGCGGCGGTAGGCGCCGCTCCGGAACTTCTCGGCGAGCGGCTCCCAGAACGCTACGCCGCCGCCCCCGTGCTCGACGACGAGCTCCGTGAGGTCGACGTGCTTCATCCCGAAGCGGAGGTCGGGCTTGTCGTTGCCGTAGTCCCGCATGGAGTCGTCGAACCCCATGCGCGGGAAGCGACCCTCCGGGTAGAGCTCCCGCAGATCGATCCCGAGGCCCGCGCGCCAGATCTCGAACACCAGGCCCTCGACCAGCGCGAACACGTCGTCCTGGTTGACGAAGCTCAGCTCGATGTCGATCTGCGTGAACTCCGGCTGCCGATCCAGCCGGAGCGCCTCGTCCCGGAAGCAGCGGACAATCTGGAAGTAGCGCTCGAACCCGGCCACCATGAAGAGCTGCTTGAAGAGCTGCGGGCTCTCCGCGAGCGCATAGAACTTGCCGCTGTGGAGCCGCGAGGGGACGAGGAAGTTCCTCGCGCCGCCGGGGGTGTACTTCACGAGGACCGGCGTCTCGAGCTCGAGACACCCGTGCCCCGAGAGGTACGACCGGACGGCCTGGTTGACGGTGTGGCGGAGGCGCAGCGCGCGCTGCAGCGGCGCGCGCCGGAGGTCGAGGTAGCGGTGCTCGAGGCGAATCTCCTCGCGCGTGTCGAGCTCGTCGGCGATCTCGAACGGCGGCGTCTCCGCGCGGTTGAAGACGGTCGCCTCCAGCACCTCGACCTCGATCGCGCCGGTGGCGAGCGCCGGGTTCGCCGCCGAGACCATCTTCCCTTCCTTCTTGCTGAACTGCTCGCCCCGGCTGCGCACCCGCCCGCGCACCCCGACCACCCACTCGGACCGCATCCCCTCGGCCAGCCGGTGCGCCTCCGGTCCCACGTCCGGGTCGAAGACGATCTGGGTGAGCCCGGCGCGGTCACGCAGGTCGACGAAGACGAGGCTGCCGTGGTCGCGGCGGCTCTGTACCCAGCCGAAGAGCACCACCTCCGCGCCGACGTGCTCCGGGCGGAGCGCTCCGCAGTCGTGGGTTCGCTTGAGCTCGTCGATGAAGCGGGCCATCGTGTTTCCTCGCCCGCGTCCTCGAGGGCGGCGCCGGGCCGCGGCCTTCTAGCACCGCCCGCCCCTCGGAGCGCCGCGGGCGGCGGAAAACTGGGCCGAGGCGGGCCCGCCGTGCGATCGAGACCCCGATGCCCCGCGCCCCCGACGTCCGTGCGGCGCACGACGCGGGCGCCCCCGCGACCCACCCCGCCGGACGCCACTGGCTGGACTCGGTGGGCGCCGCGACCGCGTTGGCGGTGCCGCTCCTCGTCACCCTGGGCCGGGCGACACCGGGCGCGCAGTGGGCCGGCGACCTGGCGCTCGTGCGCTCCCTCGGCCTCGTGCCGGTCGGGGCGGACGGCAGCCTCTCGCTGGCGCTCGGCGCGGTCGCGTCGCTGCTCCCCTTGGGCGGGCGGGTGCTCCGGGTCGCGCTGCCCGCGGCGATCGCCGTCGGGCTCGCGGGGCTGCTCACCTATCGACTCGCGCGCCGCGCGCTCGCCGCCGCCGGGACGACGCCGCGCCTCACCCCGCCGCTCGCGCTCGCCGGCGCGCTGCTGGCGGTGCTCGCGTCGCCTTGGCAGCTGCACGGCACCATCGCCGGCGGCGCGACGATCGCCGCGGCGCTCTGCCTGCTCGCGATCGATCTCGGGCCCGTCCGCGGCTCGGACGCGCGCCTCTGGGGAGCCCAGGGCGCGCTGCTCGCCGCGGCGGCGCTCGAGAGCCGGGCCGCCGGGGTCGCGGTCCTGTTGGCGCTGGCCGCGCGCGGGGTGGCGCTGGGCAGCGCGCCGACGCGGCGCGAGCTCGGCTGGCTCGCGGCCGGGAGCGCTGCGACAGCGCTGCTGCTGCTCGCGCCCGCCTGGCTCCGCCCGCTCTCCGGGCGCGCCTTCGTCGACCTCGGCGTCGACCTGGCGGACGTGCGCCTCGAGCGCGACGGCCCGAGCCCCGCGAGCGCGCTGGGCCTGTGGGTCGGGGACGTGGGCATCGTCTCTCTGGCGCTCGCGGCTGCTGGCGCGGCGATCGGCCTGTTTCACCGCGCGAGCCGCCCGGCGATCCTCCCCCTGACGTTGCTCGTGTCGTTCGACGCGGTGTCGCCGGCCGTCCGCGGCGGCCTGCTCATCCACGATCCGTTCGCCGCGCCCCGGCTCCTGGCCTTGGCGGCGCTCGGCGTCCTCGCGGCAGCCGGCGTCCACCGCGCCGTGCTCGCGCTGCTCCGGGTACGCGTCCCGTTGGCGCAGCCCGCGAGCGTGCTGCTCGTCGTCTTCACCTTCACGCTCGTGCTCGTCACGGCGGAGGACGCCAGCTACGCCGCCGACCGACGGGAGCAGCGCGGCGCCGACGCCTTCACCGAGGAGGCGCTCGGCGGCGCGCCCCCGCGCGCGATCATCCTGGTCCGCTCGGAGCCGCTCGCGTGGCGGCTGTGGGCGGCCCGCGCAGCGCACGGCGCCCGACCCGACGTCGTGGTCGTCCCGGTCCCGCTCCTCCACCGCGGGAGCGTCGCGCGGCGCCTCGTCGAGGCCGAGCCGCTCCTGGCCCCGTTGATCCGTGACTACGCGGTGCAGGGGCGCACGACCGAGCACGCGCTCTCTTCGCTCGCCGACGCGCGCCCGCTCCTGGTCGAGCGCGATCCCGACCTCGACCCCCGCCTCGTCGACCACCTCGTCCCGCACGGCGCCTGGCTCGAGCTGCGCGCGCACGCGCTCGGCCGCTCCGATCGGACCACGTCGCTCGCCGGCGTCCGCGCGACGTGGCGCCGCGCGGTCGCGGCCGTGCGCCACCCGCGCCACCGCGACCGGGCGACCGAGCACGTGATCGCGTCGCGACTGCGGGACCAGATCGTCACGCTCGTGGAGCTCGGCGATCGCGAGTCCGGTCGCGCCCTCCTCGACGAGCTGCGCCTGCTCGATCCGTCGCACCCGGCGGTGGAGGAGCTCGAGCGCGGGTCGTTCGGGGCCCGGGGCCCCGTGGCGACGGTCCTCGATCCGAGGCATGCTGCGCCGCGATGAGCTCGCCGCCGTTCCCCGCCGCCGTCGAGTCGGCCGTGCGCGCGGTGGGCGGCGAGCGCGCCGTCCTCGGCCGCGTCCAGGCGACCCTCGCGCGAGTCCGCCGCGCGGCGCTCGAGGGGAGCGCGCCGCGAGCGCTCGCCGAGCAGGTGCAGACGCTCGGCGCGCTCCTCCGTGATCCGGAGTTCGTCGTGCCTTGGCCGGCGAAGCGCGCCGTCATCGCCGCGCTCGCCTACTTCGTCGTGCCGACGGACGTGCTACCCGACGTGCTGGTCGGTGTCGGCTGGACGGACGACGCGCTCGTCGTGGCGTGGGCGCTCCACCAGGTGAGCGCGACGATCGCGGCCTACCGCGAGCACCGGCGGCTGCGCGGCGGCTGACCCGCGCTCAGGGGTTGGCGTTGGCGGGGAGCCCCGCCGTGTCGAAACCCCAGAAGCGCCCCTCGCGCGCCAGCAGGCGCGGGCGCTCCGCGTCCTCGCGGAAGACGAGGCGCCGGATCGCGGCCTCGCTGGCGTCCTCCTGGCCGACGGGCGCGACGACCAGGACGACGTCGTAGTACCGCGCGTACCCGCAGCGCGGATCGTAGTCGAGCGGGGCGAACTCCCAGCCGCGGAGCGGCCACGCCGGCTGCGAGCCCGCGCGGAACCCGAGCGGCAGCGACGCGTAGCGCGCGAAGTTGAAGGCGTACTCGCCCTCGTTCCTCGCGACGTAGTAGGCGGCGAGGTGGAGGAGCGAGTGGGTGCGGAACGAGAACGTCCCCGTGTCGTGCACGACGGCCGTCACGTTGCGCCCGGGCGGGAGCCGATCGACGACACGGGACGCGGCGTCCGTCTCGCGGGCGAAGGCCCAGGCGTGGGCGCACAGGTTCACGCCCGCGACGACGGCCAGCGCGAGCGCGAGGCGCTCGAACCTCGCCGGCGACGCCACGCGCGGCGCGGCGACGATCGCCGTGAGCAGCACGAGCTGCGCGAGGCGCGGGTAGATGACATGCGTCCCGATCCACACCGTGGGCACGGCGAAGTAGAGCGCCCCCGCCACGAGCAGCGGCAGCACGGGCGCGCGCGATCCGGCCGGGGCGATCCCTGCGCGGCGGTCGCGCCGAGCGCGCCAGGCGATCGCGACGAGCAGCGCCACCGCCCCGCCCGCGAGCACGGCGTCGGTGAAGTCCGCGTGCACGCCGTTCACGTTCGTGGGGAAGAGCGCGAGCTTCTTCCACAGCGGCGGCATCGTGCCCTCGAGCACCGGATCCTGGTACGAGCCCGGGTCCCAGCGGTACTGATGGCGGTATACGGCGACGCAGTGGAGCGCGCCGGCGCCGAGGGGCGCGAGCGCCGCGGCGGCCCGACCGAGCGCGCCGAGGGCGCGCCGGCGCGCGGTCGCCCCGGTCGCTCCGGCGGTGCGCCACGCGAGCTCCAGCGCCAGCGCCGTCGCCAGGGCGCACAGCAGGAGCATCGCGAGGACGTGCGCGAAGGCGATCACCAGCCCGAGCCCCGCCGTGATCACGAAGGCCGCGACGCTGGGACGCTGCGCGGCGCGGGCGACCGCCACCAGCGCGAACGTCCCGAGCGCCACGCCGAGCGCGTGGTTCACGAACCCCCACGACAGCGCCAGCGAGAACAGCCCCGGCACGAGGAGCGCGGCGTACGCCGGCGGGCGCTCGAGCGTGCGCAGGAGCACCAGCGCACCCGCCGCGAGCCCGACGATGGCGAGCGAGACCACCAAGCGCCCCGCCAGCTCGACCGGCAGCGCGCGCCCGAGCGCGGCCGTGAGCCAGTGGAAGAGCCCGTTGTAGGTGAAGTAGTCGAGCTCGAAGCCCGCGTGCAGGGGCGAGGCCGAGTCCGTGAGCCGCCGCGCGATGGCGGCCATGCCGAGGTGCTGCGGGTAGTCGGCCATCGGCAGCAGCCGCGGCACGAACAGCGCCGCTGCCACGAGCCCGACCGCCCCCCAGTACACCGCCGTCGCCCGCCGCGTCTCGAGCGCCAGGTACTCGATCCAGCGCCGTGGGGGCCCGGACGGTGCGGGCCCGGGCCGCTGCGCCCCCTCCGCCCGCAGCGCGAGCCCGGACCGGCGCGAGTCGGCGGGCCCGATCGAGCCCGCGTCGGGCTCCGGCTCGGCGCGGTCGAGCGCGTCGGGCGAGGGCGTCGCGGACATCGGGCGGGCATACCCGGCTCTCGGCGCCGTGTCACCCGCGCCGCCGCGCGCTTGCTCGCCGGCACCCCCGACGGTAGAGCGCGCCGCGATGCCCGACCGCGCGGACGCCACGCAGAGCGGCGACGCGCCGAGCTCGACGCGGCTCGTGTGGGTGGCCGTCGCGCTCGCCGTGATCACGATGGCGGTGTGGCGGGCGTGGCTCGTCGGCAGGGGACCCGACCCGGACACCGACGCCTACGGGCACCACGTGATCGCTCGCCAGCTCCTCGTCGAGCCGGGCAACCACGGCGTGCACTGGGTGTGGCTCCCGCTCTTCCACTGGCTGCAGGTGCCGCTCGCGTGGGCGGGCGGGTCGATGCAGGTGGTGCGGTGGGTCAACGTGGCGCTCTGGAGCGCGGCGCCGCTCCTCCTCGCGTGGCACCAGCGGCGGAGCGGCGCCGGCGCGCCGGCGAGCACGATCGCCCTCGGCGCCGCGCTCGTGGCCCTGGCGCCGATCGGGATGCAGATGGGGACCACCGCCCAGCCCGAGCCGCTCTTCGCGCTCCTGGTCCTCGGGTTCGCTCACGCGATGCAGGCGCGCCGCTTCGGCTGGGCTGCGGCGCTGCTGTCGGCCGCGGTCCTCACCCGCTACGAGGCGTGGGCGGTGCTCGCGGCGACGGGCGCGTGGCTCGGGTGGAGAGCGCTCCGTCGCCGGACGCTCGCGCCGATCGACGGTGCCGGGCTCGGGCCGCTCCTCGTCCTCGCGGCGCCCGCCGCCGCCATCCTCGTCTGGGCGTGGCTCCGGGTCCCGGCGGACGGCCGGTGGTTCGGCTTCCTCGGCGAGACGAAGAAGTTCGCCAACGAGGCGCTCGGCGCACGTAGCGCGCTCGAGGTGGGCGCGCAGGCGACGCTCGAGGCCATCGTGTACTACCCGGTGACGATGGCGGCGCGCGTGTGGGGCCCGGTCGCGGTGCTCGTCCCGTTCGGGATCCCGCGCGTGATCCGCCGCCACCCGTGGCTCGCCGCGACGGGGGGCGCCTGCCTCGCGTTCGTGACCTGGAGCTGGATCATGCGGTCGTCGCTCGGGCTCGACCGTCACTTCGTGGTGCTGCTCCCGCTCTACGGAGCCTTCGTCGCCGCGGGGGTCGAGGCGATCGCGGAGCGCGCCGGGGCGTGGGCACGCAGCGAGCGGGCGCGCCGGCGGGCGGGCCTCGCGCTCGCGTGCGCCGCGCTCGCGGGGACGGGGTGGTGGCTCGAGCGGTGGATGGGGCACTGGCGCGGCGCCATCGAGGGCGGGCTGCGCGATCGGGTCGAGACGGGCGCGTTCCTCCGCACCCTCCCGGCCCGCGGGGTCATCTTCTGCGACGAGGCCACCGTCGAGGTGCTGAGCGGCCTCGAGGGCGGGCGGTTCGAGCGCCGCCCGATGCCCGCGGCCCAGCTCGAGCGGCGCGTGCTCGAGGCCGCGCGGAGAGACGGCGTGGCGCACGTGGCGACCTGGGGCAGCAAGCTCGAGCCGCTCGCGGCGCACGGCGAGCTGATCTTCCGCCCGCCGAACGTGGACCCGCGGTGGGGGCTCGGCGTCCTCCGCGTGGTCGCGCCGGCGGGCGAGCCGACGCGCTGAGCTACTTCGGCCGGCGGCCGCGGAGGCGCGCGACCGGGCGGTGGCGCGCGCAGCCGACGAGGTGATCGTTCACCATGCCGACCGCCTGCATGTGCGCGTACACGATCGTCGGGCCGACGAAGCGGAAGCCGCGCGCCCGCAGATCGCGGCTGAACGCCTCGGCGAGCGGCGTGCGCGCCGGCACCTCCGCGAGCGACCGCCACCGGTTCTGGATCGGGCGGCCGTCGACGAAGCGCCACTGGTACGCGGCGAAGCTCCCGTGCTCCTCCTGGACGGCGAGGAACGCCCGCGCGTTGCCGATGGCGGAGTCGATCTTGAGCCGGTTGCGCACGATGCCCGCGTCGCCGAGCAGGCGCTGGCGCTCGCGCGCGCCGAACCGCACGACCCGCTCCGGATCGAACCCGGCGAACGCCCGCCGGTACGCCTCGCGTCTGCGCAGGATGGTGATCCACGAGAGCCCCGCCTGGGCCCCCTCGAGCACGAGGAACTCGAAGAGGCGCCGGTCCTCCCAGACCGGGACCCCCCACTCCTCGTCGTGGTACTGCACGTAGAGGGGATCCGTCCCCGCCCACGGGCAGCGCGTCGCGCTCACGCCGCGCCCGCCCGCGCGCGCGCCGGTCCCTCCGCGACGGCGCGCGCGCCCGGGAGCAGATCGGCGAAGACGAAGCCGTCCCGCTCGACGACCTCCCCGAGCCGTACCTCGATCGGCCGCGACAACATCGGCCCCGCGCACACGAACGTGTGAAACTCGCCCCGCTCCCCGCACGGATCCGCCCCCGCGCGCGCCAGCGCCGCGAGGAGCCCCCGATCGAACCGGGCGCCGGCGAGCTCCCGGGGGAGCACGCGCGGATCGACGCAGGTGACCCGCGCGTCGACGCCGGCGTCGATCAGCTCGCCGGCCAGCTCGGCCGTGGGGCGCCCCCAGAGCGGGAACACCGGCTCGAGGCCGCTGCCCGCGAGCTGCCGCTCCCGATACGCGCGCACGTCCTCGAGGAACAGGTCGCCGAACGCGACCTGCGTGACCCCGCGGGCCCGCGCGTCGCGCACCGCCTCGCCCATCGCCTGCTCGTACTGCTCGTTGGAGCACACGGCGGGGATCCTCACCTTCACCAGCGGCAGGCCCGCCGAGGCCGCCTGCTCCTCGAGGAGCGCCTCGCGCACCGCGTGCATCGAGACGCGCTCGTAGGCGGCCGTCACCGTCGTGAGCAGCCCGACGACCTCGACCTCCCCCTGCCGGCGGAGCTCGTGGAGCGCCCAGGCGGAGTCCTTGCCGCTGCTCCAGGCGACCAACGTGCGGGGGCGGGCGGCCATCGGCGCCCGAGGCTACGCCGGAGCGCCGCCGCTTGCCAGCTCCGCGGCTCCCCGTACGATCGGCGCATGATCTCCTCCCCGCGCGTCCTTCGAGTCGGAGCTCCCTGGTGCCTCGCCGCGACGCTCGCGGCCGTGGCGTGCACGAGCAGCACGGAGGAGGAGGGCCCTCTCGGCGGGACCGGCGGCGCCGCCGCGGCGGGTACCGGGGGAGGGATTGGAGAGGGCGGAGGCGCGGCGGGCGCCAGCAGCGGCGGGGCCGCGGGCGCGGGCGGGAGCGCGGCGGGCGCGGGCGGGACGGCCGGCGCCGGAGGCAGCGCGGCGACGAGCGGCGCCGCCGGCGCGAGCGGCACCGCAGGCAGCAGCGGCGCGGCAGGCGCGAGCGGCGCGGCAGGCGCGAGCGGCGCGGCAGGCGCGAGCGGCGCGGCAGGCGTGGGCGGCAGCGGCGCGGCGGGCGCCAGCGGCGCGGGTGCCGGCGGATCGGGCGGCGGAGGCGGGAGCACGGGCGGGGCGTCGGGGACGGGCGGCGCGTCGGGGACCGGCGGGGCGGCAGGGACCGGCGGGGCGTCGGGGACCGGCGGGGCGTCGGGGACGGGCGGGGCGTCGGGGACCGGCGGCGCGTCGGGGACCGGCGGCGCCTCGGGCACGGGCGGCGCCTCGGGCACGGGCGGCGCCTCGGGCACGGGCGGCGCCTCGGGCACGGGCGGCGCCTCGGGCACGGGCGGCGGGTCGGGTACCGGCGGGTCGGGTGGGGGCGGCACCGGGGGGAGCGGGGGTACCGGAGGCGCCGCCGGCACCGGCGGCTCCAGCGGCAGCGGCGACGTCCCGGGCAACGCGGCGTGCGAGGACGCGGCGACGTGGCCGTCCGGCCGCGCGACGGCCGAGGCGACGCTGCTCACCCTCATCAACCAGGTGCGCGCGAGCGGAGCCACCTGCGGCGGCGTGTGGAGGGCGCCGGCGCCGCCGCTCGCCTTCGACCCCTACCTGCGCTGCGCGGCGCGCCTGCACTCGCTCGACATGGTGACGAGGGACTACTTCAGCCACGGCACCTGGGACGCCAGCGCGGCCACCTGCACGTCCGATGGCCAGTGCGGCGGCAACGGCCTCATCTGCGCGAGCGAGTCCCCCAGCACCTCGCCCAAGCGCTGCGGCTTCGGGCCAGCGCGCCGCGTCACGAACGTCGGCGGGCAGAGCGGCGCCGGGTGGGAGAACATCGCCGCCGGCAACTCGACGGCGCAGGCGACGCTCGACCAGTGGCTGAACAGCACGGGCCACTGCGACAACCTGATGAACGCGTCCCGCACGCTCGCCGGCATCGGCTACGCGAACGGCGGCGGCACGTACGGCCACTACTGGACGCTCGTGCTGAAGTGACGTGTCGGGCGCGAGGGAGCGGGAGCCTGGACGCGCGGGAGCGGTGCCCGTGGAGTGTGGCCCTGGGCATGACGATGCCGGCGGGGCGCCGCTCGCTGCCGTCCGTCCAGGCTACCTGGTAGCGGGCCCCCGCCCCGCCACGTCCCGCCACCCACTCGCCGCCCCCGCCGTCAGAGCGCGTCCTCGACCTGCGCGAGGGCCCAGAGCTCGAGGAACTTCTCGCGCACCCACGGGTGGAGCGCCACCCGGCGCCCCAGGTCGCGGCTCGCGGCGCATTCACGCAGCGCAGCTTAGCACACGGACTCGCGAAGACCGGCGGGCGCTGGCGGAGGAGAAGGGATTCGAACTGCTGCCGTTCCCAAGGTCGAAGGCGGCGCCCTCGTGAAGGCGTCGGAGGTCACGACGCTCGCGAGCCCAGCGCTCCTACGGGCCCGGCAAGCCTTGATGGACCCGACGGTGCGCCGAGGTCGCCGAGCTCGACCTCACCGTGAAGGCCCCTCGGCTGCTCGGGGAACACGACCTCCGGCCGTGGGCCGTCGAGGTTGCCGTCCGAGTGCTGGTCGGGGAGCCCCACCTGACGTTCGCGAGCCCGATCCTGCCGGCGGGGGCCCGAGAGCTCGGTGCCGGCTCGGCGGCGGTCGGCCGCCTGATCCCTGCGGTCGATCGAGAATTCCGTCTCCCCGGAGGGTGGGCTCGGGCAGAGATCGGTCCAATCGCGGGTTGTTTCGTGTAACAACATGCTCGTGACCGGAGCCGCGAAGCGCCACTACGACGAGCCCCCGCTCGAAGAGGCGATCTTCGAGCTCCTGGTGCCGCCCTCGGCTCCCTGGTCCCCGAGCCAGGCGGAGGAGCTTGCCAAGCGGTTGCCCACGTACGCCGGCAAGCGCGAGGACCTCGAGGATTTCAACGTGTTCTTTCGGCTCGGCCCGGGCAAGTCGGTGGCCCAGGGAGTGAACCCCGGTGCTCGTCGAACGCGGCTCTGGAACGCCGAACAGACCCGAGCCGTGCAGTTCGGTGCTGAGATGTGTACCCACAACGTTCGGAAGCCCTACGGCCACTTCGAGGACCACCTCGACTCCATCGAGGAGCTCTTCGCGGCCTACCTCGACGTGATGAAGCCTCACCACCTCGGCTGGGTTGGGCAGCGGTACCTCAACATCGTGAAGCTGCCTCCGGGCTCGTCACCCTCGGACTATTTCGAGATGTACCCCCACCTCCCTGCGGAACTCCCTCCGGCTCACCGGCCGTTCGCCGTCCAGGTGGAAACAGCTAGCTTCGATCAGGGGAACGTCGTGGTGAACCTCGGCCTGCTCGAGGCCAGGCCGGATGCTGCGGTCTACACGATCGACGTGTACGCTCGTTCATCTGGGGACGTAGCCCTCACAGCCGGTGACCTCATGGCGTGGCAGAGGCAAGCACACCTCGGGATCGTGAAGTCGTTCGAGGTGACCATCACGGGCAAGGCCCGCACGCTCTTCAAGGAGACCTCATGGCAGTCCTAGCTCTACCGCTCCACACAGAGGTCGTAGATCGGCGACCCGTACCCGCCATCGTCGAGCGGTTCTTGGATCGCCCGGGGTCAGGCTGGAACCTGACGAACATCTCCACCGTCCTCCCCGCTCCGCCCGTGGTTCGGGTCGAAGAGGAGCTCGTGCTGGAACACATGCGGCTCCAGCCGGCGGGCAGGAGCGTCCTCGCAGAGGTGCAGATCGGCGATCCTCTCCGTTTCAAGTCACGACCGGGCGACTTCGATTTCGACCCGGGCGAGGAATGACGACGGACTGGCCCTGGTACGAGGTGGTGACGGGCGAGGCCCTCGACCAAGGCGACATCATCCCGGCCTGCCCGGTGCTCATCGCGGTCGAACGGGCCGGCACGCAGGGCACCCCGACAGCCAAGCTCTCGCCGATCACGGCTCTTGTCGTGACCCAGACGTGCGACCTGGTGCAGGACAAGACCGAGAGCGTGATCGTCTGTGCCATGTGGTCTGTGGGCCAGGTCGTTCTTCAAGATCCAACGCTGCGAACGAAGGCCGAGGAGGCGTGCAACAAGGAGAAGCTCGGCCCGCTGCCCTCGGAGATTTCGAAGACGCTTGATGCGAAGGTCGAGCGAATCATCGAGAAGAGCGGGCCGCTCCGGAGTCACTTCAACGCCATCATCAAGGGGGAGCGACCCGCCTACGCCATGCTCGCCGAGCATCCCGAGTCTGGCTCACCGAGGTGGATCGTGAGCTTCGAGCACGTGTACGCGATGCCGAAGGGCGTCGTCAGCAAGGCCGCCCAGGAGGCAGGTTCGCGGCTTCGCCTGCGCCCACCCTACCGCGAGCACGTCTCGGCAGCGTTCGGCGGGTTCTTCGCTCGCATCGGTCTGCCGGTGGACATCGTGCAGTACAAGTCGAAGGCCATGTAGCCCCGTCGTCACGCTGTTTCCACGGCCTCGGTCCCGTGGCGACGTCTCGCATCCCGTCACGACCGGCCCGGTGGCAACGAACCTCTTCGAGGGTCACCCGTGAGACCGGGCCGCTCTTTCGGCGGAGGAGAAGGGAGTCGAACCCCTGGGCGACTTGCGCCGCCGGCGGTTTTCAAAACCGCTGCCTTAGACCACTCGGCCACTCCTCCGGACGGGTATCAGACGATCGGGGTAGCGAGGACGACCTCCAGCTCGGGTTCAGGCGACTCGGCCGGCGGCCGGTCCGGGGCGCGGGGCGCGGGGCGCGATATCTTAGCGCCGGCGCCGGCCGCCGTCGCGCGCAGACGCGCGGCACCCACTCGCGCCGCCCGGCTGGGCGCCTCCGATCGACCTCATCGCCGCCCGAGACGCTGCTCGAGCTCCGCGAGCCACGCCAGCACGGCGTCGAGCTCGGCGTGGGGCTCGGGGAACACGACCAACGCCCCGCCGTCGGTCACCGCGCCGACCGGACTCGACTCGAGCACGCCTCGGATGGCCGCTCGGGCCTGCGGGTCGAGCAGCCTCGTCGCGCCGGCCGCGTCCCGCGCGCGAACGATGAAGTCGCGATCGAAGTCGGGATCACCGTGGAACCTCACGTCCTCCCCATCGAGCCGCGTCCCCGGCCACGCGTGGTCGAGCAGCGCGTCGACCATCGTCGCGGCGGGACCCTGCCGATCGGCCAGCGCTCCTCGCAGCGATCCAGCGACGACGATGAGCCCGAGGTCCAGCGGGGTCGCGAGCTCGAGGACGACCCACGTCCCGCCGACCCGATCAGCGCCGGGCGGGTCCTCATCGCGGCCGCGGTCCATGGCGACGGCGAGGAGCTTCGCTCGCCCGACGGAACCTCGGAGCGTCGTCACCTCGCGGCCACGCAGGCGCTCCTCGGTGAGACTCCACCCGCGCTCCCGCGCGAGCGTCGCCCACCGCCGCCGCGCCCGCGCCCTCCGCCTCGCCGACCGCAGGACGCCGCCCGCGATCGCGACGACGGGCGCCACCGCGGCGAGCACGCCAGCCCAGTCCAGGAGCTCCACGTCCGGATGAGACGACGCGGCGCGGCGCCGGTCAACCGCTGCACTGCGGCGGCGAGGGACGCTCGCCCCGGCCGGCCCGGGGCCGGCCTCCGGCGCGTTGGGTGGCGCGCGGCGCGGGCTCGAGCGCCGTAGCCCGTCGGCCCCTTGCGACGACGAGCCGGTGTGCGAGAATCGGGCGTTCGGTGGGTGCGGCATCCAGAGCGCCGCTCGCGGCGATCGATCTCGCGCCAACGCGCTTCAGCCGGAGGAGTCATGAATTCGCTGCATCGATTCGTCGCGAGCTCGTCGGTCAGCCTGCTCGCGCTGGGTTGCGCGGCGTCCCCCGACGGCCCGCGCGGCGCGGGCTCCAACACCGGGGCGACCGGAAGCGGGGGCGGAGGCGGGGGCGGAGGCGCGGGGGCGGCCGGCGCGGCAGGAGCGGGCGGATCCTCCGGTACCGGCGGGGGGACGGGGAGCGGGGGCGGCGCAGGGAGCGCCGGGGCGGGAGGCGGCGGTGGCGTCGCTGGCAGCGGGGGCGGGGGCGGGAGCGCGGGGGCGGGAGGCTCACCGCAGCCGGTGGACTGCTCCGGCATCTCGTCCGCCGGCCATCAGCTCTGCGCGAGCAGCGCGACGACGTGTGCGGCCGTGTTCACCGACGGCGCCGGCTGCGACGCGGTGTGTGCGGTCGCCGGCCTGAGCTGCACCAGCGCGCTCGAGAACGTCGAAGGCCAGTGCGCGGCGGACACGACTCGGCCCCCGGTCCCGTGCAGCGCCGGTCACCAGTCCGACTACTGCGTCTGCGGCGGGCCCGGCGCTGGCACCGGCGGCGCCGCCGGCACGGGCGGCGGCGGCTCCGGGGGGGCGTCCGGCGGCGGAACGATCCGCATCACGGATCCGGTGCCCGGATTCGCGAGCGTCGCGGGCGGCACCACGGGCGGCGGGACGGACCTCGGCGAGGCCGTCACCGTCGAGACGATGAGCGCGCTCCAGTCCGCGGCGTCCGGCTCCGGTCGCAGAATCATCCTCGTGGAGCCCGGGACGTACAGCGGGACGCTCTCCCCGGGCTCCAACAAGACAATCCTCGGCAAGGGCCCGGGCGTCGTGATCCGCGGCAGCGTCAACGTGAGCGGCGTGAGCAACGTGATCCTCCGCAACGTGGCCGTGCGCGGCCTCCCGTGCGGCAGCTACGACGAGTGCCGCAACGGCGACGACGCCGTGTACATCGGCAACGACGCACACCACGTCTGGTTGGACCACCTCGATCTCTCCGACGGGCAGGACGGCAACTGCGACATGACGAAGGGCGCGGACTACGTGAGCGTCTCCTGGACGCGATTCCACTACACGTACGACAAGGAGCACAGGTTCTCGAACCTGATCGCGGCCAGCGACGACGAGCCCTCGAGCGAGGGGAAGCTGCACATCACGTACCTGAGCTGCTACTGGGGCGACCGCGTCGACACGCGCCAGCCGCGCGGTCGCTTCGGCGAAGTCCACCTGCTCAACAACTACCACAAGACGGGCGGCGGGCAGATCCACGGCGTGGGTAAGGACCTCGCCGTCATCGCCGAGTCGTGCGTCTACCACGAGTCCGGCTCGATCTGGACGGACATGGGGAGCCCACGAGGCTGGCGTGGGCTCGGCAACGAGGGCACCGCGAGCGACATGAACGCCTCCCGGGGCACGGTCTTCCAGATCCCGTACGCGTACACGGCTCTTCCGGCGTCCCAGGTCGTCGCCGCGGTCACCGCCGCGAGCTGCGGGGCGGGCAACACCTGCACGCTCGCGTACTAGTGCCGAGGCGATCCCGCGCTCGGCCGCCCGCAGGCGTTCCGCGAGCGGGACGACCGCTGGCCGTCGTACTTCCTGCTCGAGCCGTGGCTGAACGCCGGGTGGAGCTGGTGAGCTGACGCGGCCCGGAGCGGCGGCGGGCGGCGCCGCCGCGCGGCGCCCCCGCCCGTGCGATACTCGGGCCATGCGCGCCGCCCTCGCCGCCGCCGTCCTGCTCGTGTCGGGCGGCGCCGCGGCGGCCACCACCGCCGAGAACGCCGCGAAGTACCAGGCGCTCCGCACCCGGCTCGCCGCGGAGTTCATCGTCGTCGGAGACGAGCCCGGCGAGAGCCAGCCCGCCGACGAGCGCAAGGAGAACGAAGGCATCATCCGATGGTCGGACAGCACCATCGGGCTCGGCTGGTACCTCGGGATGCTGGCGACGGAGCACCACCTGCTCACGCACCCGGACGAATTCCCCGGCATGCCCGGCGACCCGGACGCGACGCTCGACGAACTCTACTACGCCCTCCGCGCGATGGAGCGCCTGGACTTCGTGGCGGACGCTTCCTTCCCGCCGCCGTGCACGCAGGAGGGGGCGCTGAACGGCTTCTTCGTGCGGGACGACGTGCCCGCTGGCTTCCACAGCCACTTCCCGCCCATGGCCGGGATGACCTCGGACTTCAGCGACCCGGTGCTGACGAACAAGGAGATGAGCCAGGATCAGGTCTATCACGTGCTCCTCGGGCTCGCGCTCGTCCGAGCGCTCGTCCCCGCGCAGACGTTCGTGCGCGCGGTGGACCTGAGGTTCTGGGCGAGCGACCAGGCGCGGCGCATCCTCGAGCACGTCTCGAGCCACGGGTGGGCCATCACGAACCCCGCGTGCGGCGACCGCCAGGTCGAGCGCGGCCCGGCCGCCGGCGGCTACTCCCACGGTACCCGGGCGGTGGCAGGGTATTTCACCGACGGCGCGTGGCTCCCTGAGGTCTCGGAGGCGGTGGCCTTCGCGTGGGAGCTCAGCCGCGATCCGAGCGCGCCGCAGTACTCGGACGAGGACAACCTCCACATGGCCATGGCCATCGCCGCCGTCGGCGACGGGTGGGGCGAGACGACGGCCGCCGATCTCGCGACGCTCATGGAGGAGCAGGACTGGCCTGCCTACCCGCTGCTCCATCGGGTGCTCCACCGCGTCGACGCCGGCTGGTGCACCGCCGCGGAGCGCGTCAACGACCGCGCCCGCGCGATGCTCGACGAGCTGCCCGCGAGCGCCGACCCGAGCTCGCCGCGACCCGGAGGCCCGGCGCCGCACGGGTTCACCGTGTGGCACCGGTTCATCCGCGGCAGGGACAAGCACTACGTGGGCTCGCCGGGGAGCGACGGCACTCGCTACAACGGCGTCGACTACCTGGTGCTCCACAACCTCTACGCCATCGCGACGCCCTCCACCTGGAGCGGGGGCAGCGGTCCCGGCGTACCGGAGTGTCCGACCCGGACGGAGCCACCGCCGGAGGCGGGCACGGGCGGCCCCGACTCGTCCTCGACCCCTCCCCGATCGGGCGCGTCGCCGGGAGGTGACGGGAGCTGCCGCGCCGCGCCGGCCCGTTCGCAGCGCTCGCCGCGAGCGGCCTGGTGGGCGCTCGGGTTCACGATCGGGCTCGGGCTCCGGCGGCGTTCGGCGCGCCTCCCCGCGCCGTCCCGGCGATGAGCCGAGGGCGGGGCGGCCTGCTAAGGTTGCACGCATGCGCGTGACGTCGCTCCTCGTCTTGCCGCTCTTGGCCCTTCCGCTCGCCTGCGGCGGCTCGACCACGGACCCAGGCCTCGGCGGCACCGGGGGCAGCGCCGGCGCTTCGGGCGCGGGCGGCTCGTCCGGCACGGGCGGCGCTTCGGGCGCGGGCGGCTCGTCCGGCACCGGCGGGGTCGACTGCGGCGCGTACGCGGACGAGACGCCCCCGACGACGGCGACCGTGCGCCTCGTCAACGCGCGCTCCGCGCCGATCTACTTGGGCGGCGGCGACGGCTGCGGCGAGCCCATGCTCTACGAGCTGCGCGGGCCGGAGCCCGGCGGCGAGCTCCGCCGGCTGCAGGTGTCGGGCTGCGGTTTCACCTGTGAGGATCTGCAAGAACACTCGGGCGGTTGTCCGGCGGCTTGCCTGATCCCGCCGGTGACGAAGATCGCGCCCGGCGGTCACCGTGATCTCGTCTGGTCGATGACGACCGCGGCCAGCGCGGCGATGCCCGCCGCCTGCTACGCGGAGCCTGGGATGGGCGGGGCGAGCTGCGATCGGTGGGTGATACCACCCTCCGGAACCTACCTCGCGAGCGCGACCGCCGGCTCGGCGCTCGTCTGCAACGACGTGGGCCTCTGCGACTGCGACGCCGATCCGGACGGCTCGTGCCAGCTCTGGGGCGACGGCCAGCCCGACGGCGAGCCGCTCACCGCGTCCGCCTCGTTCGCGTTCCCGTCGGAGACGACGATCGTGCTCACGTTCGGCGACTGAGCGGGCGGGGGCGCGGCTCAGCGGCCGCCGTGGAGACGCCAGCACCTCCTCGAGAGCATCGTCGCCGCCATCGAGCCTCGTGGTCGGGAGCACCCGCTCGGTGGGAGGGGCCCACCCGCCCGCCCCGCCCCTACGCCGCGAGCAGCGCTCGCCACTCGCTGAGCGTCCGCTCGCGGTGGTCCGGCGAGTGGAAGCCGAACGGCAAGCCGACGAGGAGGAGCCGCACGCGCCGGCGACCCGAGGCCACCGTCGCAACGGCCGGGCGTCCCCGGTCGCCGGAGGAGAGTTCGGGATAGACGAGCACCGAGTCGACGCGCTCGGCCTCGTCCAAGGCGGCGTAGGCGAGCGCCTGGTGCAGATCGGCGCGATGGGCGTCCCGCGTGCCGGGCTCGAGGCCCGCCCAGCCGTGCTGGACCAGCAGCTCCAGGTGCGCCTTGTACTTGGCATCCACCCACACCATGCGCCCGGCGCCACGGAGGCCACTGTCGGGGATCAGGCGCCGCATCGAGCTCGTGGGCGTCGCCCAGTTCAGCCGGCGCGCCGTCTCGCCGCGCCGGACCGCGTTCAACCCGCACCGCGGCGCAAGATCGGCGACGAAGGCGTCGACCCACGCCTCCCACACCTCGTCGATGGGCAGGTCCCAGCTCATCCCGTCGAGCACGCGCGCGCCGCCGAGCCCGCGCTCCTCCGCCACCCACCCCATCGCCTGCACGGCCTCGGCGAGCCACTCGCTGCCGGCGGCCCGGAGCTCGGCGCCGGGTCGCCGCGAGGGGCCCGGCCCGACCCGCGCGGCGAGGTCGGCGACGCGGGCGGATAGGAGCCTCGCCGCCGCGGACTCTCCAAACGACGCCAGCTCGTCCTCGAGCCGCCCGAGGGTCCAACGCACCGCTGCGAGGAGCTCCGGGTCGTCCTCGGGCTCCGAGAAGCGACAAGGCAGCGTCGTCCACCTCCCCGACGGTACGTGCGTCGTCGCCCACCGCGCCCAGTCGACGCGCCCGCGCGGGCTCGCTCGGATCTCGTCGCGCTCGGAGAACCCGCGCTTTCGATGCCGGAGAAACGCCTCGAGCCGACGCACCACCGGCGCCGCGAGGAGCCACGCGGGGACCTCGCGCGCGGAGCCAGGGACGAGCGGCGTGCCGCCGAGCGACGGCTCGGTCGCGAACCCGATGTCGCCGAGCACGGCGCCGAGCGCGCTCCACCGAAAGCGCGGCGAGACGAGCAGCCCCGCGACCACGCGCCGCGTCGCGGGCGAGAGGAGCGGCACGGCGCCGATCCGGGGCCCGGGAGTGAGTCGCACCGCGACGCCAGCTCGCGCCTCGACGGCCGCGTCGACCGCGAGGCGGCGGAGGTTCGCGCGGTTGGCCTCCAGGAACGGCTCGACCCAGCGGTCGCCCGTGGCGCCCAGCGTGCTGCCATCGAGCCGGACGCCGGGGCCGTGATCCACGGCGCGGAGCAGCGGTCGCCCGGGCGGGAGCTCGAGCAGCGCGCGCGATCCGCGCTCCCGGCTACGTTGCGCCCTACCCCGGGTCACCTGCGTCCCAGCAGCGATGTGAGCGTCCGAACCGAATCCATCCGTGCCGATGACCAGCACGGCGACGCTGCCGGATTCCCCCGGGAACCACACGAGGGAGGTCCCCTGATAGGGTCCGGATGCAGGGTTCTCAGCGGGGATCCAGCCTGCGTAGGACGCTGCGTCGTCCTTCTTCTGCAGGTTGACGCGGAGCTGGTAGGCGTCTCGATGATGGCGCGCCCCGTGGCAGCGCTCGAGGTACACGCGCTCGAGCAGCGCCCGCACCGCGTCGCCGTCGCCCATGAGCGACCAGGCCCGCCCCTCGGCCATGCCGGTGATGAGCTCGTCGAAGGAGGTCATGCCCGAGTCCGTTAGCCGCGAGCTCCGCCGCGGCCAAGCGGCAGGGCGCGAGCCGCCGCCCGGGCAGCGCGGCGCCCGCCGGGCTCGGCGCCGCCGCTTGCGCCGGTCGCGCCCGCCGCTCTACGCTCCAGCCCCTCACCGAGGAGGTCCCGATGCCGTCCGTCGAGGAACCGTTTGCGCTGGCCCAGGAGCTGGACCACCGGTTCGGCGCCCAGTGCGCGCGCCTCGGGTGCGAAGCGCCGTGGTTCGGGCGAGTGGTGCTCGCGGGGGCGGGCGGGCCGTGCGAGTACTTCGTGGGGCGCCGGCGCAACGTCGACGAGCGCATCGTCGACTGGCAGCACCCGATGGCGGCCGCCTACTACGAGCACCGCCCCGGGGACGAGTTCGAGCTCGAGGCGCCCGGCTACGCGCTCGTCGGCGGGAAGATCGCGAGCCGCGCCCAGATCGAGGCCGCCCACCGGCGGATCCGCAAGATCGAACTCACGACGCTCGACGGCCCGAGGGTCCTGGTCGCGGGGGACGACGGCTTCACGCGCCCGGAGGAGGCGCGGCGCGCGCGCGAGGAGCGGGCCGGGCTCCCGGACATCACGGCGCTCCTCACGCCCGAGCAGTACCTGCTCATCACGGCGTCGCGCTCCCGGCCGGTCATCGTCCAGGGTCGCGCCGGGTCGGGCAAGACGAGCGTCGCGCTCTATCGAGTCGCCTGGCTCACCTGGGCCGCCCCCGAGGCGACCGCGCCGCCCGTCGATCCGGCGCGCGTGCTCATCGTCATGTTCAACCGCGCGCTGAGCACGTTCGTGCGCGGGCTCCTCGCGCCGCTCGGGCTCGAGGGCGTGCAGCTCAACACCTTCCATGCGTGGGCGCTCGACACCGTGCAGCGCGCCTACGGCGGCGAGCTCGCGCCCAACACGGACGAGCTCCCGGGCAAAGCGACGGCGATCGCGCTGAAGAAGCAGCTCGGTATCCTCCGCGCGACCGAGGCGTTCGTCCAACGGCAGGCGGAGGCGCTCGACGGATGGCTCGAGCGCTGGCTCGCCACCTACGATCGCGAGGGCCACTGGATCGCGCGCTTCCGACAGGCGACGGGGCCGATGGCGCGCCGCGTCGTGGCGCTCCGCTCGGCGGCGCTCGCGGCGCGCGACGCGGCGACGACCTCGCGCGATCAGCAGCGCCTGCACGAGATCTACAGAGTGTTCCGGCAGGCGGCCGTGCGCTCCACGCTCTACAAGGAGGATCTCCTCCGGCTGCTCACCCATCGTGAGCTGCTCGCGGCCCACCTCCCGGACGCGCGGGCCGAGGAGCTCGCCGACCTCGCGCGCTACCAGGCGGCGCTCCAGTCGATCGGCGGCGACGCCCGCCGCCCGGGGCCGAGCGTCGCGTTCGAGGATCTCGCCATCCTCCTGCGCCTGATCCTGCTCAAGCACGGCGGCTACCCGAACAGCGCTAGCGAGGACGAGGTGACGCTCTTCGACCACCTCGTCCTCGACGAGGCGCAGGATTTCGGAGCGGTCGAGCTCCAGGTGCTGCTCGCGTCGGTCCGCTCGCGGACGGGCGTCACCATCGTCGGCGACTCGAACCAGAGGATCGTCCCCGACGCGCGCTTCATCGGGTGGGACGCCCTGGCAGCCGAGCTCGGCGTCGAGGGTGCCACCGTCGCGCGACTCGACGTGGCGCACCGATCCACGGCGGCGATCCTGGCGGTCGCCGATGCGCTCATCGGCGCACCGCCGTCCGGGGGGCGACCGGGGCAGCTGCCGTCGATGACGGTCGTCCCGACCCGCGCGGCGCTGGTGTCGACGATCGCCGAGCTCGCGGCGCGGGCGCTCGCGGAGAGCCCGTCCGCGCACGTCTGCGTGGTGGCGCGGCACGCCGGCGCGGTGAGGTCGCTCGCGACGGAGCTCGGCGCCGTGCTCGGCAACGACACCGTCCGCGTCGGACACAACCGCGAGTTCACCTTCGCGCCGGGCGTGACCGTGACGAACCTGCTGCAGGTGAAGGGCCTCGAGTTCGACGTCGTGATCCTGGTCGACCCCACCGACGCGAGCTACCCCGACACCGACGAGGGCCGGCGGCACCTCTACACGATGGTGACGCGCGCCCGGGACGCGCTCCACCTCGTCTCGACGGAGCCTCCCGGTCGACACGTCCGCGCCGCCATCGACGCGGGGCGGATCGAGCTCGAGGACCGGGCGGCGGTCCCCAAGGCGGAGTTCGGTCCCGAGGACGACGAGCCGTTCTGACGCGAAGCCAGGAGCCGACCTGCGCGCGCGGTCCCTCCTGCTCAGCGGCGACCCTGGCGCGAGCGCCGGTCAGCGCCGAAGGGTGGGTCAACACGAGGGCGCGGCTGAAGCCTCATACTCCTCGATGGTTGCGATGGCGTCCTTCGGCGGCCCCTGCCACTCGAAGAGGCGGCGGCGAATGATTCCCGAGGTCTCGGCCTCGGCCGACATGATCACAGCCTTGCCGAGACGGTCCGGCAGCCGCTGGAATTGCCCTTGGGCCCATTCCGAGCCGCGAACGCCGCCGCCGAGAGGCCCGCCGCCGCCTGCGCGGCGAGCACCGAGCGGGCTCCCGCGAGCGTCCCGCCGCCGTGACCCCTGAACTTGGTGGGCGGGCTCGACCTCTGCATCGTCCGATCCTCCAGATCGCACGCGTGCCCGGCGCTGGCCGCGCAGTCTACACGCCGTGGGTGGGCGGGTTACCACGCGACGACGGCGCGCATCGCGAGATCGTGGAGGACGCCGTCACGGGGGGCGCTGCCCGCCTCGGCGGCGTCGAGCACCCCCTTGGAGGGTGCGAGAGGCGAGGGACCTCGGGATCGGGGAGGCGGCCGGCGGCGCAGGGCTCGACACTCCCGCGGCGCGGCACGATGTCAAACCGGTCCGTCACGACCGGCGCCGCGCCGGCGAGCCGCGAGCCCTCGGAACGAGTGAACGATGAGACGGAGAGACCTCCTGAGCGCCCTCGGCGCCCTGCCACTCGTGGGGGCCGCGTGCTCACGACCAGAGAGAGGCACCATGGCGACGACCGAAGAGCAGCGCTCGAGCACCCCGACCAGCCGGATGCCGGCCCTCTTCGCCGCGCACGGCGCGCCCGTGTTGCTCGACGACGCGGTGTGGATGGCCGAGCTCGCGGCGTGGGCACGGGCGCTGCCGCGCCCGAAGAGCGTGCTCATGGTGTCGGCGCATTGGGAGGCGCGACCGGCGACACTCGGCGCGACGCGCACGGTGCCGCTCGTCTACGACTTCTACGGCTTCCCCGAGCGGTACTACCAGACCCGCTACGCGGCGCCTGGCGCGCCGGACCTCGCGGCGCGGGTGAGGGAGCTGCTACGAGAGCGCGACCTGGCGGTCGCCGAGGAGCCGACCCGTGGGCTCGACCACGGCGCCTACGTCCCGCTCGTGGCGATGTTCCCGAGCGCGGACGTCCCGGTGCTCCAGCTCTCGATCCCCGGTCTCGATCCGCAGGCACTCTTCCGGCTCGGCCGCGCGCTGGGACCCCTGCGCGACGAGGGGGTCCTGATCTTCGGGAGCGGGTTCCTGACGCACAACCTGCGGTACGCCTTCCGCCCGGGGACACCGGGGTGGGCGCGGGAGTTCGACGACTGGGCCGCGGACGCGCTCACGAGGCTCGACGTGGACGCGCTCCAAGACTTCCGCGCCCGCGCGCCCGCCGCGTCGACGGCGCACCCCACCTGGGAGCACTTCGCGCCCGTCCTGGTCGCGGTGGGTGCGGCGGCCGACGACCCTCCGCGCGTGACGTTCCCGATCACCGGCTGGTGGATGGACGGCGCGTTCACGCGGCGCTCGTTGCAGCTCGGGTGAGGTGGTGGTTCGGCCGATCAGTATCCGAAGGTGTACGCGGCGCCCGCGAACGTGAACGAGTTGTCCGACGAGCCCGTCGCGCCGTTGGTGACGGTCGTCTGGTTGCTCCGCTCGTGATTCGCGCCGACGACGAGCGAATTCGGCGTGAGCGCGCAGGACGCGCCGAAGTTGTCCCCCGCGTCCAGGTTCGGCGGCTTGATGTACGCCTTCTGCACCCAGGTCGTGCCCGTCCGCCGGTAGAGGTACACGGCGCCCGCGTAGGCGGCGGTGTCGTCGGCGGACGAGGTCGCGCCGTTGGTGATCGTCGTCTGGTTGCTCCCCTCGGCGTACGCGCCGACCGCCAGGACGTCGCCCCGAATCGCGAGCGCGAAGCCGAAGTAGTCGCCGGCCCCCGCGTTCGACGCCTTGACGTAGGCCTCCTGGGCCCAGATCGCGCCCGTCCGGCGGAAGACGTAGACGGCGCCTGCGTCGACCGCGGAGTCGTCCGACGACGCCGCCCCGCCGTGCGTGATCGTCATCTGGTTGCTGTCCTCGCCCGTCGCGGCGACGACGACGGTGTCCCCATCGATCGCGACCGTGCCGCCGAAGCCGTCGTTCGCCTGCGCGTTCGCGGGCTTCAGGTACGCCTGCTCCGCCCAGGTGGTGCCCGTGCGCACGAACACGTACGCCGCCCCGGCCTGGAACGCCGAGTCATCGGACGAGCCGGCGGCGCCGTTCGTGATCGTCGTCTGGCTGCTGGCCTCGAAGCTGGCGCCCACCACGACCGTGTCCCCCGAGATCGCCGCGCTCGTGCCGAAGCCGTCGACCGCGCCGACGTTGGACGCCTTCAGGTACGCCTGCTGCGCCCACTCCGTCCCCGTTCGCACGAAGACATACGCCGCCCCCGCGTGGCTCTTCGCGTCGTCCGTGGCGGCGGTCGGACCGTTCGTCACCGTCCCCTGGCCGCTGCTCTCCTGGGGCGCGCCGACGACGACCGTGTCGGCGTCGAGCGCCACGCTCGTTCCGAAGCCGTCGTCTGCCTGAGCGTTGGGCGGCTTCAGGTACGCCTGCGCGGACCAGCTCGTGCCCGCGCGCGTGAAGACGTAGGCCGCGCCGGCGTCGGCGGCAGAGTCGTCGCTCGAGGCCGTGGCGCCGTTGGTGACCGTCACCTGGTTGCTGTCCTCGAGCGGGGCGCCCACCACGATGGTGTCTGCCGAGATCGCGAGCGCCTCGCCGAAGGCGTCCGACCCCCCCGCGTTCGGCGCCTTCAGGTAGGCCTGCTGGGCCCAGACCTCGCTTGCTCGCACGAAGACGTAGACGGCGCCGGCACCCGAGGCCGAGTTGTCACCCGACGCGGTCGGTCCGTTGGTGATCGTCGTCTGGTTGCTGCCCTCGCCGGTCGCTGCCGTGACCACCGTGTCTCCCGAGATCGAGACCGGGCGGCCGAAGAAGTCGAAGGCCTGGGCATTGGGCGCCTTGAGGTACGCCTGCATCACGACGGGGCACTCGCCATCGGTGCAGGAGCCCACGCAGGCGTGCCCGCACGCGCCGCAGTTGGCAGAGTCAGTCGCCAGGACCACCTCGCAGCCGTTGCCGGCCTGCTGATCGCAGTCCGCGAGGCCGGTCGCACAGCCCGTCGCGGCGTCGGCGCCCGCGGTGCCCGAGCTCCCGCTCGCGCCGCCCGTCCCGCCGGAGCTGCCGCCCGTCCCGCCGGAGCTGCCGCCCGTCCCGCCGGAGCTGCCGCCCGTCCCGCCGGAGCTGCCGCCCGTCCCGCCGCCCGAGCTCCCAGCCGCTCCGCCCGAGGACGCCCCGGCGGCCGCGTCGCCTCCCGCCGCCCCGCCCGCGCCGCCACCGGCGCGGTTACCGTCCTCCGTGGAAGAGCTGCAGGCCCACAGGGACCCGGTGAGAGCGACGAGCACGAAGCGGAGTCTGGTCATGGGGCGCGCTCATCCCGCGCGGGGGCGCGCGAGTCAAGCTCGTTGTGAGCCCGCGCCGCCGCGGGCTTCTGGGTCATCCTGAAGCGGATCGAGTGACGCGGCGGCCACCGCGACGCGCGGCCAGCGTGACGCCGAGCGCCACGAGCAGCGCGAGCCACGCCGGCCGGCCTGCGGGTGGCGTGGCGTGGCGGCAGCCGCACCCACCGTCGTCGGCGGCGGCCGGGGCGGCACCCGCCACACAGCGACCCGTGGAGGGATCGCACACGTTGCCCGAGGTGCACTGCTCGGTCGTGGTGCACGCGACGAGGCAGCCCTCGACCTCGTCGCAGACGTACGGTGCGCAGTCCTTGCTCTCACCGTCAGGGCTCGTGAGGACGCTGCCGTCGCACGTGAGCGCCGTCGCGCACTGGCCCTCGTCGGTGTCGCAGCGGGCGCCCGCGGCGCAGTCGGTGTCCTGGGTGCAGGTCGTCAGGCAGCTCGCGCCGCCGCACGCGTAGGGGAAGCACTTGCGCGTGCGCGAAACTGGGCACTGCCCGGTGCCGTCGCAGGGCTCGCGGAACGTCTCGACCCCGCCCGCGCACGACTGCGACCGGCACTCCACCTCCGGCCCCACGTAGCCGGAGCAGACGGCCGTGCTCTTGCTGCCCTCGCAGGTGCGAGCGGCGCACGCGTCCTCACCGGAGCCCGCCGCGGAGCACGCGACCCGGGCGCCGTGCGGCGCGCCGTTCACCGGCGAGCACGTGCCGGGTGCGGTCGCGACGTCGCAGGCCTCGCACTGGCCCGAGCACGCGCTCGTGCAGCAGACGCCGTCGACGCAGAAGCCGCTCGCGCACGTCCGCGCCTCGGCGCACGCGACACCGGTCGCCGCCTTCGGAGCGCACCCGCCGGCGTCGCAGTACGCGCCCGTCGAGCAGTCCGCGTCGGTGGTGCAGCCGGAGAGACACGCGCCGCCCGCGCAGCCGTTGGCGCCGCACGGGGTGTCGGTCGCGACGCAGCTCCCCGACGCGCACCCGTAGCTGCGCGCCGCGCCGCCCACGCACGCGGCCGGCTCGCAGGCGAAGCCGTCCGCGTAGCGCGCGCAAGCGCCGGCGCCGTCGCAGGCGCCGTTGGTGTCGCAGGACGCGGCGCCCGTGTCGCCGCAGTCCTCGAACGGATCGGTCGCCGCCGCCACCGGGCCACACGTCCCCGAGAGGCCCGACCCCTTCGACGCGGCGGTGCACGCCTCGCACGCGCCCTGGCAGGCGGCGTCGCAGCACACCTGATCGCGGCTGCAGAACCCGGACTGGCACCCGGCGTTCGTCGCGCACGGCTCGCCGGCCGCGGCGCGCGGCACGCAGTCGGGCGCGGCGCAGTACGCCGTGGCCACGCAGTCGGTGTCGTCGACGCAGGGCAGCGCGCAGGCGCCGCTCGCGCACAGGTGAGCGCCGCAGCTCGTCCCGGTCGAGTCGCTGATGCATTGGCCCGCGCCGTTGCAGATCTGGCCGGCCACCGTGGTCGCGTCGATACAGGCGGTCGCCCCACAGGCGGTGCCGAGGACGGCCTTGCGGCACGCGCCCGCGCCGTCGCAGGTGCCGTCGTTGCCGCAGGCTGCCTCCGGCGCGCAGGTGTCGTGCGGATCGGTGCCGACCCTCGCGGCATCGCACGAGCCGCTGCCGGCCAGCGACTGCTTGAGGTCGTCGCGGCACGCCTCGCAGGTGCCGTCGCACGCGCGATCGCAGCAGACGTCGTCGACGCAGAGACCCGACAGACACTCGCCCGCGCTCCCGCACCCGCCGCCGAGCGCCTTCTTGGGGATGCAAGCGCCGCCGCCGCAGTAGGAGGTGGACGCGCAGTGGGACGCCTGCGTGCAGGTCGTGCGGCACGCGCCGCCCGAGCCACACGCGTAGGGCGCGCAGCTCACCGTGCTGCCCGCGGTGCAGGCCCCGGCGCCACCGCAGGTGCTCGCGAGCGTGCGGGTCGTGCCGGTGCAGGTCGCCGCAGCGCACTCCGTGCCGGCCGCGTACCGCCGGCACTGCCCCGCGCCGTCGCAAGCGCCATCGGTGCCGCAGCTCGCGACCCCTTGGTCCGCACACTCGCTGGCGGGGTCGGCGCCCGCCGCGATCGGGCCGCAGCCACCGTCGGCGCCGGCGCCCTTGAGCGCCGCCGTGCACGCCACGCACGCCCCGGCGCACTGGGTATCGCAGCAGACGGCGTCCACGCAGTAGCCGGAGGCGCACTCCCCACCCACCGCGCACGCCTCGCCCTGGGTGCTCAGGTAGACCTCTGCGCTCTGCGCGGCCGCGCCGGAGCCGCCCGCGGTGACGAGCGCGGTGCCGCCCGCCAGCGCGACGCCCGGCCGCGCGCGGGCGGTGAGCAGAGACGGCGCCGCGACCAGGGTAGACGAAGCCGTGACGAAGGCGTCGACGTACGAGCTCGGCGCGCCGAAGTGAGTCGGAGTCCCGCCGACGAAGAGCGCCCGCGCCGGCAGCGAGATCGCCGTGACGGACTCGCGCGCCGCGGCGAGCGTGCCGGCGCTGCTCCAAGAGCCGGCCGGCGGCGTCCAGATTTCGGCGCTGGCGGACGAGGTGCCCACCTGATCCGAGGACCCGCCGACGTTGCCCCCCGCGACGACCACCCGGCCATCGGAGAGGCGCGCCATCGCGTGACGGTAGCGGCCGGTGCTCAGGCTCGGCCCGGCGCTGAACTGCTGGGTGGTCGGATCGTAGATCGAGGTGGTCTGCTGCCGAGCGTAGACCCACGTGCCGGTCGTGGTCACGTAGAAGGTGTGCAGGCCGCCGGTGATGGCGACGCGACCGTCGGCCAGCGCGACCGCGGCCACGCCCTCCCCGTCCTGCAAGGTGGCGGCCAGAGTCGCGAAGCCGCCGACGCCACCGCCCAGCGCCGGATCGAACTCGGCGGCGGCCCCTCCCGAACCGCCCAGGACCAGCAGGGCCCGGCCGTTCGGGAGCGCGACGAGGACCTCGCCCGCGACGGAGTGGTTGCCCGCGAACGCGAAGGTGCCGCTCGTGGGCGAGTACAGCTCGGCGACGGGCTGGCTGAACGAGCCGCCGTCGCCCCCGGTGAGCAGCGCCTTGCCGCTGGCGAGCCGGACGCCGTGCGAGGTCGAGGGGTGGGGGTACTGGGTAACGCCCGTCAGCGCGAAGGTCCGCGTCACCGGATCGTAGAGCTCGGCGGTGGTGCAGCCCGTGCCGCAGCCGCCCGCGACGAGCACCTTGCCGTCGTCGAGCGCGACCGAGGCGTGGGTGGCGCGCTGCACGGCCATGGTGTTCGCCGTCGCCTGCCAGCTCGGGTCGACGAGCAGCGGCGCCGCGAGCCCTGCGGGCCACGTGAGGTGCAGCGTGCAGGCGGGCGCGCCAGGAGGGGTGACGGGCCGGCCCCAGGGCGCCGAGGCGGCTCGGTCCGCCGCGCAGCCGTCGAGCTCGAGCGTCGCGGCGTGTCGCACGCCTCGCGCGTCCGCCACCCACGGCGGCGCCACACGGAGCCGCGGCGCGCCGCGCGCGTCGAGCAGCTCGAGCCCGCCACCGACGAGGCGCAGTCCCGCGACCCGGGTCACGTCGAGGCGGTACGTCAGCCGCGGCGCGGCGGGCGCCACCGCGAGGCGCACATAGTCCTCGACCTCGGCCGCGCCCACGCGGACGAACACGTCGCCCCCGCCGCCCGCGCCCCCGAACCACGCTGCCCGCGCGCCCGAGACGTCCGCTCGGACGCCGCGCGCCGCGCCGTCGAGCGCAAACGCCACGCTCACCGCCCCGGACGGATCTTCGACCCGGACGCCCCCGGCGGCCTCATCCGCGATCTCGACGCCGAGCGCGCCTGACCCACGCGCTGCGACGAGGCTCGCGCCGCGGCGCGCGAGCACGCGCGCGGGTGACTCGCCTGAGCGCGCGCCGATCCGCGCGCCGAAGCGCGCGTCTACCCGCCCGAGCTCCGTGTCCACGAGCGCGGATCGCTCGACCCTCGCGGGCGCGCCGCGCTCCGCGTCACCCTCCGATCCCCCGCACGCACCGACGACCGCCGACCCCGCCGCGAGGACACCCGCCGCCCACCCGAGCTTCGAGACCACCATGGCGAGCGAGCGTAGGCGACCCCACCGCTCGCGTCGACCCGGGACGGCCAGCGTTGGACGCCGCGCCAGCCGGCCTCGCGTTCGCCCAGTCGCAGGCCGCGAGAAGAAGCTCGGCACTCGGCCCAGCGCAGCGGCCGCAGCTCGCGCCGGCTCTGCGGGTTCGATGGGGAGGCTCTGGCACGCCGCTCCGCGGCGCTGGCGCCCCGCGCACACCGGTACCGCCGCGCGTGTCACGCTCTGCGAGCGTTCATCGCCCGGCACTCGCGCCCCGAGCTCGCCCGAGTCCGTGTGCTGGGAGTAGCCTTCGCGGCAGCTCGTCTCTGGCTCGAGGAGGTGGCTGCCGCTTCGTCGCGTCGTACCCAGTCCCACCTCCATGCCCGGATCGGTGATCGGCTGGCACGCACCGGCGGTGGCGCGGCGGGCGCGATCCGCGAGGGCGTCACTCCTGCAGCTCGCCTGGGCCGAGCCGCGGTCGACCGCCGCTACTGCTGGTCGCCCTGGCCCGTCGCCGGGGGACGCCGCGCCCCGCCCGTCACCGCTCGCTTCCCTCGAACAGCGCGGCGGCGCAGCAGCGGATGCCGAGGCCGGGGCCGAGCGAGGACGGCCCCGCCCAGCCGAACGCCGTGTCGCACTTGGCCTGATCGGCGACGTGTTGCCGCTCGATGTTCAGCACCGCCACTCGCCCATAAGGCACGCTCAGGTTCCCCCACTCGCTCACGCTTCCGGCGAGGTCGTAGAGCTGATCGTACGGCGACTCCGTCCCGTGGCACTGGCCGCCCACTGGCTCCACGGCCATCGAGTCGAGCCCCTGGGCGGCCAGCCACTGCGAGTCCTTGCAGAGCCCGGGGGACGCCGCGTCTCCGTAGGGGTACGCCGTGCTGCCGCCCTGCGTGCACGCCCGGTAGAGTTCGAAGGACTGGGCGAAGAGGTCTGCATCGTAGCCTCCGCTCGGCGCGGTGGACGCGCGCACGACCTTCGTGCCATCCGCGCCGGCGCGCCCGCAAAGGCGCTTGCCCGCCCACGAGCAGTACGCGAACGCGTCACAGAAGTCCACGCAGGCGGCGGGTTGGTTCGGGTGCGCCTCCAGGTACGCCCACGTCTGCACGCCGCACTTGTCGTGAGTATCCGGGTCGTCGAAGTTCGGATCCGTCGGATCGTAGAGCTCCGGATCGAAGCGTTCGTTCCAGGCGCACTCCGGTGGCTGCCCCGAGGTGTCGCCCCGGCGCGCCGCCAGGAACGCCCGGTACTCCC
>JADLEQ010000085.1 GCA_020846005.1 Polyangiaceae bacterium
GACGCAGACGACGCAGACGACGCAGACGACGCAGACGACGCAGACGACGCAGACGACGCAGACGACGCAGACGACGCAGACGACGCAGACGACGCAGACGACGCAGACGACGCAGACGACGACGAGTTCGAGGAGGAGCCGTGAGGGCGAAGTACGGAGCGCTGGCGAACGACCCGGTCGCGGACGAGGCGGCGAACGACTTCCTGCTCTCTGGGGGCTCCGCCGTGGGGGCGGTGGCGGCGGGCTTCTTCGCGGCGTCCGGCGCGGCCGCGGGCGTGCTGCTCGGTCCGCTGAGCGCGCTCGTCGTCGGTCTCGGCGCCGGCGCGCGCGCCTTCGACGGCCGCCTCCGCCAGCCCGGGCTGGGGGTGAGGCGGCTCCGCGCAGCGAAGGCGAGCGAGCCCGTGCCGGACGCGGCGCGGGTGGCCGTGCCCACCGCCGTGCAGGCGCTGGTGGTCGCGCTCGGGTACGACGGGGGGCAGAAGCTCGGCACCGTCCTCCGCGCGGGGATCGCGCGGGCCCAGCGGGCGGGCGCCCCCGCGCGCGCCGAGGCGCTGCAGCGCGTCCGCGAGCTCGGCGGCGGGGCCATCGCCTCGAGCCACTTCGTGCGGCCGTTCCTCCGAGTCGCCGGCCCGAGCCAGGGAGGGCTGCTCACGCCGCAGGATTTCGCCGCCATCCCCGAGATCGACAGCCAGGCCGAGACCGTGGGCGACGCGATCGAGGTGCCCTGGGCGGCCGCGGCCGACGAGCCAGCGGGCGACGCGGGGCCCGGGGTCGGCTGTGCGGTGATCGCCGTCGATGTGCGAGGGGTGTTCGCCGCGGTGGCGTATCGGCGGGTCGTCGACGGCTTCTTCCTGGATGAGCTCGATCTCGAGGCGCCGCTCGTCCAGCTGGGCCCGGAGGGCACCGCGAAGGCGAAGCGGCAGGCCCGCGGCGCCGCGCGGCCGAGCCCCGGCGATCGCCTCCCGGCGGCCGCCCCGGTCGCCGTCCGCTGCGACGCAGAGGGCCGCGCCGTCGCCGTCGTCGCCACGCCGTCCGCGCGCCGCGCCGGCGCCGGGTCGCCCACGTTGACGCTCCGCCGCGACCCGAGCACCGGCGCGGTCGAGTCGGCGCGGGGCTGAGCCGGCGGCGGGGGCGTCGCGCAGACGAGAACTTGCGTTCAGGTGCGCGGGGGCTATGTTTCGCAGCGGAGCTGCGACTGCCATGAGCCGCCACATCGACCGCGAGTACGAAGGAGAGCTCGTCGGGCTGCGGGAGCGAGTGCTCCTGATGGGCGCGCGGGTCGAGGAGATGATCGGGCTCGCGATGCGCGCGTTTCTCACGAGGGACCCAGAGCTCGCCGCGTCGACCATCACGCTCGACCGACAAATCGACGCGGCAGAGAAGGAGATCGATGAGCTCGCGATCCGCGTGCTCGCGCGGCGGCAGCCGGTGGCGTCCGATCTCCGGCTGATCACCACGACGCTCAAGCTCGTGACGGATCTCGAGCGGATCGGCGATCTCGCGGTGAACATCTGCGAGCGCGTGAAGGAGCTCGCGAGCTACCCGCCGCCGAGCGTGACCCAGAGCCTGGTGCGCATGGACAACGCCGTGCGTGCCATGCTGGCGGATTCCCTCGACGCCTTCGGGCGCCGCGATCCGGTGCTCGCCGCGCAGGTCGTCGAGCGAGATCGCCCGGTGGACGCATACTACGCCCAGCTGTTCCTCGAGCTCGTGAGCCACATGATGGCCGACGCGGCGAACGTCGCGTGGGCGACCCGGATGCAGTCGATCGGCAAGTGCCTCGAGCGCATCGCGGACCACGCGACGAACATCGCCGAGATGGTCGTGTTCATGGTCGACGGCGAGGACGTGCGCCACGCGCCTCACCTCGTCGGCACCGCCTGATCCCCCCGGCGAGCTAGGCCGTCAGCGATCGGCAGAGCGCCTCACCCGCGCTCCCCTCGAGCCGGAACGCGAGCGGCCCGCGGGACGTCTGCACGAGGACGTGCCAGGTGTCCTCGCCGGCGGTGACGGGCCAGGCGCCCCCGATCTCGCCGCGCGGCAGCGTGAGGAGCGCGCGCGTGCCGAGCACCCCCCGCCGTTGCACCTCGAGGCGCGACGCGTCGAGCGAGACGACCGTCCGATGACGGAGCACCGCGACGCCCGTCGCGAAGATGGTGCCGAGCAGGCAGGCGGCGAGCGCCAGCGAGAGGGCGCTCGGGGGCGCGCCGCGCTCGGCGTGGTTCCGCGCCCAGCGCGCGATGAGGAGGGTGAAGAGGGTCCCCCCGACGAGCGCCGCAATCGCCACGCGTCGGGACGCGGGTCGCACCTCGCCCACGAGCTCGACACAGCCCGCGGCCCCGCCGCCGCCGCGCGCCACCCACGGGTCCGCGCCGGCGGGCAGGCCCCAGCCGGGCAGCACGGGGACGCCGATGGCGGAGGCGATCTGCCCCGCCACGAGCGCCGCCGCTGCGGGGTCCTCGTCCACGAACGCCTCCACGCGCGAGTCGTCCCGCAGCGCGAGGAGGACGCGGTAGCGCTCCACGCCGGATCGCGCGAGCGGCAGGTCGAGGCTCCCGAGGAGGGCGACGCCCGCCACCTCGTCGAACGGGATCGAGCGATCGCCGTCCGTCACCGACCGTCTGCGGGGCGAGACCGCCAGCTCGGTGCGCCCGCGGGGGCGGACCAAGGCGACCGCGAAGGCGAGGAGCGTAGCGGCGACCCCCGTGCGGAGCAGCGTCACCTCGCCGGGGGCGATCAGCGGCACCGCGCCGAGCGCGCCCAGCGCCACCCCGACGAACGTCGACGTGGGCCGGCGGCCCTCCCGGACGAAGGCGAAGTCGGAGGTCGGTACGCTCGGCGCCAACGGCGGCGAACCTAGCGCGGCCTCGGTCGCGAGGCAGGCCTCCGCCGCGTGTGCGCCGATTTGCCAGCCACGCGCGATCCGTGCGAGCGAGCGGAGCGATGCGCCGGTTCGTCGCCCTGCTCCCGCTCCTCGGGCTCGCCGCCTGCGGGCGAGGTGAGCGCTCGGGCGGCGCCTCGGGCGGAGGGCCGGCCGCCGCGCTCGCGGCCTCGGGCGACGCGCCGGCGGCCGCCGACGCGGCAGCGCCCGCGCGGCGTCGGGCCCCCCCGCTGCCCGCCGTCGGCCTCGACGGCGCGCCGGGGCTACACGCGGCGACGGTCCCCGCGCCCGGCCGCCCGCGCGTCCACGCGAAGGCGCAGCGCGTCTGGATCCACGAGCGGCCCAGCGCGCGCGCGGCGCGCGTCGGCTACCTCCGCGCGGGTGCGTCGTCCCCTACCGGCGACGGGCCCGCGGGTCGTGAGGGCTGCCGCGACGGGTGGTACTCCGTCGAGCCCGAGGGGTTCGTCTGTGTCGGCTCGGGGGGCGCCACCCTGGACGGCGAGGATCCGATCGTCGTCGCGACGCGGGAGCACGCACCCGATCCGCTCCGCAAGCTCCCGTACATCTACGGGACCGTGCGGCGGCCGGGACCGGTGTACGCGGGGCCGCCGGCGCGGAGCGATCTCGACGCGGCGGAGCCCGATCTCGGCCAGCGGATGGAGAGCTGGCTGCGCGCGGAGGGGGAGGTGGGGGCCGGGTACGCCCAGCACGTCTGGCTCGGCGGTCCGGGTGAGCCTCCGGACCCGGCCCGCGCGTGGGAGCAACGCGCGAGCGACCCGCTGCCCGCGGGCCTCACCCTGGGCCGGACGGTGCCCGGGTTCGGCAAGCCGCGCGAGGGGATCTCCCTCGGGCGGATGAAGCCGAAGGTCGGCTACTCGTTCCTCCACACGTTCCTCCACGAAGGCCGACGCTACGGGCTCACCACGGCGCTCGAGGTGGTCGCCACCGACCGCCTGCGTCCGATCCAGGGATCCGACTTCCAGGGCTTCGCGATCGGCCTGGACGTGACGTTCCCGTTCGCGATCGTGCGCCGGCCCGACGCGCGGCTTTGGACGCGCTCGAAGGGCAAGCTGCTCGACGCCGGCGCCGCGCCCTACCGGGCGCCGTTGGCCCTGAGCGGAAAGCAGAACTTCTTCGACGGCCGGCTCCACTTCGAGACGCGCGACGGCCGCTGGGTCAGCGATCGCGACGCCTCGCGCCTCGACGCCGTGCGCCGGATGCCGAAGTGGGGCAAGGACGGTGAGCGGTGGATCGACGTGAACGTCACGAAGCAGACGCTCGTGCTCTACGAGGGCACCCGCGCCGTCTACGCCACGCTGGTCTCGACCGGCGAGGCCGGGCTCGAGGATCCGAACCACTCGACCGCGACCAAGCGCGGCATCTTCCGCATTCACACCAAGCACGTGTCCGCGACGATGGCGAGCGACGAGATCGGGGAGGAGTTCGAGCTGCGCGACGTCCCCTATGTGCAGTACTTCGATGAAGGGTACGCGCTCCATGGGGCGTACTGGCACGATCGTTTCGGCGTGCCGAAGAGCCACGGGTGCATCAACCTCGCCCCCGAGGACGCGCGCCGGATCTTCTACTGGACGGAGCCCGCGCTCCCCACGGGGTGGCACGGCGTGCTCCTCCCGCTCCGCGGGACGACGATCTTCGTCCACCCGTGACGCGGGGAGTCCCGGCGGGGCGGCTCAGTCCGTCGAGCCGGCGTCGGCCGAGGGGAGCACACCGCAGCCGCCGGGAGCGCGGATCTCGACCTCCACGGTCGCGGCGAGCACGCCGTCGACCGTGGTGAACGCCGTGAGCGAGACGGCGTGGTGGAGCTCGGCGCGGAGCGTGTGCGGGCCGTCCGGGGCCGGGAGGCTCCCGAGCGGGAGCGCGACCGAGGTGGCGGAGGCCGAGACGCTCAGCGCCTCGCCGCCGTCCGCCCCCGGGTCGACACGGAGGACGACGTAGCCGCAGCGCGAGTCGTCGCAGCCGTATCGCGGGCGCAGCGTCCAATTGGACAACGTCCCTGGCTGCGGGTTCGGGCCGAGGGAGACCGCCACGGTGCCGCTGGCGTCGCGCCCGCGCTCGAGGCACGGGTCGCCGGGAGACCACGCCGGGCCGCCGGCGGGCTGCATGCCCAAGATCTCGAGCTCTGGGGGCGGGAGCGGCGCTGCGACCGCGGCCCCGGAGTCTTCGTCGCTGCACGCTGTGGCGCCGGCGAGACCGACGACGACCAGCCCGAGGCGGGAGCGTCGCACCCAGCAGGAGGCGGCGGTCACGTGCCCCTCCCCGGGAGGGACCGGCGCTCCGCACCAGCGAGCTCGCCGGCCTCGAGGGCCAGCTCCGCCTCCTCGGTGGCCCGGGCCGGATCCAGCTTGAAGCCCTTCACGCTGCGCTCGAGCTCCTCGGCCAGTCGCTGGAGCTGGTCGCCCTCCGACACCGCGTTCTCGCTCGAGGCCAGCACGTTCGTTGCGATCTGCTGCACCGCGTCCATGTTGCGGGCGATCTCGTCGGACGCGATCGCTTGCTCTTGCACGGCGCTGGCGGTGTCGTCGATGACGCTGATGAGGGTCTTCAGATCCGCGAGCGTGGCCTCGACGAGGCCCGTGCCCTCCTCGACCTCGCGCGTCCCGGTCTGCATCACGCGCACCGCCTCGCCGGTCTGGTCCTTGATGGTGGCGATGAGATCCTCGATGTCCCGGGCGCTCTGACCCACGCGCTTGGCGAGCGAGCTCACCTCGTCGGCGACCACGGCGAAGCCGCGGCCGTGCTCCCCGGCGTGCGCAGCCTCGATGGCCGCGTTGAGCGCCAGCATCGTCGTCTGCTCGCTGATCTGGCGGATCACGTCGACGATGTTGCCGATCCGTTTTCCGCTGTCGCCGAGCTGCCCGATCCTCGCGGCGGCCTCCTCGACCGTCCGCCGGATCTGCGCGAGGCGGTGGATCGCTCGCCCGACCGCCTCGCCGCTCGCCTTCGCGGTGCGCGTAGCCGCGGCTGCGTTCTCTGCCACCTGCTGGATCGAGCTCGAGAGCTCGGTCACGGCCGCGGTGGAGCTCGAGATCCGGGTCGCCTGCTGCTTGGCGCCGTCGTGCATCTGGCGGCTCACGGCGGAGATCTGGCCGCTCGAGGCGTTCACCTGGAACGCCGAGCGCTGCACGCCGAGCGCGAGCCCGTGGATCTTGGCGAAGACGCGGTTCAAGTTCCCGGCGAGCTGGCCGAGCTCGTCTCGCGTCTGCACCTCGAGCCGGCGGGTGAGGTCACCTTGCCCGTGGGCGAGGGCGTCGGTGGCGTCGATGTACCGGCGGAGCGGCCGCGTGATCTGCACGGCGAGCAGGTAGCCCACGATGATGGCGACGAGCGTCGCGGCGAGGAAGATGCCGAGGACGCCCTGGTACGCGGCGCGCATCTGCGCGAGGTGGTCCTCGCGCTCCTTGACGAGCAGGAGGGTGCCGACCTCGTTCGTGGCCGGGTCCGCGGCGCGCTCGTAGCCGACGAGCGGCTCGCTCCAGAAGTCGTAGGTGCGACCGGCGACCTCGAGCACCGGGACGCGCTGCGAGCCCTCCGTGAGCTCGCGTGGCGCCTTGAACGCCGCGAGCAGGGCGGACTGGTCATCCTTCGGCAGCACGCTGGTGACGACCCGGTCATCGGCGAGGAGCGAGAACCGGTGCTGGGCGGCCGCCACGTCCGAACCGGAGTGGGTGGCGATGTCCTGGAACAGGTGCTCGAGCTCGTTGGCGATCATCACGGCGCCGAGCACGCGGCCGTCGCTCGCGCGGATCGGCGCGCCCGAGACCCGGAAGGCCTGGCGCGCGATGATGGCGACCTTGCTGCGGATCACGCGCCCCTCGCGGAGATCCTGGAAGAGCCGCGAGATCCGCCACTGATCCTCGCGCACGGGGTTGATCCCCTCCGCCTTGAGGGTCACCCCCGCGGCGTCCGACACGGTGAGGTAGCGCGGCGCGACGGTGCTCTGGAGCGGCTCCGTGAGGCGCTTGGTCGCGGTGAGCGCGGCGGCGACGTCGCCGGCCTCGTACGCCGAGACGAGGCTCGGATCGGTCGCCAGCAGCCGCACGACGGCGTACTCGGCCGTCCCTCCCGTGTCGAGCCCGGCGCGGTAGCGCTTGAACGGCGCCTCGAGGTACCGGCCGGTGTGTCGGGCCGCGCGGACCGCGTCGAGCGCCGCCCACGCACCGAGCGCGAGGACGACCGTCGAGACGAGGACGATCGTCCCCATGATCTTTCCGCGGACGCTCAGTCGGGGCCAGCGCATGAAACGGTGCTCGTAGAGTCGCGGCCCGGCGCGGGACGCTCGGCTGCCGGCCGGACGCTAGCGCGGGTCGGGGGCCGCAGGGTAGGGCGAGGTCGCCGCGCGGCGGCGGCGTGCCTCAAGCCGTCCGGCCGAGGGCGGCCGGATCGCCCGGGGCGGGCGCCAGCGCGAGGGGCCAGGTCGACCCCGCGACGCGGCGCGCAGCCGCCGCCAGCGCGGGGCGGGTCTCGTCCGCGCGGGGACGCTCGCGCGGATCGTGTCGCAGGCAGGCGGCGAGCACCACCGCGAGGTCCGCCTGCTCCGGTCGCGTGGCCAGTCGCTCCAGGCGCTCGGGCCAGCCGTCGTGGCCGAGGTGCTGGCTCATCAGCTCCATCTCGTCCGCCCCCTGGAACAGCTGCTGGCCGGTGAGGAGCTCGAACGCGGTGCTGGCGAAGGCGTACAGATCGGCGGCCGGCGGGCTCGCGATGTGGCCCTCGTGCACGACGCCGAGCACCTCGGGGGCCGTGTACTCCAGCGTGCCGCACCCCGGCCGGAGCTGGCGCCCGCTCAGGCCGAAGTCCACCAGGACCGGCGTGCCCGTCTCGCGCACGATGACGTTGCTGGGCTTCACGTCGAGGTGGCCGACGCCCGCGGCGTGCATCGCCGCGAGGCCCGCCAGCATGCCGTCGAGCAGCTCGATCGCCTTCGGGATGTCGAGCGCGCGGCTCCGGAGGAGGCGCTCCGCAGACATCCCCTTGATGAGCTCCATCACGAGGATCGGCTTGGGTCGCGCGGCGAGATCGAACGTGACGAAGCGCGCCAGGTTCGCGTGGTGGGGGAGCGACAGCAGCGCCCCGGCCTCCTCGCGGAAGAGCTGGAGGAACTCATGCTCGGAGAGGCTCCGCGCGGTGCTCGGATCGTACTCCGGCACCTTGAGGGCGAAGGACTCCGCTCGCGGATCGTTGCGCTCCTCGTAGCGGCGGGCGACGAACACGCTGCTCGCGCCGCCGCCGCCCAGCGCGCGCACGACGAAGAACGCGCCGAGCGCGCGGCGCGGCAGGAGCCAGTCGGGGAGCTCGGCGCGCCGCTGCTCCAGCGGGATGACGACGACCTCGCTCGAGGGCTCGGCGGGCAGCGTCGCGAGACGGCGCAGCACGCGCGTGACCGCGAGCGCGAGCGGCTCGGGCACGTCGGCGCAGAGCTCGCCGATCGCCATCGAGGCCTGCTGCGGGCTGGGCGGGACGCCGGTCGTCACCGTCCGCTCGTAGAGGGCCGAGAGCCGCGCGACGTCCGCCACCACGGCGATGCTGCCGCCCACCTCCTCGGCGAGGACGCGGCGGCGGGCTCCAGCCGTGAGCTGCCGGAGCTGGTCGACGGCGACCTCGAGCTCGGCGAGGGGCGCGCTCCCGGAGCCGGACGTGTCGACCGTCTCGGCGAGTCCGCGCGCCGCTGCCAGCGCCTCGAGGGCTCGCCCCAGCCGCAGCATCACCTGGCGGAGCGCCTCGCCGCGATACGAGCCGTCCGCGCCGAGGCGCTCGCTCAGCAGGGACACGCGGCGCGCCACGGGCTGCACGTCGTCGTAGCCGACGCTGCGCGGACCGGTCTCCGTGTCGTGGAGGCTCGCCTCGGCGTCTCGGGGCGGGTCGAGGAACGCCCGGTAGGCGCTCAGCGCCGCCGAGACGTCCGGGTGGGTGCTCGCCTCGCACAGCGCGCCGAAGCTCGCCCGCTCGACCACGGCCTGCGCGGCGAGGAGCACGACATCGCTGGCGTCGGCGAGCCCCTCGCGCACGGCGGCGTCGAACGAGCGCGCCAGTGTCGCGCACAGGATGCGGTGCGTCGCGGGGTCGCCGCCGTGGCTCAGCCGGGCCAGGAGCACGGAGAGCGCCCGCCGGAGCCGCGCGCGCAGCTTGCCGCCAGCGTCCTCAGCGTCGCCTCGCGCGCTCTCCACGTCCACCAGGTGGAGCAGGCAACGCAGCCGGCGCCCCCGGAGCTGCCGGTCCTCGTCGCCCCGAGGGATCAGCAGGCCGCGCTCCTCGGCGTCGAGGATGGCGCGTCCCAGCCGCTCGTGCAGGCGCTCGAGCTCGGGGACGGTGGCGTCGGCGTCACCGGGGCGGCGCGCGAGCAGCAGCAGGCTCGCGAGCCGCGGGCGCTCCAGGATGCTCTCGTCTAGATCGGCGAGCAGGGTCGTCAGGCCGTGGCTCTGCGCCGGATCGGCGGCGCGCTCGATCCGCTCGGTAGCGCGGTGCGCGAGCTCGAGCGCCTGCGTCGCGCGGTCGTGCGCGGCGCGTGCGCCGGTGGCCTCGAATTCCGCCAGCGCGCGGCGGACGTGCGCGTGGATCGAGCCGTCGTCGTGGCGCGCGCGCTCCAGGTGGCTCACCGCCTCCTCGATCGCCACCCGATCGGCCCCCGACTCGTGCTGGATACGTGGCACGAGCGCCTGTCGGAGCGTCTCCGCCGCGCGGGCGCCGAAGCTCGAGCTGGCGCAGTTGGAGAGGAGCCGCGCCAGCGACCCGGCCACGTCGGCCCGCCGCAGAG
Organism: Polyangiaceae bacterium; assembly: GCA_020846005.1. Classification (GTDB taxonomy): domain Bacteria; phylum Myxococcota_A; class Polyangia; order Polyangiales; family Polyangiaceae; genus JADLEQ01. The sequence continues at coordinate 9,651 of JADLEQ010000085.1, forward strand.
TGCTCAGCCGGTCGAGGAGCTCCTCGGCGGCGTCGGGCTCCGACTCGATCACGCGCGGGAGTCCCCAGAGCATCGCCGCGCACAGCCCCGGATCTCGCCGCGCGAGGTCCCCCTCGAGCAGCGCGCGGCACGGCTTGCGCGCGCCCTCCGGATCGCTCGCGAGGGTCGCGACGAGCGAGACGGCGGCGCGCCGCCACTCGGTAGGAGTCAGCGCTGGGTCGAGCGCCTGGGCGATCTCGTCGGCCAGCGTCGCGTCCGCGTGCGCCAGCAGGCCGCGCGCGACCGCGGCGTGGCGCCAGACGAGCGGCTCGCGATCGGCGAGCAGGCGCTCGAACGTCGGGTGCAGCGCGCCGCGCAGCAGGCGCCCTGCGGCCGGATCGCCCTGCTGGGCCCGCATCGCCGCCTCTCGGCTCGCGCGCTCGAGGAGCAGCGCGGCCGTCCGTCGGGCCGGCAGCGCGCCGGTGGACGCCCGCACCACCCAGCGATCGGCCAGCTCGCGCCGCGAGACGAGCGCCAGCGCGAGCGGATCCGAGCTCACGGTGCTCCCGATCGGGAGGTCGAGGACGAGCTCGACGCGGGCCCGCAGCGCCGGCTGATCGAGCGCCCGCCCCGTGCCGATCGCGACGCGCGCGCCGACGGCGGCGAACGTCGCCGCGGTGCCCTCGTAGAGTCGGGTGAACGCTCGTCGCGCGAGCTCGCGCCGCTCGCGTCCCGGCGGCAGCGCCACGGAGAGCTCGTACAGCGCCACCGCGGCGGGCCCGGGCGCGATCCAGTCGAGCTCGTCGCACAGCCCGGACCCGAGGGCGACGTGGACGGCGCGCACGAGCTCGGAGGGCTCCACGCCGTCGAGGGGAGGGGGCCCGGTGACGCGGACCGCCTGGCCGAGCGCCGCCACCCCCTGGCGGAACGCCGCGCGCCGCTCGGCCGGGTCCGCGAGGCGCGGGAGCGCGAGCAGCGCGTCGACCGGGTTCTGCCTGCCGCGCATGGGACGCGCAGTCTACCGGATCCGCGCGCCCGGGCGGCGCTGGCGCGGGGGCGCGCGCTGGAACCCGGGTTCACGGCGCCCAGGCGCCCGATGGTCACGGCCGAGGGCGGCTGCGCGCCGTCGGTTGGTGTTCGGCGTTGGCCCGGTCCTTGTATGGCTGGAGCCATGATGACCCGTGACGCCGGCCAGGGCCGGTCGAGGTGGACGTTGATCGTCGCCGGCTCGCTCGCGTGGCCGGCCCTGGGCGGGTGCCTGCGGGAGGACGGCGACGACGCCGAGCGTTTTCGCGACGCCATCCCCACCGCCGCGCAGATCGAGGTCGCCGGCCCCGAGGCGGGCGAGGCGACCTCGACCGCCGCGGCTGCGCGGGGCCCGCTGGCGCCGGGCGCGTGGGACGACGGCCCGTGGGCCAAGTACTACGGGCTCACGCGCGAGATCCGCGACGGTGTGAACGACGTGACGGCGATCGTCCTCGGATCCGCGTGGGTGATCGTCCACACCGAGCCGTCGAGCCTCGGCCAGCGAGAGGCCATCTGGGGACCTTGGGCGGACTCGCTCTCGCCGGCCGAGTACCGCTTCCGGGTCACCGAGCGCGCCCCGGACGAGTACGACTACGCCCTCGAGGGCCGGAAGAAGGGGACCGCGGGGGCGTTCGTCCCGGTGCTGTCCGGACGGGGCCACGGCCGCGGCGATCCGCGACACGGGGACGGCTACTTCGAGATCGACCTGGACCGAGCCCGCGAGCTCGACCCGTTCGAGGTGCGAGAAGGGAGCGGGCGGATCCGTATCGAGCACGATCTGGACCCCCGCGTCACCCGGGAGCTGTTCGTCGGCGACCGGTGGGTGTCGGCCGAGGTGAGCCCCTCGGACTCCGAGGTGACGTGGGTGGCGGAGAGCGTGTCGAGCGAGGATGGAACGGGCACGCTGTACGTCCGCGCCCACGACGACGCGCAGGAGACGCGCCTCACGCGCCTCGAGGACATCGAGCTGGCCAGCGCCTGGCGCGGTGACGGCGCCGGACGCGCGGACGTGTCGGTGAGCGGTGGGGACGTTCCGGCCTCGGTGGGGACGGTACACGCCGTCGAGTGCTGGGGGGCGGACTTCGCCACCCGCTACTACTCCGACACGATCGAGTGGGAGCCGACGACCGGCGATCTGTCGGCGTGCGTCTTCGCCGAGCCGATCGCGCCGCGCTGAGGCGCGGAGCGCGGGCACCTCGCCGCCTCGCGCGCGGCCAGTGGTAACGTGTGCGGCCGATGAACCCCGCGCCCCAGAACGAGCCCGTGCTCGCGTACGCCCCCGGATCGCCCGAGCGCGCCGCGCTGCGCGTCGAGCTCGCGCGCCAGTCCGGCGCGGTCGTCCAGGTGCCGATGCGGATCGGCGACGACTCGCTCTTCACGGACGACGGCGCCGCGATCCGTGCCCCGCACCGGCACGCGCTCGTCCTCGCCACCCACCCGCTGGCGCGCCCGGAGGACGTCCGCCGCGCGGTCCAGGCGGCGGAGCGCGCGCGTCCGGACTGGGCGGCGCTGCCGCAGGCGGCGCGGTCGCGGATCTTCCAGCGCGCCGCGGAGCTCCTCGCGGGGCCGTGGCGGCAGCGGCTCAACGCCGCCACGATGCTCGGCCAGAGCAAGACCCCGCGCGAGGCGGAGATCGACGCGGCCTGCGAGCTCGCCGACTTCTTCCGCTTCAACGCCTGGTTCGCGGAGCGGCTGATGGACGAACAGCCGAGCTCGCCGCCGGGCGCCCGCAATTGGCTGGAGGCGCGCCCGCTCGACGGCTTCGTCTACGCGGTGACGCCCTTCAACTTCACCGCCATCGCCGGCAACCTCCCGGCGGCGCCCGCGTTGCTCGGGAACACCGTGGTGTGGAAGCCGTCGCCGCTCGCCGTGCTCTCCGCGCACCACGTGATGGAGCTGCTCCGCGAGGCCGGGCTCCCGCCAGGAGTCGTGAACCTGGTGATCGGTGACGCGGAGCTGGTGACGACCGAGGTGCTCGAGAGCCGGGAGTTCGGCGGGCTGCACTTCACGGGGTCGGGCTCGGTGTTCCGCTCGCTCTGGCAGCGGATCGCCGAAGGCCTGCCCCGCTACCGTTGCTACCCGCGGATCGTGGGGGAGGCCGGCGGCAAGGATTTCGTCCTCGCGCACCCGTCGGCCGATCTCGAGGCGCTCACCGTGGCGCTCGTGCGCGGGGCGTTCGAGTATCAGGGGCAGAAATGCTCGGCGGCCAGCCGCGCGTACGTCCCGCGGTCGCTGTGGCCCCGGCTCGAGGAGCGCCTCCGCGCGGTGATCGCCGAGCTGACGGTCGGCGACCCGACGGACTTCCGGAGCTTCCTCGGCGCGGTCATCGGTCGCGCCGCGTGGGAGCGGGTCCGTCGCTGTCAGGAGCTCGCGGCGACCGACGCCGGCTGCCGCGTCGTTGCCGGGGGCGGCGGGTCCGACGCCGAGGGATGGTTCGTCGACCCGACCGTCGTGGAGGTCGGTGATCCGCGACACGCGCTCCTGCGCGAGGAGATCTTCGGCCCGATCCTCTCGGTGTTCGTGTACGAGGACGCGCGGCTCGACGAGGCGGTCGCGCTGGTGGACGAGGCCGATCTCGCCCTGACGGGCGCGATCTTCGCGGAGGACCGGCTGGCGCTCGAGCGCCTCGCGGGGCGGCTGCGTGGAGCGGCCGGCAACCTGTACCTGAACGACAAGCCCACCGGGGCCGTCGTCGGCCAACAGCCCTTCGGCGGCGGCAGGCTCTCCGGCACGAACGACAAGGCCGGCAGCGCGTGGAACCTCACGCGCTGGGTGAGTCCGCGCGCCGTCAAGGAGACCTTCGTCTCCCCACGGGACTGGCGTTACCCGTACCTGGTGCCCGGCGACTGACGCCCGCGGCGCGCGCGCGCGCCCGCCGCGGGCGTCGCGCGCCCTGGCGCGAGGCTCACGGCCCGACGTGGCTCGGGTTGCCGGCGATCACGTCGGACACCCAGCTCACGAGCGACGTGCCGGCGGCCGACGTCGTGTAGAACCCGCCCCCACCCAGGTAGGTGTGCGTGGAACCGTTGATGTAGAAGGTCCCGACGTTCGAGTACCCGGCCCACAGCGACCCACGGAGCTCATCGAGTCCCTGCGCGAACATCGTCGCGGACATGGGGAGCGCGAAGGCCGGGCAGTTGTTCTGGCCGAACCCGTAGAAGAACGTGATGACGCTGTCCGCGCGGCTCGAGATGAGCGACACCGTCCTGTTGCCGTACGAGGCGAGGAACTTCGCGAAGTCGCCGAGGAAGTCGTTCTGCTTCGGGCAGGCCGGGCCGCAGTCGGCGATGATCGTCTGATCGAGCCCCCACGTCGTGCGGAACTTCTCCTGCAGGCACTCGCTCACGTACGTCTTGCTCATCGGCGGGCCGGAGTCGTCGATCAGCGTCACCGGGATGCTGCCGAAGATGCGCTGCGTCTGCGGGAAGTTCGCCGCCGCGCCGAAGCCGCCCGCGCTCACGCCGGTGAGCAGCACCTGCGCGGCGCTCGGGAAGGTCGCGGCGACGCGGAGCAGGAACTTCGTCATGTTCGTGTAGCCGACGAACTGGTTCGTCCCCGAGATCCCCGGGATCCCGCTGGCGTCGGGGCGCGCGCCGGCGTGCACGTCGCCGGTGCAGTACGGGACGTAGACGTGGCTCCAGTCCTTCACCGGGTTCTCGTTCTTCGACTGGTCGAAGACGCCGCGCGTGCCGCCGTTGTCCTTCCACGCGTCGAACTGGCTGGAGCCGAACGAGCTCGGGTTGGTCCCGCACGTGATGCCGTTGAAGCACGCGCCGCCGCCCTCGAGGAAGATCATCACCTTGTCCGAGGACGGGTTGATCCGAATGCCGAAGCCCGTCTCCGAGCCGTTTCGGCAGCGCGCCGTCGGATCGGGTACCCACGTCCACTCGTTGTCGGGCGCCGTGACGGGGACGCCGCCACCGACGCCGCCGCCGCCGCCCGTGCCGGCGGCGCCGCTGGTGCCGCCGGTTCCACCTCCGCTGGTGCCGCCGGAGCCGGCGCCGCTCGCCCCGCCCGCGCCCGAGGCGCCGGCCGCGCCGGCGCCCGCCGCGCTGCCGCCCGCCCCGGACGAGCCGCCGCCCGTGCCCGCCGCGCCTCCCGTGGCGGCGCCGCCGCCGCCGTCCGTCCCGCCCCCGGCGAGATCGTCGCCGTCCGAGCCGCCGCATGCCGCTGCGAGCAGCGCCGCCCCGCCGATGAGCCCCAAGCGTCGAAGAGTTGCCACCATGCCGGCACTCTACCGGCTCGCGGCGCGGCCGACCACGGGAAAAGTGCGGCCGGCCGGTGGATTCCAGGAACCCAGCGGGGCTCCGGATCCGATGACATCACAAACCTCCGCTCTCGCGCGAGGCGTGACGTTCGTCGCCGCTCCGGAGGTGCGCGGTCGCGCCCCTCGCCGCTGCCGCGCGCGCTTCGGCTACGCTGCCTCCCGGCATGGCTACCGTCCGCCCTCTGCGCGGCCTCCGCTACGCGGCGGCCGCAGGTCCCCTCTCCGCGCTGCTCGCGCCCCCGTACGACGTGCTCTCCGCCGAAGATCGCGACCGCCTCGCCGCGCGCGATCCGAGGAACATCGTCCACGTGACGCTCCCTCGCGCGCCGGGCGCGCCCGGCGACGAGCTCGCGCCGTACCGGGCAGGGGCATCGACGCTCGACGCCTGGCGGCGCTCGGGCGCCCTCGTGCGAGACGAGCGGCCGGCCCTGTACCGCTACGTGCAGCGCTTCACCGTGCCGGGGACCGACGACCGGCGGGAGCGGGTCAGCCTGATCGCGCTGCTCCGGGTCGAGCCGTACGACCGCGGCGTGGTGCTCCCGCACGAGCGGACCTTCCCCAAGCACAAGGCCGACCGCCGCCGGCTGCTCGAGGCGACGCGCACGCACGTCGAGTGCATCTACGGCCTGTACGAGGATGACGCTGGCGAGGTGCAGGCGCGGGTCGCCGCCGCGCCCGCGTCGTGCTGCGTGCGGGCGACGACCGAGGACGGCCTCGAGCACGCGCTCGACGTGATCGACGACCCGGGCGTTACGGCGGCCTTGGTCGAGGCGCTCGGTCCCCGCCGGGTGTGGATCGCCGATGGCCACCACCGCTACGAGACGGCGCTCGCGTTCCGCGAGGAGGTCGGTGCGCGCGCGCAGCCGATCGCGGAGGACTACGTGCTCATGGCGCTCGGCTCGATGAGCGATCCGGGGCTCGTGCTGCTACCCACGCACCGCGTCCTGCAGTCGCTCCCGCTCGCGCACGAGGAGATCCGCGCGCGCCTCTCCGAGCACCTGGCGCTGAGCGAGGTCCCCGCCGCGGAGCTGCCGGGCCGGCTCGCCGCGGTGCGCGATCCGGCGCGCGCGTTCGGGGTGGTGCTGCCCGGGGTCGCGTGGCTCGGGGCGGTGCGCGACGTCGACCGGGCCGTGGCCGCGCTCGGAGACGTGGGGAGCCTCGCCCTCCGGTCCCTCGACGTCTCGATCCTGCACGGGCTGCTGCTGGAGCGCGCGCTCGGCGTGCAGGGCCTCGAGTCGATCGCGTACACGCGGGACGCCGCTGACGCGCTCGCCCGCGTCGCGGGGGGAGCCGCGGCGGCCTTCCTCATGAACCCGCCCACGGTGGACGACATGCGCCGGATCGCGCTCGGCGGCGAGCGCATGCCGCAGAAGAGCACCTACTACCACCCGAAGATCACGAGCGGGCTCGTGCTCTGGGCGCTCGCGGACCTCGACGGCTGAGCCCTCGACGGCTGGGCGCGGTCCGCGCGCAGCGCGGCGTGGCGTGGGGCGTCTACTGCGCCGTCAAGGTCATCCCGAGCCGGTTCGAGTCGTGCCCCTCGGTGTCGCCGACCCACAGCTCGAGCGGGTACGCGCCCGGTGCCTGGACGGTCAAGGTGAGGGTGAACATCGCGGTGCCCTCGGTGATGCCGCCGGTGCCCGCCAGCGGCCCCTCGATGAGCGGCGCCGCCTGCCCGGCCGGGTTCCGAAGCTCGATCTTCAGCGTGGACACGTCGCCGGTCGGGTCGGAGAAGTCGACGCTCCCCTGGAGCTCCGCCTGCTGGGCCACCGGGACGGTCGCCGGCGCGAGCTGGAGGTTGGTGATGACCGGCGCGTTGGAGGGCGCCGGCGACCCCTCGTCGTCGCCGCCGCAGGCGACGGTGAGCAGGAGGGCGGCGGCGCACGGGACGAGGGGAGGGAGGAGACGCATCGCGGGCAGCCTACCACGCGCGGTTGCGGGCCCGGCCGCCGGGTGCCATGAACTGGGCGTGCGCGTTCCTCCCGCGGCGCGAAGGCCGGGGGCCTTGTCGGTGCTCTCGGAGCGCGACCGGGCGGAGGCGGGCGTCGTCACCGCGCACCAGGCCGGGCACGACTTCGAGCTCCAGCTCGGTCACCTGTGCAACAACCGGTGCGTGTTCTGCTCCAGCGGGCAGCTCACCGAGCTCGGCATCGCCCGCCACATCCCGCTCGAGCCGATCCTCGGCGCCTTGGAGGCTGCGCGCGCCGCCGGCGCCCGCAAGGTGACGTTCCTGGGCGGTGAGCCCACGCTGCACAAGGGGCTCCCGCGCGCGCTCGCGCGGAGCGTGGAGCTCGGCTTCGAGCAGGTCGTGATCTTCACGAACGGCGTGCTCTTCCCCAAGCCCGGCTTCCTTGAGGAGCTGTGCGGCCTCGGCCGCTTCGAGTGGCGGGTCTCGATCCAGGGGGGCGACGAGGCGACGCACGTCGCCGTCACGGGGCGCGCCGACTCGTTCCGGCGGATCGTGATCGGGCTCGCGCGGCTCCGCGCGCTAGGCCAGCGCGTGACGGTGAACGTCTGCGCGAACGAGCTGAGCCACGCCTCCCTCCCGGGGTATGCGTCGCTGATCCGCGAGCACGGGATCTCGCAGCTCCACGTGGACGTGGTGCGGCCGGCCAGCACCGGGGAGCGGAGCGCGGACCACCTCCGGGCGATCCTCCCTCGCTATGTCGCCATGGCGCCGAACGTGGCGGCGCTCCTCGCGTCGATCGATCGGGACGACCCGGCCTTCGACGTGAACGTCGGCAACCTGCCCTTCTGCGTGCTCCCGGAGTGGGGGCACCGGATTCACCACGGTGGCGACGAGACGATCACCCAGCCCTGCGACGCGACCGATCTCACCGCGAGCGTCGACAAGTACGCCTGGCATGGCTCGCTCCGCCGGCACCTCCCGGCGTGCGACGGCTGCGTGTTCCTGCCCGACTGCGCGGGGGTGTTCTCCGAGTACCTCGAGATCCACGGGGGCGCCGAGTTCGCGGCGGTGTCACGGGAGCGGCTCCTGGCGCTCGATCCGGAGCGTCGGCAGCTCGTTCGCCTGGTCGAGCCCTGGCTGGGCGAGCTCGTGGCGGCCATCGGGGCCGGGGCGCTGGGGCCCGGGTGGCGGGTGGACGGGGTGGCGCGCGACACGCGCGCGGCGAGCGTCGAGCTCCGCCTCGGGTGGGCGGGGCGCGGCGCGACGCTGCGCGTGGTGCCGCCGGGGCGGGCGGGCCCGGAGACGCTCGTCGTGACCTCGCTCGCCGCGATCGGGCTCGGCGGCGCGGCCACGGCGCCGCCAGCGGACCTCGCCGCGCTGTGCGAGGCGCTCGTCGGGTGGTGCGTGAGCGCCGAGGGCGGCGACGTCGTGGAACAGCGGGCGGTCGCGCCCGTGGTGGCGCGCGCGGTCGCGAGCGCGGGGCGAGCGGACCCAGCGATCGGGCTGTGGCGGCTCGCGGCCCGGCTCCAGGCGCGGCGGCAGCTCGGGGAGTTCGCGTGGGCGGGCGCTCGGGCGCGCGAGGGGCGGGTGGTGGTGACGTTTCGTGAGGCGTCGCGCGCTGAGTTCGACATCGAGCTCCGCTGGGTGAGGCGCGGGGCGCGGGCGCGGCCGTGGGCCGATTTCCGCATCCGGGCGCCGGGGCGCGAGGCCGCGGCCGAGGCGGCCGTGCTGGAGGCGATCGGGGCCCTGCGGGAGGGCGGGGCGGGGCGCGCTGCGGCTGGGCGGCTCCTCGGCTGAGCGGGCCGGGCGCTCACGGGGCGGGGGGCGGCCCGGGGAGCACGCCGAGCTGCCAGAGCACGAACCCGTAGATGTCGGCGTACTCGTCCGCGACCTTGCGTGTCGGCTTGCCGGCTCCGTGCCCCGCCTTCTCCTCGGTGCGGAGCAGGATCGGGCGGTCGGACGAGGTCGCGTGCTGAAGCACGGCGGTGAGCTTGCGCGCGTGCATCGGGTCGACGCGGGAGTCGCCCTCCGCCGTCATCACCAGCGTCGCGGGGTAGGCGGTCCCCTCGCGGACGCGGTGATACGGGGAGTAGGCGAGGAGCCACGCGAGGTCCTCGGCGCGCTCCGGATCGCCGTACTCGGGGATCCACAGGCGCGCGATGAGGAAGCGGTGGTAGCGGACCATGTCGGTGAGCGGGACGCCGACCACCGCCGCCTGGAACAGCTCCGGGCGCTGCGTGAGGGCCGCGCTGGTGAGCAGCCCGCCGTTCGAGCGCCCGTGGATGGCCAGGCGCGCGGGGCGCGTCACCCCCGTCGCGATGAGCTGCTCCGCGACCGCGATGAAGTCATCGAAGACGGCCTGCTTCTTCTCGCGCACGCCCGCCTGGTGCCACGCCTCTCCGAGCTCGCCGCCGCCCCGCAGGTTCGCCTGCACGTAGACGAGCCCGCGCTCGAGCGCCGCGACCAGCGTCCGCGAGAACCGCGGCTCCAGGTTCACGTTGAAGCCCCCGTAGCCGTAGAGCAGCGTCGGCGCGTCTCCTCGCGCGTGCCGGAGATCACGCCGGCGGACCATCTGCCAGGGGACCGCCGTCCCGTCCCGGGATCGGGCCTCGCCGCGCGTCACCTCCAGAGCGTCCGGCGCGAGCGGGGACTCCACCGCGCTCCACGTGCTCTGCGCTCCGCTGCGTAGCTCGAGCCGGCGCACCACCGTGGGCTGGGCGAAGCTCTCGAAGTCGAAGAACGCCTCGTCGCCGTCGGGCAGGCCGTCGAAGCCGTCGCTCGTCCCGACGCCCGGCAGCTCCACGGCGCCCAGGCTCTTGCCGCTCCGCGCGTCGAAGCGCTCCAGGCGGGAGACGCCGGCCGAGAGGTATGTCGCGAGGAGCTGGCCGCCGACGACCTCGATCGAGCCGAGAACGTCGGTGGCGTGCTCGGGCACGAGCGTCGCCCAGCGATCGCGGGTGGGCGCCGTGTAGTCGACGCGGTGCACCTGGTAGCGGGAGGCGCCCTCGTTCGTCCGCACGTAGAGCGCGTCGTCTCGCGCCACCGTGTCGTAGACGTGCTCCAGGCCGGTCGTGAGCCGCGCAGGACGCAGCGGCTGGCGCGTGGTGTCGGCGACGTAGAGCTCGCTCTTGCTCCAGCCCTGATGCACGCGCAGGATGAGCCACCGGCCGTCGGGCGAGAGCGCGCACGAAGGGAAGTCCGTCATCGGCAGCTCGCGCCCGAACACCAGAGGGTCCGTGGATGGGTCCTGGCCGAGGACGTGCAAGTACACCTTGCGGTGATACCCCTCCTCCTCCCGGGGCACGCTGCCCCGGGTGGGGAAGCGCGTGTAGTAGAAGCGCTTGCCGTCGGGCAGCCACGCGATCGAGGCGTAGCGGGTGCGCGGGATCACGTCGCGCAGGTCCTTCCCCGTCTCGACGTCGCGGACTCGGAGCGTGCTGTCCTCGCTGCCGCTCTCGCTCGTGCCGTACGCGAGGAGCGAGCCATCGTGGCTCGGCACCGCGAAGTCGAGCGCGACGCTGCCGTCCGCGGCGAGCTGGTTCGGATCGACCAGCGCCCGATCGGCGCCGCCCACGCCGTCCCGGACGTACAGGACGGGCTGGTCTTGCGTCCCCTCGCGACGGCTGTGGAAGTAGCGGAGCGGCCCCTTCGGCGGACGCCGCACGCTCGGGCGCGTGACGGAGCCGATGCGCAGGAGCGCCTCCATGCGCGCCCGCAGCTCGGCGCGCCCGGGGAACGAGTCGAGCGCCTCGCGCGCGAGCGCCTGCTGGGCGCGGGTCCACTCGGCGACGGCGGGGGCCTCGCCCTCCTCGAGCCAGCGGTACGGGTCCGCGACGCGGTGCCCGTGGAGGGTCTCGACCAGATCGAGTCGGCGGGTCATGACGGGGGGCGCGCGCCGGGGGCTCCGTTCGACCTCGACGGACGCGGGCGGAGCCGGACCCGGCTCGCCGACCGTCTCGGGGGGCAGCGGCGCGCCGCAGGCGGCCGTGAACAGGAGAGGCAACCATCGCCTGGGGCGCACGGCGGCAGCCTAGCAGGAGCCCGGGCCGCCCGGCGCCCGCCCGGCGCAGCCTGGACATCGTTGCGCGGTGAACTAGAATGGGTATTCTAGAAAAGACCCGCGCTAATCGGCGCGCGAGAGCAGGAGCCTCCCATGAGCGACCCCGGCCCGAGCCTCCGCTGGACCCGCCCGCCCTCGGCGGCCGCCTACATGCTGAGGGCGTTCTGGCCGGGGCGCCGCGAGCGGACCCTCCACCCGCGCCTGGCGCTCGCGTGGGCGGGCGCACGTTGGAGTGAGGAGGACCTCGCCGCGTTCGAGGCGCTGACGAGCTTGTCCGACACCACCGGGCTCGGGCTGCTCGCGCCGCACGTGCTCGGCTTTCGCCTCACCATGGCGCTCCTCACCCGCCCCGAGATGCCGGTCCCCATCTGGGGGATCCTGCAGACGCGGAACCACCTGGTCGAGCTCTGCCCGGTCGCCCGCGACGCCGCCCTCGATCTCGACGCGCGGGTGAGCGCAGGGCGCGTCGTCGACAAGGGCGCCGAGCTCGACGTGCTGACCACGGCCCGCGTGGACGGAGCCGTGGTGTGGCAGAGCCTGGTGACGTTCTTCACGCGGGGGAGGTGGGGCGCCGCCGAGGCGCCGTCGCCCCTCGCGGCGCCGCCGCAGGTGCGCGCCGAGCCGAGCGCCACCTGGCGCCTGGAGGACGCCGGCCACGCGCTGGTCGGGCGCCTCACCGGCGACCACAACGGCCTGCACTACTGGGACGCCTACGCGCGGAGGTTCGGCTTCCCGCGCGCGTTCTACCACCCGCCGCGCGTGCTCGCCGAGTGCCTGGCGCGGCTCCCGGCGCCGCCGCCGTCGGGGCCCCGGCGCTTGGACGTCTGGCTGCGGGGCCCGGTGCCGCACGGGGCGGAGGTCCGGCTCGGAGTCGAGCGGGCGGGGGCGGGCGCGGCCTTCACGCTGCACGCCGCCGACGCGCGCCCCTGCCTGGTGGGGCGGCTCGGCCCGGCGGGCGCCAGCGAGGCCGTCCTCGGCTAGGCTCCCCGCTGGGTGTCCCGCCGCCGCTCCAGCCCGACACGACCGGCGCCCGGCGCCGCGCGCCCGAGGCGGGGCGCCGCGATCCAGGCGCGTGGTCGAGGCGGCGGGCGGTGCTGACGCCCGCGCTCGTCCGCGCGCGGCGGCGCAAGGGCGAGCTGCGCCTCGCCGAGCTCGACCCGGACGAGCGTCGCCGGGCGCTGGAGCTCGCGGGCGACATCCTGGAGACCGCGCGCGGGCACGTGGGGCTCACCCGGGGGGAGCTCACGGAGGCGTGGCGTGCGCTGCCGGTGCCCGCCCAGGATCGGATCCTGGCGCTCGGGCTGGTGAAGCTGGCCGAGGACGCCTGCGAGATCGACGCGGGTGAGGGCGCGCCTCCCGTCGAGCTGCGCCGCGCGGTGTTCGGGCGCGCCGCCGAGGCGCGCCGCCGAGGCGCGCTGGATCGCGGGCGTGTCCTCGCCGAGGTCGCCGTCGAGGTGGGGCTCTCCCCCGAGGCGCTCGAGCGCGGCCTCTTCTCCGATCTGGAGTCCGAGCACGTCGTGCGACGCGCTCCCGCGCTGGGCGCGGCCGCGCTCGTCGAGCGCTGGGAGGCCGGGCAGCTCCAGGGAGCGCTCCTCCGCTCCACGCGTCTCACCGCCACCGTGCGGTGCCGGAGCCCGCTCGGGTATCGAGCGCTGTTCCGCGCGCTCAAGTTCCATCGCCTGCTGTTTCGTATCGGGCGCGCGCCGGACGGGGCTTACGTCCTCGAGATCGAGGGTCCGTTCGCGCTGTTCGAGTCCGTGACTCGGTACGGGCTCCAGCTCGCGAACGTCGTCCCCGCGCTCCAGGCGTGCGACGAGGTCGAGCTGGTCGCCGATCTGCGCTGGGGGCCGGCGCGCGAGCCGTGTCGCCTCACCTGGCGCGGCGGGACGTCCGTGGCGCCCGCCGGCTCCCGCGCGGCGGAGACCGGCGATCCGTTCGCCGGGCTGACGGACGACGCCGCCGCGCTCGCCCGCGACGTGCTGGCCGTCGGGGGCCCGTGGGTCGCCGCGCCGTCCGAGGCCATCCTGGAGCTGCCGGGCGTCGGGCTGTGCGTACCCGACTTCGAGCTCCAGCGGGCGGACGCGCCGGCGCCGGTCCACGTCGAGGTGCTCGGCTTTTGGAGCCGAGAGGCCGTCTGGCGCCGCATCGAGCTGGTCGAGCGTGGGCTCGCGGCGCCCATCGTGTTCGTCGTCTCGAGCCGCCTGCGCGTGAGCGAGGAGAACCTGCCCGAGGAGCTGCCCGGCGCGCTCTACGTCCACAAGGGGGCGCCCCGCGCCCGCCGGCTCCTCGAGGCGGCGGAGCGCGTGGTCGGCGCGCGCGCGCGCGGGGCGCGGGGGCGACGCGGCTGAGGTCCCGACCCGAGCCGGGCGCTGCGCGGACGCGCCATCGGCGCCGCTTGGACCGGCGGGCGCACGGCTGGTACACCGCGCGCGTGGACACCCGCGCTCGTCACGTGCTCGTCGACCTCTGGGGCTGCGATCCGGCGGTGCTGGACGACGTCGAGGAGCTCCGGGCGGTGATGCGCGCGGCCGTCGTCGCGGCCGGCTCGCGGGCGGTGGCCGAGACCACCCACCGGTACGTCCCCCAGGGAGTCAGCGTCCTCGTGGCGATCGAGGAGTCGCACATGAGCCTGCACACGTGGCCCGAGGCGGCCTACGCCGCCGCCGATTTCTACACCTGCGGGAGCGCCACGCCGGAGCGGGCCGTCGAGGCGCTCCGCGAGGGGGTCCGCGCCGAGCGCCTCGAGGTGCTCACCGTGGAGCGGGGGCTCGGGCCGCCCGCGTCGCTCCGTGTCCGCGCACCGTGACGCGGCGCCCTGGTGGTTGGGGGCGGAATCGAACCGCCGACACGCGGATTTTCAGTCCGCTGCTCTACCGACTGAGCTACCCAACCGTCGCGCCCGGGAGCGCGCGGGGGCGAGTCGATAGCGCAGTCCCCCGGGTCGAGCAACCCGTCTCGGACGCCCGGCGTCTCGGGTATGCTGGGCGCACGCGATGGCGAGCCAGAACTCTGGTGCGAGCAGCCCGTTCGAAGCGGAGGCGTACCTCCAGCAGCTCCTCAAGAAGGCCATCGCGGCCGGCGCGAGGGACGTCCACCTGAAGGTCGGGCAGCCGCCCGGCGCGCGGGTGCGCGGCGAGATGGTCTACTTCCGGGTGGACCGGCTGCGGCCGGAGGACACCGAGGCCGTCGCGCGCCACGTGATCCGGGATCCGGGCGTGCGGGACGCCCTCCCCGCGCTCCGCGAGCACGACTGCGCGTACTCAGCGCCCGAGATCGGGCGGTTTCGCGTGAACGTGTACCGCCAGCGCGGCTCCATCGCGGTGGTGATGCGGGTGATCCCGGCTCGGATCCCCACCTTCGAGCAGCTCGGCGCGCCGGCGGTGTGCGCGGATCTCGCCCAGAAGGATCGCGGGCTCGTGCTGTGTGTCGGCGCCGCGGGCAACGGCAAGAGCAGCACGCTCGCCGCCATGATCGGGCACATGAACGCGACGCTGTCTCGCCACATCGTGACCATCGAGGACCCGATCGAGTTCCTCCACGACGACGATCGGTCGTCCGTCAGCCAGCGCGAGATCGGCCACGACACGACCAGCTTCGCCAGCGCGCTGCGCTCGGCGCTTCGCCAGGATCCCGATGTCATCCAGGTCGGCGAGATCCGCGACGCGGAGACGATGCAGATCGCGCTCAAGGCGGCGGAGACCGGCCACCTCGTGCTGTCGACGCTCCACACCCCGGACGTGGGGCGCACGGTGAACCGCATGCTCGCGCTCGCCGAAGGGCAGACCGACGATCTCCGCGAGCGGATCGCGGACGCCCTCCAGGGGATCGTCGCGCAGCGGCTCCTGCCGCGCGCGGACGGCGCCGGCATGGCGCTCGCCGCCGAGGTCCTCGTGGCGACGGGCTCGGTCCGCGAGTCGATCCGGCGACCGGTCGGGAACCCGCCGCTCAAGGAGCTCATGGAGTCCGGCCAGGGGATCTACGGGATGCAGACCTTCGAGCAGCACCTGCGGCAGCTCGTCCGCGACGGCATCCTGGACCGCGAGGTCGCCAAGCAGGCGATGGGGTTCTGACGCCGGCCGCGGCCGGGGGGCCGCCGCGGGCGCGGCGCGCGCACGCGAGGGGGCGCCCGCGTCGAGCGGGCGCGGCCGGGAGGTGCTAGACGGCGCGCGATGTCGAAGCTCCGCCACGACTGGACGCTCGCCGAGGCCCGCGCGCTCCACGACCTCCCGCTGTTCGAGCTGCTCGATCGTGCGCGCGAGGTGCATCGCGCCCACCACCCGACGGGGGAGGTGCAGCTCTGCACGCTGCTGAGCGTCAAGACGGGCGGCTGCCCGGAGGATTGCGCGTACTGCCCGCAGTCGTCGCACTACGACGCCGGCGTCGAGGGCAGCGGCCTCCTGCCGGTCGAGGAGGTCGTCCTCGCGGCGCGCCGCGCCAAGGACGGCGGTGCGACGCGGTTCTGCATGGGCGCCGCCTGGCGAGAGCCCAAGGAGGGCCCGGCGTTCGACCGCGTGCTGCAGATGATCCGTGAGGTGAAGGCGCTCGGCATCGAGACGTGCGTGACCCTCGGGATGCTCACCGACGACCAGGTGCGCCGCCTCGCGGAGGCGGGGCTGGACGCCTACAACCACAACCTCGACACCTCGCGCGAGCACTACCGCTCGATCATCACGACGCGCGGGTACGACGATCGCCTGGCGACGCTCCGGCGGGTGCGCGCCGCGGGGATCACGGTCTGCGCGGGCGGCATCATCGGGATGGGCGAGTCGATCGACGATCGCATGAAGCTGCTGCTGGAGCTGGCGCGGCTCGAGCCGCACCCGGAGAGCGTGCCGGTCAACGCGCTCGTGCGCGTCCCAGGGACGCCGGCCGCCGAGTTCCCCCCGCTCGATCCGCTGGAGCTCGTCCGCATGATCGCGCTCGCGCGGCTCCTCATGCCGAGCTCGAAGGTCCGGTTGAGCGCCGGCCGCTCCGACCTGCCGCGCGAGGCGCAGCTCCTCTGCCTCTACGCCGGGGCGAACAGCATCTTCTGGGGTGATCGGCTCCTGACGACCCCCAACCCTCCGCCGGACGTGGACGGAGAGCTGCTGCGCCTCGCGGGGCTGCGCCCGCTGGCGCCAGCGTCCGCGGCGGAGTGACGCGCTGGAGGGTGGAGGCGGGCTCGGCGGGGGGACGCCCGCGCGGAGGCGGCGTCACGGCGCGGAGGTCGCCGCCGCGCCGCGGGCGGTCGCCTCGTCCAGCTCCAAGTGGGTCACCGTGAGCGTGCGGACGACGCGGCCGCCGCGCATCACGTCCCACCGCGCGGCCTCGACGACCCGGCGCCCTGGCAGCTCGGTCGCCGGATCACGCGGGAAGCGCGAGTCCGTGACGTAGAGCACCGTCGGGTGCACGATCCACGCCGGCCGGGGGAGCCAGCGGTCGAAGTCGTCGCGGATCGGGCCGTTGCACCCGACCCGGCGCGCGAGCCGCTCGCCGCCCGGCGCCCGGGCGAGCGCGGCCGCGGCCTGCGCGCACACGATCCAGTGCGGCCCGACCACGACCGGCTCGGCGGCGCCCGCGCGGCGTGCGCGCTCGGCCGCCGCCGTCAGCAGCCCCGGCGCGTCGCGCCAGGCATGCAGATCGTTGGCCAGATCCCACCGTGGCTCGTAGCTCGCGCCGAGGACGCGCGGCACGACGCCCGTCGTGACGACGACGAGCGCGACCACGGCCACGGTGATCCCAGTCGTCCCACAGGCGCGAGCGAGCCGGCGAGGGACCACGTCACCGCGACGCCCGAACTGCACCGCCACGGCGAGGTAGGCGGGGGCCAGCCAGTGCGGCTCCGCGACGCGCGACCACAGGCAGAGGGCCGCGAGCCCCGCGCCGGGGAGGACCGCGCACCACCACAGCAGCCGCGCGACCTCGCCTCCGCGCCGCTCGCGGTGGAGTGACCGGAGCGCCAGCCACGCGGCGAACAAGAACGCAGGCGTGACGTAGGCGAGCTGGCCGCCGAGCAGCGCGCCGAGGTTGCGGAGCGAGACCCCCGCGCGCGACTGCGTCGATACCATCCGGTGGACCACCATGGGGAAGCCCTCCCGGGACTCCCACACGAGGACCGGCGCGGCGAGGATCGCGCCGAGCGCGAGCGCGAGCCAGGGCGCGGGCCCACGCAGGCGCGCGCGCGTCGTTGGTCCGAGCCACGTCACGACGAGCGCCGCGGCGAGGAGCAGCCCCGACGCCTTGGCGGCGCACGCGAGCCCGGTCGCGGCCCCCGCACCCAGCGTGAGCAGCGTCGTCGCGAAGCGTGACGGCTCCCCGCGGAGCGCGCCGGCCGCGCACGCCAGCGCGGTGAGCCACGCGAGCGCGAGCGGGAGGTCCGGGGTGAGCGCGTGCAGGCCGAGCGCGATCTCGGGGCAGAGCGAGAACCCGAGCACCGCCACGGCGGCGCCCGCGCTCGAAGCGCCGGCCGCCCGCGCGGCGACTCCGACCAGGAGGGAGGCGAGGGTGGCGAGCGCCGTCGTCGCCGCGTGCGCCGCCCAGGGAGAGGGCGCCGTGCCGCCGCCGACCCAGCCCGCGAGAGCGCCGACGAGGCCGGGGTGATCGAGGTAGGCCGGCTGCGGGTGGAGCGCGTAGGTCGCGTACAGCGCCTCCGAGTCTCCGAAGCCCGTCTCCCAGGAGGCCGCGAGCCGCAGCGCGGCGAGGCCGGCGAGCGCGGCGAGCGCCCACCCGACGCGCCTTCGCGGTGGCGCAGCCCCGGCGTCGCCGCTCACCATGGCCCGACGGGCGAGGGGGCCGGCGCGGAGGGGCGCCTCGGCGGACGGCTCGCCTCGCCGAGCTCTCGTGCGAGCATCGCCGCGACGCGCTCCGCGGGGCGGGTCGCGTCCGGTGCCCCGAGGCGTCGCGCCGCCTCCCGGCACAGCGCGTCCGACCGCGCGCGGTCGTGGAGCAGCTCCAGCGCGGCGTCCGCGAGGGCGCTCGGCGTCGCGGCGTCTTGCACGAGCTCCGGGAACGCGCCCGCCTGCAGCGCGATGTTCGGGAGGCCGATCCAGCGCGTGCGGAGGGCGCGTCGCGCGACGCCGTACGAGATCGAATCGCCGCGCCACGCCACGACCGGCGGGACCCCGGCGACGACGCACTCCGCGGTGACGGTGCCGCTCGCGGCGAGCGCGACGTCGAACGCGGGCAACATCGCCGGCGAGCCGTCGACCACCACCGGCAGGGCGGCAGCGCGCGCGCGCGCCTGCGCCCAGGCGAGCGCGCGGGTACCGAGCGCGCTCGTCAAGAGGACGCGCGCCTCCGCGCCGCTCCGCCGGTGGCGCAGCTCGGCCGCCGCGGCGAGCAGCGCGGGGAGCAGGCGGCGCACCTCGTGCGGGCGGCTCCCCGGCAGCACCGCGATGGCGTCCGCGGCGGCCGAGACGCCCAGCCGCTCGCGCAGAGCGCGCCTCGGCTCGAGGCGGGTGTCGTGCGCGGGGTGGCCGACGTGCTCGGCCCACGCGCCGCTCGCGCGCCAGAGCGCGACCTCGAACGGCAGGACGACCGCGAAGCGATCCGCGCACGCGGCGAGGCGCCCGGCGCGCGACGGTCGCCACGCCCACACCTGGGGCGGGGCGTACCAGAGCACCGGGACGCCCAGGTGACGGAGCGCCCTGCCGAGCAGCGCGTTGGGCTCGGACCACCCGACCAGCAGCGCGGCGCGCGGTCGCTGCCGCGCGGCCAGTCGCACCACCGCGGCGAGGGCGACGGCGACACGCGGCGCGCCGAGCACGGCGCTCGCGAAGCCCATCGCCGAGAGCTCCTCGGCGCGCGCGAGCTGGCGTTGGCCCGCGGCGCGGAGCGCCGGGCCCCCGACACCGGTCGACGGGGCGCCCATCGCCTCGACGACCCGCGCCGCCATCACGTCGCCGGACGCATCGCCGGCGACCACCAGCAGCGGCGCTGGCCCAGGCGCGGGGGCGGCCGGAGGTCGCATGTCGCCGGGGCGAGGCTCCCGATCGCGCCACGGGCGCGACCGGCGGAGATCAGTTCTGCGGGAGGTTCGGGCGGACGTAGTAGACCGTCACGGAGTTCTGCGAGATCTCGAGCGACTGCTCCGCGAACGCCCGAGGCGCGGCGTCGCTCTCGGTGAAGCGGCCGAGGAAGCGCACCTTGTACTTCTTGCCGGCGCCGGCGCCCGAGTCGTTCGTCGGCGCGTTGATCACGAGGAACAGCGACTGCCGGTAGTCGGAGTAGCCGCACTTGGGGTTCGGGTAGCTGCCGTCGAAGTAGAGGAGGCGCGGGTCGCGCGGGCCCGTCCCCGAGGGGATCGGCTGGCCCGTGCTCTCGTCGATCAGCTCGAAGATCACGTTGCCCACGTCGTCGCCCGCGCAGTCGCGGAGCCCGCCGGTCACGATCCCGAGATCCGTCGGCGGAGTCCAGCCGGGGAGGGGGACCGCGAAGGTCGCCAGCTGGTTGTAGAGCGAGGGTGAGACGGTGGCGCCAGAGAGCTTCGCGGGTGCGGGCTCGACCTGGAGGCCGATGCCGACGAACTGCTTCGCGATGCCGGGCTTCTCCGCGACGCGATAGGAGACGTACGGGGTCGTCGGCTCGGGGATGTAGAGCTGGCCGTTGTTCAGCTCCGTCGGGCCCGGGGTCGACGGGCCTTTCGTCGTGCCGGTCACGTACGGAGTCTTGCCGAGGATGCCGACGCCCTCGAACACCTCCACGTCGACGTCCGCCACCAGCGAGCTGCCGCCGAAGTCCTCTACCTCGAAGACGCGCTGAGCGGGCCCGGCGTCTCCGGCCCCCGCGTCCCCCGGGGCGCCCGCCGCCCCGCCGGCGCCCGCGCCGCCCCCCTGGATGCACGACCAGTCCGGCGCGACGAGCTGATCGTCCTTGCGCACGACCATCGGCGGCAGGGTCGCGCCGCAGCACTCCGCTGGCGCGCCCTTGGCGCACGTGCACGAGTAGCCGCTGGCGTCGCTGGTGCAGGAGGTCGCCGAGCTGCTGGAGCCGCCGCCGGTGGCTCCGGCGCCGCCCGAGCCGCCGCCGCCGGTGCCGCCGGTGGCCGTCGAGCCGGGCTTGGGGTCCTCGTCGCTGCCCGAGCAGGCGGCTGCCGCCACGACCAAGCTCGCGAGCGCCGCGAGCGCAAACCACTTCGATTGAGTCACTCGAGACCTCCGTGGGACGGAGGGCTCCTTAGCAGATCCGGCCGGTCGCCCCAAGACGGCCGGCTCGGCCGTACCGCCGTCAGATGATCTCGAAGTAGCGGCGGCGCTCCCAGTCGGTCACCGCCCGCGCGAATTGCCGCACCTCCCAGTCGCGCGTGCGGACGTAGTGGTCGACCGTCTCCGCGCCGAGGATCGCGCGCGCCGCCTCGCTGCGCCCGAGCGCGGCGTTCGCCTCCCCGAGCGTGGTCGGGAGCGGGGCGCCGCCGCCGGTGCCGGCCTCGCCCTGGACCGGGGCGGGCAGCTCCAGCTCGTGCTCGATCCCCCAGAGCCCGGCGCCGAGGCTGGCAGCCATGGCGAGGTACGGGTTCATGTCGGCGGCCGTCTGCCGGTACTCGACGCGGAGCGCCGGCGTCCCCGCGCCGATGATCCGGACGGCGGCTGTCCGGTTCTCGAACCCCCAGGTCGCGGCGAGCGGCGCCCAGAGGCCGGGCACGTAGCGTTTGTACGAGTTGATGGTGGGCGAGTAGACGGCGGTGAGCTCCGGCATCAGGGCGAGCTGCCCTGCGACGAAGTGCCGCATCGTCTTCGACATGCCGTGCGCCCCACGCGGGTCGAAGAACGCGCTCTTGCCGTCCCGCCACAGGGACTGGTGCAGGTGCCCGCTGCAGCCGGGGAGGGACGCGTCCCACTTCGCCATGAAGGTCGCCACCAGCCCGTTGTGGTGGGCGATCTGCTTGACCGCCGTCTTGAACAGCGCGGCCTGGTCCGCCGCGCGGAGCGCCTCGTCGTAGCGGATCGCGGCCTCGTAGACGCCGGGGCCCGTCTCGGTGTGCAGCCCCTCGATCTCCACCCCGAAGCCCGCGAGGCCCGTGAGCAACTCGTGCATGAGGCCCGCGTCCTGGCCCGTCCGCAGCCACGAGTAGCCGAACATCCCCGGGTCGAGCGGCGTCAGATCGCGGAAGCCCTTCGCCTGCAGGGACTCGCGGGTCTCCTGGAAGAGGAAGAACTCGTACTCCGACCCGACCTTCACCTCGAAGCCCAGCGCGCTCGCGCGCGCGAGGACGCGCTTCAGCGTGGACCGCGGGCACGCGGGGTGGGGGCGCCCCCGCCCGTCGCGGAAGTCCGCGAGGAGCGCGACCACGCCGGGCTCCCAGGGGATCCGCCGCAGCGTCTCCGGATCGAGGACGGCCAGCACGTCGGGGTAGGCGGTGTGCCAGCCCGTCAGCGTCGAGTTGTCGTACAGCGCGTCGCTGGTGTCCCAGCCGAAGATCACGTCGCAGAAGCCGAACCCGCCACGCAGCGCGCCCTCGAGCTTGTCGAGCGAGACGTACTTGCCGCGCAGCACGGCGTCGAGATCGAAGCCGCCGATCTTGGCCGCGTGCACGCCCTCGCCTCGGAGCCGGGCGACCAGCGTCGACGCCGGCTCACCGCCGCCGCGCTCGCGGCGGACGCCGCGCCCGAGCCGCCCCGCGCCCGCCTTCGCGCCCGCCTTCGCGCCCGCCTTCGCGCTCGCCTTCGCCTTCGCCATGCGTCGCGCGTAGCGAAGGCACCGTGCCGGCGCAACGCTCGCCGGGCTGAGCGCGTCGCGCCCGCCCGAGCACCTCGAGGAAGTCCTCGGGCAGCTCGCGCTCGAACCGCAGCGGCTCGCCGGTGAGCGGATGGTCGAACCCGAGCACGCCCGCGTGCAGCATCAGGCGCGGCGCTGGCGGTGACGCCGCGCGCACGGCGGGGGCACCGTAGACGCGCTCGCCGAGCAGGGGGTGCCCGGCCTCGCCCAGGTGGATCCGGATCTGGTGGGTGCGCCCGGTCTCCAGTCGACACTCGATCCACGTCACGCCCTCGAGCCGCTCCCGGACGGTCACGTGGGTCACGGCCTCGCGCCCGAGGCTCGGGTGGAGCGTGGAGCCGCGGCGCCCGTCGCCCCGATCCGCGACGAGCCGCGAGCGGAAGGTCCGCGCGCCGACGGCGCCGACGGCGAGCGCCTGGTAGCGCCGCTCGACGGTGTGGCGCCTGAGCTGGCCCTCGAGCCCGGCCTTCGCCGCGTGCGAGCGCGCGAACACGAGGAGCCCCGAGGTCTCCTTGTCCAGGCGGTGCACCACGCCGAGCGCGCCGCGCCCGCGCCCCGCGTGACCGAGGGCAGCGAGCAGGTGAGGCAGCCGCTGCGACAGGGCGCCGCGCTCGCCGTCGTCGAAGGGCACCGTGCTGATCCCGGCCGGCTTCGCCACGACCACGACGTGGGGGTCGAGCCAGACCACGTCGCGCGCGCCGAGGGCGACCCCGTCGTCGCGGCCGGGGCGAGGCGCCGCCATCCGGACCGCGAGGCGGTCGCCTGCGTGCACCCGAGCGGCCGGAGCGAGCTCGCGAGCGTCGTTCACCCAGACCTTGCCTCTGCGGACCAGCTCCCGCGCCCGCTCCCACCCGAGGCCCGGGACGACCTCGCGGAGCGCGCGATCGAGCGCGCGCGCCTCGCCCGGCGGCACCACATGCACGGCGTCTGCCAGGGACGAGGGCTCGCGCGGGCGCTGGTCCACGGCTCAGGCGCCGCCGAGCGCCGCCGCCAGCCACCGCCGGTGGTGGAGGGCGTCCCCGAGCAAGGCGCGCGACGCGACCGCGCGCTTGAACCAGAGCTGGATGTCACAGTCCCAAGTGAAGCCGTAGCCGCCATGGAGCTGCACCCCTCGCCGCACCGCGACCGCGAAGGCGTCGCTCGCGTACGCCTTCGCCATGCGCGACAGCGTGTCGTGGCGCGCCGGCTCGCGGGACCACGCGACGGCGGCCCCGAGCGCGAGGCTCCGCGCGAGCTCGGCGCTGACCATCGTGTCGACGATCGGGTGCTTCACGGCCTGGAAGGCGCCGATCGGCCTGCCGAACTGTTCGCGCTCGCAGGCGTACGCCCGCGTCCGCTCCAGCACCGCGGCGATGCCGCCCGCCATCTCGGCCGCCAGCAGCGTGCGCCCGCGGGCCTCGACGCGCTCGACGACGGCACGCGACGACCGCTCCAGCCGGGCCGCCGCCGGGACGCTCGCCCCCTCGAGCACCAGCCGGGCCGCGCGGCGTGTCGTGTCCACGCTCCGCTCCGCCTCGACGAGGACGCACGGGTGCGGGAGCTCGACGGCGAACAGGCCGACGCCGCCGTCGGGCTCGGTCGCGGGGACGATCACGAGCCCCGCCGACGCGGCGCCGAGGACGTGCGGGCGCACGCCCACGAGCACCCAGCCGCCGCGCGCCGGGACGGCGCGGGTGTCGGCCGCGCCGCGGCTGGCTCCCGAGGGCTCCTCGAACGCGAGCGTGGCGATCTGCTCGCCGCTCAGGATGGGTGGGATCCAGCGGGCGGCTTGCTCCGGCGTCGCCGCGAGCTCGAGCGCCGAGAGCGCCAGCTGGCAGGCGAGGAACGGGGAGGGGAGGAGCGCGCGCCCCTGCTCCTCGAAGAGGAGCGCCAGGTGGAGCGGATCCAGGGCGGCGCCGCCGAGCGGCTGCGGCACGGTGGTGCCCAGCCAGCCGAGCTCCGCCATCGAGCGCCAGGTGCTCGCGTCGTGCCCGACCGGATCGTCCATCAGGCGGCGGACCTCGGAGGTCGGGCAGCGCTCGGCGAGGAAGCGCCGGGCCGAGGCCCGTGTGAGCTCGTGCTCGTCGGAGAACGAGAACTCCTCGCCCACGTCGGGCAGCGCGAGCAGGTCGAGCGCGGTCATCGTCATTTCCCCTTCGGGAGGCCGAGCACCCGCTCGCCGATGACGTTGCGGAGGATCTCGCTCGTGCCGCCGCCGATGGTCATCCCGAACGAGTTCATGTACCCGCGGGTCCAGTCGCCGCCGTGCGGGGCGCGCGGATCGTCGAGCCAGAGCGCCGCGTCGGCGCCGAGCAGCTCCGTCGCGAGCTCGGCGAGGCGCTGGTTCCACTCGCTGGAGACCAGCTTGTTCATCAAGGGGAGCGCGAACGGGCGCTCCGCGTTCAGCGCCGGCGCTCGCGTCCGCGCCATCGAGAGGCCGATGGCGGCGCACTCGATCCAGAGCTGCGCGATCCGATCGGCGAGCACCGGATCCGCGAGCGCCGGGGCACCCTCGCGCTCGCGCTCGCGGGCCAGCTCCACCACGCGCCCGAGCTGAGCGAGGAGCGCGGCCGCGCGCTCGCGCGCGTGGGTCTCCGCCGCGCCGCGCTCGAAGGTGAGCGTGGTCATCGCGATCGTCCACCCTTGCCCTTCCTCGCCGAGCAGCGAATCCGCGGGGCTCGGCGCGTCGTCGAAGAGCACCTGGTTGAAGCCGCCCTCGCCCGTCATCTTGAGCAGCGGCTCCACCGTGACGCCGGTCGCGTCCATCGGGAAGAGAAAATACGAGATCCCGGCGTACTTGTTCGCTGCCGGATCGGTGCGCGCGAGGAGGATCATCCAGCTCGCGAAGTGCGCGACGGTCGTCCACACCTTGTGACCGGTCACACGGTACGTGCCGTCCGCTTGGCGGACCGCGCGGGTCTGGAGGCTGGCGAGATCGCTCCCGGCCGCGGGCTCGCTGAAGCCCTGGCACCAGAGCTCGTCGCCGCGCAGGAGCGGTGGGAGCATCCGCCGCTTCTGCGCCTCCGTGCCGAAGGTGAGGATCGTGGGGCCCGCCCACTCCAGGCCGATGAAGTTCACGAGGAACGGGGCGCGGGCGCGCACCAACTCCTCCGTCACGACGCGACGCCGCTCGCGGTCGACCCCCCGCCCGCCGTACTCCTCGGGCACGTCGAAGCCGAGGTACCCCGCGTCGTAGAGCCGGCGCTGCCAGTCGCGGAGCCACTCGAGCTGCTCGCGCGCCTCGACCTCGAGGAACGTCTGCGGGAGCTTGAAGGACGGTCGCGCGGGGACGTTCGCGAGCAGCCACTCGCGCGCGCGAGCACGGAACGCCTCGAGCTCGTCGGGCTGCGACATGGGGCCGGAGGCTACCACGCGCTCGCGCACCGAGCGCGCGACGGTCAGCGGGCGTACGGGTTCGGTCGCGTGCCACGCGTCGGCGGCCGCGTCGCGGGCGGCGCCGACGTCGGCGGCGGCTCCTCGCGCGTCGGAGGCGGTGCGCCGGAGGGGGGCGCGGTCGGCGCGGGCCCGGCCGAGGCGGGCGCGGGCGCGGAGTCGGCGCCGCGGGCGCCCTTCGTCGGGCGTCGCGCAGCGCCGCCACCCCGCAGCGCGGGCAGGTCGTCGACGGAGACCACGCCGGGCTCGTCCGGCGCTGCCGGGTCGAAGTCCGCTGCGGGCGACGCCGAACCGCCGCCGGCGGCGGCCGTGCCCGGCTCGGGCTGGGTGAGCCAAGCGATCGCGCCGACGAGGGCGGCGGCCGTGGCGAGCGCGCCGAGCACCAGCGGGACCCGGCTCGAACGGAACGCGGGGAGGGATTCATCCACCGCGCGGGTCGTGGCGAGCTGCGGCGTGACCTGCCCGCCGGTGGGCGGGAGATCGGTCGCGGAGTGGCTCTCGAGCCGAGCCTCCCCATCGAACACGATCTCGATCTCGTCGCCGCCGTCCGCCAGGCCCTCGGCGCCGGGGATCGACGCGAACGCCGACGACGGCGCCGCGCGCGCCGCGGCGCCCGGATCGCTGGCGAGCGGGAGCATCTCGGCCCGAACGGCCGCCTGCATCGCGATCGCGCTCGGCCACCGGCGCTTCTTTTCGTACTCCAGCGCGCGGTCCACGATCGAGGCCACGTCGGGCGGTAGCTCGGGCGCCACGTTCGCGATGGGTCGCGCGCGCGCAGTGATGGCGAGCGCGACCGACTCGTTCAGCGTGCCGCCCTGGTGGACGAGCTCGCCGGTGAGCAGGGTGAACATCGTGGCGCCCGCCGCCCAGATGTCCGTCTGCGCGTCCACCTCGTCCCAGCGCCCGCGCGCCTGCTCCGGCGCCATGAACGCCGGGGTGCCGAGCGTCGTCCCCGGCTCCGTCTGCGCGTCGTCCGAGTGCGTGTCGGGGGCGTCGCGGAGGTGCGCGATGCCGAAATCGAGTACCTTCACGACGCCCTTCCGCGTGAGGAAGAGGTTCTCCGGCTTGATGTCGCGGTGGACGATCCCCTGCGCGTGCGCGGCCGTCAGCGTGGCCAGGAGCTGCTCCGCGATCGCGAGGACCTCACCGACGCTCAGGCGGCCGCCCTTGCGCGCCTGCCTCGCCTGCGCCGTCTCGCCGCTGAGCAGCTCCATCACGAGGAACGCGGAGCCGTCCTCCGCGATGTCGTCGTCGTCCACTCGGACGGCGCCTCGATGGCCGACCGAGTTCGCGACGTAGCCCTCGCGCTGGAAGCGCTCGCGGATCGGGCGGATCCGGCTGAGCTCGCGGTGGAGCACCTTCACCGCCACCTGCTTCTTGTTCCGGTGCGTGGCCGCGTACACCGCCGCCGTCCCGCCGACCCCGAGCAGGCGATCGAGCCGGTACTTCCCGGCAAGTAACGTGCCGACGCGCGCCTCGGCGGCGCTCTGCGGGTCGTCCGCCTCGTGCATGACTGGCCAGCGGAGGCTAGCACCGGCTCCGTGGCCGCGGCACCTATCCGGGATCCAGGGCCCGGGTCAGCTCGCGTGGAGCTCGAGGATCTGGTCCACCAGGGCCGCGCCGAGCCGGGCGTCGTCGGCGAGGAGGCCGCCGCCGCCCTGTAGCGCCTGCGCGAGCCGGGAACGCCGCGGCGCGTCGATCACCTGACGGCCACCGCCGCAGGCGCGGCACACCAGGCCTCCGCGGCGCGCGTCCACGCTCGCCGCGCGCGCCTCCGGACATGGGCGGCCGCAGCCCACGCAAGCCCCCAAGTCGAGGCCCCACCCGAGCGTCGCCACGAGCGCCAGGCCGGCCTCCGCCGCCGCGGCGTCCGGCCCGCGTGGGTCACCGGCGTCCAGGGCGTCGAGCGCGCGCGACACCTCGGCCCAGACCCGCGGTTCGGGCGCGCGCTGCGGCGTCGCGCGCCGCACCCAGCCGAGCAGGCGGCTCGCGGCCTCCATCCGCGCCAGGTCGCTCGCGAGCGCCAGCCGCGGGCGGGACAGCCGTGAGCCCCGGAGCGCGACCAGCTCGCCTCCGCCTCGCGGGCCGAGCTCGAGCTCGAGCTCGTGGAAGGGCTCGAGGCTCCCCGCGAACCGCCGGCGGCTGGCCCGGGCGCCGCGCGCGAGGCAGGCGAGCTGCCCGTACGCTTCGGTGAACACCGCGACGACCAGGTCGGCCTCGCCGTAGTCGGTGCGCCGCAGCAGCAGCGCACGCGCCTCGCTCGACGGCCCCCGCGTCATCGCGACGCCCGGGCGCCGTTCACGCGCCGCGGCTTGCCGCCGGCCGCGACGACAGCTCCTGCGGCACGTCGTCTCCCCGCGGGCGCAGGACGATGCTGAGCGCGAGCGTGAACAGGATGAGCAGCAGCACGAACGCGACCGCGACGCCGATCCGGCGGCGCCGCGCCGGCCGAACCGGGCTGGTGATGGGGAGGGGGGTGACCCACGCGACGCGGCGGCTCGAGGTGTAGCGAGCGAGCACGTCCTCCGGTGGCAGGCCGAGCGCGCGCGCGTACGCGCGGAGGAAGCCGCGCACGAACACCTCGCCGGGGAGCTCGTCGAATTGGTCGGCCTCGATGCGCTCCACGCTCGACGACGGCACGCGCGTCGAGCGCGCGATCTCCTCGACGCTCATGCGCCGGGCTTCCCGCTCGCGGCGGAGGTACGCTCCCACGCTCTCCATGGCGAGGGGCCGAGCCTACTTCAGCTTGCGGCGGAGCGTCGCGCATTCGCGTCCGGCGGGCGTCGAGGCGGAGAGCTCGACGCAGCGGTCGAGGTCGGCCAGGGCGTCCGCCGGGCGGCCGAGGGCGACCAGGACCCGCCCGCGCGCGGCGAAGCCGTCCTGCAGCGCCCGGCAGCCGGGGTCGTCCGTCCCGAGCGCGCGGTCGAGGGCCTCGAGGGCCCTGGCGAGCTGGCGCTTGCGCTCGAACGCGATCCCTAGCCGGAACGCCCCGACGCAGAACATCGGCTGGAGGGCCAGGGAGCGCTCCAGGGCGTCCACTGCCCGATCGAGCGACCCGCGCTCGAGGTACGCCCAGCCGAGGTTGCCCCAGGCGTTCTCCGGGGTCTCGTAGAGGATGTCCTGGGTGAGGGGCGTGAGCACCGCGATGGCTTCGTCGTACTTCCGGCGGTGGACGAGGACGACCCCGAGGGTGTTCCTGGCCTCGCGGTAGTCCTCCCGCACCGCCAGCGCCTGCCGCGCGTAGCGCTCGGACTCCTCCAGGCGGCAGTCAGCGGCGTCGCGCCGGCAGAAATCGAGGTAGATCAGCGCGACGAGGTGCGCGGCCTCGGCGTTCTCTTCGTCGTGCCCGACCGCGGCGAGCGCGTGCCCGAGCGCCTTCCTCGGGTTGCCTTGGCTGAGCCACGCGTCTCGCGCGAGGTCGTACTCGCTCTCGCTGATGCGACTCGGGTCGCCGGCGGGCTCGCCCCCGGCTGCCCCGCAGCCGGCCCACAGGGCGGCGCAGAGCCCCATCGACGCTGCGGTTGCGCGGCGGGACACGATGGAGCCCTGTAACAGCGCGGCGCGGGGGCGTCAAACGCTCAGCGGGCCAGACGTTCAGTCCCGTGCGCCAGCGCGGGCGGCGCTATTCGCCGGGCGCCGCGCCGCGGATCTGCTGCTTCAGCGCCAGCAGGGACGAGAGCTCGCGCAGCGCCGCCGGGTCCGGCACCTCCACGCGCTCGTCGCGCACTCGCACGTAGCCCTGGTCCCGCAGCTCCTGGACGACGCGCTTCACGGTGTCCACGTCCAGCCCGACGCGCGTCGAGAGATCGAGGGGCGAGAGCGCGAGCGCGGCGCCGTCGCCGTGGTGCTGCGCCGCCTTGAGGAGCGCCAGCACGATCCTGGCCTGGCCGTCGCGGAGCATCGAGAGCTCGATCTGATCCTCGGCCTCGATCAGCCGGCGCACGAGCTGCTGCACGACGCGCCCGCCGACGGCCGCGTTCGTCTCGAGCACCTGGCCCAGCGTGTCGGGCGCGAGCGCGAGCGCCGCGCCGTCGCCGAGCGCGATGGCCGTCGAGCTGCGGACGCTCCCGGGCACCAGCGCGCCCTCGCCGAAGAAGTCGCCGGGGCGCAGCACGCGGAGTCCACGCTCGACCCCGCCCGCGCGCTTGATCAAGCGGACCCTCCCCTCCTGCAGCAGGTACGCCTCGGTAGCGGGCGATCCCTCCTCGAACAACACGTCGCCCGCGCGGAAGGCGCGGCCGAAGCGCGAGGTGAGCCGCTGCGCGACGTCGTCCTGGGGGGCCACGCGGAGAGCCTACCGAGCCTCGGGCGCGGCGGCCATGGGAGCGGGCCGGCCGACGGGCTCGTACCGGCGGCGTCCTCAGCCGTCGCCCAGGGCCGGGACCAGCACCCTCAGCTCGGGGCGCCTGGCGTCGGCTTCCCGGACGTACTCGGGCTCGGCCGGGTGCTCGCCGGGCTCCAGTCGCTCGGCGAGCTGGCCGACGACGGCGGCGTGCGGGAGATCCGCGCGCTCGTCCTGGAACCACCCGAGGGGAGGCGCGGCGTCCCGCTCGAGGAGCGCGGCGGCCTCGCCCACGAGGACGACCGGCTCGGCGCCGAGCGCCCGAGCGATCCAGGCGCGTGCCTCGCCGACGGGCAGCGCGGCGGCCGGCCAGCGCACCGCGCCGAGCGCGTCGTACACGGCGACGAACAGCTCGCCTCGGCGGGCGTCGGTGCAGCAGACTCGAGCGCCGCCCACGCCCGCGGGAACGGCCGCGGCCATCGCCCGGAGTGACCCGACGCCGACGCACGGCACGCCGAGCCCGAGCGCGATCCCCTGGGCGAGCGCCAGGCCGATCCGGAGCCCGGTGAACGACCCGGGACCCCGCCCCGCCGCCACGCGATCGATGGCGCCGCGCTTCCACCCCGCCTCGGCGAGGACACCCTCCAGCAGCCCGGGGAGGCGCTCGGCGTGCTGGTCGATCGCGTCGTGGGAGCGGCTGGCGATCACGCGGCCGTCCTCGACGGCGGCGACCGTCCCGCGGCGGGAGGAGGTCTCGAACGCGAGGACTCGCACCGGTCGCGGGTACCGCGCGGCGTCGTCGGGGGCAAGCCGGACCGGCGGGCTGGTGTAGGCTGGCGGCGGTGTTCCAGATCCTGCCTCGGTTCGACTACCGCGTGGACTGTGGCGTCGCGCAGAGTCTCGGGCCCGTGCGCGAGACGCAGGAGGACGCGATCCTCTCGGCGCCCGAGCACGGGCTCTTCGTCGTCGCGGACGGCATGGGAGGGCACGCGGCAGGCGAGGTCGCGTCGGCGCTCGCGCTCGAGGCCGTCCGCGACCAGCTCGCGGACCGTCGCGCGCTGCGCGTGGCGGAGGCCTACGTCACGGCCCCGGACTTGGGCGCGCGGCGGCGCGTGTTCGCCCTGCTGCGCCAGGTGGTGGAGGGCGCGAATCGGGCCGTTCGGGAGCGCGCCGGCGCCGACGAGGCGCTCCGCGGCATGGGCACGACGCTGGATGTCGTCTGGCTCCTCCGGGGGCACGCGTTCCTCGCGCACGCCGGGGATGGCCGCGTCTACCTCGCCCGCGCCAGCGCGGTCCTCCAGCTGACACAGGATCACGGCGAGCTCGACACGCTGCGATCGGAGGGGCGCGTCAGCCCGCTCGGTCGGCGCCGCGCGGCGGGCGACCGCCTGCTGAACGCAGTCGGCCTGGCGGACGAGATCACCGTCGACACGTCGTTCGTCGCCGTAGGCCGCGGCGACCGCCTGCTTCTGTGCACGGACGGCGTGCACGGGCCGCTCGGCGACGAGGCGCGGCTCGGCGAGCTGCTCCGGCGGGGCGACGCGCGGGCGGCGTCGAGCGCCCTCGTCCACGCCGCGTGCGAGCGCGGACGCGACAACGCCACGGCCGTCGTCCTCGAGATCGGGGAGCGCTTCGTGAGCCGCGCGGAGGCGCATCCGCAGCTCGCGTCCGCTGATCTGGAGTCCGTCCGCGCGAGCCCGCTCTTCGCCGGGATGCCCCCGGCGCAGGTGTGGGCGGCGCTGTCGATCGCGGTGGAGGTGGAGCTCGGCGTCGAAGCCACCGTCCCGTGCGCGGTGGCGAGCGACCTGGTCACGTACGTGGTGCTGGAGGGCATCATCGCCGCGGGCGGGCGGCGCGTCGCCGCAGGGGCGCTCCTCTTTCCCGAGTCCTTGGTCGGGGTGTGGTCGGGCGGCGCGCTCCCTCGCGTCGAAGAGCCCGCGCGCCTCCTCCGCTTCCGGCAGGATGACTTCCTCGAGATCTGCGACGGCGACCCGGCGCTCTCGGCCGCGCTCCACCGGCGGCTCGCCGCGCACCTCGCGCGGGCGAGCGGCGGCGGGCGCGCGAGCGTGCCCCCGCCTCCCGGGGGCGCGGCGTGAGATTCGTGGGGGTCAGGCGATCTTTTCCTTGCGCTCCGCGCCGGCTCGGCTAGCTTGCGCGCCAGCCCTCGCCCCCTCTCCGGGAGCGAGGGTGGCCGGGGCGTAGCGCAGCCTGGTTAGCGCACTAGACTGGGGGTCTAGGGGTCGTGGGTTCGAATCCCGCCGCCCCGACGGCCATGGATCGCCACGCAGGACTCGGGCCACGCGCCCGTCCTGCGGGGCGGCTCCACCTTGCGTTCGCGGGCCGTCGGGCGCGGCGTGCCGGTCGACCCTCGCCCTCGGGCGCGCTAACGTGGGTGACGATGAGGCACATCCCCGATCGGGTGACGGACAGGGGGCTCGACTTGCTCGGCGGAGCGCTGCTCGTCGCTCGCAACGAGTACCCGAACCTCGACGAGGCGGCCGTCGTGCGCGAGATCGACGCACTCGGTGCCACCCTCGCGCTCCGCCTGGCGGATCGACCGACCGCCGAGGCGCAGGCGCGCGAGCTCGCGCGCCTGCTGGTCGATGAGGAGGGGTTCTGCGGCGACGAGACGGGCTACCGCGACGCGCGCAACTCCTACGTGAACGACGTGCTCGCGCGTCGGCGGGGCATCCCGATCACGCTCAGCGTGGTCTGGGTCGAGGTCGCGCGCCGGGCCGGCATCGCCGCCAGCAGCGTGCCCTTCCACGGGTATTTCCTCGTGCGACTCGACGGCCCGAAGCCGGGCTCCCGGGTCCTCGTCGACCCGTGCAGCCACGGTCGCGTCGTCACCGACTCCACGCTGGTGCGCTTGCGGGCGGCGTCCACGGGCGCGTCGATCGTCCCGGACGAGCGGGAGCTGGCGCCCGCCGACGGCCGGGTGGTAGTCGTCCGCCTGCTGCTGAACCTGCGGAGCCTCCACGCCGCGCGCGGGGACTACTCGCGGCTCCTCGTGGTGCTGGATCGGCTGGTCGACCTGCTCCCCGGCTCGCCGGAGCAGCTGCGTGATCGTGGTCTGGTCACGGCGCGCATGGGCGCTCCGCTCGCGGCGCGGGCGGATCTCGAGGAGTACGTGCGCCTCGCGCCGCGCGCGGACGACGTCGACCACGTCCGCCGCGTCATCGCGCGACTCGCCGAGCGAGACGACGCCCCTGCGAGCTAGCGCTTCGCGCAGCTCCACGCGCCGAGCAGCACGAGCGCGCGCCGGCAGGTGACGGTGACCGAGGCGCCGCCCGACAGCGCGTAGTCGTACTCGTGGCCGAGGGGCGAGCGCTCCCCGCGCGTGACCTTCGCCGAACAGCCGGCGGCGCCGCACGCCGCGCGCTCCGCCTGCGCCATCACCTCGGTCGGGTCCCCGTAGACGTTGTTCAGCCCGAGCGCCGTCAGCCCGATCAGCGTCGCGCTGACCAGCGGGCGGACCCACCGCGCCCGCTCGCTCATCGGCTCCGCGTCGGCGTCACCCGGCGACCTCGAGCTCGTAGAAGGGCGCCTCGGTCTCCTTGGACCACCAGAGCCCGCAGCCGACGAACACGAAGTGCTTGGCGAGGATGCCCCGGTAGTACGAGCCGTTGCGGACGAAGATGTCGGTGTCCGTCAGGTTGGGATCGCAGCGGTCCCGCAGATCCGCGCGGGTCGTCACCTCGACGTAGACGAGCCCGCGCGACATGGCGGCGATGTTGGCGATGGCGGGCGCCACGTCTGGGTCCGGGAGGTACTGGAGGACGCCCTGGCAGACGATGAGATCGTGCTTCTTCCGGTCGCGCCAGCGCGCGATGTCACGGTGCTGGAACCCGTGCTTCTTGCACATCGCCTGGCTGACCTCGGTGCCCACGTAGGTCACGCCCTTGGCGTTCTGCTCGATCCATCGCTGCCACAGCCCGATCCCGGCGCCGATGTCGAGGACGCTCTTCATCTCGATGCGGTTGTGCCGCGCGAACGCGAACACGAACTCGGCCAGGTGGGCGTGCTCCTCGGGCGAGACGACGCGTGTCTTCGGCGACTCGTAGAAGCGGTGGTAGTACGCCTCGTCGAAGCGCCGGAACCGATCCATTCGGGCGAGTCTAGCCCGGAGGTCGCCCCGGTGTGTCCAGCAAAGCGGCGGGCCGCGCCGCCGGCGCCGGCTCGGCCCGCGCCGCCCCGCCGCCCCCCGCGGAGCCGGAGCGCGGCCCGGCGGCCGAGAATTGCCGTGCAATTGCGGGACGTTTCGCCACCTGAGGCGGCCCGAGGTGGCGCGCGCCGTGCCCGCCGTGCCAGAACGCCAGCGCCCCGGCCGCGCGCGGCCGGGCGCCCCCTGGCCCGGCCGGCCCACCCCGGCCCCCCATCCCCGAGGTCCCATGGAACAGAGCGCAGTCGTCGTCGAGAAGTCCGCACCCAAGGCCGGCGCCCGGAAGCGCGCGGTGCCCACCCAGGACGGCGGGACGTACGAGGTGGCGGATCTGTCGCTCGCCGAGTGGGGCAGGAAGGAGATCGCCATCGCGGAGACGGAGATGCCCGGGCTGATGGCGCTGCGCGCGGAGCTCGGGGCCAGCAAGCCCCTCGCGGGCGCTCGCGTCGCCGGCTGCCTCCACATGACGATCCAGACGGCCGTGCTCATCGAGACGCTCCGCGAGCTGGGCGCGGAGGTGACGTGGACCTCGTGCAACATCTACTCGACCCAGGATCACGCCGCCGCCGCCATCGCGAAGACGGGCGTGCCGGTGTTCGCCTGGAAGGGCGAGACGGAGGCCGAGTACGACGAGTGCCTCGAGCGCCAGATCTTCGCCTTCGCAGGCGGGCGCGGCCCGAACATGATCCTGGACGACGGCGGGGACCTCACCGTCTGGATCCACCAGAAGCACCCGGGGCTGTTCGGCGGCGCCGATCCGATCCGAGGCCTCAGCGAGGAGACGACGACCGGCGTGCACCGGCTGTACGAGATGTTCCGCGACGGGCGGCTCAAGTGCCCGGCGATGAACGTCAACGACAGCGTCACGAAGAGCAAGTTCGACAACCTCTACGGCTGCCGTGAGTCCGGGATCGACGGCATCAAGCGCGCGACCGACGTGATGTTCGCGGGGAAGATCGCCGTCGTCGCCGGGTACGGCGAGGTGGGCAAGGGCTGCGCGCAGTCGCTGCGGGGGCAGGGAGCGCGGGTCCTGGTGACCGAGGTCGATCCCATCTGCGCGCTCCAGGCCGCCATGGAGGGCTTCGAGGTGACCACGATGGACGACGCCGCGCGACGCGGCGACATCTTCATCACCGCGACGGGCTGCTGCGACGTGGTGCGCGGGTCGCACCTCGAGGTGATGAAGAACGAGGCGATCCTGTGCAACATCGGGCACTTCGATAGCGAGATCGACATGCGGTACCTGGAGCGCACGCCGGGGATCCGCGAGGAGAGCATCAAGCCGCAGGTGGACCACTTCATCTTCCCGAGCGGCAAGCGCCTCATCGTCCTCGCGCGCGGGCGCTTGGTGAACCTCGGCTGCGCGACCGGTCACCCGAGCTTCGTGATGAGCACGAGCTTCACCAACCAGGTGCTGGCGCAGATCGCCCTCTACGGGGAGAAGTTCCCGATCGGCGTCCACCTCCTGCCGAAGCAGCTCGACGAGCGGGTCGCGCGGCTCCACCTGGGCAAGCTCGGGGTGCAGCTGGACGTGCTGAGCGCCAAGCAGGCCGAGTACCTGGGCGTGCCGGTGGAGGGCCCGTACAAGCCCGACCGGTACCGCTACTGAGGCGCGCACCGGCGGCGGGCGGAGGGGGGCGCCCGCGCGACCATCGCCACGGCGGCGGGAGGGCTGGTGTGCCGCGCGCGACCCGTCTACGCTCGTGGAATGACGCCAGCGGAGAAGAACGTGGTCCGATCGCTGATCGCGGTCGCCTGGGCGGACGGCAAGATGGAGGGCTCGGAGTCGAGCGTGATCGAGGGGCTGCTCTGCGGCTTCGACGCGACCGACGAGGAGGAGCGCGAGCTGCTCGCGTACGCGAGCACGCGCCGGACACTCGATCGTGACGTGCCCCTGCACGAGCTCGGGCGCGAGGACCGGGAGCTCCTGCTGGCGAACGCCGCGCTGCTCACCCGCTCGGACGGCGACGTGAGCGAGAGCGAGAGCCAGGTGCTGGGCGAGCTCGTGAAAATCCTCGGGTTCACCGCCGACGAGGCCGACGCCATCCTGGAGTCCGTGGAGGACGGCGCGCTGGCGCTCGGGAGCCGCGTGCTGCAGGAGCTCCCGGATTGAGACGCCGGTCGCGGGGGGCGACCTGATCGCGCCCCCCCCGGTCAGCGGGCGCCGGGATCTCGCGGATCGAGGCGGGTCTCGAGCGTCTGCTCGACGGTCCGCTCCGGGTCCACGGGCGGACGCGCGCGCCGCGTCGGGATCGAGAGGGGAGGGATGCTCGGCGGCTCGCCGGGGGCGGCGATGCCGAAGCCCGAGACGCCGCCGCTGACGATGAACGTCATCAGATCTCCGCTCGCCACGTCGAGCGGCCGGACGCGGCCCCTGGGCACGAGGACGACGTTGCCGGCGAAGTTGTACGACTGCGGCAGGTACACCGCGACCACGCCCTCCAGCCCTGCGACGTCGAGCGCGTCGCGCGTGACGAAGCCGAGGAGCTGGATGTCGCTGCCCGTGAACAGCGGGACGGCGACCGGTCGCTCGAAGCGCTTGTGGTCGCCGACGAACGCCTCGATCAGGTCCTTGATCGAGTGGTAGACGAGCTTCAGCAACGGGACGCGCACGAGCTGCTTCTCGAGCAGCTTCAGCAGCGTGCCGCCGAGCACGCTCGAAGAGAGGAAGCCGGCCAGCGTGACCAGGGCGACGGTGACCACGAAGCCCAGTCCCGGGATGCCGATGGGCACGAGGCTGTCGACCGTCCGGAAGGCGAACACCAGGACCCAGAGGGTGACGCCGAACGGCGCCAGGGTGAGCGCGCCGCGCACGAGGTACTCGAGGAACCGTTTCATGGGGTCGGCCGGGGGAGGCGCCGGGTCGCCACCCCTAGCTTGCCACGGGCGGAGCGCCCTCCACGCGCCCGTCTGCGCCGGAGCGCAAAACCGAGCGTGATCGCGTTGAGCGAAGCCCGGCGGGGTGGGAGACTCCTGGCTCCCCATGGCACGCGGAACGATCAAGGGCACGGCGTTCCGCGAGTTCGTCGTCTGGGTCGAGGCGCAGCGCGGCGCGGGCGCGCTCCGCGCCGCGCTCGAGGGGCTCCCGCCCGCGCTGGCCGGTGAGCTCGATCCGGAGCGACCGGCGCTTGGGGTGCTCGCTTCGAGTCGCTACGACGTAGCGCTCGTCCACGCGCTCCTCGACGCCCTGGTTCGGGAGCTGCCGGAGCGCGAGGTCGAGGTCCTCGTCGGCGGGGCGGCCCGCGCGACCATCCTCGGCATGATGCACGGGCTCCAGAAGGCCGCGTTCGCGCTCCTCGTGTCACCGGCCCGCTACCCGCGCATCATCAACGTGCTCTGGAAGCTGAACTACGACTCCGGGCGCGTCGAGGTCACCGTCCACGGGCCGAGGTGCCACGAGGGCGTCGTGACGGGGTGGGCGGGGCATCACCCGCTCGTCTGCCGGATCAACCACCAGGCGAAGCTCACGATGTACGAGGTCATGGGCTGCCGGAACGTGCAGGTGCGCCAGACGGCCTGCGTCTCGCGAGGGGACGCAGACTGTCGGTCGACCGTGACGTGGACGTAGCGCGCGGCCTGCTGGAACGAGCCCGGGGCCATCGCGCTCTGCTGATCGCGTGACCGGAGCCGGTGGGCGGCGCTCACTCGAGGTCGAGGCGGAGTACCCGCCGGGCGTTGTCGACGTAGAGCTTCCGGAGCACCTCCGGCGGGAGGTCGATGCCGTCGATCTGCCACTGGCCCTGGATCGGGGTCGGGTGATCGAAGCCGCGATCGCCGGTCTCGAAGAACCGCCGGGTGGCGTCGAAGAACCGCCGCTCGTCGTCGGGGGTCGGTGGCTCGGGGCCCTCGGATCCGAGCATCAGCGGTGTGCCGTCGGGCCCGACGCCGAGGTCCGAGCCGTAGAGGATGCGATCCTGGTGCTCGACGAAGAGCGCCCGCAGCTCCTCGGCGCGGTGGCGACCGAGCTCCGGGACGCGGGCGGCGGTGTCGACGTACAGGTTCGGGTAGCGACGCAGCCAGCGGGCGACGCGCGCGGGGTCCTCCGCGCAGTTGCCGAAGTGGACGCTCAGGAAGCTCGTGCGCGGGTGCCGCGCGATCCGTCGCTCGAGCTGCGCCAGGATCTCGTCGAACGTCGGCACGGGCTCACCCGCGAGCGCCCAGCCCGGGTGGGCTCGGAGCTCGGCGTACCGCTCATTGCGCGGAGTCACCGGCTCCCAGAAGGCGCGCGGATCCCCGGAGTGGATGGCCACCGGCATGCCGAGCTCCCCGGCCTTCTCGAACACCGGGTCGAGCTCCGGGTCGTCCACCGGTACGAGCCGGCCGTCGGGGCCCGTCAGCCCCAGGCCCAGCGCCTTGGAGATCTTGAGCCCGCGCGCCCCCATGCGGTGCGCGAGCTCGAGCAGCTCCGCCATGCGCTTGCCGTATCCAGGTCGCGCCGCCTGCTCGTAGGCGAGGCCGGTGAACACCGTCACCCGTCCGCCGGAACGGCGGGCGACCTCGAGCTGCTGGCGGAGCCCGCGGAGCGGGTGGGCACCGGACAGGTTGACGACGTGGTCGATCTCGTAGCGATCCATCAGCCGGGCGAGGCGCGGGAAGGCGTCGGACGAGAGGTGCACGTGCACGTCGACTCGGCGCAGGGGTCGACCCGCGGGGGGGAGGCCGCCGCCCGCCGTGGGGGCCGTGGCCGGAGGCGGCGCGCCGCCGGGCGGGTCGTCCGCCGGGGGCCGGCTCGCGAGGACGAGCACGGCGCCGAGCGCCGCGAGGAGCGCCAGGGCGAGAGCGAGCGGACCGCGACGCACGGGGAGATGCTAGAAGGCGCCGCCATGACTCGCCATCCGTTCTCGGTGTCCTTGAGCGCCCTCGCGATCGCCGCCGCCGCCGGCTGTCGCAGCGCGCCTGCCGAGCCGGAGCCGCCTCCGCGGCCGACGAAGGTCGACATGCGCCGGGAGCCGGCGCCGGTGTCGAGCGCGCCAGCGGTGACGGCGCTGAAGAAGGAGGACCTGAAGGTCGGGACTGGCCGCGAGGCGAAGCGGGGCGATCGAGTGAAGGTCCACTACACCGGGCGCCTCCTCGACGGGACCCAGTTCGACAGCTCCCTCGATCGCGGGGAGCCGTTCGAGGTCACGCTGGGCAAGGGCGAGGTGATCCGCGGCTGGGACGACGGCGTCCCCGGGATGAAGAAGGGCGGCAAGCGCAAGCTCACGATCCCCGCCGACCAGGCGTACGGCAAGGCGGGGAGCCCCCCTAAGATCCCACCGAACTCGCCGCTCGAGTTCGAGATCGAGCTGGTCGAGATCCTCTGAGCGGATCCCCGCCGCGGCGCGCGATCCGCTGACCGCTCAGCGGGGCAGGCCCACGACGCTCGTCACCCAGAGCGGCCGCCACGGGATCCGCCGCCGCTCGATCCGGAACCGATAGTCGTCGCGCTGGAGCGGACCGACGAGGTCCTCGAGCTCCACGGGGGAGTACGCGCGCAGGCACGACGCGAAGCCGTCCCAGAGCACCGCGGCGGGGACGACCGGCAGCCCGTACGTGAGCGCGAGCGCGCGGGCGTCGACCGGGCGCACGAACGGCAAGAGGCCGTAGACCGCGGCCGGCAAGCTGGCGACCAGGAGCCACCCCTGCGCGCTCCGCTCGACGATCTCGAAGGTGAGGATGGGCTGGCGCTGCGCCGCGGCGTCGGCCAGGACCGCCCTCGCCACCTGAGGCGGCAGGTGGTGGAACGCGTTGAAGATGGTGCGCACCCCCGCGAGCTCGCTCGGCACACGGGTCGCATCGGTGGGCGCGCGTCGCCCGTGCACGCGGCCGGGCAGCGCGGCCTCGGCCCGGGTGAACGCCGCGGTGTTCGGGTAGAGGTCGGTGAGGGTCGCCTCGACGCGGGTGCCGTCCTCGCGCTCGAGCCGGCGCAGCACGCTCAACACCGGCCCGCCGCCGCCCGAGCACAGATCGACGATCCGATCGGTGCGGCCGGCCGCGAGCGCCTCGCGGACGAGGGGCGCCGCGGCGGCCGAGACCCCGAGCACCTCCGAGCCGACGCGGAGGAAGCCCGTCATCGCGTCCCGCAACGGGGCCGGGAAGGCGGGGAGGTCCTCGAGCTCCGGGGCGTCGACGCGGCTCATGCGTCGACGCCGGTGCCGATGCGGGAGAGGTCGTCCATGATGCGCGAGAACTCGTCGTAGGTGAGCGCCTGCTCCGCGTCGCTCTTCGCCTCGGGCGGGTTCGGGTGCACCTCGACCATGATGGCGTGCGCGCCGACAGCCTTGGCCGCGCGGGCGAGCGGTCGGATCCAGCGCGCGATGCCGACCCCGTGGCTCGGATCGACGATGACGGGGAGGTGTGTCCGCTCCCGTAGGACCGGGATGGCCGAGAGATCGAGGGTGTTTCGGGTCGCCGTCTCGAACGTGCGGATCCCGCGCTCGCAGAGGATCACGTGCGGGTTGCCCTCCGCGAGGATGTACTCCGCGGCGGCGAGCAGCTCGTCCAGGCTGGCGGAGAGGCCGCGCTTGAGCATCACCGGTCGGTCGACCTTGCCCACGGCCTTGAGCAGATCGAAGTTCTGCATGTTGCGCGCGCCGATCTGCAGGACATCGACCTCGCGCGCCATGCGCTCCACTTGGTCGACGCTCATCACCTCGCTCACGACGGGCATCCCGGTCGCGCGCCCCGCCTCCGCGAGGAGGGCGACGCCGTCCCAGCCCAGCCCCTGGAACGAGTAGGGGTTGGTGCGCGGCTTGAACGCGCCGCCGCGGAGCAGGCGCGCGCCGCGGTCGCGGACGGCGCGCGCGGTGTCCAACACCTGCTCGCGCGACTCCACCGAGCAGGGCCCGGCGATGACGACGAGCTCGTCGCCGCCGATCACCACGCCGCCGCCGACGGGGACGCGCGTCCCCTCGGGGCGCGCCGGCCGCGCAGCCTTCGGCCAGCCCTTCGCGGACGCGGGCAGCGCGGGGGCGGCCACCGGCGCGGCGGCCGCGGCAGGGCGCGGCGCGGCCGGGGGCGGCGCCGATCCGCTGGTCACGTCGTAGCTGCCGAGGAGCTGGACCGACGTGACGTGGGGTTGGAGCTGCTCGAGCGCTGCGGCGATCCGCGGATCGGAGACGTCGCCCTCCAGGTCGATGTAGAAGAGGTGGTCCCAAGGGCGACCGAGGACGGGGCGGGACTCGAGCTTCGCCAGGTTGATGCCCGACTCCGCGAGGACCCCGAGGCAGCGAGCGAGGGCGCCGCGCTCGTGCCGCGTGGTGAGCAGGAGGCTCGTCTTGCGCGAGGCGCCCAGGCGGTCGCCGAGGGCGCGCACCTCGTCCCGCGCGTCGCGCCCGCGAAAGGCGAGGAAGCGGGTGACGTTGTCCGGGTGGTCCGCCACGTTGGCGGCGAGCTCGATCAGGCCGTGCCGGGCGGCCGCCTCGGGCGGCCCGATCGCGGCGCGGCTCGGATCTGCGCCCGCAGCGACCTCGCGGGCCGCCACGCCCGTGTCGATCGAGGGGACGACCCGCGCGCCGGCGAGGGTACCGAGGAAGCGGCCGCACTCCTCGATGACCAAGGGGTGCGCCAGCACCTCGCGGAGCGCGCTGGCGGAGGCCCCGGGTAGCCCGAGGAGGCGGTGATCCATGCGCCACGCGAGCTCGGTGAGCGGCACCAGCTCGTACTGGGCGACGAGGTCGTAGCCGTCGCGCACCGTGCCCGCGATCGCGTTGTCGATGGGGAGGAGGCCGACGTCGGCCTTGCCGCCCGCTACGGCCGTGGCGACGTGGCGAAACGTGGGCACCCCGACGAGCTCGTGCGCGACGCCGGCCGTCTTCAGCCACGCCGTCAGCGCGACCTCCGAGTGAGCGCCCTCGACACCCTGGTACGCGGCGGTGATCGTCATGGCGCGCGGAGCCTAGTGCCCGGTGCCCGGTCCGGCAATCAGCGAGCCGGCGGCCCGGCGCGCGCTCAACCGGAGACGACGCGCGCGAGCGCCTCGAGCCGCTGGACCGCGAAGCGCTCCGCTGGCCCGAGGCGCGCCGCGCGGCTCTGGAGCGTCTCGACGTACTTGCGGAGGAGCAACGGGTCCGCTCCACGCACCTGCCGGACGAGCTCGAGCAGCTCCTCCACCGTCGCGAGCGGGAGCGGGCGGCCGAGCGCCGCGTGGAGGCGGATCACGTAGTCGATCCAGCCCGCCCTGCGCGACGCGCGGGCGAGGCGCAGCGCGACGCGGGCCGCGGTGGCGACGGCCGTGTCGGCCACCTGCTGGCGAGCGGACGCGTCCTCGAGGAGCCCGGCCAGCGCGCGGGTCACCATGCGCTCCGCCTTCTCCAGTTGGCCGAGCGCGAGCAGGCGATCGAACACCACCGCGAGCATCTCCACGCTCGCGCTCGCGGAGGTCGTCACGCTCACCTCCGCGTCGTCAGCGGGGCCGGCCGCCGGGGGCGGGGAGCGGACGGCCACGAACGACTGCGTCTGGGCGTGGCGCAGGTCGGCGCGCGTCACGCTGCGCGGCGGTGCCTGGCGCGCGTCGACCAGCGTGAGCGTCGACTCCCCGACGGTGATGCGATCGCCGACCTGCAAGCGGGTCGACGCTCCGGCGAAACGGTCGTTCACCAGCATGCCGTTCCGACTCCCCAGATCGACCAGCGTCACCCCCTCGTCGTCGACGACCAGCTTGCAGTGCTGGCGTGAGACCAACGGTGAGTCGAGCTGCACGTCCACGCTGCCGCTTCTGCCGATGATCGTCTCGCCGACGGGGAGCGCGACCGGGCCGGCCGGCGTGC
Organism: Polyangiaceae bacterium; assembly: GCA_020846005.1. Taxonomy (GTDB): domain Bacteria; phylum Myxococcota_A; class Polyangia; order Polyangiales; family Polyangiaceae; genus JADLEQ01. The sequence goes on from JADLEQ010000085.1 coordinate 52,147, forward strand.
GGAGCGCGTAGGGAGCGGCCGGAACGAGGCCGCTCTCCGGACGTCGCGCGGGCGCATCCGGATCGAGGGGCTCGTGCTCGGACTCGGGCAGCGCCACGGGGACGGACCGTACACCGCCTCCGGATGGCGTCAAAACCTTGACGGTCACCCGTGGCGCCCGGCGCGCGGGCGCCGCGACAACAGCGCGGAATCCCGCGGCTATCCGCCGCTTCGGCGGGCGCGCGGGTACGAGCCGAGGACGCGGAGGAGGCCGCCCAGGCCGCGGAGCCGGTCCAACGCGGCGCTGACGGCCGGATCGGCGCGGTGGCCGTCCAGATCGGTGAAGAACACGTACTCCCACGGGCGGTCCCCGGCCGGGCGGGACTCGATCCGGGACAGGTTCACGCCCTCCGCCTCGAACGCGTCGAGCGCGCGCCGCAGGGCGCCCCGCTCGTTCGGCGTGGAGAAGACGAGCGAGGTGCGGTCGTCCCCCGTCGGCGGTGCGTCCTGCGGAGCGAGGACGACGAACCGGGTGGCGTTCAGCGCGCGATCCTGGATCGCCTCTCGGATCACGCGAAGACCGCCGAGCTCCGCCGCCAGCCGACTCGCGATCGCGGCGCCGGCGTCGTCTTGCTCCGCCTCGCGCGCGGCGGCCGCGGTCGACGGTGTGGTGACGATCTGGGCCTGCGGGAGGTTGCTCGCCAGCCACCTCCGGCACTGCGCGATCGCCTGCGGGTGGGAGTACACGCGCTCCACGCGCGCGAGATCGTCGAACGAGGCGAGCAGACACTGCGCCACGTCGAGCACCAGCTCGCTCCGGATCTGGACCTCGTGCTCGAGGAAGCCATCCAGCGTGAACGTGACGCTGCCCTCCGTGGAGTTCTCCATCGGGACGACGCCCACCGCGACTCGCCCGCGCTCCACCGCCTCGAACACCCCGCCGATGGTGCTCGACTCCACGTATCGCGCCGCGAGGCCGAACGCCGTCCGGGCGGCGAGGTGGGTGAAGGTGCCGGGGGGCCCCAGGTAACCCACCGCGATCGGCTGCTCGAGCGACAGACAGGCGCTCATCACCTCACGGAAGACGGGGCGGACGGACGCCGCCGGGAACGCGGCCGCCCCTCGCGCCGCCTGGCGCGCCGCGAGGCGGCTGAGCACCCGCTCCTCGCGCTCCGGATCGTGCAGCGTCACCGCCGCGCGCTCGCGCTTCACCCGACCGATCGCCTCGGCCACGCGCGCGCGGTCATCCAGCAGGTCGAGGAGGCGGTCGTCCAGCTCGTCGATCCGGGCGCGTAGCGCCACGAGATCCGGGGCGTCACTCATGGGTCGTGTCTTCGATCGCGAGCTTCACGGCGGTGGCCGCGTGGACTCGCGCCCACGCCTTCCACCCGAGCAGCTCGCTCGTCGCGTCCACCACCGCGACCCACCGATCCGCCTCCGAGCGGAGCTCACGCACCACGGCGACGACGCGCTCGTACGGCAGGTTTCGCTTGATCGAGGAGGGGAGGCCGGCGAGCAGCACCTGCGCGCAGTCGTTCACCACGGACTCGAGCTCCGGCCTCGTCGTGTCGCGGATCGCCCCGTGCGCCCGGCTCACCACGTGGGCGACGCGGAGCACCTGGCGCGTCGACGCGCCGGCGAGCGCCCACGCCGTCCACGCGCGTGACACCGCGGCCTGCTCGATCGCGGTCGCGCGGCCGCGCGCGACGAGCGCGTCGAGTTCGCGCGCGAGGGCGCGCGCCGCCTGCATCCACTCCGGCGCGCCGGGCGGGAGTGTGCGGCGCGACGACGCCACCACCGCGCGCGGCTCCGGATGTTGGCCGAGGTCCGGCAACGACTCGAGCACGGGCCGCGCGTGGAGCGCCGCGAGATCGGAGCTCGGAGGCGAGAGGTGATCGAGCGCCCGGAGCGGATCGGCGGGGAGCTCGTGATCCGTCCATTCGCCAAGGAGCGGGGTGCGCGACAGATCGGGCACGCGGGGCGGCTTCATGGGCGACGCCGCAGGATAGCCCCGATCGAGGCGCGCGGGGAGCGCCGCTCGACGGCCGGCGCGGGCGCGCCCGGCCGGCCGTCGAGCGGCTGCCGGGGGAGGTGCCCCCGGCGGCCGAGCTCACTTCATCACTTCCATGACCTTCTGGAGCTTCATGGCCAGGCCCATGTCGCCCTCGATCTTCAGCTTGCCCGAGAAGAACAGCTGCTGGCCGTTGGCGCGCCCCTCGACCATGTCGACGTAGTCGCTGGCCTTCATCTTGATCGTGCACTGCGCGGTGCCGTCCCCCTCGGTGATGCCGGGGTCGTCCTTGAGGTTCATCACCCAGGTGCCGCCGCCGTCGCCGTCGAGCACGAACTTGTACGTCGCGCCGACGGTCTTGGCCTGGTCCGCGTTCGCGGCGATCTTCGTTGCGGCCTCGTCCATCTTTTCCTTAGCGGTTGCCATCGGTCGTTCTCCTGTCTCGTTCTCGGTCCACACCTCGCGGCACGTCCGCGGGGTGCGAGGATCCCGGCTAGAGTCCGGGTCCGTCGCTCGTCGTCGCGGCTCCCTCGACGGGGGGCGGCCGCTGGCTGGCGCGCGCCGCGCGCGCCAGCGAGAAGCGCTCGGCGGCCTCGACGAACCGCTCCCGCCGGCTCGTCCAGATCCACGTCACCAGCTCTCGTGCCCGCGCGGCGTCTCGAGCGCGCACCGCGGCGACGACGTGGACGTAGCCCTCGGCGATCGTCCCCGGGGTCGTCCAGAGCGTCTCGAGGAGCGGCGCGTGGCGAGCCAAGAGCTCGCGCACGCTGTTGAGCAGCAGCCGCGGCACGACGTTGCGCGCGGCCGTCGCCAGCGCCCAGTTCAGCTCGAAATCGAGCCAGAACAGGCGCCCGACGTTCGACTCGCGCTCTAGCCTCTCTACCGCCACGTCGAGCGCCGCGAGGTCCGAAGACGACCGGCGCTCCGCGGCGAGGCCGGCGATCTCGGTGGACACGAGCCGGGCGAACTCCAGCGCGTCGGACAAGACCTCGACGGCGACCGTGCCGTCCTCGCGGAGCACGAGGTACTCCAACACCTCGACGCTGGCGTGGCTCGCGAAGTCGAGCACCACGGTACCCGAGCCGGGCCGGCGCTCGACCAGTCGCATCTGCTCGAGCTGGCTCAGCGCCTCGCGCACCGTGAACCGGTGCACCCCGAGCGCTTCGGCCAGGGCAGGTTCCGCGGGGAGCTTGGCGCCGGGGGCGTAGCTGCCGCCGAGGATGCGTCGCTTCAGCGTCTCGGCGACACCGTCGGCGCGGGTCCTGCGGGCAGTCGCGGCCGTCACGGCGCCGCACATAGCGCAGCGCTGTCCAACGTGGAAGACAGAATGTTGGACAGCTCTCGGCCCGGAGGCCGAGAGCTCTGGAGGCCCGCTAGGCTGGGCTCAGGGCGTGCCGCCGTCCGCAGCGGGCGCTGCGCCGCCGTCCGTCGCGGTCGTCGCGGCCGGGGCCGGTGCGGCCTTGAGGCGCGGGGGGCCCTTGGCGGGCGCGGCCGTCGTCGTAGGCGTGGCGGTCGCCGCCGGGGTCGTCGCCGCGGGGCCGGGCGTCGCCGTCGGGGGCGCAGGAGGGGTCGCCGTGGCGGCTGGCGACGTGGCGTCCGCCGGCTTCTGCTGGATGATGCAGCCCCCCGCCACGAGCAACGCGAGGACGGAAACGGAAGCAATGGTCTTCATGGTGAGCCTCATCGGGGTCAGACGGGCGGCACCCTAACGCGATTCAACGCGACGCGCGAGCCTCGCCGGGCAGCCCTCGAGGCTCGCGCGTCGCGGGCGGGGGGGCCGCCCCGCCGCCCCGCCCGCGGCGGCGGGAGTCAGTTCGCCGGGCCGCTCGCGGTGCCGCCGCCCTCGAGCTTGTTGCCGCCGAAGGGCTTCACGCGGGGCACGGCGCCCCACACCTCCCCGTAGAGCTTCTTCATGCGCGCCAGCTCCTCGGGGCGCTTGCGGGCGAGATCCTTCGACTCCCCAGGATCCGCTGCGAGGTCGAAGAGCTGGAACGCCTGGTCCCGGCCGAAGACGAGCAGCTTCCACGTGCCGTCGATGAGCGCACGTCGCTCCGGGTTGTTGCTGTCGGCGGGGAGGTCGAGCAGCACCGGCCGTGGCTCCGCTACGCCGCCGCGCGCCTCGGGCACCAGGCTCTTGCCGGCGAGGCCCTCGCCGGGCGGCTGTCCCATCAGCTCCAGGATCGTGGGCGCGAGGTCGACCCCGCTCCGCGCCACCTCGACGCGGCGCGGCGCGAGGCCGGGCGCGAACAAGAAGAGCGGGACGCGGACCAACACCTCATAGAGCTCGAACGCGTGCCGGAAGCGCTTGTGCTCGCCGAAGGCCTCGCCGTGGTCCGCGCTCACGATCACCGCGGTGGTGCCCCACCACGGCTGCGCGCGGCACCACTCGAGGAGCTTGCCGATCCAGACGTCGGTGTAGAAGATCTCCGAGTCGTACCGATCGCGGAGGCCCGTGCCCCACCGGGGGCTCTCCTCGTGTTGCACGTACTGATCGTGGGGATCCATGTAGTGCACATACGCGAAGAAGGGCTTGCCGGAGGGTGCGCGTGAGAGCTGCTCGATGACCAGCTTCGTGAGCTTGTCGCTGGTGACGTGGTGGTCCGTCTGCGCGTCGAACGAGATCCCGCCGACGACCTGCCAGTCGACGAACCCTTGGTCGAGCCCGTTGCCGCGGCTCATGTACGCGTGCGCGTGCGCGCTCACGGTGTGCACGCCAGCGGCCTGCAGCAGCTCCGGGAAGAAGACGTTGCTCGGCGGGTACTTCGTGAAGAAGTACCCGCTGCGCTTGAGAGAGCTCGGGTAGCGCCCGGAGAGCGCGGCGGCGACGCTCTTCGCCGTGTACGAAGACACCGAGTAGCCGCGCGTCCAGCTCACGCTCTGCTTCTCGAGCGCGGTGAGGTGGGGCGCGATCTCGCGAGGGTAGCCGGCCCAGGGCATGTCTGCGCGCATGCTGTCCACGAACAGCATCAGCACGTTGAGCGGCGCGCTCGCGGGCGCGGGCGTGGGCGCCGCGGCGGACGACGCCGTCCATGCGCTGGTCGGCGCCGCCGCGGAGGGGGAAGCCGCCGCCGAGGGGTCCACCTCCGGCATCATGCTGTGGGTCGTGGTCGTGGCGGTGGAGGCGTGGTGCTCCTCGGCGCCGGGCGCGGCGGGCCCGCCGGGCGCGGGCGCGGGCGCGGCGCCGCCGGCGCACGCGAGCTTCCCGGCGACCGCGAAGGCGAAGCAGGCCGCCGGCGTCGCGGCGCGCCGCAGCGTGCCGGACGCTCGCGCGAAGCGGCGGCGGGTCACGGCTTCCTCGGTGCGGACGGGCCCTTGGCCTCCTTGCCGCCTTTCAGCTTCATCCCCCCGTACGGCTCCACGATCGGCAGCTTGGCGACCTCGGCGTCGTAGATCTGCCGGAGCTCGTCCAGCTTGTCCTTCCTCGTTCGGGAGAGGTCGCTCTTCTCGCCAGGGTCGCTCGCGAGATCGTAGAGCTCGACCTTCCAGCCGTTGCCCCAGACCTTGAGCTTCCAGTCGCCGACGACGATGGCGCGGACCTGCGGGTTGTGGCTGTCCTCCGCGAGCTCGGTCATGATGAACGGCCGGGGCGTGGCGTCGGCGCCGTGGAGCTCGGCGACCAGGCTCTGGCCCGTGAAGCCGGCGAGGGGAGGGAGCCCCATCAGCTCCATCACCGTGGGCGCGAGATCGAGGTGCGAGCGGCGCACGTCGATGCGGCGGGGGGCGACGCCCGGCAGCTTCCACATCCAGGGGACCCGCGTGAGCGTCTCCCAGAGGTCGAACGCGTGGCGGTGCGCGTCGTTCTCGCCGAACGCCTCGCCGTGGTCGGCGCTGATGACGAGCGCCGTGGTCGCCCACCACGGCTGTTTCGCGCACCAGGCGAGGAGCTCCCCGATGTGTTTGTCCGTGAACCAGATCTCGCTGTCGTAGCGATCGCGGTTCTTGTTGCCGAAGTCGGGCGACTCCTCGTGCTTCAGGTACTTGTCGTGCGGGTCCATGTAGTGGAACCAGGCGAAGAACTGCTTACCGGGCTCCACCTTGCCGAGGTGCTCCATCGCGAGCTTCGTCAGCTTGTCGCTGGTCACGTGGTTGTCCGTCTGGGCGTCGAACGTGATCCCGGGGACGATCTCCCACACGTCGAAGCCCTGCTCGAGCCCCTTGCCGCGCCCGAAGTACATGTGCGCCTGCCCGCCGATGGTCCGGATCCCCTTCGCCTGCATGGCCTCCGTGATGAACTCGTTGGCGGGGGCGTAGTTGGCGAAGAACCAGCCGGATCGATAGAGCGTCGACGCGTGCTGCCCGGTCAACATCGTGGCGACGCTCTTCGCCGTGTAGCTGGAGGCGGAGTACGCATGCGTGTAGACGACGCTCTCCGCGGCGAGCTTCGTCAGGTTCGGCGCGATCGGGCGCGGATAGCCGTTCCACGGCATGTCCGCGCGCATGCTGTCGATCGTGAGGTAGAGGACATTGAGCGGCCTCGACGGGCGCGCCGGCCCCTCGGCGGACGCGGGCGCAGCGGGCGCGGAGCCGGCGCCCGCCGAGGGGCGTGCGGCGCCTGCAGCCGAGCCGGCGGGGCGAGCCGACGCGGCGGCGCTGGCCGTGTTCGAGCCCGCGCCGGACGCAGCGGGCTGGGGCCCCGCGTCACACGCGAGCGCCGCCAGGGAGAGAGACACGATCACCGGGCGCATGGTCCGCCGGTAGCGAAGAACCCCGCGACCGGGCAAGATAGTCCTCCACCTGGCCCGGCGCGGGCGGCGGCGCTCGCCGGGCTCACTCGCCGATCTCGCGCTCCAGCTGGTCGAGGGCGGAGTCGAGATCGGCGGGGCCGAGCTTCTCTGCCTCGCCCTCGAAATCCTCCTCGGTGGCGAGCTCGGCCGGCTCCTCGCCCGGCGGGATCGCCGGCGCGACCGCCGCCGAGGTCGCGCCGGCGCTCGCGCTCGGCGCGGGGCCGCCGGGCGCACGATCGCACCCCGCGATCGCGAGGACGATCGGGCCGACGGCGGCCAGCCGCCTCATTCGACGCCGCCCTGGGCCGACAGGGCCTCCATCCGCCGCTGGTGGCGGGCGTTCTCGCGCGTGCGGAGCCGCTGGACTCGCTCGACCGCCGCCGTCTTCCCCGCGTCCCGCGCGAGTCGCTCCAGGCGGGCGAGCCGGGCGAGGCGCCAGGCGTGCGCGCGAAGCTCGCCCCGCACCGCCGGCTTCGAGAGGACGCCGTCGCCCCAGCGCTCCTTCAGCGCCGCGCGCTTCTCCCGGCGGCGCTCGGCCCGGGGCCTCAGGGGGTAGTCGCTACCGGCCGGATGCGCGTGTGAACTCGAAGGGTTGGCGCCACCATCTTCAGATCTCTCGTGAGGGTGCGGTGGTCGCACCGGCGCCACGCGCCCGTCGGGCGCGCGGCGGTCCCGCCCGAGCAGGTGCGGCCGCGGGCGGGTGGGCGGCTCGGGCTGGGCCCCGGCCGTGAGGGCTGCGAGGGCCAGCCCGAGCGAGGCGGCGGCCGCGTGGAGGCGTCGTCGGGGCGGGGCGCGCATGGGAAGTCCTCGGGTGCGGGGCCGCTGCTGGAAGGGGACGGGGCCCGGTCCACTGCGCTCCGCAGCCTAGCACGCGACTTGGCACCCCGCCGAAGGCGTGAGAGACTCACCCACATGATGCTTCGACTCGCCAGCCTCCCTCTGATCGCGCTCACGGCCTTCGCGTTCGTCGCTTGCGGCGACGACGACGACGACGGGAAGAACACCGGCGGCGTGAGCACCGGCGGGACGGCCGGCGGCGGCTCCGGCGGCAGCTCGGGCGGCGGCGGGGCCAGCGGGTCGACGAGCGACGCGCCCGCCGGCGCGTGCATCTCGGCCTCCGACATGGCGGCGCTCGACGCCACCTACGACGGCGGGAAATCCTCGACGGACGTGGCGAAGACGTGCGCGATCGGCTGCCTCGCGGATCCCGATCCGAACCAGTGTGCCCTCGACTGCATCGGCGTGCAGACGAACAACGCCATCAGCACGCCGTGCTCGAGCTGCATCCTCGGCGCGATCAACTGCGCCAAGGACAGCGGCTGCACCGGCAAGTGCTTGAACCCGGACGACCCGCAGCTCGTCCAGGAGTGCAACGACTGCCGTTGCGGCGGGGGCGTCTCCACGACGCAGCGCAACTGCATCCAGGAGTACGAGGTTTGCTCCGGCCGCGACGACACGACGTGCTGAGGCGCAGCGGCCTCGCGGCGGTCGCCCTCGGGGCCGCGCTCGCCTCCGGCGTGAGCTGCGCGGACGACCCCGAGGCGTCGTCCGCGGGCGTGGTGTCCACCGGCGGCGCGTCGTCGACGGGGGGCGCGTCGTCGTCGGGCGGCGCCGCCGGCGAGGCGGGGCTGGACGCCGCCCCTGGGGTCGATCTCTGCAACAACCCTGCGGACATCACAGGGGTCCACGCGAACTACGACGCCCCCGGCACCGAGGGGGGCACCAACCTCCAGACCTTGAACCAGGTCGCCAAGCAGTGCGGGATCGATTGCCTGTTCATGCACGGTGAGGACGAGGCCGCCCAGCGTGTCTGCGCCACCGACTGCATCCAGGAGGTGACGAAGCAGGCGATCAGCCTCCCGTGTACGAGCTGCGTCATCCTCTCCGTCGAGTGCGGGCGCACGTACTGCCTGAACGAGTGCATCGGCTCCGACGAGGCGCTGTGTGATCGGTGCTTGTGCGGGGAGAACGGCCTCGGCATCAACTGCCTGGTCGACTACGAGGCCTGCTCCGGGATCCCGAACACGACCTGTACGGACGCCGGTCCCTGAGCGAGCTGCGGCGGCGCTCGGCGCCGATCCGCGCCGTGGGAGCCGCAGCGAGGCGTCCCCGCCGATCGGGGAAGACGCCGCCCCGCCCGAGCGTCCGAGGGAGGGCGACCCGCCGCTCGCAGACAACTGGCCGGCGCGCGCGCGGTTCGCGGTACGATCGGATCCACCCATGAGGAACCTCCTGCTCCGCGCCGGGCTCGTGCTCGCGGCGGGCTGCGCCGCGACGACGGGCGCCTACGCTGGTGCGCGCCACGCCTTCCCGTCGGGGCGCTCGCTGCCCGGGACCTGGATCGGGGACGCCGTGCAGCCGAGCGACGAGCCGCTGGAGGCATGGCTCGCTCGCCGGGCGGCGGCGGCGGGGGCGCGCGAGGCGTGGCTCGCGACCGACCGCGGCTGGGTGCGCACGTCGTGGGCCGAGCTCGGCATCGAGCTGGACGTCGAGTCCACGGCGGCGGCCGCGCGGGGGCACGCGCGCGCCGGGGCGCCGCTCGCGCGCGCCGCGCGCGCCTGGCGCGCGCGGCGCGGCCGCGAGCGCCTCGATCCGATCTGGAGGGTCGACCGTGCGGTCGCGCGCGCGGCGGTGGAGCGCGTGGCCCCCCTCGTCCGGCGCGATCCGGTCGATGCGCGGCTCGATCTCACCGCGCATCGGCGCGTGGACGAAGAGCCCGGCGCCGTGCTCGACGTGGAGGGGACGATCGCCGCGCTCGAGCGGCTGGTCCCGGCCGATCTCGACGAGCCGCTCGTGGTCGAGGTGGCGACGGCGAGCGTCCCGGCGGGCGTCACCTCCGCCATGCTCGCGGCCGTCGACCCGAGCGTCGTGCTCTCCCAGTTCGAGACGAGCTTCGGCGGAACGGGGCGCGGGCGGGCGGTCAACATCGCTCGTGCCGCGGCGTACCTGGACGGCACGGTGCTCGCGCCCGGAGCTCGGTTCAGCTTCAACGAGACGGTGGGCGCACGGACGATCGAGCGCGGTTTCACCTGGGCGCCCGTGATCCGGGATGACGAGCTCGAGCCCGGGATCGGGGGTGGGGTGTGCCAGGTGGCCTCCACCGTGCACGCGGCGGCCGTGTACGGCGGCCTCGAGGTGCTCGCCCGCCGGAGCCACAGCCGGCCGAGCAGCTACACCCGGCTCGGGCTCGACGCGACGGTCATCTGGGGCGAGGTGGACCTCGTGCTCCGCAACCCGCACCCGGCGCCCGTGATCGTCCACGCGTACCTCTCGACTCCGACCACGCTCCGCGTCGAGCTGCTCGGCGCGCCGCCCCCAGCGAAGGTCGAGTACTCGTACGGCGTCGCGCGGACGCACGACTTCTACCGGCGTGTGACCACCAAGCCGTGGATGAGGGATCGCACGCTGAAGCGCCAGCGGGGGATCCGGGGGCTCGACGTGGTGAGCGTCGTTCGCGTGATCCTCGCCGACGGCCGCGCCCGAGAGCACCGATACTTCAGCGAGTATCGCCCCGTCCCCGAGGTCTTCTGGGTCGGACCGGACGCGGCGCCGGCCGGGCTCCCGGAGCTCCCCGAGGGCGCGGTGCGCGTCGAGGTCGACGGCGCGGAGCAGCGCGGCGCCTTCCTCGCAGCCGGCGCCCCGGATCGACAGGGGACGTGAGCCGCGCCGGCTGGTCCCGGCCTCGGCGGGCCGGCGGCGCCGGTTGACCTGGGCGCCGCCGGGTGACAATTGCGCCCGTGCCGTGGGGCGCTCTCTCCCCCTCTACGCCGCCTGCCTGGTGGGCGCTCTCGGGCTCGCCTGCCAGCGCGGGGCGCCCAGCGCCGAGGCCGTGCCCAGCGCGAGCGTCGCCGGGGACGGCGGGCCGGCGCCGCTGTCGTCGATCGCAGTCGATCACGGTGAGCTCGACACCCGGCCGCCGTCCGCGGCGCCGAGCGTCGCCGCTCGCGTCATCGCGGCGACGATCTACAAGCTGCCGGACATCGAATCGCGGCGGCTCGGCTACGTCCGGCTCGGTGGTTCCGTCCCGCGCGACCCGGCGCCCGTCCGCGGGAAGGGGTGCAAGGGCTCGTTCTGGCGCGTCTACCCGATGGGGTACATGTGCGACGAGGACGTGACGACGGACCTCGACGCGCCCCTGGTGCGCGCGGCCGCGGTGCGCCCGCGGCTCGACCGCCCGCTCCCGTACGCGTACGGGTTCGTGCGCGCCACGGCGCCGCAGTACCTCCAGGTGCCGACCCGCAAGCAACAGCTCGCCAGCGAGCTCCAGCTCGAGGAGCACCTCGCGTGGTACGAGGAGCACCGCGCCGAGGTGCAGACGGTCGTGCGCGGCGCCAACGATGTGCTGCTCGACTCGCGCGGCGTGCCCTCGCCCCGCGCGGAGCCGGCGGCGGGGCACCGCGAGTCGACGTCGCTCTCGCTGCTCGAGCTGTTCGGCGCTGCTACGCCCGCGGGCGAGCTCCCGGAGTGGCTCGCCGGGGGCCGCCGCGCCGTCCCGAACGTCTCGGCGTTCCAGGTCCCCGAGTACGCCGTCTTCGCGGACCGCGTCCGCCGCAAGACGGGCCTCTCGTTCGTCGGCGCGTTCCTGGCCGAGGACGACGGCCTCGCGCGGCCGTTCGGCATCACCGTCGATCTGCGGCTCATCCCGCTCACGAAGGTGAAGCCCGACACCGGCTCGGCCTTCCACGGCCTGGACCTCCGGCAGCTCGAGCTGCCCATCGCGTTCGTCTCGCGGTCGGGCGCGCGCGCCTGGCACCTCCGCCGTGGTCGGGACGAGACCGTGGACGCGGGCGAGGTGCCGTATCGCGCGGTCGTCCCCCTCACGGGCAAGGCGAGGATCAAGGCGGGGAAGCGCCACTACCAGACACGGAAGGACCCGAAGCTGTGGCTCCGCGCTGAGGATCTCGGGATCGTCGCTCCGCCGCCCACCTGGCCCGAGGCCGCGGAGAAGGGGGAGAAATGGATCGACGTGTCGCTCGTCCAGCAGACGCTGGTGCTCTGGGAGGGCAAGCGGCCGTTCTACGCGACGCTGGTCTCGACTGGGCGCGATCGCCTCGGCGACCCGAAGACCTCGCTCGCCACCCCGCGCGGCGAGTTCCGTCTCCAGAGCAAGCACGTCGCCGCCGCGATGGACTCCGAGGAGAACTCGGCGGTCGCCGGCGGCACGAGGTCAGCGCGCTCCGGCGGGCTCTCCGCCGAGCATCGCGCGCTCCACGAGAAGCTCGAGGCCGACGAGGCGGCCGGGCGGAGGCTCTCGGACGAGGACCGGCGCAGGCTCCTCAACCTGCGCAAGGGGCGCCACCCCGAGTACGGCGTCACCGTGCGACGCGGCGCCGCCAACTTCGAGCTGCGTGACGTGCCGTGGATCCAGTACTTCGCGGCCGGCTACGCGCTTCACGGCGCGTATTGGCACGACGTCTTCGGCGCCCCGCGGAGCCACGGTTGCATCAACCTCGCTCCGGCCGACGCGCGCGTCGTCTTCCAGTGGACGGATCCCCCGCTGCCGGCCGGCTGGCACGGCGTGAACATCGGCTCGGACATGGGGCTCGGGACTCCGGTGGTGGTGCGCGAATGACCTCGTCGCGCCGCTCCGTCGCTGCCGCGGGCGGGATCGCGCTCGCCTGCTCGCGGGGCGGGCCTCCCCCCGAGTCGCGCGGCGAGCCCGACGCTCCGGGCGCTCCCGGCGCGGCCGCGCGCCCCGCGGCGGGCGCCGGCGCCTCGGCGGGAGCCACGGCGGAGCGTGGCGCCGAGCGCGCTCGGATGCTCGAGCAGTTCCGCGCGCGCGGCGTCGACGACGAGCGGGTGCTCGCGGCGATGGGGCGAGTGCCGCGGCACCTGTTCGTACCGGCTGCGCTCGAGACGGACGCCTACGCCGATCGCCCGCTCCCGATCGGCGGCGGCCAGACGATCAGCCAGCCGTACATCGTCGCGCTCATGACGGAGGCCGCGAGGCCCGGCCCGCGGGATCGGTGCCTCGACGTGGGCACGGGCAGCGGCTACCAGGCGGCCGTGCTCGCCGAGCTGTGTGGCGAGACGTTCAGCGTCGAGCTGCTCCCCGCGATAGCGGCGTTCGGCGCCGAGAACCTGCGCCGGGCGGGGCCCCCCGGGGACACCGTGCGGCTCCGCGTCGGCGACGGCTGGGCGGGCTGGCCCGAGGCGGCCCCGTTCGATGTCATCGTGGTCACGGCGGCTCCGGAGCGGGTCCCTCCACCGCTCCTCGAGCAGCTCGCGATCGGGGGGCGTTTGATCGTCCCGGTCGGGAGGCAGGACTCCGTCCAGGTGCTCGAGCGATGGACGCGCCTCGCGCCGGGAGCGGCCGGCCTGCGCCGCGAGGAGCTCACCGACGTGCGGTTCGTGCCGCTGGTGAGCGACGCGGGGCGCTGACCCGAGGTCGAGGGAGCGGTCGCGGTCGACCGCCGGAGGCGAGGCACGGAGCGTGCTTGGACTTCAGCGTTGGCTCCACGAGCCGAACGCAATTGTTGCCCGCGGCGCGCGCGCCGGCCGATCCTTGATGTAGGTGAAGGTAAGATGAATTCGCGATCTCCCGATCCCGGCAGCGTGACGCAGGCTCCCGCCAGGACTCGCGCCGGCTCGGTCCTGGCGGCGCTCCTGCTGGCGACGGGCTTCGCGAGTGCGGCTCGAGCGGTCGCGGGAGGCGGTGGGGACGCGGGCGGGCCGCCGTTCGCCGCGGCGGTCGCCGGCGCGGCCGGGCCTGACATCGCTGTCGCGGCGGGGCGATCGGACGCCGAGCTCTCCGAAGGCGCCGCTCCCGCGTCCGCGTGCCCGGGCGACATGGTGCTCGTCAGCGGCGACTACTGTCCGGACGTCCGGCACACGTGCACGCGCTGGCTGGACGATCCGAAGCTCCCGTACGCGCGCTGCGCCGAGTACGCCGAAGCCGCGCGGTGTGTCGCCAGGAGGGTGCATAAGACCTTCTGCATCGACCGCGACGAGTACACGCCCGAGGGCCACGAGATCCCGCTGAATCACTCGAGCTTCGTCACGGCGTCGAGGATCTGTGGCGACCTAGGCAAGCGGATCTGCACCGAGAGCGAATGGAACTTCGCGTGCGAAGGGGAGGAGATGCGCCCCTACCCGTACGGCTGGAAGCGCGAGCCGGTGTGCAACCAGGACCGCGAGGACCTCTACACGAAGACGCCTCGAGGTCGAATCATGAACGACCTGAGGCGGCCCTCGGCCGAGCTCGTCGAGTGCGTGTCGCCGTTCGGCGTGCGCAACATGGTCGGAAACATGGATGAGCCGGTGCTCCGCGAGGAGACGCGGCACAACTACCCGTTCCGCAACGCGCTGAAGGGCGGCTGGTGGATGTCGGCGCGGAACCGATGCCGACCCGCGACGACCGCCCACGACGACCACTACGAGGACGTGCAGGTCGGTGTCCGGTGCTGTGCGGACGTCCCGGGCGAGCCCGGGACGCCCAACGGTTAGCGGCCGAGATTCCATTTCGATCGGAAACATCGGCTCCCGACGGTAGGCATTCCGCCCGTGCTGGATGTCCGGCGTCGCTTTCCCTTGACCGGTGGCGATCCAGCCGTGACAGTTACCGGGCAGTGCGGGCGAGACACTTCCTCCTGGCTCTCGGCGCGGTCGCGCTCGCGAGCGCTGCGCTGAGCGGCTGTCGGGCGGAGCGATCGGAGCGGCTGGAGCCCGTCGCGGCGCTCGCCGTGACCGCCGCCGCTGCGCCGGGGGCGCCCGTGCTGGCGGCCGTGGCCCCCGCGGCCCCGGCGGCCGACGACGAGCCTGCCGCTTGCCCCGGGGGGATGGTGCTCGTGGAGGGCGACTACTGCCCGGACGTGCTCCACCGCTGCCGCCGCTACATGGATCCCCCCGGCCGGTACGAGGAGTTTCGCTGCGCGGAGTACGCGCAGCCCGCCACCTGCCGCTCGAAGGAGCGCGTCCACAAGCGGTTTTGCATCGACCGGGACGAGTACACCCCACCGGGGCAGTCGCTCCCCGCGAATTTTCAGAGCTGGACGCGCGCCAACCAGGTCTGCAGGTCGCTCGGCAAGCGGATGTGCATGGAGAGCGAGTACAACTTCGCCTGCGAGGGCGAGGAGATGCGCCCGTACCCGTACGGGTGGAAGCGCGACTCCACAGCGTGCAACGCCGACCACCAGGACGTGGTCGGCTCGGACGGCAAGCTCATCGATCGGCGCGCGCCGGGCGGGTCGTACCCCCGCTGCGAGAGCCCCTTCGGCGTCCGCGACCTCGCGGGCAACGTCGAAGAGTTCGTCACCATCGATCGGGCCGGGCCCCCGCAGCCCGCGATGAAGGGCGCCTACTGGCAGCCCAGCCGGAACTTCTGCCGCGCCGCGCAGACGGCCCACGACCAGTACTACAACGGCATGGAGACGGGCTTCCGCTGCTGCGCGGACGCCCCCTGAGCCGCGGTCAGGGGTA
Source organism: Polyangiaceae bacterium (assembly GCA_020846005.1). Taxonomy (GTDB): domain Bacteria; phylum Myxococcota_A; class Polyangia; order Polyangiales; family Polyangiaceae; genus JADLEQ01. The sequence goes on from JADLEQ010000085.1 coordinate 67,279, forward strand.
GCCGCCGGGGTCCTCGAGCGTCGTCCGCTCGTCGAGCTCGAGCATGAGGTTCAGGTTCTGGATCGCCTGGCCCGCCCCACCCTTCATCAGGTTGTCCGTGACCGAGAAGGCAGTGACCAGGCGGGTGTCGCCCTCCACCGGTCCGAGCAGCCAGCCGACCTCCGCGTGATTGGAGCCGGTCACGGCGACCACCTCGGGGAGCCGCAGCGCGGGCACCCTCACGAACGGCTCGTCGTCGAAGCTCTCCCGGTACGCCTCCGCGAGCTGCGCCTCCGTCGTCGACGCCGGGACGCGCGCGAACGCGGTCGCGAAGATCCCGCGGACGAGCGGCGCCGAGACGGGGACGAACGACAGCCGCGGGTGCCGCGCCCCCGCGGCCTGGAGCGTCTCCACGATCTCGGGCGAGTGCTGGTGATCGAGGGGGCGATACGTCCGCAGGTTGCCGGCGCGGACGGGGTGGTGCGTCGCGGCGGACGCCGTGACGCCGCTGCCGCTCGACCCCGTGATCCCGACCACCTCGATCGCGCCCTCGAGCAGCCCGGCGCGGGCGAGCGGGAGCAGCCCGAGCTCGATCGTCGTCGCGAAGCACCCCGGAGACGCGACGCGCCGCGCGCCGCGGAGCCGGTCGCGGTTCAGCTCCGGGAGCCCGTAGACGAAGCTCTCGACCAGCTCGGGCGCGGGGTGCTCGCCGTAGTGGCGGCGGTAAGCGTCCAGATCGCGGAGGCGGAAGGCGCCGGAGAGATCGAGCAGGCGAACGTCACGCGTCGCCGCCGCCCGCACGACCTCGACGCTCACCGAGTGCGGGAGGCCCATGAGCACCACGTCGACGTCGTCCGCCGCGCGCTCGGGGACGGTCGCCTCGAAGCGCAGCGACGTCTGTCCCTCCAGGTGCGGGTGGGCGGACCACACCGGCTCGCCGAGGTGGTCCGCGGCGCAGGCGCGCACCACCTCGACGTGGGGGTGGCGGAGCAGGCGGCGGAGCAGCTCGGCCCCAGCGAAGCCGGAGGCGCCCAGGATCGCGGCTCGGAACCTGCGGGTCGGGCTCTGCGTCATCCACGCGTCCGTAGCACCGCGCCGCCGACCGGAGGAGCCCCGTGGTAGCGAGGTCGGCGCGTGCTCGACCCTGAACTCCTGTGGCCTGCGCTCGCGGTGGCCGGGCTGGTGTCCGGCTTCGTGAACGTGGCCGCTGGTGGCGGCTCCACGCTCGTGCTGCCGCTCCTCGTCCTGTTCGGGCTACCCGCCGACGTCGCCAACGGCACCAACCGCCTGAACGTCCTCACGCAGTCGCTCACTGGGTTCACCACGTTTTACCGCGCCGGCCGCGTCGAGACGAAGGGGGTGCTCCCCCTCGTGGGCGCGAGCGCCGCGGGCGCGGTCGTCGGCGCCGCGCTCGCCTCGCGCGTGCCCGAGCCCGTGCTGCGCTGGGTGCTGCTGCTCACCATGCTCGCCGTCGCGGTCGCGATGATCGCGCTCCCGGCGCTCGTCCCCGGTGCGGGGGTCGAGCGCCCGCTCCGCCTGCGCGAGAGCCCCTTCGGGACGCTCGGCGTCTTCGCCGCGGCGCTCTACGGCGGGTTCGTCCAGGCTGGTGTCGGTCTCGTGCTCGTCGCCGTGCTCGGCGGGCTGCTCCGCTACGACCTCGTGAGGGCGAACGCGCTCAAGATGCTTTGTACGTTCGTGTACGGCTCCGTCGCGCTGGCCGTCTTCGCCTGGACGGGGCAGGTCGCGTGGGGCCCCGCCGCCGTCCTGGCCGTGACGAGCGCGCTCGGCGCGTGGCTCGGCGTGCGGTTCACCTTGCGCATCCCCGCTGCGTGGCTGCGGTGGTTCGTCCTCGTCGGCGTCGTCGTGGTGGTCGTGGCCGCCCTCGCGGCGAGCGGCCGCGGGTGAACGGAGGGCGTCGACCGGCGGAGAGCTGGCGCGCCGGCCCGCGGGCCGGTCCCCGAGCACGTGGGGTCAACGCGTCGGCCCGTCCCGCTCCGACGCGCCCGACTTGCATCGCGTCGCGAATCGTTCATTATCGGTCGCATGATCAAGAATGGTTGGCAGGTCCTCGGCGTGGCCGTGCTCGTCGTCGCCGGCGCCCCGCTCCCGGGCTGCTCCCGCGCGCACGCGGCCACCGACGAGCCGTACCAGGGCGTCGTCGAGCACGACGAGCGCGTCATCGGCTTCGAGGTCGGCGGCCGCGCCGACGCGATCCGCGTGACGCGCGGCGCGGCGGTGAAGCGGGGGGACGAGCTCGCGCGCCTCGACGACACGCTGCAGAGCCAGGCGGAGGCGGTGCGCGGGGACGAGGTCGCCGTGGCCGAGGCGCAGGTGAAGTCGGTCCGCGCCGGGAGTCGCGCGGAGGAGCTCCGCGCGCTCGAGGCGCGGCTGCGCGCGGCGCGGGACGCGGAGCGCACGGCAGCTCGCGTGCTCGCGCGTGAGCGCGGCCTGGTCGAGCGTGGCGTCTCGGCGGCGGCGCGGCTCGACGAGCTCGAGTCCGCGGCGAGCCGCACCCGGGCGGAGCGCGAGGCGCTCGAGCAGCAGCTCCGTGCGGCGCGGAGCGGCGCACGCCCGACGGACATCGACACCGCCGAGAAGCGAGTCACCCTGGCGCGCTCCGCGCGGGAGCTCGAACGCAAGCGGCTCGAGCGCCACGTGCTGCGCGCCCCGGTCGAGGGCACGGTGACGGACGTGCACGTCGAGGCGGGCGAGGTCATCGGCGCGGGCGCGCCGGTGGTGAGCCTCGCGGACACGACCCGGCCGTACGCGGACGTGTTCGTGGCGCAGGCGGCGCTGGATGGCATCCGCGTGGGCTCGCGGGCCACGGTGCGGGTGGACGGCGTGCCGGAGGCGTTGCCCGGAACCGTGGAGTACGTCTTTCCGCGCACGGAGTTCACCCCGCGGTACCTCTTCAGCGAGCGCGAGCGTCCGAACCTCGTGGTCCGCGTGCGCGTCCGGATCGAGGATCCCACCTCGCGCCTCCACGCCGGTGTCCCGGCGCGCGTGCAGATCGAGCGCGGCGGAGCGGCCCCATGAGCGACGACGAGGACGAGTACGTCGTCGTCACCGACCACCTCTCGCGCAGGTTCGGCGCGCTGGTCGCGGTGCGCGACGTCTCGCTGCGGGTGCGGCGCGGAGAGATCTTCGGCGTCCTCGGCCCGAACGGCGCGGGCAAGAGCACGACCATCCGCATGCTGTGCGGCCTCCTCGACCCGAGCGGCGGCTCCGGCCGGGTCGTCGGGCACGACCTCGCGACGGAGCCGGAGCGCATCAAGGAGCGGATCGGCTACATGACCCAGCGCTTCAGCCTCTACGAGGACCTCTCCGTCGTGGAGAACCTCCGCTTCTACGCCGGGATCTACGGCGTTCCCCGCGCTCGGCGCTCGCGCCGGGTCGAGGACGTGATCGAGCGCGCGGGCCTCGGCCCGCGGCGCAAGCAGATCGTCGGCACGCTGAGCGGGGGGTGGAAGCAGCGCGTCGCGCTGGCCGGCGCCACGATCCACGAGCCGCCGCTGCTGTTCCTGGATGAGCCCACCGCGGGCGTCGACCCGGTGAGCCGGAGAGACTTCTGGGAGCAGATCCACCGGCTCTCCGCCGAGGGGACGACGGTGCTCGTCACGACCCACTACATGGACGAGGCGGAGCGGTGTCACCGGCTCGCGTTCATCTTCCATGGTGACCTGCTCGACGTGGGCACGCCGGAGCAGATCGTCGAGCGCCGGCAGCTCCAGGTCATCGAGCTCGAGCTCGAGCAGGCGACCCGCGCCGCGGACGCGCTCCGCGGGCGCCCGGAGGTCGAGGAGGTCGCGCACTACGGGCACGTGGTGCGGCTCGCGACCCGCGACGGTCAGGATCCGGAGGCTCTGGCGCGCGCCGTCCTCGACCCGCTCGGCATCGCGATCACGCGCGGGCGGCCGGCGCGCGTCACCGTCGAGGACGCCTTCGTCTCGATGGTGCGCCGCGAGGAAGCGAGCGCAGCGGCGTGAGCTCCCGCGTGTTCGTCGTCGCCTTCAAGGAGCTGCTCCAGCTCCGGCGCGATCGGCTCACCCTCGCGATGATGCTGGTGCTGCCGGTGATGCAGCTCCTGCTCTTCGGGTGGGCGATCAACACCGACGTGCGCCACATCCCGACGGTCGTCTACGACCAGGACGGCAGCAGCGCGTCGCGCGACCTCGCCCGGAGCCTCGAGGCGACCGGCTTCTACGATCTCGTCGGGGCGGTCGGTGACTACGAGGAGGCCGCGCGCGCGCTCCGCGCGGGGAGGGCGCGCGTCGCGCTCGTGATCCCGGCCTCCTACGCGTCGGACGTCGCGCGCGGCGCCCGCGCCAAGGTGCAGCTCGTCGTGGACGGCTCGGACCCGCAGACGGTCGCGAGCGCGACGAACACGGCCGCCGCGCTCGTGCAGGCCCGGTCGGGCAGCCTCCTGGTGCAGCGGCTCGCGGCGACCGGCGCGCCGATCGCCGGGCCGCCCCTCGAGCTCGAGCCGACGACCTGGTACAACCCGGAGCTGCGCACGGCGGTCTACGTCGTCCCGGGGCTGGTCGGTGTCATCCTCACGATGACGATGGTGATGCTCACCGCGATGGCGATCGCGCGCGAGCGCGAGCGGGGGACGCTGGAGCAGCTCATCGTCTCGCCCGTGAGGCGGACGGAGCTGGTCGTGGGCAAGATCGTGCCGTACGTCCTCATCGGGTACGTGCAGATGACGCTCATCCTGCTCGCGGGGAGCTTCGTCTTCGATGTCCCGATCGTCGGCTCGCTCCCGTTGCTCTACGCGCTCGCGTTCGTGTTCATCGCGGCGAACCTCGCGCTCGGGCTCTTCTTCTCCACCCTCGCGCGGACGCAGCAGCAGGCGATGCAGATGTCGTTCTTCTTCATGTTGCCCAACATCCTCCTGAGCGGCTTCATGTTCCCGTTCGAGGGGATGCCCCGAGAGGCTCAGTGGATCAGCCAGGGGCTGCCGCTCACCCACTTCCTCCGTATCGTCCGCGGCATCACGTTGAAGGGCGCCGACTTCCAGGACGTGCGGCTCGAGCTCGTGTGGCTCGCCGCGCTCCTGGCCGCGCTCGTGACCCTCGCGTCGCTGCGCTTCAGCAAGAAGCTCACCTGAGGCCCGCGCCGCGAGCCCGCACGGACCCTCCGCACCGTACCCCTCCTCCCCAGCACGCCTCATGGCACGACCTCGTGGTGATCTCCAACCTCGCATCGTGCGCGCTGCGCGCGAGCGGTTCCTCGCCGACGGCGTCGACGGCGCGTCGCTCCGGGCCATCGCGCGCGGCGCGGGCACCGGCATCGGCATGGTCTACTACTACTTCCGGACGAAGGACGAGCTCTTCCTCGCGGTGGTCGAGGAGACGTACGCGCGCCTGCTCGGCGGGCTCGAGGTGGCGCTGGACCCGGCGCTGCCGGTGGAGGCGCGGATTCGTAGGGTGTTCGAGCGCTTCGGCGAGCTCGCGGGTGACGAGGTGGACGTGCTCGGGCTGGTCGTGCGGGAGGCGCTCTTCTCGCCGACGCGGCGCGAGCTCGTCATCGAGCGGTTCTCTCGGGGGCACATCCCGCTGCTCGCCGCGCTGGTCGTCGACGGCAGGGCCAGCGGGGCCCTCCGCGAGGACGTGCCGCCGACGGTCCTGATGATGAGCGCGCTCTCTCTCGGCATCGCGCCCCAGCTCGTCCGGCGGTTCGTCGGGGATCGGTTCGTCTTCGCCGAGGCGCCGCGGGGCGTCGCGCTGGCCCACGCGCTAGCGGAGGTGCTGATGCGCGGTGCGGCCGCCGAGCCGAGGCGCGACGAGTAGCGCCCGGCCGGCGTCGGGGGCGGCCGGGCGCAGCGGAGCAAGCTGGACGGGCTCCGGAGCCGGGGAGTACGCTCCCGGCCATGAGGACGCTCCGTGGGCGAAGGCTCGTCTCGTTCGTCGTCGTTGGCTTCGCCGCCGCCGCGCTCGTCGCGGGCGGGTGCAGCGCGGACCAGGGGCCCGAGGTCGCGGGCCCGGGCGCCTTCGGCGGCTTCGGCGGCGGCGACGCCTCGGCGAGCGGCGGCACGGGCGGCGGCTCCTCGGGCACCGGGGGCGGCGCGGCGTCCGGCGGCACCGGAGGCGGCCTCGACCTCGACAGCTCCACGGGGGAGCTCGAGTCGCTGTCCATTTCGCCGCCGACCGCGATCCTCGAGGTCGTCAACGGGGTCGGTGCGCCCGCGCAATTCACGGTGACGGCGCACTACGCCGGTGGCGGGGCGCAGCCGGTGCAGGCCACCTTCGCCTTCGACCGGACGGATCTCGCGCTGGTCAGCGGCGCCGGGGTCGTCACGGCGAACGGTACGAAGGGAGGACAGGGGACGCTCACGGCGACCTTCGAGGCGATGTCGGTGACCGCCGCCATCACCGTGAAGCTGGTGCTCGAGTCGAACGACGCCGGGCTCGATCAGGCGGCGAAGGACGCCTTCGCGACCCCCGGGTCCACGGCCAGCGGGACGCTCCTCTACCCCTACGACCAGACGGTCTTCGGGCGGGGCATCCCGGCGCCCGAGCTGATGTGGGACGGCGGCGAGGCGGGCGCCACGTACCGGGTCTCGATCGCGGACAAGTACTACTCGTCCGTCGCGTGGGTGACGGCGGATCCGCCGAGCCGCTACGTGCTCCCCGCGCCGTGGTGGAACGCCCTCGCGGAGTCGAGCGACGGCGCTCCGCTCACGGTGACGGTCCAGCGGCGCGATCCGTCGGGCGCGACCCATCAGCCGATGAGCCAGTCGTGGAAGATCGCGCCCGGGAGCCTGCGCGGCACGATCTACTACTGGGCGGTCAACCAGGGCGCGATCCAGAAGATCAGCCCCGGCGCGACGGCGCCGGTACCTGCGTTCGATCCGGGGCCCTACGATCAGCTCGGGGCTCCGGCGCCCGTGAGCGGCTACGACGGACGCGTCCCGCCGTGGGACGACCAGGGGAGCGGGAAGCGCTGCGTGGCGTGCCACACGGTGTCGAAGGATGGCAGCCGGCTCGCCGCGCTCTTCAGCGCGTGCCAGCCGGGGCAGCCCTGCGATCGCCCGTGGGGCATCGTGGACACCGCCTCCTCGCAGATCACGGCGCTCAGCAACTACTCGCCCGGTAGCGCCATCTACAGCGCGCTCTCGCCGAACGGCTCGCACCTGGTGTGGGACACCCAGCAGTTCGGCATGCACCTCGGTGATCCGGCCACCGGGCTCGGCCTCGCGAGCGGGCTCGACGCCCTCACCCAGGTAGCGCACCCGCAGTTCTCGCCGGACGGGAAGCTCCTCGCGTTCGCGTCCGGGACGGCGGGGCCGTACCCGGTGGAGTTCTCGCGTGCGGATCTGTCCGTGATGGACGTCGACCTGACGACGGCGCCGTTCTTCGCCAACCAGCGCCAGGTCCTGGCGGGCGGCACGGAGGCGATCGCCTTCCCGAGCTTCTCGCCGGACTCGCGCTTCCTCGTGTTCCAGAAGGGCAACTACACCCGCGGGAGCTACGGCGCATCGTTCCCGTTCTCGACCGGGTACAACGACCTCTTCCTCGTCGACGCCGTCGCGCCGCAAGGGGCCACGCGCCTCGATCGCGCCAACGGCGTCGGCTGGCTTCCGGCGGCGGACGCGTCACGCAACTACCAGCCTCGCGTGAACCCGGTCGCGGTCGGCGGCTACTTCTGGGTCGTGTTCGTCAGTCCCCGGAGCTACGGCAACCGCATGCGGTCGTCGACGGACGCGACCAACGAGAACCGCAAGCAGCTCTGGGTCGCGGCCATCGACGCCGACCCGCAGCCCGGTACGGATCCGAGCCACCCGGCGTTCTGGCTGCCGGGGCAGGCGCTCGAGAGCATCAACATGGACGGCTACTGGGCCCTCGAGCCGTGCAAGCAGCAGGGGGCGTCGTGCAGCGACGGCTACGAGTGCTGCACGGGCTTCTGCCGAGATCAGGGCGGGGGCGCCTTCGCCTGCGTGGACCCGCCTACGAACGACTGCTCCCGGGTGGGTGAGACGTGTGCGACCACCGCGGACTGCTGCCCGCGCCCCGGCAGCAACATCTCCTGCATCGGCGGTGTGTGCGCGCTCGAGGGTCCGGCGTAGGGCGGGCCAGGTCGGCCGCGTTGGGCGGAGGCGCGCTCACAGCGTGCCACGCGCGAACGGGACGTGAAACACCCGCCGATTGCGCCAGAGCACCGCGAGCGAGAACACCACGGCCGAGACGGTGTGACCGGCGAACACTCGGAGCATGATCCACCCTACCAGGGCGCACCACCCCCAGAAGAGCGCGGTCGCGGCGTACCCTCGCGCCCACACGCGCGGCCCGCCGATCCTCGCGAGCACTCTGCCGCCGCGGCGGCGGGTGCCACCCCCGAACGGCGCTGCGCCCGAGAGGGGCGTTCCGAACGCGAAGTCGAGGCGCTCGAAAGCGCTGGCGACGAGCGTCGCACGGCTCGCGCGTGGGGCCTCGCTCGCCCGGGTGATGGTGTCCGCCAGCTGCCACAGCAGGTCGCGACCGGTGCCGGACTCGGGCTGCGCTGCGGCCAGGTGAGCGCGCGCGGCGGTGGTGTCGCCGAGGAAGCTCGCGTGGAGCGCGAGGGTCGGCTCGTAGGCGAGGCGGTCGGCCGCCCGCGATGCGGCCAACGCAAGTCGGCACACCTCCGCGGCCCGGTCCGGCATGCCCAGGAGGAGGAACGTGAGCGAGACGTGCTCGACGGCGTAGCCGGCCAGGGCTCGCTCTCTCCAGCCCAGGTGCCAGAGCGCGGCCCACCCGAAGGCGCCTGCGTGCGTGAGGGCGAAGCTCACGGCGCTCCAGGCGTCCGGGTCGGACCGCGCCGCCCCCCAGTACCGCCAGACCAAGCGGACCACCGGGCCCGTCGCGTTGTGCTTCCCCAGCGCTTCACACGATGCGGCCAGCGCCAGGCGTCCTGCCGAGTCGGACGCTTCGAAGAGGTGGTCGAGGGCCGTCGTTGCCGGGACCGAGCCCGAGGAGACGACCGCTCTCGCCCACTCAGCGGCGATCGGTCCTCGTGCGACCCCGAGGGGCCCCGGGTTGTCGGCGATCCCGAGGGACTGCTCGAGCGCGTCCACCGCAGTCGGCGTGTCGAGCAACAGCAGTTGACCGACGACGAACGAGACGTCGTCGCCCTGGCAGCCCGGGTCCGCCAGCACCGCGAGGGCCTCCGCCTTCGCGAGCGGCCGCAGGCGCTCGGCCACCGCGATGCGGAGCAGGAGCAACCGTCGCACCAGGGGACGGACCCGCGCTGCGTGGCGGCTGACGGTGGCCCGCGCGGCCTGCGGGTCGCCGTGGTCGAGGTCGAGGCCGCAGGCCCCCTCCAGCGCGCGCTCGTTGCCAGGGTCCAGGGCGAGCGCCCGGGCGTAGGCAGCGCGGGCCCGTCGGGTCCTCCCGAGGGCGGCCAGCGCGGCGCCCGTCGCCTCGTGTGATCGGGAGACTCGGGGCCAGACGCGGACGAGGCCGCGTGCCTCTCGGCGCGCCTGGCGCGGATCTTGGGCCGCGAGGTCCCACGCGACGAGGAGGCTCCGTCCCCAGAGGAAGCTGGGGCAGGCGCGCACCAGCGCCCGCAGACGCTCGCGGGCAGCGTCGTGATCGCCTCGGTGCCACGCGATCGCGGTGGCGCGTCCTCTCAGCTCCATCGGCGGAGCCGAGCCGAAGACGGCCGGCGCGCAGGCCGCCTCCGCGGCGTCGTGGTCACCGAGGTCGACCAGGAGCTGAGCGCGCAGATCGTGGCCCTCGACCAGCGACGGCTCGCGCTCGAGCGCGCGCTCGACGATGGTCAGGGCCGCCCGGCACGAGCGCGTCGCCTCGAGCGCGGCCAGGCGAAGCGCGAGCCGCGGGCTCCACGGTTGCGCCTCGACGAGGGCGCGAGCGCGCTCGAGCGCGCGGTCCCCGTGCCACGCGACGAACTCGCTCCAGAGCGCGTCGCTCGCCGGCGCCAGATCGAGCGCGCGCTCCAGCACCAGCGACGCCGCTTCGGGTTGGCCGGCGTCACGGAGCAGCGCTGCCTCGTCGAGCAACAGCTCGGAGTCCCGCGGGCACTGGCGGAGGCCCTGACGGACGACCTCGAGCGCGACCTCCAGGCGACCAGCGTCGCGCTCCAGCGAGGCGACGAACGCCACGGACCTGGCGCGCCCCGGGTCCAGCGACAGCGCGTGCCGCGCCGCTCGGAGTGCCCCCTCCGCGTCGCCCGCGAGGCGCGCCGCCTCGGCGGCGTACCGCCAGCAGGCGGGGACGTGGGGGAACGCGGCCGTCCCGCGAGCTGCGAGCTCCACCGCGGCCGCTGCGTCCTCACGAGCGAGCGCGAGCTCGACCCGGCACGAGATGGGCGCCCAGGAGTCGGGGCGCGCCTCGCCGAGCGCCGCGAGCCGGCGATCCAGCGCCTCGGGCTCGAGCAAGGCGCGTGCGCTGGAGAACCACGCGAGGATGCCCTCCTCGCCCTGTCCGCGCTCGAGGACGAGCGCCTCGACCAGGTCGACCACCGACCGCGCCTGCCCGCGCGAGGGCGCTCCCTCGACGAGGGCGACGATCGCGGTCTCGCAGTCCGGCCACGCGCGGAGGGCCTCGAGGCGCCGGGCGCGCGCCTCGCGAGGGTCGCCGGCCAGCTCCGCCAGACGCGCGGCGACCAGGTGCGTGGAGACGTGCGCAGGAGAGATCGCGGTGGCGGCGCCCAGCGCCTCGCGCGCGCCCGCCAGGTCGCCCACTTCCGCCCGGCGGAGCGCGAGCTCGCGCCACGCCCACGCGTCGCCGCTCGAGAGCGCGAGCAGCGCCTCGAGGTCGCGGGTGGCCTGGTGCGGGTCCAGACCCCCGCCGTAGGAGCTGAGCTGCCGGCGCAGCTTGGCGTTGTGGGGGAGGCGCGCGCACGCCTCGGCGAGCCAGGCGCGGGCGCGGTCCTCCCCGTGATGCGCTGCGACCAGGGCGGCCACCCTCGCTTGGGCGTCGACGTGAGCCGGGGCGCCGAGGGCGGCCTCGCGAGCGTGCTCGAGGGCCCCGACCGGGTCGCCGCGGAGCTCGCTCACGAACGAGGCGCACTGCGCCCACATCGTCGCTGGGACGAACGCCCGCGCCGCAGCGAGCAGCTCGCGCGCGTCGTCCGGGCGACCGCAGCGCGCCACGAGCTCGGCCTCGAAGCACGCGAGCGACGCGTCGGTGGGTCGGGCCTCGCGCGCGCGGCGCAGCCAGTCGAGCGCCTCGCCGATGGCGTTGGATCGGTCGAGCGTCGCTGCCAGGCGCATCGTCGGGGAGCCCGAGCTCCGGAGGTAGCGCGCCGCCCGCTGCCGCAGGCGGTCGAGCGCGGACGCGGTATCCCCGAGTGAGGCCGCGATCTCGAAGTACCGCGCCACGAAGCCGTCTTGGGTCCCGTCGAGCGCGACGGCGATCTCGTAGGCGTCCATCGCCATTCGGCGGTCGCCCCCAGCCCAAGCGATCTCGCCGAGCGCCGCCGCCAGCGACGGGGTGGCGCCGAGCGTGGCGCCGACCCTGCGCGCGAGTCGCCGGGCGTCGTCCCGGCGCCGGTGATCGTGGCTCCAGGTGAGGACCAGCGCCTCAGCGAGCGCGGGGTGAGCGCCGGGCTCCGTCGCCAGGCACTCCAGCTCGGAGAGGTGACGCGCGTCCTCGCCGAGGGAGCTGAGCGCGCTCGTTCGCTGGAGGACGAACGTGACGTTGTCGGGGAAGCGCGCCAGGCGCTCGTCGATCACGGCCGCGACCTCTGGGACGTTTGCGTCGAAGTCGGCGAGCGCCCCACGTGCCGATGCCGTGACCTCGTGGTGGGGCGCGTGGTCGCGGAGCGCGGCCACCGCGGCGCCGGCGGCCTCGCGGTCGCCGGCGGCCAGGGCGCGCGCGGCGGTGTCGAGCTGATCGAAGAGCTCCGCGTCCGGGAGGGGCAGCGCGGCGAGCTCGGCGGCCCTCGCGACCGGCACGAGCGCCATCCCCCGAGGGCCGTACGGCGCTTGGTGTTCGAACAACGTGTCGGCGATCGCCTCGACCACCCCGTTCGCGTTCGGATCCCGGAGCAGCAACAGTCGGAGCGCGGCGTCGTATCCGCAGACGACGCGCGCGTGGGCGCTCGTGGCGTGCACGGTGTCGAGGCGGAACGGGAGGCCGCGGTCGATGAGCGCCACGGTCGCCGCCCACGTGACGGTGAACTCCCGGCACGCGAAGCCGTGCTCCAGCGCCCACCGCCGCCCGGCGTGCGGGCTGGTGCCCGCGTAGCAGATCGCCTCGGCCACCTCGGTGCGGTCCACCGGGAGCTCGTGGAAGGCGCCGATCATCTCGAGGCACGCGGGCACGCACGCGAGCTGGTGCTGGCGGCGGAAGGGGACAGGGAGCGACACCCGCGGCCCCCCCTCGCCGCCGTCGAGGCGGGCCGCCAGGTGGTCGTGAAACGGGTCTCCCGCCCGCCGCGCGGCCCGCGCCGCGCCGGCAGAGTCGCCGAGGGCGCGGCGGCAGTCTGCTTCGAGCGCAGCGAGGCGCCGCAGCTCGGACTCTCCCGGGTCGACGACCAGCGCCGCGGCGCGCTCGCTGACGCGCAGCGCCGCGGCGCCCTCGCCGACCTCGCACCACAGGGAAGCGAGGAGCGAGCAGAGCCAGGGCGACTCCAGCTCGGGCTCGATCGGCGCGATCAGCTCGATCGCGGCGTCGGCGCCGAGCTGCGTGTGGAGGAGCTCGGCGAGCGTCAGCACCACCGTGGCCGAGCGCGGCGCGGCGGCGTGGGCGTCGCGCGCCGCGGCCAGGGCCTCCTCGGCGCGGTCATCGGCGAGCAGGCGCCGCGCGCGGAGCACGAGGAGGAACGGATCGTCGTCGAGCGCGCGCGCAGCGGCGAGCGCTGCGTCCGCGAGGTCGAAGCGGCGGAGGTCGGTGGTGAGGGCCGCCTGGAGCCACCACCCGTACGGGCCGTGCGGGGCGGGGCGGCGCCGCCACCAGAGCCACGCCGCGAGCGGCCCCCGTGACTCCACGCACGTCAACCCGGCGACGAACGCCGCACGCTCGAACGTCGGGTCGAGCCGGTACGCCCGCAGGCCGAGCCGGCGCGCGCGCGCGTGACTACCCGAGTGGCTCTCGACGCGTGCGGCGACGACGAGCGCCGACGGGTCGCTCCACGCGGACGGCGGGGCGGAGCACGTGGCGAGCGCCGCGCGAGCGGCGCCGAAGCGACCGACGTCGCAGAGGGCGTCGGCGCGCGCGACCGTGGCAGGGTCCGGATCCCGGTTCGGCACAGGGGAGGAGCGTATCGGACCCCGCGGGGGCGGGGGGAGAGGGCGGGGGCCGGCGCGAGCGGGAGGGCGTGATCGAGGGCGTGATCGCGCGCGTCGAGGGCGTCACTCGGCGTCCGTCACGCGGCGGGCTCCCTTCGTGCACTCCACCTCCCGGGTGATCGGCACGCGCTTCGCCGGCATGATGTCGATCTTCACGGGCTTGCCGCCGCGGCAGCTCACGTCGCCCAGGAAGGGCGTGTCGCCGACGGGGACGCCGTCCACGAACACCTGCGCGCGGCCGTGCACGCTGTCGACCACGAGGGACATGCGCACCGGCGCGCCGGCCGGGGTCGCCGCCGAGCGGGCCGCGGGGGCAGCGGAGGGCTCCGCGGACGGAGGCGGCGGCTCGGGCTGCGGCGCGGACGTGGCCGGAGCCGCCGCGGGCGAGGCCGTCGCGCCGCGGACGGCCAGCCACGCGAACCGCATGCTGGGGGCGAGCAGCAGAACCGCGCCGGCGACGCCACAGAGGGCCGCCACGCGCTCGAGCAGGCGCCCCGTCATCCGGACACCCGCAGCACCTCGGTGAGCGAAGTCTCGCCGGCCACCGCGCGCTCGAGGCCGTCCACCAGGAACGAGCGCATGCCCTCGGTGATCGCGAGCTGCTGGATCTCTGCCGTCGGTCGCCGCTGATGGACGGCCTGCCGCAGCGCGGGCGTGACGAGCATCACCTCCGCGATCGGCGCCCGCCCCGCGAAGCCGAGCCCCTCGCAGAACGTGCAGCCCACCGGCTCCCAGTACTGCGCCTTGGGGAGGGCGAGGCCTTGTCGCGCGAACCGCTCCACGTGGATGGGCTCGGGATCGGCCGGGCGCCGGCACGCGGTGCACAGGAGCCGGACGAGTCGCTGCGAGACGCTGCCGATGGATGCGCTCGCCAGGACGAAGGGCTCCACGTCCATCTCGATGAGGCGCGCGAACGCCCCCGCGGCGCTGTCGCCGTGGACGGTCGTCAGGATCAGGTGGCCGGTGAGGCCGGCCTGCATGGCGATCTCGGCCGTCTCCCGATCGCGGATCTCTCCCAACATGAGGACGTTCGGATCCTGGCGCAGCACGCTGCGCAGGGTCCCGGCGAAGGTCATGCCGGCGCGCGGGTTCATCTGGGTTTGCGTGGCGAACGGGAGCTGGAGCTCGATCGGGTCCTCGAGCGTCACCATCGTCGTCGTCGAGCCGCGCGTGCGGGCGATGTGCTGGAGCGCCGCATAGAGCGTGGTCGTCTTCCCGCTGCCCACCGGTCCGGTCACGAACAGCAGCCCCTGCGGGCGCGCGAGCATCTCGACGAGCTTCGCGCGCACGTCCTCGGCGAACCCGAGCGTCTCGATCTCCGGCGTGACGGCGCCGCCGCGGAGGAAGCGGAGGACGATCCGCTCGCCGGCTTCGGTGGGGAGCGTAGACACCCGCGCCTCGACGGGGCTGCCCGCGAGCGTCGTGACCAGGCGGCCGTCCTGGGGCTTGCCGTGGATGTAGGTGTCGAGGCGCGCCAGGACCTTCACCCGGGTCGAGAGCAGGGGCGCGATCTCCGGCCTGGCGACGGCGGCCTCGCGCAGCGTCCCCTGGACGCGATACGTGGCGCGGAGCGCGTCCGGCGTAGGCGAGAGGTGGAGATCGCTGGCGCCGATCCGGAGCGCGCCCCCCAGCAAGACGTCGAAGGCCGCGATGATGTCCGGCTCGGGGCGATCGAGCGCCTCGGCGACGCGGCGCTGGACGGCCGCGACCAGCTCGGTGACCGACGCGCCCGCGTCGCCCTCGGCCTCGTCCACCGTCCCTCGCGGGCGCACGCGCGGGAACCACCCGCTCGCGAGCTGCGACGCCGCCGCGAGTCCCAGCAGGGCAGCGCCGGCGCCGGCCGCCCAGCGGAAGGGGCCGGGCTCGGTGGCCTGGCCGGCGTACGCGCCCAGCCGGGCGGCGACCGTGGCGAGATCCGCGCCCGGCTGCGTGGCGGCGAGGGCGCCCGTGGCGAGCGCGCCGCCCGTGGCGAGGAGGAGCGCTCGCACCGCCGAGTCCGCCGACATCGGCTCGGAGCCTGCCACGGCATCGGCGGCGGCGCGAGGCGCCCCTCGCGGTGCCCGGGCGGATCGTTCTCTGCCGTCGCGCGTACCACGACGCAGCGCCCTCGAAGGCCCCGCCGGGGCCGGGGCGCGGGCGGCGTGCCGCCGAACCCGGAGCTCAGACGATGAAGGTGCGGACGGTGGCGCTGCTCGCGGCGCTCGGGATGACGGCGACGAGCTACTCGGTCTGGTCGTTCGGGCCCCGCCCGGACGGGCGGGGATCCGCCACGCGGGCGGGGGCCGGTTCGCCGGGGCTCGAGCTCGCCGTCGGCGACGGCGGCGCGGCGTTTCGTGCGGACGGCGCCCTTCGGGTCGAGGGCCGCCTCGGGCACGAGCGGCTCGCCTCGGGACGTGCGGCGTCGACGTTCGCCCTGGTCACCGTCACGGCCGACGCGCGCGCCACGGAGCGGACCGCGGCCCCGCTCGAGCTCGCGATCGTCCTCGATCGCTCCGGGAGCATGCGCGGCGCGCCCCTCGAGCGCGCCATCGCCGCCGCTCGCGGCGCGATCGACCGCCTGCGCGACGGCGACTCGGTGAGCCTCGTCACCTACGCCGGCGAGGCGAGGGTGATCGCGCGGTCCGTCGCGGTGGACCGGTGGAGCCGCTCCCGCCTGCTGGCCGAGCTCGATCGGGTCCAGGCCGAGGGCGAGACGTGCATCTCCTGCGCCCTCGACGCCACGCTCGGCGTCCTGCGGGGCGGCGACGCGCGCGTGTCGAGGGTGTTGCTCCTCTCGGACGGTGAGGCGACGGCCGGGGTGCGCGACGTGGAGGGGTTCCGCCGCATCGCCCGGCGCTTCCGCGAGCGTGGCGTGCCGATCAGCTCGATCGGCGTCGACGTCGAGTACGATCACTTGGTGCTGGGGGCGCTCGCGCTCGAGTCGAACGGCCGGCACCACTTCGCCGAGTCTGCCGGGGAGCTCCCCGCGATCTTCGATCGGGAGCTCGGCGCGCTCGTGCGATCGGTGGCCGCAGACGCGATCGTGGAGCTCGAGCTCGCGCCGGGGGTCGAGCTGGTCCGAGTGCTCGATCGGGCCCACGAGCTGCAGGGCCGCCGCCTCCGCGTGCCGATCGGAGATCTGTCGGCGGGCGAGGAGCGCACGGTGCTCGTCGAGCTGCGGCTGCCCGCCGCCGCGCGGGCTCGGGAGCCGGTCGCGCGGGTCGACGTCTCTTGGGTCGACCTCGCCCGGGAGCGGCGCGACAGCGCGTTCGGGACCCTCACGGCGCGCCGTGACCCGGGTGGCGACGACGCGCCACTCGATCCCGTCGTCGCCACGCGGCTCGAGCGCAGCGAGACGGCCGCCGCGCTCCGCGACGCGAACTCGCTCTTCGCGGCTGGGCGCACGGACGACGCGCGTCGACGCCTGGCCGAGCGCCAGGGCGCGCTGGCGGAGCGGCGCGAGCGGATCGTGGCGGCCTCGCCCGCACCGGACCGCGCGCGGGTCCGCGAGGATCTGGAGCGGCAGGAGGGCTCTGTCGGCTCGGCGTCCGGGGGCTTCGCTCGCGCGGAGGGTGCCCCGGGCACGCCGCCTTCGCCCGCTGCCACGAAGGCCGGCCGCGCACAGGTCCGGCGGAGCGCCGAGACCGCGGTGGACCTCGCGTTCTGATCGTCGAGGCGCCGCGCGTGCCCCACGCCCGGCGGCAGCTTCGGTTCGCGTCGGGCGCCTGGTATCGTCACGTGTCCACCGGCCCGTCCCAGGGTCGGCGAGCGCTGCGTCGCTGCGTCGCCGCGCTCGGCGCTGGCCGCTCCGTCGGGGGCGCCCGCCAGCGCCGGGAAGAACTTCTCGGGGTCCTCGTCGTCGTAGCCACCACGGAGCCAGCATGAACGTCCCGCCCTCGACTCGTCCCCGCCCGTCCACCCGTCGCCGTCCCGTGGCGGCGCGCCTCGCCGCTGCGCTCGTCGTGGCGCTCGTGCTGCTCGGGGCCGTCGCCTGCGGGCAGAAGGCGCCCGGGAAGGCGCCGCCCATCCAGGCGCGTCTCGAGCTGGCAGCCGGGCCCGTGACCGTCGACGTGGGGACGGGCCCCGCGCGCGCCGTCACCGGGACGGCGCTCCTCGCCGACGCGCGGATCGCGACCGAGAAGGGCGCCCGCGCGCTCGTCCGCCTGCCCGACGGCTCGGCCCTCTTCCTGCGCGACCAGTCGGCGGTGAAGTTGGCGGACGGCAAGGTGGCGCTGGAGAGCGGCGAGTACTGGCTCGACGCGCCGCCGACCGATCGGCAGGCGCTCGCGCACGAGGCCGGCGGTGTCACGGTCTCGGGCGCCGAGTGCGGCCTCTCGTTCCGCCGCGAGGGCGACGGCGCGACCGTCTACGTCGCGCGCGGGATGGCGACCGTCACCTCGCAGGGCGGGCGGGTCGAGGTGAAGGCCGGCGAGCAGGCGAGCGTGGCCGGTGGCGCTGCGCCGAAGGTGGCCCCGGTCGCTTTCTGGGACGACTGGACGGGCGGGATGGCGGACGCCGGCGGCAAGGGCCTGCCCGGCGCCGGATCGGGCTCCATCTACGGGGTCGACTCCGCCGCGCCCCCCGGGAGCGCGGCGCGGCGCCTGGAGATCCAGAAGCAGGTGGTCACCGCCAAGGTGCGCGAGGGACTGAGCCAGACCTCGGTGGATCAGACGTTCTTCAACCCCGGGGATCGCCCGGTGGAAGGGTGGTACTGGTTCACCGTACCGGAGCGGGCCAGCGTGACGGGGTTCGCCGTGGAGACCAACGGCGTGCTCGTCGAGGGTGAGTTCCAGGAGCGCCGCGAGGCGGCCGCCAACTACTCGACGGCCAAGGCGACCGGGCATGCGCCCGCCATCCTCGAGTGGGTCGACGCGCGCACGTACCGCGCGCGCATCTACCCCGTGCCGGCGGGCGGCACGCGGCGGGTCGTCCTGCGGTATCTGGAGCTGCGCCCGGCGGTCGACGGCCGGCTCTCCTACACCTACCCGATGGGATCGAGCCGCGATCCGGTGCGGATCGGAGAGTTCTCCTTGTCGGTCGATCTCGGGCCGGCGGGCAAGAAGGCGAAGCTCGCGACGCTCGCCGACGCGCGCGTCGAGGAGGGCGGGACCAAGGTGACGATGCGCCGGTCCGGCTATACACCGCGCGCGGACTTCCAGCTCGAGCTGGAGTCGAGCGAGCGCCTCCCGCCGCTCACGGTGGCACGCTACCAGGCCGGAGGCGAGTCGGCGGACTACGTGCTCTTCCGCTATCGCCCCGACGTCGACTGGGCCAAGGCGAAGCAGCAGCGCGCCGACGTTGTGGTGGTCGTCGACACCTCCGCCGGCGGTGACGAGGCGTCGCGCCAGCTCCGCACGCAGACGGCCGAGGCGATCTTGCGCGCACTCTCGGACGAGGATCGGTTCGCGTTGGTGTCGCTCGACGTGAAGCCCACGGTGCTCCACCCGAAGGACGGCATGGCGCCGGCGAGCGACGCGGAGATCGCGAAGGCGCTCGAGGCGCTGGCGGGCCACGCCGTCGGGGGCGCCACCGACCTTGCGGCCGCGTTCGAGCCGTCGCTCGCCCGCGTCCACGGGACGGAGCAGCCGGCCGTCATCTACGTGGGGGACGGCATCGCGACGAGCGGCGAGCGTACGGGCGAGCAGCTCGTGGAGCGGCTCCGCCGCGCGCTCGCGTCCTCACGCGCGCGGCTGTTCACGGTCGGGGTCGGCGTCGAGGCGGACCACGCGCTGCTCGGCGAGCTGGCGCGCGCGGGCGGCGGCGGCTCGTTCCGGGTCGACGACGCCGAGGCAACGACCGCCCGCGCCCTCGAGGTGGCGGCCGCGGTGAAGGTCCCCACCGTCACGGACCTCGAGATCGATCCCGGGGCCGGGCTCGACGAGCCGCTGCTCAGCGCGAGCGGCAAGGTCGCCCGCGGGGAGGAGGTCCTGCTGCTCGCCCGCACGCACTTCGACACGCCGGGACGGGTGAAGGTCCGCGGGCGCGTGGGCGGGGAGGCGTTCGAGAAGGAGTACGGCGTCGAGAAGGAGAAGAGCGTCCTCGCCAGCTTCGTGCCGCGCCTGTGGGCGGCGGAGTACGTCCGCCGGCTCCTCGGCAGCGCGCAGGGCGCCGAAGCGGAGCGCGGGCGGATCGCCGCGCTCGGCATCGACTATGGGCTCCTCACCCCCTACTCGAGCATCCTCGCGCTCGAGAGCGAGAGCGCCTACGCCCGGATGGGGATCGTCCGCAAGCGGAGGCCGCTGCGCGGCGCTGAGCTGACCCGGCTCGATCCCCGCGAGGAGGGGCGGCTGGTCGAGATGCTGCACGCCTCCGCCCCGTGCGCGGTGGCCTTCGGGTGCAGCAAGCTCGAGCGACGCCGCCAGGCCGCGCCCACGACCGAGGCGCTGGAGGAGCAGGAGGCGGACAACAAGGAGGGCGGCTCCGGGATCCGCGCGAAGGCGGAGGAGGGGAGCATGGGCAACCCGAGCTCTCCGCGAGCGGCGAACGCCTACGCCACGCCCCAGGCCGCGCCGGCGCGGGCGGAGGACTCGTACGACAAGGGTGACGACCGCCCGGCGCCGCCGCCCGGGGAGGTCACCGGGGGCCTCGGCCTGAGCGCGGCCGGCGAAGGCGGCGGTGGGGTCGGGGACCCGCTCGGCGCGATCGGCACGATCGGCCACGGCGCTGGGACGGGCGTCGGGCAGGGCTTCGGCGCCGGCTCGGGGCGCGCCCCGACCGGTGCGAGGGCCGGCGGGGGCGACCAGGCCGCCGCGCGACCGGCCCCGGCGGACGAGAAGCAGAAGCAGGTGGACGACTCGCTCCGCCAGGCCGCGGACGCCGCGGCGCGCGCAGCCCTCGAGCGCGCCGCGCGGGCGCGACGGATCGTGGACCGCCCGCTCGGCACCTGCAGCGACATGGCAGAGCGGCCGCTCGCCCAGCGCGTGCTGCTCTGGCGCGCGCGGCTGAGGACGGCGCGGACGCCGGGCGAGCTCATCGAGCGGTACGAGGGCGCGCGCCGCGCCTGCGAGCTCCCGGACTGGCTGGCTGAGCGGACGTTCCTCGACCTCCTCCAGCAGCGGATCCAAGACCCGGGCGCGGTCACGGCGGTGCTGGCGCACTTCTCAGGCCGCCCCGAGGTGCAGAAGCACGTGGCAAAGCTCATCCTGCGGCGGGCGGTGAGCGACGCGATGGTGACGGCCGTCGAGCGCGTGCTGTTCGGGAGCGCGGTCGTGTGGAACGACGTGGACAACAAGCTCGCGGCGATCGAGGACGTGGAGAAGCGGCTGGAGAAGCTGCGCGAGTTCATCGCGAAGGCGCCCGAGGATCCCAACGGACAGATCCGGCTGGTGCGGCTGCTCTCGCTCGCCGGCAAGAAGGACGAGGCGCTGGTGGTCGGGCGGCGCTTGCGGGACAGCGGCCTGCTCGGCCCGATGATCGCGCAGCGGCTGGGTGACGCGCTCGCCCGGGCGGGCGAGGGTGACGAGGCGGTCCGCACGTACTCCGAGATCGTCGAGTTCGACCCGGAGGGGGTCGCCCCACGGCGCCTGCTGGGCGACGTGTACCTGGGTCACGGGTGGTACGAGCCCGCGTATCGCCAGTACCGGACGATCACGGAGCTCGCGCCGGAGGACGCGCTCGGCTGGCTCCGCCTGGCCGCCGCCGCCGCGGGTACGGGGCGGGTGGACGAGGCGCTGCGGCTCGAGCGGCAGGTGGCGAACGCGCAGGGAGTTCCGGGAGCCAGCGACCCGCGCCGATGGGCGAAGCTGATGAGCGCCGCGCGGCTCGCGCGGCTGCTCCACGAGCCCGCCGCGCCGGTCGCGGGCCAGCCCCCGGTCGACCCGGCGAAGCGCGCCGCCGCCATGGAGCGCGAGCTGAAGGAGCTCCAACTCCTCTCCGGTCCCGGGACGCTCGTCGTGCTCACGTGGGAGGCGCTCGACGCGAGCGTCGAGCTCGTGGCCCGCGTCGGCGGAAAGGAGCTCGCGCTCGGCGAGGTGACGGACGCCGCGCCGGTGGGGCTCCAGGCGGTGGTGGCGGCGACGGCCGAGCTCGCCAGCGCGTCGCTCCACGCCCGGCTGCGGACGCCGCGCCGCGACGACCCGACCCCGCTCCTGCGCCACGACCTGGTGTGGGACGGCAAGAAGTTCACCGTCGCCGTGCGGAAGGTCGAGCTCCCGGCCGGCACCTTCGAGATCGCGCTCTGACGTGCCCCGTCGCGGGCTCCGTGGGCCTCACTCGCGGAGGCCGGCGCGCCGGAGCGCCCGCTTGAGGTTCGACCGGTCGAGCCCCGCGAGGCGCGCCGCGGAGGACAGGTTCCCGTTCGTCTCCTCGAGCAGGGCGCGGAAGTATCGGCGCTCGAACTCCTCGAGCGCGACCGCGCGCGCGTCCTTGTAGGGCTGGGTGGGGGCGTCGGCGCCGGACGGTGGGAGCGGGGGGGGCAGGCTGCTCGTCGGCGCGACGCCGATCGGGAGATCCGCCACGCGCATCTCCTCGCCGGTGCAGAAGATGACGCCGTGCTCGATCGCGTTCTCGAGCTCGCGCACGTTGCCCGGCCACGGGTGCCGGCAGAGCGCGTCGAGCGCGTCCGCCGAGAACCGGCGGACGCGCCGGCCGGCCTTGGTCGCGCAGCGCAGCAGGAAGTGCTGGGCGAGCGGTGGGATGTCCTCCCGGCGCTCGCGCAGCGGCGGCAGCTTGAAGGTGACGACCGCCAGGCGGTAGTAGAGATCCTCGCGGAAGGCGCCCGCGTGGATCATCGAGCGGAGGTCCAGGTGGGTGGCCGCGATCACCCGGACGTCGACCGTGCGGACCTCGTTGGAGCCCACGGGCTTGATCTCGCCCTGCTGCAGGACGCGGAGGAGCTTCACCTGGGCGTGGAGCGGCAGATCGCCGATCTCGTCGAGGAAGAGCGTGCCGCCGCTCGCGGCGTCGAAGAGCCCCGGGCGCGTCGCCGTGGCCCCGGTGAACGCCCCCTTCACGTGACCAAACAGCTCGCTCTCCACCAGCTCGGGCGGGATGGCCGAGCAGTTGACCGTGACGAGCGCGCGAGGGGAGCGAGAGGAGTTGCGGTGGATGGCGCGCGCGGTGAGCTCCTTGCCCGTCCCGCTCTCGCCGAAGAGGAGCACGGTCGACGAGGTCGGTGCCACCGCGAGCGCGCGCTGGTAGACCGCCTGCATCGCGCGAGACGACCCCACGAGCTCGGCGAAGTCGCCCTCGCCGCTCACCTCGCGCTCGAGCTCGAGCGTCCGCGTCGCGAGCCGGCGCTTCTCCGCCGCGTTGCGCAGCGTGACGACGACCTCATCGTCCGAGCGGAACGGCTTCTGCAGGAAGTGGTACGCGCCGCGACGCACCGACTCCAGCGCGACGCCCACGTCGCCGAACGCCGTCATCATCACGACCTCGAGGGTGGGCGCGAGCGACTTGATGCGCTCCAGGACCTCGAGGCCGTCGACGTCCGGGAGCATCACGTCGAGGAGCACGACGTCGAGCTCCCGCGTCTGGACGAGCTCAAGGGCGCTCCGGCCGTCTCGCGCGAGCTCCACGGTGACGCCGCGCGCGCCCAGCGAGCGCGCGAGCGCTCGGCGCATCGCCGGCTCGTCGTCGACGATGAGCACCCGCACCGCGCCCGGGCCGTCGGGCGGCGCGCTCGGAGGCGGCGCGGGAGGGGCGGAGGACGGCCGTTCCACGAACCACCGAGTCTACACCGGGTCTCCACGGACCCAGCGCCTCCTGGTGGGGGCATCCCCCCCGGGTGGTGAGCCCCCCGAGCGAGCGCGCGGCCGCTCAGCCGCCCCTACGATCCGGCTCTCTTCTGGCCGGGTGCCCGCGGCCCCGGTCTTGCCTCGGATCCGATGCCGGCGTAAGGTTGCCGTGCCGGCAGAGCCCAGGAGGTTCATGATGACGAGCCAGCGAACCCGTTCGAAACAGCGTGGTTGGGGGTCCTGGGTGCTCGCCGCGGGTCTCGTCGCCTCGCCAGCGTGGGTCGTCCTCGCGTGTGGCGGGTCTGGCGACGACGCCGGCGGCGGGAGCGGCGCGGCGGGCGGCGGCGCGGGCGACGGTGGTGGCGCGGGCGGCGGCAGCGCCGCGGGGGACGGCGGCGGGGGCGCGGCGGCCGCCGCCGGGGCGGGCGGGGGCGCGGCGAGCGGCGCAGGCGGCGGCGCGGCGAGCGGCGCGGGCGGCGGCGCCGCCAGTGGTACCGGGGGGGGGATGATCGGCGCGGACGGCGGCGCCTGCGTACCGGCCACCTGCGAGGGGCTCGGCGTCGAGTGCGGCCCGGCGCCAGACGGCTGCGGGAGCGTGCTCGCTTGTGGCACCTGCGCCAGCGGGACGGTGTGCGAGCCGGTGGCGAAGGCGTGCGTCCCGCGGACCGGCGCGTGCGCGACCGCCGGCTACGAGTGCGGGCTCCTGTCCGACGCTTGTGGCAACCCCATCGACTGCGGCACGTGCCCGGTCGGCGAGGTGTGCGTCGGTGGGCAGTGCGGCCCCTGCCAGCCGGCCGTGTGCGCGGGGCGGTGCGGTTCGCTGCCGGACGGCTGCGGCGGGACGATCGAGTGTGGTGGGTGCGGCAACGGCGAGGCGTGCGACGCGGTCACCAGCCAGTGCGGCCCGTGCCAGCCCGTTACGTGCGAGTCGGCCGGGATCGAGTGCGGCTCGGCGTCGGACGGCTGCGGCGACCGGCTCCAGTGCGGGACGGCCGCCTGTGTCGGCGGCCGGACCTGCCAGAACAACCTGTGCCTCCCGCCGCCGCCACCGGCGCCGTGCGCCGCGGTCGGGGCCGAGTGCGCGACCGTGCGGGATCCGTGCACCGGTCGACAG
This sequence comes from Polyangiaceae bacterium, assembly GCA_020846005.1. GTDB lineage: Bacteria > Myxococcota_A > Polyangia > Polyangiales > Polyangiaceae > JADLEQ01. Next base: position 91,259 of record JADLEQ010000085.1, read on the forward strand.
GTGCAGTGTGGGGACTGCGTCGCCGGCGAGGTGTGCGTGGGCACCCAGTGCGTGGCCTGTGTCCCCAAGACCTGCGACGAGCTCGGCCTCGAGTGCGGCACCGCGGACGACGGCTGCGGTGGCAGCATCCAGTGCGGGGCGTGTCCGACCGGGGACGTGTGCGACGAGAACCTCTGCTGCACGCGGCGCACGTGCGCCGGCGTCGGCGCGGAGTGCGGGGAGGTCTCGGACGGCTGCGGCGGCACGCGCCAGTGCGGATCGTGTCCGACGGGCGAGGAGTGCGGAGGCGCCGGGACGGCGAACGTCTGCGCGCCGTGCGTCCCGCGCTCGTGTGAGGACCTCGGCCGCGAGTGTGGGACGGCCTCCGACGGCTGCGGCGGCCAGGTCGCGTGCGGCGACTGCACGACGGAGCAGGTGTGCGCCGGCGGGCAGTGCTGCACGCCGACGACCTGTGACGCGCTCGGCAAGAACTGTGGGTCCGTGTCGGATGGCTGCGGCGGGACGCTCGAATGCGGCAGCTGCGAGGGCGGGGACGTGTGCGGGGGCGGCGGGACGGCGAACGTCTGCGCTCCCTGCCAGCCGCAGGACTGCACCGCGCGGGGCGCCGAGTGTGGGGTCGCCACGAACGGGTGCGGCGGCACGGTCGACTGCGGGACGTGTCCCGCCGGCGTGTGCGTGGACAACCAGTGCTGCACGCCGAGGACGTGCACCGAGGCTGGCGCCGAGTGTGGGAGCGCCTCGGACGGCTGCGGCGGCCCTCTCGACTGCGGCACGTGCCCAGGCGGCGTGTGCGTGGACAACCAGTGCTGCACGCCGAAGACCTGCGAGCAGCTGGGGCGCACGTGCGGCTCCGAGGCGAACGGCTGCGGCGGCACGCGCGACTGTGGCTCCTGCCCGGCGACCCAGGTCTGCCTCGCGAACGGCACCTGCTGCCAGCCGATCAACTGCGCGCAGAGCTGCGGCTACGTGGGCCCCGATGGCTGCGGCAACACGGTGAGCTGTCCTCCGTGCTGAGCCGACTCACGATCGCGGCGGTCGCGGCGGCGGCCGCGCTCGCGGCCGCGTGCGGTGACGACTCCGCGGGCGCGGGCGGCGGCGCCTCGGGAGCCGACGGCGGCGGCGCGGGAGGCGGAGCGGGCGCGGGCGGCGGCGGGGCCGGCGGCGCCGGGCAGCCGTATGAGGCCTGCAGCGCCGACGGCTGGTGCTGGTACGCCCCGTCTCCGCAGGGCAACGATCTGCGCGCCGCCTGGGGCAGCAGCCTGAGCGACGTGTGGGCGGTGGGGACCCACGGGACGCTGCTGCACCACGACGGCGGGGGCTGGCGCGGGCTGGCGGCGGGGACGACCTCGACGCTCCTGGCCGTGCATGGCGCGGAGGGCGTCGTCTGGGCGGTCGGCGCGGAGGCCACCGTGGTGCGGGTCGCCGCCGGCAGCGCGGCCGCCACCCAACTCACGATCGACGGAGAGACGCTGACGGACGAGCTGCGCGGCGTCTGGTCGTTCGGGCCCGAGGAGGTCTGGGCGGTCGGAGCCGGTGGGCTCATCTTGCGTTGGGACGGCTCCGAGTGGACTCGCACCAACTCGCCGTCGGCGGTCGCCCTGAGCGGCGTCTGGGGCAGCCGCCGCGACGACGTGTGGGCGGTCGGGGCGAGCGGCACGGCGCTCCGTTACGACGGGGCGACGTGGAAGAAGGTGGCGTCGGGGGCGACCGCGACGCTCACCGCCGTGGCCGGCTCGGGCGTGGACGACGTCTGGGTCGGCACCGCGACCGGCGAGGTGAGGCGTTGGAACGGTGCGAAGTGGACGACCACCAAGCCGTCCGCCTACTCGATCCGCGCGCTCGCGGTCGAGTCCGCGGAGCGAGCCTGGGTGGCGGGCAACGACGGTCGGGTCCACCGCTGGGACGGCACCGAGTGGTCGGCCCTCGCGAGCGGGACGAACGAGCACCTCCGCGGTGGCTTCTCGCCCGCCGGGGATGAGGTGTTCCTCGTCGGCGACGGCGGCGCGATGGTCTTCTTCCGTGGCGACGCGCGGTCGACCGAGCTCCGTGGGTCCGCGGCAAATCGCCTCGCGCTCGCAGGCGGAGGCCCCGAGCTCTGGGCCGTGGGCGACGAGGTCGTGAAGCTCGAGGCGGGCGGGCCGCGCGTCGTGCCGTCGGGGACACCGCGCGCGCTCTACGGCGCGGCGTCGGCCGGCGCTGGTGACCTGTGGATCGCGGGCACCGCGGGGACCGTGCTGCGCTTTGACGCGGCCTCCGGGATCGGCGGCGCGTTCGTCTCTGAGACGGTGCCATCGGGCGCGTGGCTGCAGGGCGTGTGGTCGCTCGGCGGCGGTGAGGTGTGGGTCGTCGGGTCGGGCGGGGTGCTCCTGCACCGGAGCGAGGGCGTTTGGGAGAAGTCCTCCCTCGGAGGCAGGGATTTCCGCGCCGTCTGGGGGCCGACCCCGGCCCGCGCGTGGGCGGTCGGGGAGCTGGGCGAGGTCCGCGAGTACGACGGATCGGCGTGGACCCAGGTCGCGGTCGAGCCGGGGACGCCGAAGCCCGACTTCCGCGACGTGCACGGCACCGGGCCGGACGACGTGTGGGTCGTCGGGTCGCTTGGGAGCGTCTACCGCTGGGACGGCAGCGCCTGGACGGCCGCGATGAAGGGTGAGGGGCACTCGTTCAACGGCGTCTTCGCGCTGGCGAAGGACGACGTGTGGGCGGTGGGTACGGGCGGCGTCGTCCGGCACTGGGACGGCGCGAGCTGGGCGCCGAGCGACGCGGGGACGGGCGTGTCGCTGAACGACGTCTGGGCTCGCTCCGCCGACGAGGTGTGGGTCGTCGGCGAGGGCGGCGCGATCCTCCGCCGCGTGCGCTGAGCGCGCGGCGCGCTCAGGGCTCACGCCCGGCGCGGACGCGCGCGAGGCGCGCGCGCGCGTCGGCGAGATCCCGGGCCGCGGCCGCGCCGCGCTGCGCCTCCCAGCCGCGGATCTCCTCCTCGAGCGTCGCCATCGCGCCCTCGCGGTCGCCGAGCCGCGCCTGCAGCGACGCCTTGAGCTCGAGGTAGCCGAGCCGCCGCGGGCCGTAGGCGCGCTTCAGCGCGCGCTCCAGCGCGACCAGCGCCTCGCGGGGGCGCCCGGTGCGCGACAGCACGCTGGCGAGCCGCGCGGGAGGCTCGTACGAGTCCGGGAGCTGACGCTCGCGCTCCTCGAGCATGCGGACGGCCTCGTCCGGGCGGCCAAGCGCCACGTAGGCGTTCGCGCGGCCGTAGTCGAACGTCTGCGCGGCCTGAGGGGACGGGGCGCGGGCCGCCGCCTCCTCCATCACGGCGAGGCGCCGCTCGTGGGCGGCTCGCGCGCCCGCCGCGTCGCCGAGCGCCGCGCGCGCGTCGGCCAGGATGGCGAGGGCGTCGGACACGTCGTCGGCCGCCATCTCCACCGGCGGCGCGCCGGTGAGCGCGGTGAGGCGCCGCTCCACGCGCCGGAGCGCGCGCTCGCGGTCGGCCGCGGACCCGAGGTGGCGCGCGCAGTCGCTCACGTAGCGCGCGAAATCGGCCGGCAGCGACGCCCCGTGGATTTCGTCCAGGTGCTTCTCGCCGACCCGCACGCACTCGGCGTGCTTCTGCGAGCCGACGAGCGCCATCATCCAGCGCAGGAGCACCTCGCTCCGGCGGGGCCAGTCGGCCGGCGCGTCGTCGACCAGCGAGCGATAGAGGCGCTCGGCGTCCACCGGGCGGTCCTTCGCCTGGGCGGCCTTGGCGGCCAGGAGCTTCCGCAGCAGTGGGTCCGGTGAGCGCCCGCTGCGGGAGGCGTCGAACGCCTCGAGCGCGTCGTCGAGGAACCGACGGAGCTCGGCCAGCGACGCGGAGCCCGGCCAGTAACCGAGGACAGCTTCGGTCGTCGGGTCCAGGACGAAGAAGGTCGGCCAAACGTGGATCGCGAACCGCTCGACGAACTCGCGGTTCTCCTCGCGGTCGGTGTCGATCCCGACGAACCCGAGCCGCTCGGAGTACGGCTGGAGCGCGGGCTCGCGCATGACGTACTCCTGCATGCTGATGCACGTGTGGCACCACGGGGCCCACGCATCGACGAACAGCGGGCGCCCCGCGGCCCGGGCCCGTGCCCGCGCGGCGCCGTAGTCGTCGTGGGTGAAGGGCAGGGAGGGACCGACCGGCGCGCCCGCGGGGGCCGCGGCGCTCGTCGCCGGGGCGCTGCCGCTCGGGGTCCCTGGGGTACCCGCCGCTGGCGCCGACGGCGCGCCGCTCGAGCCGACGGGCGGCGCGGCGCCCGTCGGCGCTGGCGCGCCGGGAGCGGGCGCGCCTGCGCACGCCGCCGCCGGGCCGAGGACGGCGAGCGGAGCCACGAGGGAGCGGAGCAGCCGGAGGGTCACGGGCGGAGCCTAGCAGCGCCCCGCCGCCCGCAGGATCCTCGCCACGGCGCCCGGCTTCGGCCATGGTTCTGAGCCATGTGCCGCGTCTTCGGCTTCCGCAGCGTCATCCCGAGCCAGGTACATCGGTCGCTCCTCGACGGGGACAACGCCCTCGGTCGCCAGAGCGGACAGCACCCCGACGGCTGGGGGGTCGCCTTCTACGTCGACGGCGCGCCCCACCTGACGAAGAGCGCCGAGCGAGCGCTCGGCGATCAGCTGTTCCACCGCGTGTCTGGCGTGGTGGCGAGCGAGACGGTGGTGGCGCACGTCCGCAAGGCGACCCACGGCGCCCTCAACGTGCTGAACTGCCACCCGTTCCAGTATGGGCGCTGGGTGTTCGCCCACAACGGCGACATCCCGCGCTTCCCCGACCGTCGGGAGGCGCTCCTGGCCGAGGTGGCACCCCGGCTTCGCCGGTACGTGCTCGGCGACACGGACAGCGAGGTCGTGTTCTTCGTGTTCCTGTCGGTCCTCTCCGGCCACGGACCGCTCGACCGCCGGCACGGCGTGGAGACGGTCGCCAGCGCGGTCCGCGAGGCGCTGGCCAAGGTGCGGCGGATCTGTGACGGCGACGGCGCACCTCCGTCGCTGCTCACCGTCGTCGTGAGCGACGGCGACACGCTCGTGGCGGCGCACGGCGGCAAGGAGCTCTACTGGTCGACCTACAAGCAGCGCTGCGCGGAGCGAGAGGCGTGCCCGCACCTCGCGCCCGCGTGCGAGGCCCCGCCGGCCACCGGGTTCGTGAACCACTTCCTCGTGTCGAGTGAGCCGCTCGGCGGCGAGAACGTCTGGCTCCCGCTCGCCCCGGGGGACGTGATCGGGGTCGACGCTCGGATGCGACTCCACCTCGCGCGGGCCGAGTAGCCCGGCGCGCGCTCGGCCGCGTGGCGCGGCGGCCGTCGCTCACTCCACGCGCTCGAAGCGTACGGCCGTCGTCATCTGCATCGTCACGTCGCGCTGCACCCCGCCGACGCCCGCCTTCATCCGGACCTTCGAGCTCGACTTCAGCTCGCCCTGCGGGATCCCTCGGGTCAGCTCGAACTCGAGCTCCCCCGCCCCCGAGGCGCTCATGCCGAGGAATTCGGCGTCGACCCCGGGCGGAAGCCCGGGCGGGCGCGCCTTGGACGCCGGCGCCCGCTGCGCCAGCTCGACGCGCACGCGGCCCCTCGTGCCCTCGCGCGCGAGCAGCGTGTAGGTGGCCGTCTGCGTCAGCCGCATGCCTTGCTGATCGACGCTGGAGCGCACCCGCCATCGGGCACCGACGCCGATCGGCGCCTCGGGGAACGGGGCGCCCATCTGCCCGAACGACTGCTGCATCGAGTCCATCATCAGCTCGAGCGAGGGGTTCTCGAGGTTGCTGGTGTCGAGGCGGACCTCGCGCAGGACGCCACGCGTGTCGACCACGTCTGTCCCCGTGAGCCCCTCGATCCCGGCGAGGGCGCCGGAGATCTGGGCGCGGACGCCGGCGTCCACCCCGGGCGTCTCGAGCAGCCGGAACCGATCGATGGTCAGCTCGCGTCGGGCGCGGTCGCCCGACAACAGCTCCAGCACCGCGAGCGTCGCGGTGATCTCGACGTCGGGCGCCGCGGGCGACGGCGCCTTCTGCTCGCCCACCACGACCTCCACCTGGGTGCGGTTCACCATCCGCAGCCGCTCCTTGGAGCCGGCGCGGAAGACGTACCGGAGCTCCGTCCGCGGGGGCGTGCCCGGCTCCAGCACCTTGACCTCCGGCGCGGCGCTCGCCTTGGCGACGGATCGGCTCCTCTTGCGCTTGCGCGCGCGCGGCGCGCCCGCGTCCGCGGCCGCCGCGCTCGCCGCAGCGCCCGGGCTCGGCTCGTCGGGGGCGTCGAAGGCTGCGTCGTCTCCGGGAGCCTCCGCGTCCGTGGCGGCGTCCAGCCGCGCTGCGGCGACGCCCGCCGCGGCCGTCGCGGACGCGCTCGCGGAGGCTCCAGCGCCCGGGATCGGGGCGAGGCCCCGATCGCAGCCGATCGCGAACCAGACGGTGCCCAGCGCGAGCACGCGGAGGATGCGTGACATCTGGCGCGGCATGATACCGATGACGGCGCGGCGGTCGAGCCCGCAGCCGCGCCGTACGTCAGCGGGCGGCGCCCGCGGCCGCGAGGTGCGCGGCGAGCGCGGCGGACACCTGGCCGGGCGCCTCCAGCGCCGAGCTGTGACCGCAGCGCTCGAGGACCACGAGGCGAGATCCTGCGATGCCGGAGCGCAGTCGCTCCGCCTTCGCCGGCACGGTCGCCACGTCCTCCTCGCCGGCCACGATCAGCGTCGGGACCTGGATTCTGGGCAGCAGGTGCTCCACGCCCTCGCGCTCGAGGACGCCGCCGAGCGCCCGGGTCGCGCGGGGCCCGTTGGCGGCGATGCGGCCGAGGATATCGCGCCGGACCTCCGCGCGTTCCGCGGCCGTGAGCGTGGTACGGCCAACCATGAACGGGAGGATCCGCGTCGCGAGGCGGGCTGGCCCGACCCGGCTCGCGAGAAACGCCAGCGCGCGGTAGCGGGGCAGGTTGCTTCTCGGCTCCGCCTCGGCGCTCGTGTTCAGGAGCGCGAGCGAGCGGAGCCGCCCCGGGTGGCGCCCCGCGATGCGCAGGCCGACGAACCCGCCCATGCTGAGCCCGACGAAGTGGACGGGCTCGGGGGCCAGCCGATCCAGCAGGGCCAGCGCGTCGTCCGTGACGAGCTCGATGCCGATCGACCGCCGGCGATCGTCGGCGCTCCGACCCTGGCCGCGGTGATCCCAGGCGATGATCCGGTAGCGGTCACGCAGGTGCTCGATTTGGGGGCGGAAGAGCTCGAGATCGAAGAGAAAGCCGTGCGAGAACACGACCGTCTCGCCGGTCGAGCCGGGGCCGGTGTCCTCGTACGCGAGGTCGGTGTCGTGGAGGGCGAGGCGGGGCATCCCGGGAGCACTAGGCGCGCCGCGGTGGCGGCGCCAGGCCCGCGCGGCCGCGCCTGGGCATTGCGGTCCCCGCGGCGTGGCGCCATGACCCTGCCCTCGCGAGCGCGGCTGGAGGCCAGGTACATGAAGAAGTACGATCAAATCTACATCGGCGGTGAGTGGGTCGACCCGACGGGGAGCGGCTCGTTCCAGGTGATCGACGCGTCGACCGAGGAGCCGATCGGGACCGTACCGGCCGGGTCCGCCGGCGATGCCGGTCGCGGTGTCGCGGCGGCGGTCGGGGCGTTCGAGGCGTGGTCCCGTACCCCACCTCAGGCGCGCGCGGGCGTACTTTCCCGGCTCCAGGAGGGCCTCGTCGCGCGCCAAGCGGAGCTGGCGGCGACGATCTCCGCGGAGGTGGGTATGCCGATCCGGCTGGCCGGCGCCATCCAGGCGGGGCTGCCCGCCGTCGTCTGCGGCTCGTTCGCCGCGCTGCTGCGCGAGTACCGGTTCGAGGAGCCAGTGGGTAACTCGATGCTCGTGCGGGAGCCGGTGGGGGTCGTCGCCGCGATCACCCCGTGGAACTACCCGCTCCACCAGGTGGTCGCCAAGGTGGCCCCGGCGCTCGCTGCGGGCTGCACGGTGGTGCTCAAGCCGAGCGAGGTGGCGCCGCTCAGCGCGTTCGTCTTCGCCGAGATCGCCCACGCGGCGGGGCTGCCGGCTGGCGTGTTCAACCTGGTGAGCGGCGACGGCCCTACGGTCGGCGAGGCGCTCGTGATGGATCCGCGCGTGGACATGGTGAGCTTCACGGGCTCCACGCGCGCCGGTCGCCGGGTGTCGGAGCTCGCCGCGGCGACGGTGAAGCGCGTCACGCTGGAGCTCGGCGGGAAGAGCGCGAACGTCATCCTCGACGATGCCGATCTCGAGAAGGCCGTGCGCTCCGGCGTCAACAATTGCTTCCTCAACTCCGGGCAGACGTGCTCGGCGTGGACACGCATGCTGGTGCCGCGATCGCGCTACGAGGAGGCGGTCGGGCTGGCGAAGGCCGCCGCCGAGAAGCTCACCGTCGGGCCGGCGTCGAGCGAGTCGACGCGCCTCGGGCCGCTCGCGTCGCGGGCGCAGCGCGACCGGGTGCGGAGGTACATCGAGCAGGGGGTCGCCGAGGGCGCGCGCCTGGTCACGGGCGGGGCGGAGCCTCCCGCCGGTCTCGCGCGGGGGTGGTTCGTCCGGCCGACGGTGTTCGCCGACGTGCGCCCCGAGATGACGATCGCGCAGGAGGAGATCTTCGGGCCGGTGCTCTGCCTCCTCGCGTACGAGGACGAGGAGGACGCCATCCGCATCGCGAACGGGACGGTCTACGGCCTCGCCGGCGCGGTCTGGTCGCGCGATCCGGAGCGGGCGCAGCGGGTGGCGCGGCGGCTGCGCACCGGGCAGGTGGACGTGAACGGCGGCGCGTTCAACCCGCTCGCTCCCTTCGGCGGCTACCGGCAGAGCGGCAACGGTCGGGAGTTCGGTCGCCACGGCCTCGAGGAGTTCCTCGAGGTGAAGGCCATCCAGACGTGATCGGGTCGGGCCCGGCGGGCTAGCGTTCGACCACGACGCCGTAGTCGAAGTGCGCGAGCTCCGGGTCGTCGTGCGAGGTGACGGGGAGCACGGAGACGACCCGCTCGACCCCGCGCCGCTTGGCCCGGGCCGGGATCGCGCCCGGCTCGCAGTGCCCGGCGCCGGCCAGGACGACGAGCTGCCGCGCCGGGCGGCGAGCGGAGAGCCACGCTGCCGCGACGGCGGCCATCGTCTCGTCGCGCACGACCTGCGCCGCGTAGAGCCGATCAGCATCTGCGTCGTGGGGGTGAGCGTCCATTCGAGCCGTGAAGCGCTCGCGATGGCGCTGGTCGTCGAGGTCCAGCTCCGGGAGGTCGGCGCGGTCGTCCGGCGCGAGGGCGTCGACCCCGCGGCGGGCGACCGCCCGCGCGAGCTCTCGGCGAGCGCCGAGGGCGAGCAGCGCCGCGCCGTCCGCCACCGCGGCGCGGACGATCGGGCGGTAGAGCGCGTAGTCGTGGCCCCAGCGCTCCCTCCACTCCGTGTCGCGCAAGAGTGACCGCTCGTCCAGCTCGCGCGCCGCGTAGCGGTCGAGGACGGGCTGGAACCGGCGCTCCCACATCTCGAGACCGAGGCCGAGCTCACGGCCGGCGAGCTCGGCGCGGTCCTGGAGCTCGGCGAGGACGGCGAGCTGGGCCGCGTGGTGTCTCGGGTCGTCGTGGTGCTCGCCCACGCACACGAGCTCCTTGCGCGCCAGCGCGTAGCCGAGCTCCCGGGCCTCGAGCGGCTGCCGGCGCGAGACGTCCCACCCGTGCCAGGGCGGCAGCGCCGGACGCTCGAGACGATGCGAGCGCGCGGCGCGCGGTCCGCCCGCCGCTCCGGCCGCGGCGGCGTCGCCCGCACCGGCGGCGCCCGGCGCCGCCGTCGGTGAGTCGCCTTCCATCGGCGCCGTGCCGGGCGCGCTCCCCGCGCCGCGCGTGTACCCGACGAACGGGGGGCGCGCCTCGGCAGCGGCGTCGTGGACCAGGCGCCCTCCGGCGCACGCGACCAGGACGAGCGACGCCGCTCCGCAGGTGGCGCGCGCGCAGGCGGAGCTCACAGCGCCCGCTCCCGCAGCTCGTCGGGGAACACGAGGCTCGGACGCCCGGTCGCTACGATCCAGAGCTGGTGCGCGGCGCGCGTCGCGCCGATGTGGAGGAGGTGGCGCGACTCGTCGTCGAGCGGGTAGGAAGAGTCGTTCGCCTCCACGAGGAGGACGTAGTCGAACTCGAGGCCCTTGACCTGGCGGACGTCCGTCACGTCGATGCCGGGGCGGAAGCTGAAGTCCTGGGCGGCGACCCGGCGGAGGTAGGGGACCTCGCCCTGGCGCAGGCCGGTGAACCAGAGATCCGCCTGCTCGGGGTAACGCGCGACGACCGCGACCGAGGCGCGCGGCTCGGCCGCCATCAGCTCGCGCAGCGCCTCGGACACGAAGCCGACCGCGTCGCCGGTGTGGGCGAACCCGAAGAGCTCCACCGGCGCTCCCCGCCTCGTGGCGACGGGGGAGTCGGCCGGCGCGAGCGGCCCGAGCACGGCCCGGGCGAGCTCGACGATCTCGGCCGTCGATCGGTAGCTCAGCCGCAGGGGCTCGATCTCGACGTGGGACAGCCCGAGCTCGCCGAGCAGGCTGTGCCACCCATAGAAGCCGTTGTCCATGTGCAAGCGCTGCGCGACGTCGCCCGCCAGCGTGACGCTGCGGCCACGGACCGTGTCGAGCACGACCGCGAGCTCGACGGGCGACAGATCCTGCGCCTCGTCGATGAGGACGTGCTCGTACTGGAGCACCGTCTTCGGGCGAGCGCCCTTGCCGGTCTCGAGCAGTGGCCCGCGCAGGCGCTGCACGAGCCGCAGGAGGAGCGTGTCGTCCTCCGGATCGAGCTTCGCGCGCTCCTCGAGGTCGCGCCCGTCCGCGCCCTCGTCCCACGCCGGTCCCTCGCGGTCGTGCTCCTCGTCGGCCTCGTCGGAGGACGCCGCGCGTCGGACGACGGAGGCGCGAGGCTCGACCTCCTCGCGCGACGGCTCGTCGCCGGCGACGTCGTCGGCGCCGGCGGCCGCGCGCCGCTCGGCGAGCTCGGCCTGGCGCTCCTCGGCGGCCTCGGCGCGGCGCTCGAGCTCGCCGACCACCTCGGCGACTCGCGCCGTACACCAGCTGTGGGCGCGCGTGAGCTCGGCCTCGGTGAGCGCGTGCGGGTGTCCGGCGAGCGCCTCGGCGAGCAGGGCGCGATCGGTGAGCAGGTCCGCCCACGCGCCGATCACGTCGGCTGCGCGCGCGAGCCCGGCCTCCGCCAGTCGCTCCGCGCTCGAGCGGACGCTCGGCGCGATCGCCGCGCGCGGCTCGCGCGCCGCCGTGGCGATCGCGTGGAGGCGGTGCGCGAGCGGACGCTCCCCCCCGGAGTCCCAGGAAGCGAGCAACGGCGCGGCCGGTTCGCCCAGGGCCGCGAGCCCGGCGCGAGTCTGCGCGGCGGCGCGCTCGACGAGCAGCTCGATCGCTCGCAGCATCGCAGGGTGCTTCTTCAACCGAGTGACCTCGGACGGCGTGTCGTCGCGGGTCTCGCGCGGGGTCCGCGGCAGGTGCCCGAGGCGGGCCTTCGCAGCCCACCCCAGGTACGTCCGGATCGCGACGCCCTGCACCTCGAGCGCCGGGAGGACGAGCGACACGTACCGCGCGAGCGCGTCGTTGAACACGACGACGAGCATGCGCTCGGGGCGGAAGCGTCGCCGATCGTGGAACGCGAGCCACGCGAGGCGGTGCAGCCCGATGGTCGTCTTGCCGCTGCCGGCGCCGCCCTGGATCACCACCAAACCGGAGTCCGGCTGCGTGATGAGCTCGAACTGGCGCGGATCGATGAGCGCGGTGATCTCGCGCAGGTGCTTGTCCTCGCGGTCGTCGATCTCGCCGGTGCCGAGCTTCCCTGGGGGCCGGTGCTCGGAGGCGCGGAGCGCCGCGCCGGCGCCACCGCGGAGGTGGGCGGACCCCTCGTCGAGGCGCCTCCACCCGCTCCGGGGCGAGCGAGCGAACGAACCCTGGGGCGAACCGATCCGGCGGAGCCCGGCGTCGACGATGGTGACGCTCCGGCGGAGCATCACCTCGCCGGTGACCTCCTTCTCGCCGAACACCTCGTCGTACTCGTCGCCCTCCTCGTAGCGGTAGAAGAGCCGGCTGACGGGCGCGTCTCGCCAGTCTACGATCCGCACGCCATCCTTCGTGTCGAGGTAGGTGGATCGGCCGATCAGCACCTCGCGCTTGCGTCCCTGCTCCGCCAGAACGAGGCGGCCGAAGTACGGGGAGCGGCCGTCCACGTGCTGGGGGACGATCTCGCGGCGGCGCGCGGCGAGCCCCTGGAGGCGTTCCATCTGCTCGAGGAGCGGCGGGATGTCCTCGGTGCGGGCGACCGCGATCTGATCCCGGAGGCTGAGCAGCTCGGCGTCGTAGTCGGCGCGGGCGCGATCGGCGGCTGGCGCGGTTGCGCGGCGAGCGAGGTGCTCGAGCACCCGCGCGAGCGACGCCTCCTCCTCCCCCACGATGCGTGAGAGCTCCGGATCGGGCGGCGACGAGGGGGTGGGGTTCGGATCGGACAAGGGCGGGCAGCCTGGGCGAGGGCGTCGGAGACGGTCGCCGCACCTAGCACGCGGCGAGGCGGGGGCGAGCCGTGCCACGCCCGCGGCTCATGCGAGGCACTCGGACAGCAGGTCGCCGAGGCCGTTCAGGACGGCGTCCCCGATGCCGTGGCCACCGCGGAACGGCACCCAGCGGACGTCGATGCCGGCCTCGGTGAGCTGGTCCCGGAGCTCCTCGGCCGCCGAGAACGGCAGCATCGGGTCCTCGCGCCCGTGGCTGAGGAGCGTCTTCAGGCCCCGGCGCAGGGGGTAGCGCGCTGCCCACTCCGGCGCGCAGATGATCGTCCCGCTCATGAGGACCAGCCCGGCGAGCGGGCGCGCCGAGCGGAGCGCGACATCGCACGACAGCATCGCGCCCTGGGAGAACCCGCCGAGGACGAGCTGACCCGGCGGGACCCTCCAGTCGCGCTCGAGCTGGTCGAGGAGCTCCGTCACCAGCGCGCGCGCCTCGGCGAGCCCCGGCGGCGTCTCGTCGTGCAGGACCCGAGCGCCGCCCGCCAGGGTCGCGCGCAGGATCCGCTCGAGGTCCAGGTTCCACCAGGCGCGTCCGCCGGGCGGCGCCATGGGGCCGCTCAGCGCGATCGGCCCCTCCGGGAACACGAAGCGGGTGCCAGCCGGCGCCCGGAGCTCGCGCCAGAGCGGCAGCAGATCAGTCCCCGGCGCGCCGTACCCGTGGAGCAGGACCACGGCGGGGCCATCGCCGCCGCCCTCACGGTCGGAGCCACCCGTCAGTCGGGTCTTCAGGCCGCCCAGCGTCGTCTCACGCATGGGCGGCATCTACTGGAGGGCCGCCGAGGGGAAAAGCCGGGGACGAGAGGGCCGGCCGGCCGGCTTGCGCCGACGACGACCCTGTGGGAGGCTCGGCGCATGCGGATCTGGGCGTCGAGGGCGTCGATCGGGTGGGTAGCGCTGGCGCTGGCGATCGGCTGCAGCGCAGCGGACGGCGGCGGGGAAGGGGGGGCCGGCGGGTCCACGGCGGGGGGCGCCGGGAGCGGCGCCACGGCCGGCGGCGGCGCGGGGGGAACCGCCAGCGGCGGGGGCGGCGGTGCAGGCGCGTCCGGGGCTGCGGGTGGCGGCGGGGCCGGCGGCGCCGCCGGAGCTGCTGGAGGTGCAGGCGGCTCCGGTCCCGGGGGACCGGCCGGCGTCGCGGGGGCCGCCGGGAGCGGCGGAGCGGGTGGGGCCGGCGGCGCGGCCGCGAGCGGAGGGACGGGGGGGACCGGGGGCAGCGCCGGTGCCGGCGCGGCGTTCGGGGCGACGGCTGCGCTCCCCTCGCTCGGGTCGCTGGTGATCCTCGGCGATTCCATCGGGGACGGCGGAGGGCAAGCCCCCTATTACTATGACCTCTTGCGCGCAGATCTGCAGGCCCGCTACGGCACCCTCCAGTACCAGAGGAAGGCGAACAGCGGCAGCAAGACGGACGACCTCGACGACCAGGTTCAGGACCTCCCGTCGACTCTGGCCGGGCCCGTCGCGGTCTGCATCTCGAGCGGCGGCAACGACATGAAGGCGGCGCTCGCCCAGATCGTCCTCGGCACCGACGCGGTCGCCAAGGCGACGATGGGCAACCAGATCACCCAGGCGCTCGATCTGCTGCTCGCTCCCGGTCGGTTCGGCCCGGGCGTCTCGGTCTACGTGTTCGAGCTGAACATCTACGACGCCAGCGACGGGCAGGGGAACTTCAGCCAGGGCGGCTGCGCGTTCGGCGGCGGGCTGCCGGCGATCCCGACCGACGCCTGCTTCGCGAGCTGGAACGCCGAGATCGCCTCCCGAGTCAACGGCCGCGGGATGCTCACCGACCTCTGGGGCCACTTCCGCGACCACGGCTACAACCACCCGCCCAAGTGGTACGCGAACGACTGCACCCACCCCAATTCGGTCGGGCACGATCAGCTCCGGCGCCTGTTCTACTGGAAGATCACGGGCCAGCTCCTGCCCTGAGCCCGCGGGCGCTGCGCGACGGCGCCACGCGCGGAGCGGTGGATCGACGGGGGGCGCCTCGGGTATCCTCGGGCCCGCTTGCGCATCGACGGCTACCAGCTCGACGGCTACTTCGATGAGATGTTCGAGCCCGGCGGCGTCGTGCGGCCTCACTACCGAGAGCTCGCCCAGCGGCTGGGCGAGCTCTCGGACGCCGAGCTCGCGAGTCGCCGCCGGATGGTCGACCTCATGCTCCGCAACCAGGGTGTGACGTTCACCGTCTACTCGGACCAGAGCGGCATCGAGAAGGTGTTCCCCTTCGACCCGATCCCGCGGCTGCTCGCCGCCGAGGAGTGGGATCGGGTGGAGCGAGGCCTGGTGCAGCGCATCGAGGCGCTGAACCTCTTCCTGCGCGACGTGTACCACGAGCAGCACATCCTGCGGGATCGCGTCGTGGATCCGGAGCTGGTGCTCGGCGCGACGTTCTTCCGTCGTGAGATGATGGGCTTCGATCCGCCCCGAGGCATCTACGTGCACGTCGTCGGCACGGATCTCATCCGGGACCGCGACGGCGACTTCATGGTGCTGGAGGACAACGCCCGCAACCCGAGCGGCGTCTCGTACGTGCTCCAGTGCCGCGCCGTGCTGAAGCGGGTCTTCCCGGCGCTGTTCGCCCACTACGGCGTGCGCCCGGTGGACGACTACGCCGAGTGGCTGAAGGAGACGCTGCTCCACGTCGCGCCTCGCGGCGCGGCGGAGCCGACGGCCGTCCTCTTGACGCCCGGGATCTACAACTCGGCGTACTTCGAGCACTCGTTCCTCGCGCGGCAGATGGGGGTGCAGCTCGTCGAGGGCCGGGATCTCACGGTGAAGGACGGCGCCGTCTGCATGCGGAGCACGCGGGGGCTGCAGCGCGTCGACGTGATCTACTCGCGAATCGACGACGACTTCCTCGATCCCGTGGCGTTCCGGCCCGACTCGCTCCTCGGCTGTGCCGGGCTCTTCGCGGCCTACCGGGGCGGCGCGGTCGCGGTCGCCAACGCGCCGGGGACGGGCGTCGCGGACGACAAGGCCATCTACCCGTTCGTGCCCGACATGATCCGCTACTACCTGAAGCAGGACCCGATCCTGCCGAACGTGCCCACGTGGGTCGCTTCCCGCCCGAGCGATCTGGCCTACATCCTCGAGCACCTGGAGGAGCTCGTCGTCAAGCAGACGGACGCCTCCGGGGGCTACGGCATGATGATCGGTCCACACGCCACGGCCGCCGAGCACGCGGAGTTTCGCCGGCGCGTCGCCGCGGAGCCGCGGCGCTACATCGCCCAGCCGACCATCAGCCTGGGGCGCCACCCCACGATCTGCGACGACGGCCTCGAGGGGCGCTGCGTGGATCTGCGGCCGTACGTGCTCTTCGGGGAGCGGATCCGCGTCATCCCCGGCGGGCTCACACGCGTCGCGCTCCGCCGCGGATCGCTGGTCGTCAATTCGAGCCAGGGCGGCGGTTACAAGGACACCTGGGTGCTGGCCGCCGAGGCGGGCGTCGGGCCCCGCGAGGAGGCAGCAGATGCTCAGTAGGGTGGCGGACGCCCTCTACTGGATGGGTCGGTACGTCGAGCGGGCGGAGCACGCCGCGCGGGTCCTCGAGGTCACGCGCCAGCTCCTGCTCGACGTCCGCGAGGTCGATCCGGCTGCCGCGGAGCTCCACTGGCAGGGCGCGCGCGTCGCGCTGTCGATGCCCGAAGCGACGGACGCCTGCGCGGTCGCGTTCGACGAGCACGAGCCCGGCTCGATCGCGTCGTCGGTCGCGCGAGCGCGAGAGAACGCGCGCCAGGTGAGGGAGGTGATCTCGAGCGAGATGTGGGAGCACCTGAACCAGACGTACTGGGCCCTGCGCGAGGCGTCGCAGCAGCCCGCGCGCGAGGACGAGCTCTCCGCCACGCTGGGGAGCGTCGTCTCGGCCGGGTTCTCCTGGGCCGGCGTCACCGACGGCACCATGCGCCGCGGAGAGGGCTGGCTCTGGATCAAGCTCGGCCAGGAGGTGGAGCGCGCGGATCGTGTCGCGCGCCTGCTCGCGGTGCGGGGCAGCGACGCGTCGGGCGCCCCAGCGCGGAGCCTCGGGGGGGGGGACAACGTGCTCTGGCCGACGCTGCTCCGAGGCGCGAGCGCGCTCGAGGCGTACCGGAAGGTGCACCCGGCGCGCGTCGATCCCCGCCGGGTCGTGGATTTCCTGGTCCTCGATCGGGAGTTCCCCCGCAGCGTCCGGCACTGCGTCGCACAGGCGGCGGCGCTCGCGGGGGCGCTCGTGGTCGCCAACGGGGACGGGGGCGGGCGGGGCCGGGGCGTCGAGCGTGCGTTCGGTCGGCTGGCGTCTCGGCTCGAGTACACGGACGTGGACGATGTCCTCAGCGCCGGGCTCGCGCCGTTCCTCCTCGAGGTCCTGCATGAGCTCGGCGGCGCGAGCCACCAGCTCCAGCGCACGTACTTCCTGCACTGACCGGCCCGCGCGCCGCCCCCCACGGATCTCCATGCTCCTCGCCATCCGCCACCGCACCGAGCTCGGTTACGACGCGCCCATCAGCGAGACGGCGATGGAGCTCCGGATGACGCCGGAGACGACCGCGCGCCAGGTGCTGCGCGGCTTCGGCATCGCGGTGGCTCCTCCCGCGACGCTCCACGAGCACGTCGACTGGTCAGGGAACCGCGTCCACTCGTTCTCGATCGCCGAGGCGCACGATCGGGTCGTGATCCTCGCGCACAGCGCCGTCGAGACGCGCCCGGCGCCCGATCCGTTCGAGGCCGCGCCGGGGCCCGGGCCCGAGGCGGGCGACCCACGTCTGCTCGACTACCTGCGCTTCGAGGGGCCCGTCACCGCGGACCGCCGGATCGAGGAGATCGCTCGCCAGCTCGGGTTGGCCGGGTGCGCGACCCACGCGGAGGTCGGGTCGCGGATCTGCCACGGGCTGCGCGGCCGCCTCGAGTATCGGCGCGGCGTCACGACCAGCCTCGCCACGGTGAGCGACGCGCTGGAGCGCGGGGCCGGCGTATGCCAGGATTTCGCCCACCTGGCGATCGCGCTGCTCCGTCACACCGGGGTGCCGGCGCGCTACGTGTCCGGGTATCTGTATCGCCCGGGCGCGGAGGAGGTCGAGACGCACGCCTGGGTGGAGGCGCACCTCCCCGGGCGGGGGTGGAGCGGCTTCGATCCCACGCACGCAGAGGTGGTCGGCCTCGGCCACGTCGCCGTCGCGACCGGTCGCAGCTACGCGGACGTCCCGCCGAACCGCGGGGTCTACCGGGGCGCAGCGACCGAGACGATCCGCGTGGTCGTCCGCATCGACGAGGTGGTCGAGGTGCCGCGCGGGCTCCTCGCGCCTGCCGCGGCCGGGCTCGACGTGGCGACGCTCGCCTTGACGGCCGCCGATCATCGCGAGCGGCTCGACTACCAGCAGCAGGAGCAGCAGCAGCAGTGAGCGCGCGGCCGGGCGGCGGCGTGCCAGCGCACACTGGGTCGTCGGCGCGCACACCGGGCCGAAAGCGACGCCGGAGCGCGCGATCGTCGGATCGGCTCGACGCGCGCACGATCCGCGGTGAAGATCTCAATCCGTGACCGCCACCGTCAGCGCCCCGCTCCCCGACGCGCGCGTCGGATCCGTCGTCGCGGAGCGGTACCGGATCGTGGCGCTGCTCGGCGAGGGCGGCATGGGCGTCGTCTATCGCGCCGAGCACGTGCACATGCGCAAGCCGGTGGCGCTCAAGGTGCTCCATCGGGAGCTCACGGCCAACCAGGAGGTCGTCGCGCGGTTCGAACGCGAGGCGATCGCCGCCGGTCGCATCGAGCACGCGAACGTGGCCTCGGCCACCGACTTCGGGCGGCTGGAGGATGGCAGCTTCTACCTGGTCCTCGAGCTGATCGGCGGCCGATCGCTGCGCGAGGTGATCGACGGCGGCGGGCTCCCTGTCCGACGTGCGCTCCACGTCGTCGAGCAGGTGGCGCTCGCGCTGGACGCAGCGCACCGCGCCGGGATCGTCCACCGCGACCTCAAGCCCGACAACGTGATGCTGGTCGAGCGAGAGGGGGATCCCGATTTCGTCAAGGTGCTGGATTTCGGGATCGCCAAGCTCTCGGCGGGAGAGGCCGGGGAGCCCCAGCTCACGCAGGTCGGGCACGTGTTCGGCACGCCCGAGTACATGGCGCCGGAGCAGGCGCAGGGCGGGACGGTGGACGCTCGAGCGGACGTGTACGCGCTCGGGATCGTGCTCTACGAGCTGCTCACCGGGCGCACGCCGTTCGCGGGCGACGATCTCGTGGTGGTGCTCGCGCGCCAGCTCACCGAGGCGCCGGCGCCATTGCCCGAGACGGTGCCGGCGGTGTTGAGGGGGCTCGTCGAGTCGATGCTCGCGAAGGATCCCAGCGCCCGCGTCCAGACCGCCGACGAGGTGGCCGCGAGGCTGCGGGAGCTTCTGGCGGACCCTGCCTTCGGTGGCGCCTGGGAGCCGAGTACGCTGGGCGCTCCCTCGGCGCTGGGGCCGACCTCGGTAGGCGGCGGGGCCTCGGGTGCGGCGCACGCGCGGACCGCGCACGCGCTGGCCGCGCCTCCGGGCGCGAGCCCGCTCGAGGATCTGGTGGTGAAGCTCCGCGTTCCGGTGCGGCTCGGCGGGCTCTCGGTGCCGACCTGGGGCGTGGTGGTCGCGGTGCTCGGCGGGCTCGGCGCGCTGGTCGTCGTGTCGGTGCTCGTGGTGGCGATCGCCCGCGGCCGCGGCGCGTCCGGAGCGCCCGTGGCGAGCGAAGCGGTCGTCCCGCCGAGCGCGGATCCGGAGCCCGCGGCGCGCCGGGGGGTCGACGAGGCGACGCTGGCGCGCGCGGCGGGCGGCGACGCCGTGGCGCTCGCCGCGGTGGAGCGAGCCGGTGAGAGCGGGCGGTCGGCCGCGGAGTGGAGGGCGCTCGCCGCGGGGCGCGGCAAGCAGGGTCAGTGGGCGGAGGCGATCGCGGCGTGGGCCGAGGTGGTCGCCGCCGATCCTTCGGTGGCGAGAGATCGCGAGCTCTTCCGGGCGATCCGAGCGGCAGCGGACGAGCCGATCTCCCGCGAGGCGGCGCTCGAGCTCGCCACGCGCCTCGGTGGCACCGGGGCGGATCTGCTCTACGAGCTGTCGACGACGGCGCGCACGGCGGAGGCCAAGAAGGGCGCGCGCGATCGTCTCGAGCGGGACGCCGTGCGCAAGGGGGCCTCGCGCGCCCTCCGCGTTGCGCTTGATCTCCGGCCCGGCCGAGCCTGCGAGGCGTACAAGAAGGTGCTCCCGGACGCCGTCGCCCACGCCGACGAGCGCTCGCTCGCCTCCCTCCGGTCGCTCGCCCCCACGCGCTGTGGCTTCATGGGGCTCGCGAGCTGCAACCGGTGCATGGCCGGCGACCAGAACCTGACGAAGGCCACCGCTCGCGCGAAGGCGACGCCGGCGCCGAAGCTCGAGTGACGCGCGCTCGCACGAGGCCCGGGCTGGCTGGGCCTGGGCGAGGAGATCCGCTAGGGTTGGGGGATCTTGAGGAGCTGCCGATGAATCGCTGGATCAAACGGATGGCGTTGGGGCTTGGGGCCGTGATCGGCGTCGTGCTGATCGGCGGAGGCTCCTACGTGGCGGCGAAGTCGGCGGCCTACGAAGAGAGCATCGCGAAGGTCTACGCCGTGCCCCCCGTCGACGTGGCCCGCTCGAACGACCCCGCCGTCGTCGCGCGCGGAAGACATCTCGTCCACGCGACCGCGGCGTGCGGCAGCTCGGACTGCCACGGCGCGGATCTCGGCGGCGGCAAGCCGCTCGCCATGGGCCCGGTCGGCACCTTCGTAGGGCCGAACCTCACGCCGGGGGGCGTCATCGACACGTACTCCGACGGCGAGCTCGCCCGGGTCGTTCGCCATGGCGTGAAGAAGGACGGGCGATCCGTTCGGTTCATGCCCTCGCAGGACTTCTCCTGGCTGCCGGACGCCGATCTCACCGCCATCGTCTCCTTCCTGCGCACGGTACCGGCCGTCCGGCGCGACAACCCGTCCACCGAGGTGGGCGTGCTCGGCAAGGTGCTCGACCGCCGCGACGAGTTCGTGGTCGACGTAGCGCGCCGGATCGATCACCTCGCGAAGGGGGATCCCACCCCGCGGGAGCCCAGCGCCGCGTACGGCAAGCTGCTCGCGCGGATGTGTCAGGGCTGCCACGGCGAGGGGTTCTCGGGCGGCCCCATCCCCGGTGCGCCGCCTTCGACGCCGATCCCCTCCAACCTGACCCCGCACGCGAGCGGCCTCGCCGGATGGACGTACGAGGATTTCGATCGGCTGCTCGTGCAGGGGACGCGCAAGAGCGGAGCGAAGCTCGATCCCTTCATGCCGATCGAGGCGTTCGGACGCCTCGACGAGACGGAGAAGCGAGCGCTCTTCGTGTTCCTGTCCGGGCTCGAGCCTCGGCCGTTCGGCGGGCGGTGATCCCAGGGGGACCTGAGCGCGCGCAGACCCGGCGCGTGCGCAGGGCGACGAGCGTCGTGCCGGCGCGGCCCGCGGGCGCGGCGTGCCGATCGCGGTCAGCGCGAGAACAAGGCGTCCGCGGTCGCGCACGTCGCCGCCGCGCGCAGCCAGAGGTCGAGCGCGCCGAGGTCCCGGCACTCGAGGATCCGCGCGCGCAGCGCCGGCGAGACGGCGACCTCGCGCGCCTCCAGGACGGCGAGGATGTCCTCGGCCTTGCCCTCGGCCTTGCCCTCGGCCGCGGCGCGGCGGAATCCTTCGTCGGCGAACTGGTAGCCTTGGGGGAGCATCTCGAAGACCTCTCTGGCCTGGGTGCCGAGCGCGGCGACGAGCAAGTCGTAGCACAGCAGGGCGTCGCCTCCCTGCAGGGCCTCGCGGACGGCCTCGGCGGCGATGAGCGCGGCGCGCGCGGCTTCTCGGGGCTCCGCGACCCGGCCATGGACGGCGGCCGTGAGCGCCGCGTAGGTCGGGTGGGCGCGCGCGAGCGTGGCGTCGGTGAGCAGGGGGAGCTCCGCGGGGCCGAGGACGTGCGCCTGGACGAAGCCTGAGCCGGGACCGAGGGGGATCGGCTGGCGCGCCCAGGCGGGGACCGCGAGGTCGTTCGTGATGACGAACAGGACGGCGTCCAGGGTGCGGAGGGAGGCGCGAGCCGAGACCAGGTACGAGGGCCAGACGAAGAGCTTCTGTCGGGCGATCCAGAGCTGGACCTCGAGGACGACGGCCAGTACGGCTTCCTGGCCCAGGAAGACGCCGAAGACGCCGTCGGCGCGGAGCTCGGTGGGCCTGTGGTCGCCGAGCTCTGCGGGACGGACGACGATGGAGTCGTGCTTCGGCGCGCCGGAGGCGGTGAAGTGCAGGAGCTCGGCGATGATGTCGGGGCGCTGGCGCAGGAGGTGGGCGAACGCCTCGTGCAGCGTGGAGGGCATGGGTCACGCCACCGTCGGCCCGCAGCGGAGCGAGTTGCTGGCGGCCGGCATGAAGCCAGGGCGGGCCAAGAGCCACGCCGTGCGCTCGCGCCATCACGGCCGCCGGTGCCGCCCAGCCGAGGGCGCGCCCGCGACGCGCGCGCGGTCGCGTCCGGCGCGGGCGGTCGCGGGGGCGGGCGTTGACGGGCCGAGTCGCCCGTGGTGAGCTACGGCTCATGGATCTGGACGAGCTGGTGAAGGGGCTGCTGGGCGAGCTCGGCAAGGTGTCGAAGAGTGACGCAGTCGTCGGCACGGTGCGCGACGCGGGGCGCGCCAAGGTGATGCCGCTCAGCAAGATCAGCATCGGGTTCGGCGCCGCCTCGCTCGGCGCCTCGAGCAAGGCGGCCGGCGAGCGCCCGGCGGACGCGGGCGCCGAGGGCGGCGGCGTCGGTGGCGCGCTCGTCGTCGAGCCCAAGGCGTTCGTCGTCGTCGGCGAGGACGGTGTACCGCACATGCTTGCACTGAAGCGTGGCAAGGCGGCGGTGCTCCGGCGGGGGATCGAGATCCACTCGGACGGCAGGCTCGCGCAGCTCCCGGGGTCCCCAGCGAAGGCGCTGCCGAAGAAGGCCGATCCGGAGAGCAAGAAGTAAGCGCCGATGGACGCCGCCGCCTGGGCCGTCGCCGGGGCGGGGTTCATCGTCGCGGCGGCGCTCGTCGCGCTCACGCTGGCGCCCCTCAGCGTGCACCTCTCCGGCCAGGCGCGAGGCGACCCCTCCGGGGCCTGGGCCGCCGCGGGTGGGATCCGGATCGCGTTCGTCGCCGTCGCCCTCGTGGCCGCGCGAGACGCGCCGGCGACGGCACACCTGCTGGTGTTCGGCCGCCGTGTCGCCACCCGCCGACTGCGCGATCTAGGGCGTCGCGCCCGGTCGGAGGCAGGAGACCGGCTGTCTGCCGAGGAGCTCCGCGCGGCGTTCGCGCGGCTCGAGCGCCACCTCGACCCGCTCGAGCTCGTCGGGTTCCTGCTTCGCGAGCGGCGTCGGATCGAGCTCGCCGACGCGAGCCTCGACTGCGAGTACTCGTTCGCGGACGTGGCGCTCACCGGCAAGGTGCTGGCGGCCCTCTGCGTCCTGGACGGCGCGCTCCCGCCGTGGATCGCCGTCCGTGGGCGACCGGGTTGGGAGGCCGTTGATCGGGCGTCGCTGGCGCTCTCGGCGACGCTGAGGCTCTGGCCGGGGAGGGCGGTCGTCGATACCGCTGTCTTTCTGGCCCGCCGCGCTCGCTGGCGTCGCGCCCCGGGGTCGGTCGGCGGCCCGTCCCCCGCAGCCGAGCTGGGGGGCGCTGCCGGCTCGCGTTGACGCGCCGCCGCGGCGGCGGGATGATGCCTCGACCGACACCTCGTGCGGGGAGACGGACCTTGAGCGACAAGATCCACAACATCGTCAACACGCTGCTCGACGGAATCCACGGGATCTCGAAGAGCGAGACGATCATCGGCGAGCCGCAGCGGGCCGGCGAGGCCACCGTCATCCCCGTGCATCGGCTGAAGATCGCCTTCGGCGCCGCGGGAGCAAAGGCGGACGCCCGCGGCAGCCGCGTCGGGGGCGGCACGGGCGGGCACGGCGCAGGCGGCGCCGTGGAGCTGGATCCGGTGGCCGCCATCGCGGTCGGGAAGGACGGCACGGCGCACCTCCTGACGGTCGAAGCCGACGCGGGCGGTACCTGGGCGGGGCTCCTCGAGGAGGTGCCCGAGCTGGTCACGAAGATCGCGCACTCGCTCGGCGAGCGCGCCGTGGACGTGCTGCAGAAGAAGAAGCTGGCGCCGACCGCCCAGCCCGCGGGCGAGCTCGCCGAGGCCGCGACCAAGGACTCCTGAGCCCGGCCGGCGCTCGAGCGCGCTACGCGGCGCCGAACACCCCCTCGAGCGCGCCTCCGAGCCGGCGGACGCCCTCCGCGATGTTCTCGGCGGTGACGTTGAGCGCCGGGCGGAACCGCAGGCCGCGGTCGCCGCACGGCAGGATGATCATGCCGCCGTCGAAGCACGCGCGCACTACCGCGCGCTGGTGGTCCTTCGAGGGCACGTCGAGCGCGCACATCAAGCCGCGCCCGCGGACGTTGCTCACCTGAGGGCCGAGCCGGCCGGCGAGCGCCTGCAGGCCGGCGTGGAGCTCGGCGCCCCGCGCCGCCGCGTTCTCGAGGAGCCGCTCCTCGACGATGATCTCCAGGATGTGGGTGCAGCGCACCATGTCGCTGAGAGAGCTGCCCCAGGTCGAGTTGATGCGGCTCGGCTTGACGAACACGTTGTCGGCGACCTCGTCGATGCGCCGAGAGACGAAGATGCCGCCGACCTGCATCTTCTTGGCGAAGCACACGATGTCCGGCACCACCCCGAGCTGCTGGAAGGCCCACCAGCTCCCGGTGATCCCCAGCCCGGTCTGTACCTCGTCGAAGATGAGCAGCGCCTCGCGCTCGTCTGCGAGTCGGCGGAGCTCAGCGAGGAACTGCGGCCGGAAGTGGCGGTCCCCCCCCTCGGCCTGAATGGGCTCGACGAGGATGGCCGCGATGTCGCCCTCGCGCTGGTCGAAATAGCGCTCCGCAGCGGCGATCGCCTCGGCCTCGGCCGCCTGCACCCGGTCCAGGCGCTCGCCCTCCAGCGGGTGCTCGATCGCAGGTGAGGGGATCCTCGGCCAGTCGAAGCGCGGGAAGTACTGGGTCTTGGCCGGATCGGTGTTCGTGCACGAGAGGGTGTAGCCGCTGCGCCCGTGGAAGGCGTGGCGCAGGTGGAGGACCTGCGAGCCTCGCTCGCCAGCGCCGCGGGCCAGGTTCTTGCGCACCTTCCAGTCGAACGCGGCCTTCATCCCGTTCTCGACGGCGAGCGCGCCGCCATCGATGAAGAACCAGTGCGGGAGCTCCGGCGGCGCCGCGGTCCGCTCGAGCATGTCGACCAGCTCCGCCATGAAGGGCGTGTAGTAGTCGGCGTTGCTCACCTTCACCGTCGCGGCGCGCGCGAGGCGCTCCTGGACGGCGGGCGCCGCCATGCTCGGATGATTGAAGCCGATGGGGTTCGACGCGAAGAAGCTGAAGAAGTCGAGGAGCTCGCGGCCGCTCTTCGCGTCGCGGACCCAGGAGCCGTGGCTACGCTCCAGGTCGATCACCATCGGGTAGCCGTCGACGAGGAGGTGGCGCCGGAGCATGTCGTGCACGGCGTCCGGGGCGATGGAGCGGCGGAGCATGGGCGACGGCTTAGCAGACGGGTCGCGCGCGGACACCCCGCGAAGCCGGGGGGACGGGCTTCGCAACGCCCGGCGGGAGGGCTAGGCTGAGTCCCCCATGCGCCCCACCGAAGCCCTCCAAGCCGCCGCCGGTTACCTCAAGCGTCACCCTGAGGAGCTCGTCCGAGCGGCGCGCAACGCGCTGGATCTTCGTTTCGGAGTGCCGGTGGCCGCGCTGCGCTGGCTGGCCGGCCAGGCGAAGGGACGCAAGGCGCCGAAGGACATCGAGATCGAGGCGGTGCCGCCGGGGCTCCGCGCGAGCGCGACCGTGGATCTGATGGGCAACTCGGTGCGCGCCTCGGCGATCGTCGTCATCGAGCGCGTGTGCCTCACCCCGGACGAGCTGAGGTTCGAAATCCGCCTGCGCGACGTGACGCTCGAGATCCTCCAAGCCGCGCCAGACTCCCCGGTGGCCACGCTGCTGCTCTCGGGCGCGCTGGATCTCAGCAAGCCGGGCAACCTCGTGAACTTCATGCCCAAGAAGCCGCCGATCCTCGTCGAGGCCGAGGGCGATCGGATCGTCCTCGACCTCCGAAAGCACCCGAAGCTCGCGAACGCGCGTGCTGAGAAGATCATCGGGCTCGTCACCTCGCTCGTGTCCGTGCGCGCCATCGAGAGCGACTGGGACCACCTCGAGCTGGAGCTCGAGACGCTGCCGGATGGCGTCGTCGAGGCGGTCTACGCTGTTCGGCGGATGACCGAGCGCTGAGCGCGGGCGGGCGCTCGCCGCCGCCGGCGTCAGCCCGCGGCGGCCGCGCTCGAATCGGTGGGGGCAGCGTGCGGAGCGTGCGGCTCGGGCGCGTTGGCCAGCCACGCCTTGAGGCGCGCCACGCTGAAGGGGCGCGAGTAGGCGTAGAGGATGAGCCCGCTGAAGAGCAGGAACAGCCAGGAGATGCCGGTGAACTGGTCGTCGACCCAGTAGTACGACTTGTACAGCACGTAGCTGGCGCCGCTGACGACGAGGGCGACTGCGCCGAAGCCTGGGCGCACCACCATCAGCGCGGGCGCGATGATGTACATCGAGTAGTAGTAACAGGTCAGGTTCGTGAGGCTCATCACGAGGGGCAAGCTCAGGCAGAGGCCGATCCAGAGGTGCTTCGTCCGGCGGAGGGCCCACGCAGTCCACAGGCCCACGAACGCCACGATCGCGAGGAAGAGCGGCTTGATCCTCTTGAAGCGCTCGTTCCGTCCTTCCTTCCAGGGCTTGAACGGGTCGTCGAGGTTGTCGTCCCGGGTGAACCGCATCCGACCCTTCTCGGTGTGGACGAGGTTCGTCTCGAGGCCCATCTGGTTCGTGAGCGGCGTCCGGGCGTGCGTCACCAGCGTGTGCTGGATGAACTCCTTGTAAGAGCCCGACCCCCCGGTCGCCAGCATGCTGGCGGGGACGAGTACCGCGAGCGCGACCGCGGCGCCGGCGATGAGACGCTTGTGGTCCGGGTGGAACGCGCGCTCCTTGAACAGGTGGAAGAGCACCATGATCCCCCAGCCCGCGAACAGGATCGCCGGGAACACCCGGAGGAGCGCCGACCAGGTCAGCGCCGCGCCGGCCAAGG
The DNA here is from genome assembly GCA_020846005.1 of Polyangiaceae bacterium. Lineage (GTDB taxonomy): Bacteria > Myxococcota_A > Polyangia > Polyangiales > Polyangiaceae > JADLEQ01. Next base: position 117,899 of record JADLEQ010000085.1, read on the forward strand.
CGAGCCGGCGCTTCTTCGCCAGGCAGAGCGCCGCCACGACGAAGAAGAACCAGTCCTGGCGCATGAACGCGCCGCCCGTCCAATAGAAGTTCGCCGGGGCGTTGCACCCCCACCACACCGTGCACACCGCGCCGACACGCCAGCCGAAGGCCCAGTAGAGCAGCACCACGATGCCGACGTGCAGCGCGATGTCGATGAGGCTCAGCGCCTTGAAGAAGCCGTCATCCGCCGTGCCGAAGCTGCCGAAGAACTTCCCCGCCATCGTCCAGACCGGCGGCGGGTTGTAGCCGTGGTCCTTCTGCATGTTCTCCCAGTAGGACCCGGCGCTCGACCGGTAGAACCAGTCGACCTCGCGCTTCCACTCCTCCCAGCGTGGCTCCCCGCCGCTCTTCAGGAAGATACCCTTGCACTCGCTGATGTACTGCGCGATCTGCGGGTCGGTGTTCTTCTTGATGAGGTTCTCGCGCAGATCGCGCAGCTCGCGCCGCTGCACCACGCCAGCGCGCCCGAGCTCCATCTCCGCGGCGGCCGCGCACTCGTAGAGCCGGTTGTAACCGATCTCCTCGAAGTACTTCGAGCCCATGTAGTAGTGGAAGAACTCGTGGCGGTGGTAGTACTCGATGTACCGCGTGTTCGGGTTGAAGAAGTCGAAGTAGACGCCGAACGCGAGCCCGGTGAAGAGGATCGCCACCCAGCGACGCCACTTGACCGACATCGAGATCCGGAGCCTGAGCGCGCGGGCCTCCAGCAGGAGCAAGATCGCGCCGCCGAAGGTGAGGAACAGGCGCAGGCCCGTCATCAGCGGATCGAAGGTGTCCTTCTGAAAGTAGGCGGCCTCCCAGTGCTGGGCGAGCCACGTCGGCTGGCCAGGGGCGGCCGTGAGCCAGGCGAGCAGATCGACGAAGGAAGACGCGAGGGCGCTCATGCGGCGGGCAGGCTAGTACGGGCCGTCGCAGGTCGCCAAGCGGGGCGTGGCGGTCCGCGAGGGGCGGGGTACACTCGCCCCTCGTGACGACCACGCCGCGCTCTCGCCGCCTGGAGGTGCTCCGCGAGTGTAAGCCGTTGTTCGTGGTCTGGGAGATCACGCTCCGCTGCGATCAACAGTGCCGCTTCTGCGGGACGAGGGCGGGGAAGGGTCACCCCGCCGAGCTCGACACCCAGGAGGCGCTCGATGTCGTCCGCCAGCTCGCGGAGCTGGGCACGGCCGAGGTCGCCATCCACGGCGGCGAGGCGTACCTGCGCGGGGACTGGCTCGAGATCGTGCGCGCGATCCGCGCCGCGGGCATGGACTGCACGATGGTGACCGGCGGGCGCGGGTTCGACGAGTCGCTGGCGCGAGGGGCGCGCGAGGCGGGGATCACCGCCGTCAGTGTCTCGGTCGACGGTCTCGAGGCGACGCACGACGCGCTCCGGGGGCTGCGCGGCAGTCACCGCGGCGCGCTCCGCGCCCTCACGCTCCTGCGGGAACAGGGCGTGCCCGTCGGCTCCAATACGCAGATCAACCGGCGCAACCAGGCCGAGCTCGTCGAGCTCATCGAGCTGCTCGCACCGTACGGCATCTACGGGTGGCAGGTGCAGCTCATGGTGCCGATGGGGCGCGCGGCGGAGGCCGAGGATCTCTGGCTCCAGCCCTACGACCTCCTCGAGATTTTCCCGCGCATCGCCGAGGCCCGGCGCCGCGCGGACGCCCACGGGATCAAGCTCTGGCCCGGGAACAACGTCGGCTACTTCGGGCCGTACGAGCACCTGCTCCGCGCCGATCGCTCCCGCTTCGGTTACTCGAGCGGGTGCGGGGGCGGGATCCGCACGATGGGCATCGAGGCGAACGGCGACATCAAGGGCTGCTCGGCCATGGCCTCCACCGGGTTCGTCGGCGGCAACGTGCGCGAGCGATCCATCCGAGACATCTGGGAGAACACGCCGGAGCTGCAGTTCACGCGCGGGTTCGTGATCGACGATCTCTGGGGGTACTGCCGGAGCTGCTACTACGGGGCGATCTGCAAGGGGGGGTGCATCTGGACCTCCTCGACGCTCCTCGGCCGCACGGGCGACAACCCCTACTGCCATCACCGCGCGCTCGAGCGGCTCGCGGAGGGCAAGCGCGAGCGGCTCGAGTTGATCGAGCCGGCGCGCGGGCTCGTGCGCGACACGGCACGCTTCGCCCTGCGCCTCGAGGACGCACCGGAGGAGTGGCTCGCGCTAGCTCGGGCCGCGCACCTGGGCGAGCCCCTCGCCGCGTCGCGCGAGGCGTGACCGCGGGCGACGGGCCCGGTCGCCGCTCAGCCGCCGCCCGAGCCGCCCGAGGGTGGGGGCCCGTACGCAGGCGCGGCGCCGCCCTGGCCGCCGGCGCTCTGCCCGGCCGCGCCGCCCTGGCCCCCCGCCGCCTGCCCGGCCGCGCCCCCCATCGGAGGCGGACCGTACGCGGCGACCATCCCGCCCTGCCCGGCCGTACCTCCCATCGGAGGCGGACCGTACGCCGGAGCGATCCCGCCCATGCCCCCGCTCCCTTGCCCGCCGGCCCCCCCCGCCGAGCCGTCCGTGCCGCTGTCGCCGGTCACGTTGCCGCCCGTCTTGCCGTCGTCGGTGTCGCCGCCGCAGCCCGTGAGGGTCAGGCCCATGCCGAACAGGATCGCCGCGGTCAGGCCGCGCGCCGCGCTCGGCGTCGGGCGCCTGCAGAACGGGCACTCGCGCTCCGAGGCGAGGTGATGGCGGTGACAGTGCTCGCAGACGATCAGCTCTTGCATGGCGCGCGTCTCTCCTGCGCAGAGATCGTGACCCGCGCCGGCGGCGCGCGACTTGATCGAGCGCAAGTCGCACCGGCGCAGACCGGCGCCTCGGCGCGAGCGCGAGTGGTCGGGCAGGGCCCCCCCCGCGCGGCCTGCGGTGGGGCCGGCTACTTCGGCGGGGGGCCGTACGCGGCGACCGGGCCACCGCCGCCGCCGTTGGGATCCCCAGGCTCGGTCTCGCTCGGCGCCGTCTCGCCCGGCTCCTTCGCCGCGGGATCGCCCTCGCCGGGCTCATCTGCGCCGGGGGACGGCTGCTCGGTGGGCTCCACCGGAGGCCCGCCGTAGAGCGCGACGGCGCCGCCGCCCGCCTCGGGCCCGGGGCCGCCCGCGCCACCGCCGCAGGCCGACACGGCGAGCCCGACCGCGAGCGTGGTCGCGACGAGCGCGCTGGTCACGACGTGGCGCCCGGAGCGCGCGCAGAAGGGGCAGTGGGCCTCGGTCGCGTGGACGTGCCGTCGGCAGGTGGGGCAGGGGACGAGCGTGGTCATCGAACCGCATCCTATCATGCGTCCGGGGGTCCGGTCAGCGGGCGTCGCCGTCCCCGGGAGCGCGCACCCGGGTCGCCGAGAGCGCGAAGCCGAGCGCGCACGGGAGCCGCTCGAAGCCGCCGTCGGCGCCGACCAGGGCGCTGCAGTCCGATCCCGGGACCGAGGCGTACTCGTAGCGGAGCTCGCCGGCGAACGAGGGCACGTCCAGCGCGGCGCCGTCGAGCCGCCCGGCCGCGCGGTCCCGCCGGATGACCCCGCACCCCGGCTGGTCGCGCTCCGGCTCGAGGACGCCGACGCGGGTCTCCGACACGATCTCGAACGCGCCGTCGGCGCCGACGGTCCCCTCGATCGGCGCCTCGCCGTTCAGCCAGTAGAGCGACGAGGCGTCGCGCGAGAGCCGCACCTCGAACCGCCAGACGGCCGGCGCTCCCAGCGCGCCCGCGCCGCAGGTGCCCGGGTCGAGCGTCCCCACGACGGCGTACGTCCCGAGCTCCTCGCCCGGCAGCCGCGCGTCGCCTGGCTCCGACGGGAACCAGCACCCGGTCGCGAGGGCGGCGAGCGCCGTGGCCAGGGCGGTCCGGGTCACGAGCGGGTCGAGTAGCGGCGGGCGGCTCTCCGGGCCAAGTTCGCCTCGTGCGTCGCCAACTCCTCGCGCTGGGGCTCCGGGTGCTCGCCGTGGGCGGCGCGCTCGGCGCCCTCGCGGCGGGCGTCATCGTGCTGACCGACGAGGCATACTCCACGACCGGCATGCGCGCGGCGCGCCTCGCGGCCGTCCTCCCCGGCGTGGCGAGCGCGGCCGTATGGATCGGGCTCGAGCGATCGAGGGCCCTCGGCGAGCTCCGCGCGCTCGAAGCGCTCGGCGTGCGGCCGTCCGTCGCCCGGTTCGGGGCGGTCGCTGCGGGGTGGGCGCTCGGCGCGGTGGGGGTGGTCGCGCTCCTCGTCGCGGGCGACCCGAGCGCGCTGTTCCCGGCCGTCACGTCCGGCGAGCCCTGGAGGCTGACCGCGGGCGCGCTCGTCGAGCCATGGGGGAGAGTCTCCTTGAGCGAGGCGGGCCAGCTCACGCTCGGCGCGGCCGGTGGCGCGCCGCCTCCGCCCGCCGCCGGCCCGGGGCGAGCGGCGGCGTTGGCCGTGATCGGCCCGCTCGCCGTCCTCGGGCCGGCGTGGTGCGCCGCGGCGCTCGGCAACCGCGCGCGGCTCGGCGGCGCGGCGCTCAGCATCGCGCTGGCGCTCCTCGCCCTTCATGCCGTGGCGGCGGGGCGCGCCCCGGTCGTGGCGCTCGGTCTCGCCGCGCTGCCGCTGGCCGCTCAGCTGATGTTCGCGGCTGCGCCGCCGCGCGCTGCGCGATGATCGGCGCGGCCGAGCACGGCCAGGCGGGTGCTCAGGTCGCCGGGGGCTCGTTCGGCGCTTCGGGCGCCTTGGGGCGCTTGCGCGCGAGGGCGTCCTCCAGCCCGACGCGGAGCCGGGAGCGCCGCTTCACGCGCTTGCCCTTGGCGGGGGTAGCCAGCGACTCGTGGCGGAGCCTCACATTCCAGATCGCGCGGTTCGACATCGGGGACGCCGCCCTAGCTCGGGTCCGGCCCTCGCGCAAGCCGCGGATCGGGAACGGTCGGCGCGGGCTCAGGCGGCCGGGGGCGGGGCGGTCGTCTCCAGCGTTCGCCGGGCCGCCGAGACGACCACGCGATCCCGCCCGCCGCGCTTGGCCGCGTACACCGCCCGGTCGGCGGCCTCGACGAGGGCGTCCCCGGTTACCGCGTCGAGGAGCTCCAGCCCCGCGACCCCGAAGCTCGCCGTGCAGCGGAGCGAAGCGCCCTCCCGCAGCGCGATCTCGTGCGACGCGATGCTCGCGCGCAGGCGCTCCGCGACGTCCGCGGCCTCGCGCAGGCCCGTCTCCGGGAGCAGGATCGCGAGCTCCTCCCCACCGACTCGGAACACGGTGTCGGTGGCGCGCGTGCCGAGTCGGAGCAGCGCCGCGACGGCGCGAAGCGCCGAGTCCCCCGCCGAGTGCCCGTGCTGGTCGTTCACGCGCTTGAAGTGATCGACGTCGACCGACACGAGCGAGAGCCGTGACCGGTAGCGACGCCACCGGTCGAGCTCGCGGGCGAGGGCGTCCTCGAACGCTCGCCGGTTGGCCAGGCCGGTGAGCGGATCGGTGAGCGCGAGCTGCTCCAGCCGCTCGTTCGCGGCGCGGAGCTCGGCCTCTTGCCGCATCAGACGCAGGTGCAGCCGGGCGCGCGCCACGAGCTCGGACGGATGAAACGGCTTGGTCACGTAGTCCGACGCGCCCAGCCCGAGCAGGCGCGCCGTCGACTCCGGATCGGCGACGGCGGTGAGCACGATCACTGGGATCCGCCGCGCGGCGGCGTGCGCCGCGCGCAGCCCGAGCAGCTTCGTCGCGTCGGCGCCCGGCATCTCGAGGTCCGAGACCACCAGATCGACCGGCCCATCGACGAGGCGCCGGAACGCCTCGAGGCCGTTCGTGGCCTCGAGGACCTCGTTGGCCAGCCCCGCGGCCGTCAGGGCCTCTCGGACGTGCCGGCGCGCGGAGGCGCTGTCGTCGGCTACGAGGACGCAGGTCATCGACACAGGGATCGGTCAGGCCAGGGAGACCTTGAGCCCTCGTGGTAGCCTGGTCCGGAGATCGCGTGCAAAACCAGCAGGTCCCCGTGCTCCCGCGGACGGGCGGCGTCGTCGTCTCGCCGCGCGGACACCGGTATCTCCTCGGTCAGCTCCTCGGGGAGGGCGCGTTCGGCCTGGTGTTCGACGCCGTGGGCCCGTTCGATCAGGCGTACGCGGTGAAGGTCTTCCTCCCGGCCCATCGGCCGTACGCGGCCGTCCGGGACCAGTGGCTCCGGGAGGCCGGGCGACTGCTCCTGCTGCGGCACCCGAACATCGTCTACGTCCATGACTCCTTCGAGGCGGCGGGTCTCTTCTACCTGCTGCTGGAGCGGTGCGATCACACGCTCGAGCAGATGATCGGCACGCCGTTCACGGATCGGCTCGTGGTCGACATCAGCCGACAGCTGCTCTTCGCACTGCAGTACCTGGCCGACTCGGGGATCGTCCACAACGACCTGCACGCAGGGAACGTCATGGTCGTGCAGACGGATCGCCCCACGGTGAAGCTGAGCGACTTCGGCATCGCGCAGGAGCTGTACGGGCAGCGCGCGGTGCGGCCGACGCTCGTGCACCACCGCATCATGGCGCCGGAGGTCGTCGCGGGGGGCTACTCCACGACCCAGAGCGACCTCTACCAGCTCGGCCTGCTCGTATACGCCATGCACACCGGCCTCTACCCGATCGACTTCGGCGCCGGTTACGACGACGTGGTCGCGCAGATCCGCGCGGGCGTGCCGCGGTCGCGCGCCGAGGCGCTCGGGACGCCGATCGGAAACATCGCGAGTGTGCTGCTGCGGCGTCACGAGCAGTATCGGTACACCTCGCCCGCGCAGGTCTGGGAGGATCTCCGCCGCCTGGATGTCTGGGGGCCCACGGATCCACCGCCCCGGCGCACGCCCGTCCATCCGCCGCCCGCGACGGTGCCGCCGCCGCCCGCCCGGGCGCGCGGTGGCTCGCCAACCTCGTAGCCTCCTCGCGACGCGCGCGAGCGATCCGCCCCACCGACCACGCGCGGGGGCGTGGGCGACGAGCGCTCAGCCGCTCTCCGCGCGGAACCGACCACGCGCGGGGGCGTGGGCGACGAGCGCTCAGCCGCTCTCCGCGCGGAGTCGGCGCCGGCTGCGCGCCTTGTGCGTGGCGCACGGGCGGCACAGTGACTCGCCGTGCGACGCCGCCCCGCAGATCACGCACCGCCCCGCGTCCCGCCGCTCCCGGTAGCGCTCGCGCATCAGCTCGCTCGATCGCTCCGCGCAGGCGGTGCAGAGCTGGTAGCCGCGAGCCCCGGCGCCGCACTGGATGCATCGCCCGGCCTCGCGGCGCTTGCGGCGGTACTCGCGGAAGTACGCGACGTGCGCGCGGCACTGGCGGTGGCCCGGCGCCGCCGGACGATCGCACTTCGTGCAGCGTCGGGTCGACTTGCGGGGGGCGGCCATGGAAGCGTGCGGGGCTCGCGAGCTGCGGATCGAGGCGGCGCTGTAGTCGGGGTGGCAGGATTTGAACCTGCAACAGCCGGCACCCAAAGCCGGCCCTCTACCAGGTTGAGGTACACCCCGAGAGGTGCGGGGCGGCAAGCTAGCGCAGGCCGGGCCCCACCGCCAACGCCTCGTGTGGGTCACCCGGTGCCGCTCAGTCGGGCACCGGGACCAACACCACGCGCAGGCGCACGGGGGCGCGATCGGCCTCCACGATGCGGTCCCAGGGGAAGTACCCGGGGCGCTCCACCGTGATCCGATGCTGGCCGACCGGCAGGCGGACCCCGCGCGCGGCGACGTACGCTAGCGGCCCGACGTACTGTTCGTCGATGTACACCGCAGCGTCGCCGGGTGCGGGGCGCTGCACGTCGAACCGCAGGCTCACCGCCGCTCGCCCGGCGGCAGGGCCGCACGCCGCCACGGCGCCGGCCAGCGCCGCCGCCAACGCCAGGGCGCGCCAGCGCGATCGCCCGCCGCCGGGGCGCGGCGGCCGCCCCCGCCCGCTCACTCCCATTCGATCGTCGCCGGGGGCTTGCTGCTCACGTCGTAGACGACCCGGTTGATCCCGCGCACCTCGTTGATGATGCGGGTCGAGAGCGTCGCCAGGAGATCGTGCGGGAGGCGAGCCCAGTCGCTCGTCATGCCGTCGCTCGAGTGGACGGCCCGGATCGCGCAGCACTCCTCGTACGTGCGGTCGTCTCCCATCACCCCGACGCTGCGCACCGGGAGGAGCACGGCGAACGCCTGCCACAGGGACTCGTACAGTCCGGCCGCCCGCACCTCCTCCTGCACGATGGCGTCCGCGCGCCGGAGCGTGGCGAGCCGCGCCTCCGTCACCTCGCCGAGGCAGCGGATGGCGAGGCCCGGCCCCGGGAACGGGTGCCGCCACAGAACACCGTGCGGCATCCCGAGCGCCGTCCCCACCTGGCGCACCTCGTCCTTGAAGAGCTCCCGGAGCGGCTCCACGAGCCCGAGCTTCATACGCTCGGGCAACCCGCCGACGTTGTGGTGGCTCTTGATGACGGCGCTCGGGCCTCGGACGCTCACGCTCTCGATCACGTCCGGGTAGAGCGTCCCCTGGACGAGCCAGCGCGCGCCCTCCACCCGCGCCGCGTGCTCCTCGAACACCTCGATGAACACGCGCCCGATCGTCTTGCGCTTCGTCTCCGGATCGGTGACCCCGGCGAGCGCCTGGAGGAAGCGCTCGCGCGCGTCGGCGACCACGACCTTGAGCCCGAGCCCCTCGCGCATCGCGCGCTCGACGCCCTCGCGCTCCCCGTCCCGCAGCACGCCGTTGTCGACGAAGATGCAGGTGAGACGCTCGCCGAGCGCGCGGTGACACAGCACCGCCGCGACCGCCGAGTCCACGCCGCCGGACAGCCCGCAGATCACCTGGTCCGTCGGGCCGACGCGCTCGCCGACGCTCGCGACCGCCTGCTCGACGAACGAGGACGGCGTCCAGGTCGGAGCGAGGCCTGCGACGTGGAACAGGAAGGCGCGCAGGAGCTCGCCGCCGCGCGGCGTGTGCGCGACCTCGGGGTGGAACTGCAGGCCGTAGAGGCGTCGCTCGGGGTGGGCGATCGCTGCGAGTGGGGCGTTCCCGCTGCTCGCGACCACGCGAAAACCCTCGGGCAGGCCCGTGAGCTTGTCGCCGTGGCTCATCCAGACGCCGAGGTCGTCGCCCGGCGCGAACGGGTCGAGCACGCCGACGTTCTCTCCCACCGTCACGCGCGCAGGCCCGTACTCGCGGCGGTCGCTTCCCTCCACGCGCCCGCCGAGCTGGTGCGCCATGAGCTGCAGGCCGTAGCAGATCCCGAGCACCGGGACGCCCAGCTCGAACAGCCCCGGGTCGCTCTTCGGCGAGTCCGGCGCGTACACGCTGTCCGGCCCGCCGGAGAGCACGATCGCGCGGGGCGCCAGCGCGCGGATCCGCTCGAGCGGGATCGTGCCCGGGTGGATCTCGCAGTAGACCTGCGCCTCGCGGATCCGGCGCGCGATGAGCTGCGTGTACTGCGAGCCGTAGTCGAGGACGAGCACCGTCTCGCGGAGGGTCATGGCGGGCCCGCGTAGCACGCGGCCCCGCTCGGCGACACCGCGCCGCGCGGCCCGGTCAGCGCGCCGCGGCGAGCCCCGCCACCTGCCCGGAGTCCGGCGCCTCGACGACGACGACCACGTGCCGATCGAGGGCGAAGCCGCCCGCGATGCGCGCGAGACGCTCCGGGGCGATCGGGGCGGGCGCCGGCCCCGCCCACAGCCGACGGAGGCGCGTTTCGGCGCCGAACGCGGCCCAGCCTCCCTCTCGCTCCGCCCAGGCGGACTCGGCTCCCCAGCGGTCGGGCATGGAGGCCAGCCGCGCCCTGGCCGCCGCGACCGCCGACGCCAGCGCGCCGGCGTCGGCGGCGCGGAGCGCGAGCACCACCGCGCCGCCGCGCGTGCCGCCGAGGACACGCGCCGTCTCCTGCAGTCCCTCGCGCGCGAGCGCCGCCTCGAGCCGAGCGCGGGCGGACGGGCCCGCCGCGGCCAGCGGCACGCCGACGTAGGCGATGGGCAGCGCCCCTGGGCGCTCGAACCGGACGCTGCCGGGGCGCGGGTCGACCGCGGTCGCCGCCGGGCACGGCTCCGGGGCGTCGCGCAGCGAGCGCAGCCACTGCTCGAGCCGGTCCGCTGCCGCGCGCGCCGCCTCGCCCGTAGGCGCCATCACGGCGACGCGCAGCGGCTCGCGCGCGAACGCCAGCCGTTGCGCGTCGACGACCGCAGGCCGGAGCGCGGCGAGGGTCGCCGGCGTCCCGCGCGGCTCGAGCCACGACGGCCTGCCGGGCGCGAGCGCCTCCAGCGTCGCGCTCCAGGCGCGCGCGTCCACCCCGGCGTGCTCCGCCAACAGGCGTGAGCGCTCCAGATCGACGAGCGGAGCCCCGATCGGGCGGAGCAGCGCTCGTCCGAGCACGTCCGCGACTCGGAGGGCGTGCACCGCGGGGGGCTCGCGCGGCGTCCGGCGTGGCGCGCGCACCTGGAGCCCGACGGCGTCTGGATGCAGCAGGACGCCGGCCTCCACCGAGCCGGCGCCGTTCAGCGCGCTCGCGACGGCCCGGAGCGCGAGCGCGGACGCGCCGGCGTCCGCCGCCGACTCCCGCGCGGTGCCGCACGGGCTGGCGAGGAGGATCGCCACCTCCGCGTGGCCGCGCTCTGCGCGCGTGCGCGTGTCGAGGGCATCGTCGCCCCACGCGCGCGAGAGCGCGTCGAACGCGGCGGGGAAGCGCGCCGCCTCCGCCGCCCCCGCGCGAGAGCGGTGTACGATCGCGCGCCGCAGCGCCGGGCCGGGCGGACGCGTCCCGACGAGCATCTGCCACGCCGCGCGCGCCGCCGCCTCGCGCGGATCCCGCGCGGCGGCTGCGGTGTCGTCTGGCTCGTCGACCTCCGAGTCCAGGCCGTGCTCGAGCTCGTCGGTGGCGATGAGCGCAGCGCGCGCCGCGTCGGTGGGCGTGACGGGCGCGCCCCCGTCGGGGGCGGGCTCGAGGTCGACGCGCAGGCACGCGCCGCGCACCCGCACGACGCTGGCCGCGTCGCGGACCTGCCACGCAGGCTCCAGCGCTCCGAGGCGCACCGAGAGCGGTGCGCCGGGCTCCCGGAGCGACCGGGCGGCAGCGCGGGCGCGGGCGCCGTCCCGGACCCTGATCGCGATCGTCAGCGGCGCGGCGTCGCCCGCGGCGGGCGCGCCGAGGACTACGTCGCTCGCTGGCCACGGGTCGAGCGGGGGTGCGCCGTCCGGCCAGGCGGCGAGGGCGTCTCGCGCCCGCGACGCGGCGGCGAGCAGCGCGCCGGGGCCGACGGCCGCGAGGCTCGCCGTGGCGCGCGTCGCGGCGCCGGCTCGCACGGCCTCGACGAGCGCAGCCGCCCTCGCCGGAGCCAGCGGCGCGCGCCGGCCGGCGCCGGCCCGCGCGCTGCACTCGTCCGCTGGGTCGCCCGCCGCCGGCGTCGGCGCGGCGAGCGCCCGCGCCGCGGCGGCGTTCGCCGGGTCTCGTGGCGGCGCAGGGGTGATGAGCGCCGCGGCGAGCGCGCGGACGGCGCGCTCCGCCTCGTCCGGCGTACGCACGAGGACTCGCGCGTCCAGCCCGAGCGCGTGCGGTCGCACCGCTACGGTCGACGTGGTCGCCGCGCGGAGGCGGGCGCGCAGCAGCTCGGCGAGCGCGAGCGAGCCGATGAGCCCGTGGTCGTGCGCGACGGCGAGCGCGATCGCCCCGCCCGGCTCGCCGTCGCGCGCGAGCAGCCCGAGCGGCGGCCGATCGGCCAGGGTCCGCACCTCGACCTCCATCGCGGTCGGCGCGGGCCGGGGGTCACCGCGGCCGGGTTCGCGGGGCGCCCCGGCGGCGGGTCCAAGACAGCCGCTCAACACGAGCGCCGCGAGCGTCAGCGCCCCGCGGGGCGCGCTGCCGGGTCGCTGCGTCACCGCTCGCGGTCCGCTGCGCAGCGCGGCGCGACGCCCCCGCGCGCGCCTTCGCCGCGGGCGGGGAGCCGGAGGAGGGCTCCGAGGAGCGCGAGCGGCGTGCGGCGAGCCACCGGTCGCGAGGCTAACACGGGCTCACGCGGCGAGGCGTTCGCCGCCCAGCAGCTCGGCCAAACGGCTCCGGATCTTGTGCTTCTTCGAGTACACCGTCTTCACGCTGATGCCCATCCGCGCGGCGACCTCCTCGGGCTCGAGGCCCTCGCCGAAGTAGAGGCCGATGAACTCCCGGTCCTTCTCCGTGAAGTCGCAGAGCAGCCGCTCGACCGCGCGCGCGCGCTCCCGCAGGTCGAGCACCTCGAACGGGTCCGCGGCGTCGCTCGAGAGGCGCTCGGCTTCGACCACGGCCGCGCGTCGGGGCTCTCGCCGCAGTCCGCGGAGGTAGTCGTACGCGGCGTGCGCGGCGAGCATGCCGAGCCAGCTCCCGAGCTTCACGCCGCGGTCGACCTCGAAGGAGCGGAGCTTGTGCTTGTCGTTGGCGAGGAGCGAGAGCAGCAGCACCGCCCGGATCTCGCGTACATCCTCCGCGCCCACCACCGCGCTGAACCGCGAGGTGACCTTGGTGATGCAGCGCTCGAGCAGCCGCCCATAGCGACGCTCCAGCTCGACCCACGCGCGCGGCTGATCGGCGAGCAGGCCGGCGAGCAGCTGCCGCTCTTCGGTGCGCGCGTCGGGGGGCGCGCTCGCGTCGAGCGTCGAGGGGGCGGGCACGGAGGGGGACGATGCGGAGGGGTACATGGGGACTCCTGCTCCCGCACTGCAGCCCGCGTGCCAGGCATTTGTCGTGTGATTTCAGTTGCTTGTGCTGCGTAACAGGGCGTAACTCCGGCCGCGCGCGGCGTAACGGGTGACGCTCGGATCGGCCCGGAGACGCGCCGCGTCATGCTAGCTTGCGCGGGTGCGCGGCCGGGTTCACGCGATCGTGCTGCTCTCCTGGGCACTTCTACGCACGCTCGTGCGACTTCTCCTCGGCATCGGTCGGCGTGGGCTCGCCGCGTTCCGCGCCAACTACGACGCGGATCTGCTCCCGCCGGTCACGCCGGCGGAGCGCGAGGCGCTGTCGACGTTCGGTGGCTGCATCGCGTGCGGGCTGTGTGACCGGGGGGCCGCGGGGGCGCGTGGCTCCGGCGCAGCGTGGCGCGGTACGATGAGCTTCGTCCTCGCCGCCTCGCGCTCGATGCCCGACCACCCTGCGGCCGCCCGGATGCTCGCCGGCGTGCCCATCGAAGCGCTCGAGGCCGAGGAGCGGAGCTGCCCGACCCGCGTGCCGATCGCCGCGCTCGCACGCTTCGTCCTCGAGAAGGCGGGGGAGATCGAGCGCTCGGGTCTGGACAACCGGCGCGCGGGATCGGAGCCTCCCTCTAGCGCAGCCGGAACGTCCGGCCGCGCGGCCGAATCTCCGAGACTCTCATGAGCGCTGATCCCAAGCCGACCGACCCGCCGCTGCCGCCGCTCGAAGGGTGGGCGCTCGTCCTCGGAGCCTCGAGCGGCTTCGGCGAGGCGACGGCCCTCGCGCTCGCGCGAGCCGGGTTGCACGTCGCGGGCGTCCACCTGGATCGCCGCGCGACCCAGCAAAACGTGGAGCGGATCACCCAGGAGATCCGAGGCTTCGGCCGTGAGGCGCTCTTCTTCAACGTCAACGCGGCGGATCCCGATCGTCGGCGCGAGGTCGCGGCCGCCGTGGCGCGCCGGCTCGCGGAGCGGGGGCGGGGCGAGCGCGTGCGGGTGCTGCTCCACTCGCTCGCGTTCGGGACGCTCAAGCCGTTCTTCGGAGGCGGCCCGGACGATCACCTCACGCAGAAGCAGATGGAGATGACGGCCGACGTGATGGCGCACAGCCTCGTCTACTGGACGCAGGCGCTGCTCGACGCCGACCTGCTGGGGGAGGGGTCGAGGATCTTCGCGATGACCAGCACCGGCTCGACCCAGGTGTGGCGCGGGTACGGCGCGGTGAGCGCCGCGAAGGCGGCGCTCGAGTCCCACGTGCGCCAGCTCGCCGTGGAGCTGGCTCCGCGCGGGATCACCGCGAACGCGCTCTGCGCTGGGGTCACCGACACGCCGGCGCTGCGCAAGATCCCGGACAACGACGCGATGGTCCAGGTGGCTTTGCGCAAGAACCCGTACGGGCGTCTCACGCGGCCGGAGGACGTGGCCAGCGCGGTGGTCGCCTTGGCGCAGCCCTGCACCTACTGGCTCACGGGCAACACGCTCTACGTCGACGGCGGAGAGGCCGCGGCGGGCTGATCCCGTCGGGCGTCAGCGGACGAGGGTGAGCCGCGGGGCCGCGCCGAAAGCGGCGAGGTGTCCGCTCTCTTCGACGACGTACACGCCCGAGCGTTCATCGACGCGGATCCGGTCGGGGACGAGATCGCACGGGACGATCCCGAGCACGTCGCCGTCCGCCGGCCGGACGACGTGCACGCGGTGCTGCGGCACGAACAGGGCGCCGCTGCGCAGGACCGGCTCCAGGCGGCGCGGGGTGTCCGCCTCGGCGGGCCGCGGGAAGACGTGGGAGTACCGGACGCCGCCCGTGGCTGCGTCGATGCACGTGAGGACGCCGGCGCCGGAGTTGGCGAAGACGGCGTCGTCGACCGCCAGCCAGGCGGTGGTCGGGGCCGCGAAGCCCGTCGGGAGCGACCAGAGCGGGCGCCCCGTGGAGCGCTCGAACGCCCGAGCCCCGACGCCGGCGCGATCACGGACGGGGACCACGACGACCGCGCCGGCGACGAGCGGCGCGATCCCGGGGATCGCGCGCGCGTCGAGATCGACGGCCCAGCGCCGCTCGCCCGACCAGGCGTCCACGTGGTGCAGGCGCCCGGCGGCCGCAGGGGCGCCGCCCAGCGCGAGCGCGGCGTCGTGATCGATCGTCACGTCGCCGGTGAAGGGGAGGCGATCTCGGACGCGCCACACGACCTCGCCGGTCGTCACGTCGAGCGCGAAGAGCGCGCTGTCACCGCCCGCGACCACGAGGAGCTTCCCGGCGCGACGCAGGCGATAGCTCCCCGGGCGGCGCGCCGTGTGCCGCCAGCGGATCTCGCCGGCGGTGAGATCCAGCGCGGTGATGCGCCGCAGATCCTCGACGATCACCAGGAGGCGCGGCAACCCCGGCGCGTGCACCACGGCGCCCGTCGCCTGACCGCCGGCGCGCGGCGCGACCGCGGCGGAGAAGCGCACCTCGCCCGTGGCGAGCTCGTGGAGGTGGACGCGCCCCTCCGCGGTGAGCCGCAGTACGCCGAGCGGCGAGGGGACCAGCGCGGCGCGCGCCGAGGGGACGCGCCACGCGAGCGCGCCGGTGGCGCGGTCGATGCAAGCCGTCTCGCGCGCGCCGTTCACGACGACGCGCTCGCCGCAGAGCAGGACGCCCTGCAGGTCGACGCCCGGGACGGTCGCCACCCAGCGCGGCTCGAACCGCATCCGGCCGCCGTGGGCCCACGTGCCCCCGGCCGGGGCGATCGGGCGCGCGCGGCTCCAGGCGCGATAGCTCTCGGGCTCGGGGTTGGCGAGCGAGTCGTCCAGCGCCTCGTCCAGACGCTCGGCGAGCGCCTCGGCGCGCGCGCGCAGGCGCGCGAGGCGGAGGTTCCGATCCTGTCCCGGGTCGTGGCGAAGGGTCGCCTCGACGAGCGCGGCGGCGGCGCGTGCCACCGCGCGCGCGAGGTGCGTCGGGTCGAGCGCCGGGAAGGCGGCCCGGTCGTCGATCTCGCCGGTGGGGGAGATCGACAGCGTGAGCCCGCCCTCCGCGCCGGCCAGCGTGAGGGCGACGCGCGCGCCGTCGACCTCGAAGCGCCGGTGGAGCGGCCGGCGCGCAGCCGCGGCGTCGAGCGCCTCGCTGCACAGCCCGACCAGCTCCTCGAGGACCAGGTAGACGAGCACGCCGTCGAGCTCGACGGCGCGTCCCCGCACCACGAAGCTCAGCGAACCGCGGAGCAGCAGCGCGTGGACGTCGGCTCGCTCCACCCGGGCGCCGGCGGGCGCGGGCGTCGCGACGCCCCGGCGGAGGCCGACCCGCGCGCCCACCGCCACGCTCCGCGTGCCGCGCCCGACGAGGTGCTCCTCGACGCGCAGGAGCGGCGCGGCCGCGGCGAACGGCCTGGCGTCGGCGAGCGCGCGCTCAGCCGACTCGAGCGCCGCCCCGAGCATGCCCGTCCGCGGCGCACACTGCTGCAGGGCGGCGAGGAGCGCGCTCGCGAGGGCGTCGAGCGCGATCCGGCGGCCGTCGATCGCGACCTCGACGAGCCGACCGGGGCGGAAGAGCGTGAGCCACGCGCCGTCGCCGTCGCGCTCGAGCCCGAGCTCCCACGACTCGTCCGCTGCGTGGAACCCGACGCTCGCGCGATCGCGCCGGCCCGTCGCGAGCGCGCCGACCGCCACCGCGAGGTCGCCGAGAAACGGCGCCACCTCGCCGGAGCCGATCCGGGCGGTGAGGTTGACGCCGTCCACGACCAGGTCGACCAGCCCCCGGAGGGGGGTGAGGGGAGCGTGGGCGGTGACGGACGGGGGATCGGGGAGGGCTCGGACGACGACGTGGACCGCGGGCATCGCGAGCAAATCGTAGGAGGCGCTGCCCGGCGACCCGAAGTTCTCGGGTGCCACGGCCGCGATCTGGACAACGAGCCGCGCCCGGGTCTAGGCGCCGGCGGGTGGACGACCTGGCGCGCGCCAGCGAGCGGGAGACCCGCGCCGCGGCGCTCGCGGGCGCCGTCGCGGCCGGCCTCGCCCTGGCGCTCGGGTGGGGGTTCACGGTCGACGACGCGTGGATCTCGGCGCGGGTCGCGTGGAACCTCGCGGAGGGCAGGGGGTACGCGTTCAACCCGGGCGGGCCGCGCGTCGACGCCGTGACGCCCCTCGGCTGGGCGCACGTGCTGGCGCCGTTCGCGGCGCGCGGCCCCGCGGCGGCGGTCGTGGCCGCGCGCTGGGGAGGAGCCACGGCGACCGTCCTGGCGACGGCGTGGTTGGGGCGCGAGGTGGCGCGCCTCGCCGGGAGCCGGTGGCGCTACGCGCCGCTCGCAGTGCTGGCGGCGTCGCTCCCGTTCGGCGCGTGGGCGGGCGCCGGGATGGAGACGGGCTTCGTCGTTGCGCTCGCCACGCGCGCGCTCGGCGCCGACCGCTGGGCGCTCGCGGCCGGAGGGCTCGCGGCGGCGTGGCGGCCCGAGCTGACGCCGTGGGCGATGACGCTCGCGGCGCTGCGCGGCGAGCGGCTGGCGGCGCTCGGCGCGCCCGCCGCCTGGCGCGCGCTCGCGGTGCTCGGGCCGGTCCTCACCGTGGCGGCTGCGCGCCTCGCGCTCTTCGGGTCGCCGCTGCCGCTGGCGGTCGTCGCGAAGCCGTCCGATCTCGCCCACGGGGCGCGGTACGTGGCCGCCGCGAGCCTCCACCTCGGGATCCCCGCGCTGGCCGTGGCGCCGGGGGCGTGGCGCCTCGCCCCGTGGTCCACTCGCGCGCTCGGGCTGGCCTGCGTGGCCCACGCGGGCGCGCTGGTGCTCGTCGGGGGCGACTGGATGTCGCTGTTCCGCCTGGCGGTGCCCGTCCTCCCCGGGCTGACGCTCGCCGCAGCGTCCCTGGCGGCCGCCGCGAGGCCGCGGGCGACGGTCCTGCGCGTGGGGATCGGCGCCGCGCTTGCGGTGCGCCTGGGCCTCGAGCTCGGGCCCGCGGCGCGGGGCGTCGCGGCGCAGCGCGCCGAGTTGATCGAAGCGGTGCGGCCCGCGCTGGTCGGCGCCCGTCGAGTCGTCGCGCTCGACGTGGGGTGGGTCGGGACGGCGTACACGGGGGAGCTGGTCGATCTGGCGGGTGTGACCGATCCGGAGGTCGCCGGATACTCGGGCGGGCACACCTCGAAGCGTTGGCCCGCGGGGGCGCTCGCCCGCCGCGACGTCGACGGCGCCGTGTTGCTCCTCGCCCCGAACGAGGAGCTGGCCACCCCGTGGTGGCGGAGCGCGTTCGCGCGGGAGGTGGAGCGCCGCGCCGCCGGCGAGCTCCAGGCGCGCCGGGTGGAGCGCCTCGCGACGACCCCGCTACGGGGTACCGGGCAGCGGTACGTGTGGCTTCGCTTCGCTCCGTGAGATCCGCCGCGCGGGACGCGCGACGCTCAGCTCGCGCGCGCGCCGGCCTCGAGCGTGTCTCTGAGCGCGACCAGCGCCGCGCGGAGCTCGCGCGCGGTGGGGAAGCGCGAGCGCGGATCGGGCGCCATCGCCCGCTCCACGAGCTCGCGCCAGTGCGGCGCCAGCTCGCGGGAGACCGGCGCCGGTGCGCTCGGCGGCCCGGTCGTCGCCGGCCCGACCCGCTGGCGGGACTGGCTCGTTCGGACGGGGGGCGGCTCCCCGGTCACGCACTCGTGGAGCACGCCGCCGAACGCGAAGACATCGGCGCGCGCGTCGACCTCGCGCCCCTCCTCCTGCTCGGGCGGCATGTACCCTGGCGTGCCGAGCGGCGCGTCGACGTTGGTGATCCGGGTCTCGGCCCACTCGATCCGTGCGACGCCGAAATCGAGCAGCTTGACGGTGGGCCCGGCGCGGTCGTCCGCGGCGCGCGCCAGGAAGATGTTGCTCGGCTTCAGGTCTCGGTGAACGACGCCCGCCGCGTGGACCGCGCCGAGCGCGTCGGCGAGCTCCAGCGCGATGGCGATGGTCACGTCGTCGGGCAGCGGCCCTACGCGCCGCAGCCGAGACGCGAGCGACTCGCCGTACAGGCGCTCCATGACGAGGTACGCCGTGCCGTCTGCCAGGTGCCCGTCGTCGAGGATCTCGACCACGTTCGGGTGCCAGGCGAGCCCGAGCGCCGCCGCCTCCCGGCGCAGCCGGTCGGCCGCGACCGTGTCGTGCGCGACGGCCGTTCGCAGCACCTTGATCGCCACCGTCCGGGCGTCCGCGAGCCGCAGCGCCTCCCAGATGGCGCCGCTCGCGCCGGAGCCGAGCGGCTGTCGGAGCCGGTAACGCCCCGCGAGGACGTTCCCCTCGCGCAGCCCGCCGCCGCCGCGCCCCCGGCTCTCGCGCAGCGCAGCGTCGCGCTCCAGCGCCTGGATCCGGACGAGCTGCGCGCGCGACTCGGACCGGCGGCGCAGCTCGCCGCTCGCGAGCGCACCTGCGGTCGCGCCGACCGCCACCCCGGCGAGGACGGCGACGACGCTCTCGAGCTGCGTCCCACCGGCCGAGAGCGCGATGAGCGTGCCGCCCGTCCCTCCGCCGACGCCGCCGGTCGCCACCAGCACGGGCGCCAGCGTGGCCTGCCACCGAGCCTCGAAGCGCGCGAGCGCGCGCCCCTTGTCGTCCCGCACCAGGCGGTGCTGGACGCGGGCCGGCGCGAGACCGAACAGCCGCGGTACCGCCGCGACCTCCGCCTCCCGTGCGAGCAGGCACAGGCCGTCGCGCTCGCGCGGCGCGTCGAAGGGCACCACGACCTGCCCGACCCATCGCCCCGGGCCGACCTCGAGCGTCTCCCACGCGTCGGTGACCAGCTCGTCACCTCCGTGGCGCTCGAGCTGACGGTAGGCCGCCTCCGGCGAGGGCGCGCCGCGTAGCACTCGCGTCCACGCGCCGAGGTTCTCCGCGTGCGCGCAGAAGCGAGACAACGTCGCGAGCTCGCCCCGGCTCCGGCGCTGGACGAACGCGACGAGCGAGCCGTGCCAGCGCTCGAGGCCGAGCGGTCGAGTCTCGTCGTCCAGGTGATCGCGCTCGATCCCCGCGGCCGCGAGGAAGGCGTTGGCCTCGGCGCGCCCGCCCCCGTGCTCGACGCAGAGGAGGAGCGCCTTCGCCCGCGAGGTGGTGGTCGTACCGGCGGAGCCGTCGCGCTGCACCCGCGCAGTGTAGTCGCTTCGCGCGCGGCTGCGCACCGCGCGGCGGCCCCCGGCGCGCGGCTGGGCACCGCGCGGCGGCTGGGCACCGCGCGGCGGCCCCCGGCGCGCGGCGCCGCCCCGCCGGATCGCCGGCGCGGTACGCTCGGCCCGATGGTGCGCTGGGCGCCCCCCCTGCAAGACTGGATCGAGCGCGCAGAGCTGCTCGGCGCGGGGCTCGACCGCCTCCGGGTCGACGCCCGCCAGGCGCTCACGGAGGGACGCGGCGCGGACGCGCGAGGCCACGCACTCGACCTGCTCGAGGAGCGGCCGACCTCGCGCGCAGGGCTCGGACTCTGGGTCGAGGCGGCCGCGAGCCTGGGGCTCGACGACGAGCGCCTGGAGGCGCTCGAGCGCCTGAGCCGGCTCGAGCCGGATCGCGCCGACGTGTGGCTCGCGCTCGCGGACGCGCGCGCCGTCCGCGGCGATCCGACGCGGGCGGAGCTCGAGCGCGCCGCGGCCGCGGGCGCGCCGCGGGCGGCCGCCGACGCGGCGCGCCTCCGCCTCGCGTACGCCGACGTGCGAGCGGGCGACCCGGACCGCGCCGAGCGCTGGATCGACGCGCTCGGGATCGAGGCGCGGCAGGCGCTCCCGGCGGCGCTGGCCCGCGCCGACGCGCTGCTCGCGCGCGGGGACGCGGCGCGCGCCGAGGCGGCGCTCGCCGGCCGGGGCGACCCACACCCGCTCGACACCGCCGGCACCGGCGTCCGCGCGCGGGTCGCGGCGGCGCGGCGTGGCCCCGACGCGCTCCGGTGGGTCGTCCGCGCGCTGGTGCTCGACGCGCCCGGCGCGCTCGACGCAGCGATCACGCTCGTCGCGCGCGCGGATCCCGACGAGCGTGCGGTGCTCGAGCGGATCGTCGCGGAGGTCGGGCGCGCGGGGGATCCCCGCTGGATCGCGGCGCTCGCCGAGGCGGACGGGGATCCCGCGCGGGGCCTCGCGTCGCTGGCCGACGCGGTGCAGAGAGGAGCCGCGGGCCCCGCCCTGACGGCGCTCGTGCGCGCGGCGGTCCGCGCGAGGGCCGAGACCGAGCTCCGCCTCGCGGTCCGCGCTGCCGCGGAGGCCGGGACGTCCCCGGGGCCGGGGGCGCCGGCCCTGGTGGCGGCGCTCGCTGCCAGCGCCCCCGGTGGCGCGCTGGCGGCCGTGGAGACGCTCTGCGGCGACACGGACGAGGGCGCCTGGGCGGCCGAGCTCCGCTGCGCGGCGTACGCTCGGTGGTTGCCGCTCGACGCGCCGGCGGCGTGGAGCGAGCTCGGCGCCGAGCTCGCCGAGCTGTGCCGCGCGCTCGGCGCGACGGAGGAGGCGCGGGCCGTCGAGCAGATCGAGCTCGAGCGAGCGCGTCCGCTCCGCGTCGCCGTGATCGGTGAGTTCAACGCGGGGAAGTCGAGCTTCGTGAACGCGCTGCTCGGGCAGCAGGTGGCGCCGGTCGGCGTGGTGCCGACCACCGCGACGGTGAACCACCTCGCCTGGGCGGGGCACCGCTTCGCGCGCGTCGTCCCGAGCGGCCTGCGCCCCGAGCGCGTGGTCGCGTTCGAGGAGCTCGGGCGCGCGCTGGCCGAGCTGCCCCCTTCTGAGATCGATCGCGTCGTGCTCCACGCGCCCATCGAGTGGCTGCGCCGCGTCGAGATCGTCGACACGCCGGGGAGGAACGCGCCCGATCCAGCCCACTCCGCCGCGTCTCGGCGGGCGGTCGTCGACGCGCACGCGGTGCTGTTCCTGCTGGACGCCACGCGCCCGCTCAGCCGCTCCGAGGCGGACGCGCTGGCGGAGGTGTCGGCGGGGGGCCTGCCCGTCGTGGTGCTCGTGAACAAGATCGATCGACTGTCGAGCGACGAGCAGCTCGAGGCTGCGCTCGCCCACGTGCGCGCCGGGGTGGCCGAGGCCGCGGGATCGGGCATCGCCGGCGTCGCGGCGCTCTCCGCGCGCCTCGCGCTGCAGGGCCGCGCGGGGGACGCCGACGCCCTCGGCCGCTCCCGGTGGGCAGAGGTCGAGGCGCTCCTCGAGTCCAAGGTCGTCTCGCGGTCCGCGACGCTCCGAGAGCGGGCGCTGCGTTCGCGCGCGCGCGCGCTCGTCGCCCGGCTCCAGGTGCGCTCCGGCACGCTGGCGGCCGGCGCGGCAGAGCGCGCCCGGCGCGCAGCGGAGCGTCGCGAGCGTTCGCGCGCGGCGCTCGACGCGATGGAAGCCCACGGCGACCGAGTGGAGGACGAGCTGGCGGAGGAGGTGAGCGCAGGGATGGCGGCGCTGAAGGCCGAGTGGGCGCCGCACTCGGGCACGCTCGAGGCGCTCGCCGGGCGGCGCTTCGTCGCGCGGCGCGCCGAGGGCCTCGCGCTCCGCCTCGTCGATCGGGTCGCGGATCGAGTCGGGATCGACGGCGGCGTGGCCGAGCCCTGGCGCGGGCGGGTGCTCCCCGTCGCGACCGCGCTCGTGCGCGCGCTGGCCCCGGCCCTCCGGGTGACCAGCGGCTCGGCCGGGGCGGACCCGCAGGGCGTCGAGCCGCGGTGGCTGGCGGCGCTGCTGGTCGAGGAGTGCGCCGCGGCGCTCACCGCGCTCGCCGCCGAACCTGCGCCCGCGGAGGCGCTCGGGCCGGTCCGGCGACTGGAGGCCCTGGCGGCGGCCCTCGCGGCCGCCGGGGAGCTGGGCGTCGAGGGAGGCCCGGTGAATGGGGAGCCGCGCGCGCTCGTCTCTTCGGCGAGATGACCGCGCGACGCGTGTCCACCCCGCCGCTCGGCCCCACGGGGGCGATCGCGCCCAGCGGGCGATCGCGCCCCGCGCGCGTGCTAGAGTACCGGCGTACACCCCGCATGCCGCGTCGCTCCACGCTCCTCGCCGCGTTTCTGTTCACCCTGTCGCTCGGGCTGGGGACGGGCGCGCAGGCGGATCCGCTGGCCGAGATCGGCGGCGAGGCGCTCTCGATCGAGGCGGATCGGCTCCGCGTCGACATCGAGAAGGGGACGGCCGTGCTCGAGGGCTCCGTCCGCGCGACGCTGGGCGAGCTCGAGGTCACGTGCAGCCGCGTGGAGCTCACGTACGATCAGGCGCCGAGCGTGAAGTGGGCGAAGGGCTCCGGCGGGGTGCGCGCGCGGATGAAGGGCGTGGAGGCCCGCGCCAGCGCCGTCGAGGTCGACATGGCGAGGCGCAAGGTCGCGCTCTCCGGCGGGGTGCAGCTCCGGCGCGGCAAGGGTTGGGTCAAGGCCGAGCGCGCGAGCATCGATCTCGACACCCGTCGGATCTCGCTCGAGGACGTGTCCGGATCGATCCCGGTCGAGGCGCCCGCGCGGTGAGCCGCGGGCCGCGCCCACGCCCGTCGGTCGCGCCGTGACGCCGCCGGTCGGGGGCGTGCGCGCGGTCCTCGCTTGCGACGGCGTCGCGTCCCGCCTGGGCGGGGTAGCCGTCCTGCAGGCGATCGATCTGGAGGTGGGTGCCGGCGAGGTGGTCGGCCTGATCGGGCCGAGCGGGGCGGGGAAGAGCACCCTCTTCGCGGTCCTGGCCGGCGAGCTCCGACCCGACGCCGGGCGAGTCTGGCTCGGCGGGCGGGAGGTGACGAGCGAGCCCCTCTGGCGCCGCGCTCGCGCCGGGCTCGGGTGGGTCCCGCAGACCCCGAGCGTGCTGCTCGACCTCGACGTCGCCGACAACCTGAGGACGTTCGAGCGCGCCGCTCGGGTGGCGCCCCGCCCCCCTCACGAGCGCGCGGCCGAGCTCGGGCTGGCCGGCGCGCTGGGCACCCGCGCGCGCTCGCTCTCCGGCGGCGAGCGGCGCCGGCTCGAGCTGCTGCGCGCCCTGGTCGCCGCGCCGAAGGCGCTCCTCTGCGACGAGCCGCTCGCCGGGCTCGATGGCGCGCTCGCGGCGCTGGTGCTCCGCCGCCTCCGCCGCGAAGCAGAAGCGGGGGCGGCCGTCGTGATCGCCGATCACCGCCTGACCGAGCTCCTCCCCGCCTGCGATCGGGTGCTGCGACTGGTCGGGGGCCGGCTCGAGGCGGCGGACACCGTCGAGAGCGTCGCGGCGGATCCCGGTCGGCGAGCAGCGTACGAAGCGTGACTTCAGGCCCGGCGGCCGGTGCCCGTGCCATGGGCCGGCGCGCTTCTTGCGTCGGGGTGATACACTGGCCGCTGCCCCCGCATGGAAATCAAGCAACAGCTCCGCCTGTCCCAGCAGCTGGTGATGACGCCCCAGCTGCAGCAGGCCATCCGCCTGTTGCAGCTCTCGCGGACGGAGCTCGTCGAGGAGGTCCGCAACGAGCTCGACAACAACCCCGTGTTGTCCGAAGACGAGCCCGAGCGCGCGCGCCAGGCGTCGGGAGAGCGCGCCCCGGGCGCGAGCCAGGCCGCGCTCGACGCCGAGACGCTCTCGCGCCGCTCCACCGACGAGCGCCAGGCGGAGCGCGCGACGCGCGAGGTCGACTGGGAGAAGTTCCTGGAGAACCGCACGCTCCAGGGGCCGATGCCCTCGGGGCGCGCGAGCGGCGAAGATCTCCCGCCGATCGAGCAGAACCTCACCCGGCAGATGAGCCTGCCGGAGCACCTCCGCTGGCAGCTCCAGATGGGCGAGTTCACCGACGTGGAGCGGCGCTTCGGCGAGCTCGTCATCGGCAACCTGGACGACAAGGGCTGGCTCGATCTCGCCGGCGTCGAGCGCTCCGACGGCACGCGCACGCCCGATCTCACGATTGAGGATCTCGCGGTGGAGGCCGGGCTGCACCCGGACGACGCCCCGCTCGTCCTCGAGATGATCCAGCGCTTCGATCCGCTCGGCGTGGCGGCTCGGGATTTGCGCGAGTGCCTGCTGATCCAGGCGCGACACTTCGGCTATCCGGACTACGAGATCGAGATCATCGATCGGCACCTCCACCACCTGGAGAAGCACAACTACCAGGCCATCGCCCGGGAGATGAAGCTCGATCTCGAGGAGGTCTACGAGGCCGCGAAGGCCATCCAGAAGCTCGAGAGCCGCCCGGCGCGGAACTTCTCGGACCAGGACGACCGCTCGATCGGCATCACGCCGGACGTCTACGTCGTGAAGGACGACGACGAGTTCGTGGTGGTCGACAACGATCGCGGGCTGCAGCGCCTCTTCATCAACGACGGCCTCGCCCGACGCCTGATGTCGGATCCGCACGCCAAGGAGTTCATCGGCGAGAAATTGCGCAACGCGCAGTGGCTCATCCGCGCCATCGAGCAGCGCCGCAAGACGATCCTTCGCGTAGCGGAGTGCATCGTGGAGAAGCAGCGCGACTTCTTCGAGCACGGCGTCGCCCACCTGCGGCCGATGATCCTCCGGGACGTGGCCGAGGCCGTCGGGATGCACGAGTCGACCATCTCGCGCGTCACGACCAACAAGTACGTCCATACGCCCCAGGGGCTCTTCGAGCTGAAGTACTTCTTCAACTCGAGCATCCGCCGCGTCGCCAACGAAGACATCGCGAGCGAGAGCGTCAAGCAGGCGATCAAGAAGCTGATCGACGACGAGGACAAGACGAACCCGCTCAGCGATCAGGCCATCGTCGAGGCGCTGGAGAGCGCGGAGGGGATCCGCATCGCCCGCCGAACGGTCGCCAAGTACCGCGAGGTGCTCGGCATCCTCGCCTCGTCCCGGCGCAAGCGGGTGTTCTGAGCCCGCCCGTCGCGCGGGTCGGGCGCGGCCCGGCGAGCGCGGACGGCGTCGGCACCGGGCGGGGGACCGGCCGCCGGCTTCGTCGTCGAACGCTTGGCGAACCGGCGACTTCGCAGTTACGCTCCCGTTCGTGCCCGGAGGCGTCTCCAGCCGCTCCACGTCGCCGCGACCCCGCGCGGACGGTGCGGCGGGAGCCCGGCCCCGGCAGCCAAGGAGGCGTTCATGACCGTCCGCATCACCTTCCGCCACCTCGATCCGAGCGACGCCATCAAGGACTACGCTCGGGAGAAGATCGGCAAGCTGCAGAAGTTCCTACGGCAGCCGATGTCCGCGAAGGTCACGCTCTCCGTCGACAAGCTCGCTCACCTGGCCGAGGTGCAGATCTCGAGCGGCGGCGAGCACCAGGAGGCGCACGTCGTCAGTGACGACATGTACGCGTCGATCGACGCGGTCGCCGACAAGCTCGAGCGACAGATCCGCACCCGCAAAGGGGCGGCCGAGGCGAAGAAGCGTCGCGCGACCCTCCGCAGCTCTCCGGTGGCGTCGCCCGAGCCCCTTGCATCCGCGCGCGAGGTGGGAAAGGGTGCGTCGTCGGCCGGCTCGTCCCGCCCGGCATCGAAGAAGAAGACGACGATCCAGGCCTCCGCTCGGCCTCGCGCGAGGGCGTGAGCCCCCGCTCCGGGGGGCGTCACCGCCCGTCGCGCCGGGCCGCCTCGAACCACGCTTCACCATGCGACTCACCGAAGTCCTCACCCCCGAGCGCATCGTGATCGACGCCGCGGGCGCCGAGCTGTGCGACAAGGCGTCGGCGCTGCGGCGGCTGGCGACGCTGCTCGCCGTCCCCGCGCGCGCCGACGAGGGCTCCGTGCACGCCCTGCTGGACGAGCGCGAGCGTGTGCAGAGCACCGGGATCGGCGACGGGGTGGCGATCCCCCACGCCTTCCTCGACGAGGCCATCGGGCAGTCTGCGGCGCTGCTGCTCTGCCGCCACGGCATCCCGTTCGATGCCATCGACTCCGCGCCGGTCGGCATCGTGTTCGGGGTGGTGGGGCCGAGGAGCGAGACGGGGGCGCACCTGCGGATGCTCGCGCGCATCTCGAGGTTGCTCCGCAACTCGGAGACCCGCCGGCGCCTGCTGGCCGCGGTAGATGCATCCGAGGCGTTCCGCCTGGTGGCCGAGCAAGACGAGGCGCTCGGCTGAGGCCGGGCCGCGAACCGGAGGCGCGGGGGGTGACGACGATCGGACGGGAAGCCCACGAGCAGCAGGGACCGCCGGTCTCGGTTCGGGAGCTCCTCGGGGATCCGGCGCTCGACCTGTCGCTCTCGTTGCTGGCGGGGGGGGGCGGGCTCGACCGGCGCATCACGCACCCCCGCGTCCAGAAGTCCGGGCTCGCCCTGGTCGGCCACCGCCACGGGGTCGTACCGACCCGGGTGCAGGTGCTGGGCGAGACCGAGCTCTCGTATGTCGAGTCCCTCGAGCCCGCCCGCCGCGTCGAGGCGGCCCGCGCGCTGTTCTCGTTCGGCCTCTCCTGCGTCCTCGTCACGCGCGGGGCGTCCCCGGCGGTGGAGCTCGTCGCCGAGGCGGAGGCGACCCAGACGCCGCTGCTCTCCAGCCCGCACCGCTCCTCGGCGGCGATCAACGCGCTGCACGCGCTGCTCGACGAGCGGCTCGCGCCACGGACGCGCATCCACGGCGTCCTCGTGGACGTGTTCGAGGTCGGGGTGCTCCTGCTGGGACGGAGCGGGATCGGCAAGAGCGAGTGCGCGCTCGAGCTGGTGATGCGCGGGCATCGCCTCGTGGCGGACGACGCGATCGAGGTGGACTACCGCCCGCCCGGGATGGTGTTCGGGCAGGCGCCGCCGGTGCTCCGTCACCTGATCGAGGTGCGAGGGCTCGGGATCCTCGACATCAAAGACCTGTACGGCGTGACGGCGATCCGCGACCGGAAGCGCATCGACATCGTCGTGGAGCTCGAGCTCGAGAAGCCCGACTCGGAGATCGATCGCCTCGGACTCGACGACCGCCGTAAGCCGGTCCTCGGCGTACCCGTACGCGCGGTCACGCTGCCCGTCCGCTCCGGGCGCAATATGAGCAGCATCATCGAGATCGCCGCCCGCAACGAGCTGCTCCGCCAGGCGGGGCGCAACGCCGGGCGCGATCTGGTCCAGGCCGTGGACCGCGTGGCGCAGGGCGCGCCTGCGGGCTTGGCGCCGCGGGTGGCCTCGCCGAACGAGAGCGCGCTGCCCCCGCCCGCAAGCGCGAGGCCCCGCCGATGACGACCAGCACCGTGGTCGTGGTGACGGGCCTGTCCGGCGCGGGCAAGTCGACCGCGCTCCACGCGCTGGAGGATCTGGGCTTCTACTGTGTCGACAACCTCCCGACGCCGGTGGTCGCGCAGGCCGTCGAGGCTTGCGAGCGCGGTGGGGTGCAGCGCCTCGCGCTCGGCATCGACGTGCGCGTCGGGACGTTCCTCGACGAGGTGAAGGCGACGGTCGACGAGCTCGGCGCGCGCGGCGCGCGCGAGGTGGTCGTGCTCTTCCTCGACGCCAGCGACGAGGCGCTCCTGCGTCGCTTCTCCAGCACCCGGCGCCCGCACCCGCTCTCCACCCTGTCCGCGCCGGGCGCCGAGGCCGCGGCGGTCGCGGTGCTGGACGGCATCCACGCGGAGCGGGAGCGCCTGGCGTCGCTCCGCGCCCGCGCCTCGCTCATCGTGGACACGACGGCGCTCAGCGTGCACGAGCTGCGGGCGCGGGTGGTCGCGCGCTTCGGTCCGGCCGGGGGGCGAGCGCCCAGGATGCGAGTGCGCCTGGTCTCGTTCGGCTTCAAGTACGGCGCGCCCGTCGACGCCGACATGCTCCTCGATGTCCGGTTCCTGCAAAACCCGTACTTCGTCCCCGAGCTGACGGCCCTGCCCGGGACGGACGCGCGCGTCCGCGACTACGTCCTCGCCCAGGCGGACACCGGCGAGCTGGTCGAGCACGCGATCGGGCTCCTGCGCTTCTGCCTGCCGCGGTACGAGGCCGAGGGGAAGAGCTACCTGACGATCGGCATCGGCTGCACGGGCGGCCGGCATCGCTCGGTGGCGCTGGCCGAGCACTTTCGCGCGCTCCTGGCTGCCCCCGGCGGCCCCCACTTCGACGTGGTGCACCGGGATGTCGAGCGCTCGGCCGGGGACGGCCGGCCGAGCGAGCCCGGCGCCGCGCGGGGTTCATGATATCATCTGCGGGAGGCCATGGGCACCGCGCGTGGGAGCTTCGAGGTCGTCAACCGACTCGGCCTGCACGCGCGCGCCGCGACCAAGCTGGTCCAGCTCGCGTCGCGGTTCCCGTGTGACATCGTGGTGCGCCGCGACGGCCAGGCGGCGAACGCCAAGAGCGTGATGGGGGTCCTGCTGCTCTGCGGGTCGAAGGGCACGGTGCTGGAGATCGAGGCGAACGGCGACGAGGCAGAGGAGGCGATCGCCTCGCTGGGCGAGCTGATGGCGGCGCGTTTCGGGGAGCCGGACTGAGGCGATGGTGTCGAGCCCTTCCGAGGCGCCTTCCATCGTCCTCCATGGCCTCGCGGGGTCCGCTGGCCTCGCGTACGCGAGCGTCCACGTCGTCGACACCCGCCGTCCGGCGGTCGTGCACCGGCGCGTCCAGCCGGAGCAAGAGGACGAAGAGCTCGATCGCTACGACCTCGCCGTGGCGTCGGCCGCGCGCGGGCTGCTCGAGGTCGCGGAGCGGGTCCGGTCCTCGCCGGCCCGGGTCGAGGCGTCGATCCTCGAGGCGTATGTCCTGATGGTGAAGGACGAGACGCTGAGACAGCGAGTGGCCGCGCTCGTGCGGGACGAACGCATGGGCGTCGAGTGGGCGCTGGAGCGCGCCATCGACGCGATGGCCTCGGCGCTGGCGGGGGCCGGGGACTCGTACCTCGCCGAGCGGTCGCACGACCTGCGGTTCGTGGGCGAGCGGCTCCAGCGCGCGCTCTCGGGGCGACCGCGCGGGGCGATGGCGTCGCTCACCGGTGAGCCCGTCATCATCGTCGCCCACGACCTCTCCCCGGCCGAGACGGCGGGCTTCACGCGCGAGCGGGTGGCCGCGCTCGTGACCGAGGTCGGCACGCGGACGAGCCACACGGCGATCCTCGCACGGGCGCTCCACATCCCGGCCGTGGTCGGGGTAGCGGACGTGCTGGCTCACGTCGCCGAGGGCGACCGGATCCTGGTCGACGGTCTGCGGGGGCGCGTCGTCGTGCGGCCGGACACCGAGCTGCTGGCCGACGCCGGCGCCCGAGCCGAGCGGCACGAGGCGCTGGAGCGCGGGCGGCGGGCCGGGCGCGGCCGCTCGCCGACGACGCGATGCGGGCGGAGCGTGGCGCTCCGCGCGAACCTCGAGCTCCCGAGCGAAGCTCGCGAGGCCGCGGAGGTGGGAGCGCAGGGCGTGGGGCTCTACCGAACGGAGTTCCTCTACGTCGACCGCGTCGAGGCGCCCTCGGAGCAGGAACAGTACGAGACGTACCGCGGTGTGCTCGAGTCGTTCCACCCCCATCCGGTCACGCTCCGGACGTTCGATCTCGGGAGCGACAAGGCGTCTCCCGCGTTCGGCGCAGCGCCCGAGGCGAACCCGGCGCTCGGGGTGCGCGGCGTGCGGCTGGCGCTCGCCCGGCCCGAGCTGCTGCTGGCACAGCTCCGCGCGATCCTGCGGGCGGCGGTGCACGGCACGGCGCGCATCATGATCCCGATGGTGGCGACGCTCGGCGAGGTGGCCCAGGTGAAGGCGCTGGTGGAGCTCGCCGCGGGCGAGCTCCGCGAGCGGCGAGAGCCGTTCCCGGAGGCGGTGCCGCTCGGCGTCATGATTGAGGTGCCATCGGCGGCGCTGCTCGCCGACGCGCTGGCGCGCGAGGCGGAGTTCTTCAGCATCGGGACCAACGATCTCGTCCAGTACACGCTCGGCGTCGACCGAGCGAGCGCCGCGCTGGCGCGGCTCGGGAGCTACTGGGATCCTGCAGTCCTGCGCCTGGTGCGGGGGGTCGTCGCGGCGGCCGGCGCGAGGCGGCGTCCGCTCGCGCTCTGTGGTGCGATGGCGAGCGACCCGCTGTCCGCGGTCCTGCTCGTCGGGATGGGCGTGTGCGATCTGAGCATGGAGCCCTCGGCGCTCCCTCACGTCGCCGAGGCGCTCTCGCGGGTCACGCTGGCCGAGGCCGAGGAGGTCGCGCGGGCGATCGAGGGCGCGACGGAGTCGCGCGAGGTGGAGCAGATCCTGCGCGCGAGGCTGGAGTCGCGCCTCGGGGACCTGCTCGAGGGCTAGCCCGCCGGCGGGCCCGCGCGTCCGTGGGCGCCCAGGTCGAGCGCGGGGCCGCCGGGCGCCCGGCCCGCGGGGGCTGGGGCCGACTCCGGCGGCGCACTGGCCTGCACCCGGGGAGTCGAGTATCAGCGCCCGCCCATGCACGTTCTCGTCGCCGGCGGGGCCGGCTACCTCGGCTCCACGCTCGTCCCGCACCTGCTCGCCTCGGGTCACCAGGTGACGGTGCTGGATCGCTTCTTCTTCGGCGAGGAGCCGCTGGCCGCGGCCCGCGCGCGGCACGGGGCGCGCCTGCGCCTCCTGCGGGCCGACCTGCGGGACGTGCCGAGCGGCGCGTTCGAGGGGGTAGACGCCCTGGTGGATCTGGCAGGGATCTCGAACGACCCTGCGTGCGAGCTCGACCCGGGCCTCACGCGCGCGATCAACCTCGAGGCGTGCCTCGCCACGGCGCGCGCCGCGGCGGAGGCGGGCGTCCAGCGCATCGCGTTCGCGTCGTCCTGCAGCGTGTACGGCCACGGCGAGAGCACCTCGCTCACGGAGGAGAGCGGCCTCGCGCCCGTGTCGCTCTACGCGCACTGCAAGGCCGACGCGGAACGCGGGCTGTTCGCGCTCGGGGCCGAGCGCGGGCTGCCGGTGACGGCGCTCCGCCTCGCGACGGTCTTCGGGCTCTCCGGGAGGACTCGGCTCGACGTCGCGATCAACGTGATGACGAAGAACGCCTGGGTGGACCGCAAGATCACCGTCGAGGGCGGGGGCCGCCAGTGGCGTCCGTTCGTCCACGTGCGCGACGTGGCCGAGGCGTTCCGCAGGGTGCTCGAGGCCCCCGCCGCGGTGGCGGGGGGACAGGTGCTCAACGTCGGTTCGGACGCGAACAACACCCGGATCGTGAACCTCGCGTACCGGATCCGGGACCAGGTACCGGGCACCGAGATCGTGATGGCGGGCACCGATCCGGACCGCCGGGACTACAACGTCGGCTTCGCCAAGATCGGTCGAACGCTCGGCTGGACGCCCCCCACGTCGATCGACGAGGGCATCGCCGAGGTCCTCGCCGGCCTGCGGGAGGGGCGCCTCGATCCCGCGGATCGTCGCTGCTACACGCTCAAGCACTACCTCTTCCTCGCCGAGGTCGAGCGGGCCTACGCCGAGGTCGCGCTCGACGGCCGCATCCTCGCGCGGCCGTGAACGGCGCAGGCGCCCCGCGAGCGGCCCGCAGGCCCGGCTCGCCGGTTGGCCCGCGCCGCGGCGTGCGCTATCGGCGCGGGATGCGCCCACCGCTCCGCTCCAGCGCCTCGATCGCCCTCCTCGCCTCCGTCCCGCTCGCCGCCTGCGGCGCGGGCGCGGCCGCCGAGGCGGTGCGTCCCCCGGAGCGGAGCGCCGGTGCCGCCCTTGGGGAGCAAGCGCCGGGTTGCCACGACGTGGCGCGCGGCGCCGAGCCGCTGGTCGTCGACTGGCGCGCCGAGGATCGTGGCGATCTCGAGATCGCGATGAAGCAGGGCGTCGCCGTGGTCGCCTACGACTGCAAGGGGCTGCGCCTCCTCACGGAGTGCAAGCTCGAGGGGACGTACGGCTACCTGGGGATGACGAAGCGCGAGCAGGTCGTCCGGCTCTCCGGGGCGGACGAGGTGAGCGCGAACCTGCCCTTTTCGGGCGGCGCCGTGGGCGGGGGGGTGACGCGCGCGTCGACGCTCGACGTGGCGATGATCCTCGTCGGGAAGCGGCGCACGACGTGGGTGGGCCCCACCCGCGCGGATCTCCAGGGGGCGTGCGAGGGCGCGACGCACTGGGTTCGTGGCGCCACGGTCGGTGCCTTCGTGCTCGAGCAGGGCTCGGAGGCGCGCGTCCGCGCGGCGGCCGAGGTGTTCGGCGCCGGCGCCGGCGGTTCGTCCGAGAGCTCGCGGCAGTCTCGCACCCAGGACGGCAACCCGAAGGCCTGCGGCGACGCGTCGCCGGACGCGTCGAAGCCGCCCCCGCAGTGCGCCGCGCCCGTCCGCATCACCCTGGTGCCGATCCTGGCCGCGCCCGCGGAGGGGGCGCCCCCGGCGGCGGCCGAGCCGAGCGCCGGAGCGGCGGCGGAGCCGGCTTGCCCGGCGGGGTTGGTGTTCGCCGAGGGCAAGTGCGTCGCGCCGGGGGCCGCGGCGGCCTACCTCTGCGATCCGGCCGATCGCGCGACCTGTGAGGCGCAGTGTCAGAAGGGCCACGCGGGGAGCTGCGGCCACCTCGGCCAGCTCCTCCTCTCCGGGCAGGGCGCCGCGCGCGACCCCGCGAAGGCGGCGGCCGCGCTCGAACAGGGCTGCGACGGCGCCGTCCCGGAGGCCTGCGCAGCCCTAGGCGCGCTGGTCGAGGCGGGCGAGGGCGTGGCCAAGGACGAGGCGCGCGCGATGGGGATCTACGCGAAGGCCTGCGACGCGGGCGCTGCCGTGGCCTGCGAGCGCCTCGGCGCCGCGACGCTGCGTGGCGCCGGCGGCCTCTCCCAGGACACACCGCGCGCGCTCGGGTTGCTCCGGCGGGGCTGCGACGGCGGCGCCGACTCCGCCTGCGCCGCCGCGGCCACCCTGCTGCTCTCGGGGGATGGCGTGGCGCGGGAGGTCCCGGCCGCGCTCGACCTGCATCGAAGGGCGTGCGCTGGCCGCGTGGCGGCGAGCTGCGTCGAGCTCGGGGCGGCCCACGAGCCCGGCGGCGCGGCCGCGCCCAACCCGGTGCTCGCCTCGGT
Source organism: Polyangiaceae bacterium (assembly GCA_020846005.1). Taxonomy (GTDB): domain Bacteria; phylum Myxococcota_A; class Polyangia; order Polyangiales; family Polyangiaceae; genus JADLEQ01. Next base: position 151,181 of record JADLEQ010000085.1, read on the forward strand.
GTACTACCGGCGCGGGTGCTACCGAGGGCAGGCGGAGGCGTGCGCGCACCTGGGGCGGCTCGAGTGGGCGACCAGCCCGGACCAGGCGAAGCGCGGCTTCGAGCTGGCCTGCCAGCGAGGGTCCGAGCTCGGGTGCGCGGCGATGATCGTGCTCTTCGGCGCGCAGCGGCCGCTCGTGCCGGGGGTCGAGCGGCGCATGGCCCTGGTGAAGGCCTGCAACGCGGGCAACGTCCGCGACTGCGGGCTCGCGGGGCTGCTGGAGGCGGCGTCCCGCGGGGCCATGGCGCGGAGCCTGCTCGATCGGGCGTGCCAGCGGGGCGATCGACTCTCGTGCGACGCCGCCAAGAAGCTGCCGTGACCCACGCCGGAGCCTCCGTGACCCACGATCCCCCGCGCCCCATCGAGTTCTACCGTCACTCCCTCGGCGAGGCCGAGGCGGCGAGCGTCCGCGAGACGCTGGCGTCCCTGTTCCTCACGCTCGGGCCGCGCGTCGGCGCGTTCGAGCGGGCCCTCGCGGAGCACCTCGGCGTGCCCCGCGTGGTCGGGACCTCGAGCTGCACCACGTCCTTGCTGCTCGCGCTCCGCGCGATGGACGTCGGCCCGGGGGACGAGGTCATCACCACGCCGATGACGTTCGTCGCGACGTCGAACGCCGTGCTCCACGCCGGCGCGACGCCCGTCTTCGCCGACGTGCTCCCGCGGACGGGACTCCTCGACCCGAGCGCCGTGGCGCGCGCGATCACGCCGCGTACGAAGGCGATCATCGCGGTGCACCTCTACGGCCAGCTCGCCGACGTGCGCGCGCTGCGCGAGCTCGCGGACCAGCACGACCTTTGGCTGGTCGAGGACGCCGCGCACGCGGTGGAGGCGAGGGACGGTGCCCTGCGCACCGCGGCGCTCGGCGACGCCACCTGTTTCAGCTTCTACGCCACCAAGAACCTCACGAGCGGCGACGGCGGCGCGGTCGCCGTGCACGACGTCGCGCTCGCCGAGCGGATCGCGCGGCTGCGCAACCACGGCGTGTCCAAGGACGCCGCGTCCCGCCACGGCGGCAGCTACCAGCACTGGGACCTGGTCGAGCTCGGGTACAAGGCCGCGATGACGGACGTGGAGGCCGCCCTGCTCCTCCCGCAGCTCCCCCGGATCGAGGAGAAGCGCGCGCTCCGCGAGGCGCTGGCGCGCCGCTACGAGCGGGGGCTCGAGGGCCAGGCCGGGATCGAACTCGTGCCCCAGGCCGGGACGAGCGGGCGGCACCTGTTCGCGGTGCTCGTCCCGAGCGGGACCCGTGAGGCGGTGCTGGAGGGCCTCGGGCGGCGCCGGATCGGCTGCGCCATCAACTACCGCGCGGTGCATACGCTCGCGTACTACCGCGAGCGGTTCGGCTACCGTCGTGAAGCCTTCCCGATCGCGGCCGACTTCGGCGAGCGGACGCTCTCGCTGCCGCTCTGGCCGGGCCTGCCCGAGGCGGACGTCGACCGAGTGGTCGAGGCCGTCGTGGCCGAGGTCGAGGCGGCGGCGCGGGGATAGCGACCCCGGGGCCGCGAGGCGGGGCTTCGCGGGTCCGAGGGCTCGTGGTAGGCGGTCGCGCGTGATCGATGGATCCCCCGCGCGCGGCGCAGGCGACGCCGGCGTCGACGTGAGCGTCGTCGTCCCGCTCTACAACGAGGAGGGGAACGTCCAGGAGCTGGTGGAGCGCCTCGTGGCGGTGCTCCGGGCGACGGGAGAGACGTTCGAGCTCGTGCTGGTGGACGACGGCAGCCGGGACGAGACGCCCGTGCTGCTGCGGCGCCTGGTCGCCGAGGTCCCGGAGCTTCGCGCCGTCCGCTTCGCGCGAAACTACGGGCAGGAGGCCGCCGTCCAGGCGGGCATGCTCGCGTCGACGGGGCGGTGGGTCGTCCAGACGGACGGCGATCTGCAGAACCCTCCCGAGGAGATCCCGAAGCTCCTCGCGCGACGCGCCGAGGGGTGGGAGGTGGTCTTCGGCGCCCGCGAGCGCCGGCAGGACCCCTGGCACCGTGTCCTGGCCTCCCGGCTCCTGGTGCGGGTGATGAGGAGCCTGCTCGGGATCGAGCTCCCGCCCGACGTGACCACGTTCCGCGTCATCCGGGGCGATGTGGCGCGCCTCATCGCGTCGCTCCCCGAGAAGCGGAAGTTCTTCAGCGCGCTCGTGGTGTGGAGCGGCGCGCGGGCCGTGAGCATCCCCGTCGCGCACGCGGCGCGGAAGGCCGGTGAGACGAAGTACACCCTCGGCAAGCTCGTGAACCACGCGCTCGACCTCACCGTCGGGTTCAGCGTGCGGCCGCTCCGCTTGATCGGGGGGACGGGCGTCGTGATCGCCCTCGGGGGCATGGCGTTCGCCGCCTACCGGGTGGCGCAGAAGCTCCTCGGCGTGGACATCACGCTGGGCTACACGAGCATGTTCGCCGCCGTGGTCGTGCTCGGCGGGCTCCAGCTGATCGCCCTCTCGGTCATCGGCGAGTACGTGGGGCGGATCTTCGTGCAGATGCAGGATCGCCCGCTCTATCGCGTGGCGGACGAGCTCCGCGGCGCGGCGGCCCGCGCACGCCTCGGGGACCCAGGGGGCGAGTCCGTGGCCGGCGCGCTCCGCGTCGCGCGCGCGGCTGGGGCGCCCCCCGAGGAGGCGCCGCCCAGGTCGGCCCGCGTCCGCACCGGGACGGAGGGCGCGCCGTGACGCGCCGTGTGCTCATCGTAGGCTGCGGGTTCCCGCAGCTCGGGCTGCTGCGCTTCGCGCGGGGCGAGGGCCTGTACGTGGTGGGCGCCGACGCCAACCCCGGCGCGGTCGGCGTCGCCACGTGTGACGCGTACGCGCAGGCCTCCACGGCCGACGCGGGGGCGTTGGTCCGCGCCGCCCGCGAGCACGGCGCGGACGCCCTGACCACCTGCGGCTCCGAGCTGGCGCTCGCCCCGGTGGCCGAGGCGGCGCGAGCGCTCGGGCTGCCCTTCTACGCGACGCCGGAGCTGCTGGCGGCCATGCGCCACAAGCACGACATGCGCGCGCTCTACGCCGCCGGCCACGCGCCGTCGCCGGCCTACCGCGCCGCTCGCTCGCTCGACGAGGTGAGCGCGTTCGCCCGCGAGCACGGGCTCCCGCTCGTGGTGAAGCCGTCTCGCGGCTGGGGGCAGCGGGGCGTGCGCGTCGTGCGAGACGAGTCGGAGCTCCTGGCGGCGGCCACCGCAGCGCTGGAGGCCGCGCGCGACGCGAGCGGCAACGCGCCGGAGGAGCGGGGCGCGCCCGTCTGCGTCGTCGAGGAGTTCGTGGAGGGCTCGGAGTACAGCGTGGACGCGTACACCGCCGACGGCGAGACGGAGGTGCTGGCGGTGACCGAGCGGATCATCACCACGTACCCCGATCCACCCGGGATCACCTTCGCGGAGGTGTACCCCTCTGGGCTAGAGCCGGCGGCGCTCCGCGCGGTCGAGGACGCCGCTCGCCGGGGCGCGCGAGCGCTCGGGATCCGGCGCGGCCCCACGTACACGCAGGTCCGGTTCGGGCCGAGGGGCGCGTTCCTGGTGGAGACAGCGCATCGCCTGGGCGGCGGCCTGGATCCGGACGTGACGCTCCTCGCGAGCGGGGTCTCGCTGTACCGCCGGATCCTGGGGGTCGCGCTCGACCGCCCCGACTGGGAGCGCGCGGGCGCAGAGGCGGCGCGTCACGGCGGCGCGACCGGCCGGTTCCTCGTCGCGCGGGCCGGGCGCGTCCAGTCCGTGACCGGGCTCGAGGCGGCGCGCCGGTCGCCCGGGGTCGTCGACGCCCAGGTGTACGTCGAGCCGGGGAAGCTCGTCGGGCCGCTGACGGACGGCAGCCAGCGCGCCGGGCATGTCCTCGCTGCGGGCTCCTCCCGAGAGGACGCCGAGGCCCGAGCGCGTGCCGCGATGGATCTCATCCAGATCACGACCCGGCCCGAGCCCAGCGTGGCGAGCGAGGGGAGGGCGCAGTGACTCGAGGGCGAACCTGGCTCGAGCTCATCCGCGATCGTTCGCGGAAGCAGGGGCTCTACGACTCTCCCGGCTACTGGGACATGAAGGCCACGGCCTACTCCGGGCTCGCGCGCAGCAACTGGCCGAGCAACGCCTACAACCGCGAGGTGCACCGGCGGCAGATGGCGGTGCTCGACCGGCTCCTCGGGGACGTGCGCGGCCGGCGCGTAGCGGATGTCGGGTGCGGCACGGGGCGCGCGAGCCACCACCTCGCGCGGCGCGGCGCCCGGGTGACGGGCTGGGACTTCTCGCCGAAGGCCGTCGAGGCCGCGGCGGGCGAGGCGCGGGCCGAGGGCCTGAGCGCCGAGTTCCAGGTGGGCAACGTGCGTGAGCCGTTCCCGGCGGAGCTGCACGGCGCGTTCGACGCGGTCGTCGTGATCGGGTGCCTCACGCTCGCGTGCCGGGACACCGCGGAGCTCGATCAGGCGCTCGGGCACCTCGCGGCGCTCCCGGCGCGCGGCGCGAAGCTGGTGCTGATCGAGCCCCTGCACGAGTCGCGGCTCCTCCGGCGCATCCTCCGGCTCTCGGTGGACGGCCTGGTCGAGCGCGCGTCCCGGCTCGGGCTCGACCTCGTCCACCGCGAGGGGCTCTTCTTCTTCCCGGCTCGGTATGCGCTCGCGTTCCGCGAGCTGCCCGACGCCATCGTCCGTCCGGCGGTCGAGGTGGGCGAGCGGGTGCTCGGCGTGTCGCCGGCGCTGGAGCGGCTGGGAGACTACAAAGTCGTCGCGTTCACCCGCCGCTGAGCGCGCGGCGCAGCGCGCGCGCGCCGTCCGTGGCATGACTCCCTCGATGTCCCGTGGGAGGTCGCCCGTGACGGCCGGGAGGCGCGCGCGCCCGCAGCGGCCCCTGGATGAGCGCCTCGTCGGCGGCAACCGGGCGACGCTCCTCCGTGACGGCCGCGAGGCGTTCCCCGCGATGCTCGAAGCCATCGCCGGCGCGCGCGATCAGGTGTTGCTCGAGATGTACTGGTTCGACTCCGATCGCGTCGGCCGGCGGTTCGCGACGGCGCTCGGCGCCGCGGCGCGGCGGGGCGTGGAGGTCGCGCTCATGTACGACAGCTTCGGTTCGGCGGCGGCCGATCGGAGGATGTTCGCCGAGCTCGAGGCGTCGGGTGCGCGGGTGCACGAGGTCAACCCGATCGCTCCCTGGCGCGATCGCTTCGAGCTCACGACGCTGCTACGTCGCACCCACCGCAAGCTGCTCGTCGTAGACGGTCGCGCCGGCTTCACCGGCGGGATCAACCTCGCGGACCAGTGGCTGCCCGAGGAGGACGGCGGCGATGGTTGGCGCGACGACGCGGTGCGCATCGAGGGGCCCGTCGCCGCGCAGCTCGTGGAGCTGTTCGCCCGCGCGTGGGAGCGAGGGGGGCGAGGCGCGCTGCGACGCCTGCCCGTCGCCGCGCCGGTCGGCACGCACCAGGCGCGGGTGCTCGGGGAGCGGTGGTTCAGGAGCCAGCTCTCCATCGTCCGGGCGTACGTCCACCACATCGCGACGGCGACCCGGCGGGTGTGGATCACCAACAGCTACTTTCTCCCGAGCTCTGGAGTGCTGAAGGCGCTGACGCGCGCGGCGGCCCGCGGCGTCGACGTGCGCGTGCTCCTCCCGGGGACGAGCGACGTGGAGGTCGTCCGGAGGGCGGCTCGCGCGAGCTACGATCGGCTGCTCTCGGGGAGGGTGCGGATCTTCGAGTGGTACGGCCGCGTGCTCCACGCGAAGACGGCCCTCGTGGACGACGACTGGTGCACCATCGGCTCGTTCAACCTGGACCACCTCTCGCTCCGCTACAACCTCGAGCTCAGCCTCACGGTGGCCGATCCCGGCTTCGTGGGCGAGCTCGCGCGGAGCTTCCTCGACGATCTCGAGAGCTCCCGCGAGGTCCGCCGCGAGGCGCACCTGGCGCGGAGTCGCGTGGAGCGCGCGATCGACTGGGCGCTCTACCGCGCGCGATCGCTCATGTGACGGCGCCGTGCGGAGCGTCCGCCTCGACGGCCGCGACCACGGCCTCGCGGATCTCGGGCGCGAACACCAGCCGCACGCGTCGCAGGCGCTCCGACTGCAGGCGCGCGAGCAGGAACGACACCTCGGACGGCCGCGCCCGTCGCCCGCCCCCCAAGATCACCGTGAGCGGTTCGTCTTCGCCCGCGAACGGCACGTCCTCGGCCACGTCCAGCCCGACGTAGTGCTCGGGCGCGAGCCCGTGACCGCGCGCCACGTCGCGCGCGCGCTCGAGCGCCCGCTGGCGAGCCTCGGGCTCGCGCTGCTCGCCGAGCAGCTCGTGGGTCTTGAAGAGCCGGCGACGGTTCATCCGCCGCGCGAGATCGGCCAGGATCGGGTCGGGCGCGTCCTGCCAGGCGCGGAGCGCGACCGACAGCACCGCGTCGTCCAGCTCGAGGTACGTCCCGAGCGAGCAGTCGCCCGTCATCGCGAGCGTCGCGATCGCCGGTGGGACCCCGGGGAGCCGCTGCCCGTCGAGGAGCAGCACCCGCACCCGGGCGAGGATCCGCGTGATCATCTGCTCGGCCGCCCGGCCCGCCTTGTGGAAGTACACCTGCTGGAACATGAAGAGCCGGGCGAGGACGAACGACTCGATCGCGGGCAGCCCCTTCGCGCCGTCGATCGCGAGCCCGGGGCCACCCTCCGTCTCGGGGGCGTCGCCGAAGCGGAAGCTCCGGAGCAGCCAGTCGAGATCGAAGCGACCGTAGGAGACCCCGGTGAAATGGGCGTCGCGGAGCAGGTAGTCGGAGCGGTCCACGTCGAAGGTGCCGCTCACCGCGCGCGCCAGGTAGCCGAGCTCGTGGCGCCCGTGCACGAGCTCGGCGACCCGGGCGGGGAGGGCGGGGTCGACCTCCCGGAGCGAACGCCCGACCTCCGTGCCGTCGTCGAGGAGGACGCGGCGGGTCCACTCCTCGTGCCGGGGGCCGTCCGGCAGCGCCTCCTCGAAGAGGTGGGAGAAGGGTCCGTGGCCGAGATCGTGGAGCAGCGCGGCGACCAACGCCTCGCGGGCGCGCTCGCTCGTCAGCCGCTGCCAGTAGGGGAGCTCGCCGTGGAGCGCGCGCAGGCGCTCGACCAGGCGCTGCATCACGTGGGCGGTGCCGATGGCGTGGCTGAACCGCGTGTGGTCGGCGCCGGGGTAGGCGAGCGACGCGAGCCCGAGCTGCTTGATGCGCCGGAGCCGCTGCACCTCCGCCGTCTCGAGCAGGCGCGGCAGGAGGGCGCTCTCCGCGGACTCGAAGGCGATGAGCCCGTGGACGGGATCTCGGAGGAGCACGCGCCGAGCCTACCCGAGGCGTGGGCCGGGGCCGCCCGGCGGCCGGCCGCCGCGCCGTTTTCCCTGGACAGGAGGGCGAATCGCTCGTAGCGGTTGGAGGATGCGAGAACCGCTCCAAGCCGCCTCCGACTCCCCGCCAGCAAGCGGGGAGTGCCCGAGCCGGAGCGGACTGCGGCTGGTCGAGGTGCTGCGGGCGCTGCCGGAGGGGGAGCTCCCCGCGCTCATTTCACGCCTCAACATCGTGGTCGACGAGGCGAAGCGCATCGACGTCCCGACGCAGGTCGCCCGATCGCTGGTCGCGCTCCCGGAGCTCCGGGACCCGTCCCAGCTCGAGCCGGCCACCCGCGAGCTGCTCTTGCGCGTGGCGGAGGCGCGCGGGGTGCTCGCTGTGGCGGCCGTCCCGGACGCCGCGGCGCCGCTGCTGTCGCGGGGGGTCTTGTTCCGGCGGGACGGCTGCCGGGGCACCGAGCTGCTGCTGCCCGTGGCGCATCAACTGCTGCTGCGGTCCTGGGAGGGCGATGACCCGCGCGGGATCCGAGCGCTGCTGGCTCAGTGCTCCCCGGAGGTCGCCGGGAGCATGGTCGCCCACTACACCGGCCGGCCGTCGACCCCTCCGGTCGTGCTCGGCCTCGAGCTGGTATGGGAGATCTTCGAGGACTCCGCGCGGCTGCGCGCCGAGATCGACCAGCTGGCGCCGCTCGAGCGCAAGCTCCTCCGCTCGATCGAGAAGGTCGGCGGAGAGGTGGAGACGGACGAGCTGCTCGACCTCGAGCGGGAGCCGATGCGCCTGCGCGGCGCCACCGGGGCGACGCCCTCGCGGAGGGGCGTCGGGTTCGCGTTGGAGCGTCGCGGGTTCCTGATCCCGGTGCACCCGAACCGCCACGTGGTCCCGACCGAGGTGGCGGCGATCGTCGGCGCGGCGACTCGCGCCGAGCGCGACGCCCAGCGCCGCGAGATCGCGAGCCGCGTGCTGTCGGCCGACCACGCGCCGCGGCGCGCGCGCTTCGCCGTCGATCCGGTGCCGCTGGCGCTGGCGACAGCGATGAGCGTCCGCGATCCGACGACCGAGGTCCGCCCCGGGGTGGGCACGCCGCGGTCACTCCTGGCCCGGTTTGCGGGTCGGTTCGGGCGCGACGCCGACACTGTCGCGCTCCTGGCGGCGCTGAGCCGCGCGATCGGGCTGTGGGATCGCTCCGCGGTCGACCTCGCGTCGCCGCCGGGGTCGTTGCGGGTCGGCGAGCTCGGCTACGCGCTCTTCGCGGCGTGGAGCCGGGGCGGCGCCTGGGACGAAGCGCGGCCGGATGGCGAGGTCCTCCGCGTCTCGATCGAGACGCGTGAGGCCAGCACGGGCGGCGTCATCCGGGAGCTCGTGCTCGACGCGCTGCGTGAGCTCGGGGATGACACCTGGGCTCCGTGGGAGGCCGTCGCGTCCTACGTACGCGCGGACGGCCGCATCGCCGGCCTCGCGCGGCTCCTCGAGCGGTGGGCGCTCCGGAACGGGCTTGAGCCGACGAGCCCGCTGGAGGTCGCGCGGCGAGTGGCCACGGTGAGCCTCCCGGCGCTCGGCATCGTGGACCTCGGCGACTTGGAGCCCGGCGAGACGGAACTCGAGGGCCCCGCGCTGCGGCTGACGCCGCGCGGCCGGGCGTTTCTGGCGGCCGAGCGACCGAGCTCGCCCCAGGACGGGAGTCGATACCTCGACTCGGCCACGCTGCGCGTCGGGCGCGGCGCCCGCGTCGGCGCGGTCCTCGCGTGCGCTCAGTTCGTCGAGCTCGGCTCGGTCGGTGGCGAGCTGGACCTGGTCGTGACGCCGGCGTCGATCGCGCTCGCGCTGGCCGCCGGCGTGGAGACGGACACCGTGCGCGAGCAGCTCGAGGCGCTGGCCGGGCTGCCCGATCCGGTAGCGCGCGTCCTCGCGCAGGCGAGCGCGGTGGTCGGTCGCGCCGAGCTGGCGCGCGTCGAGGCGTTTCTCTGGGTGGAGGATCCCGAGGTGCGCGAGCTGCTGCGCACGCGCCGCCAGACCGCCGATCTCTTCCTCGACCCGTCCCCACCCTCCGGTCTCCTCGTCGCGCCGGGCGTCGAGCTCGACCGCCTCGCGCGACGGATGCGATCGCTCGGCGTCGAGCTCGTCGTCGACGGCGACGTGTACCGCACGCGCTCGACCATCCCGGGGCGCTCGGGATCGAGCACCTCGATCCCTGCCGTCCAGGCGCCCCGCAAGCCCAGCACGACGCGCCCGCGGGCGCGCCGTTCGTCGCACCAGATCCCTGCCAAGAAGTGATGGGGCGCGGCGTCCTCAGGCGCGGAGGCGGGACTCCACCCAGCGCTCGAGCCCCGGTGAGCGGCTGACGCTCTTCACCGCGCCGTCGGCGACGAAGATCTCCGCGGGCAGCGGGCGGCCGTTGTACTCGCTCGCCATCGTGAAGCCGTACGCGCCCGCGTCTCGAAGGACGACGGCCTCCGGCGCCGGATCGCCGAGGGGGTGCTCGCCGAAGTCGTCGGCGCTCTCGCAGACGGGCCCCACGACGCGCCACGGCGCACCGCCGGGGAGCCGGTCGACCGGCTCGACTCGGTGCTTCGCGCCGTAGAGCGCGGGGCGCACGAGGTCGTTCATCCCCGCGTCGATCACCAGCCATCGTCGCGCGCCGCTCGTCTTCGTCTGGAGGGTGGACGCGACGAGCACGCCGTGCGGGGCTACCAGCGCGCGCCCGGGCTCGACGACGAGCGACAGGGCGTCGAGCCCCTCTGCCTGGAGCAGCCCGAGCGCCGCCTCGACGAAGCGCGCCGGGGCGACCGCGGGCCTGCCCCCGTAGTCGATCCCGAAGCCCCCGCCGAGATCGACGAGCTCGAGCCGGCCGCCGCTCGCCAGGCGCGCCCGGGCGACCCCGCACGCCACGCGGCCTGCGACGACGTACGGCTCCGGTTCGGTGAGCATCGAGCCGACGTGTGTCGACACGCCGACGGCCACGAGCTCCGGGGAGGCGTCGACCGCGGCCCACGCCGCAGCGACGTCCGCCAGCGCGATGCCGAACTTCGCCTCGTCGTGGCCCGTCGCGACGTGGGCGTGGGTGTCGACCTCAAGCCCCGGGTTGATGCGCAGCGACACGCGCCCGACGCGGCCCAGCGCCCGCGCGCGCGCGGCCACCCGCGCCGCCTCCTCGACGCTCTCGAGCTGGATGGCTCGGATCCCGTGCCCGATCGCCAGGTCGAGATCGTCTCGGCTCTTGCCCACCCCGCTCATCACGATGCGCGCCGGTGGCACCCCCGCCGCCAGCGCGACCTCGAGCTCGCCGCGGCTCACCACGTCAGCACCCGCGCCCTGCTGGGCGAGCGTCCGGACGACGGAGCCCGCCGTGTTCGCCTTCACCGCGTACGCCAGGAGGTGGCGGTCGCTCCCGAGCGCGGCGCGCGTGTCCGCGGCGCCGGCGGCCATGGCGTCGAGGTCGTAGACGTACGCGGGCGTGGGCGCCCCGGCGTCGCGCAGCAGGCCGGCCAGCGGGCGGTCGCCCAGCGCGAGCGCGCCGTCGGCGGTTCGTGTCAGTCCGTGCACGGCGCTGCTCTCGCCCGGGCAGCGGGCGCGCGCAAGGGCTGGCTCCATCCGGGGGCCCCGGGCGAGGGCGCGCCGGCGAGGCGCGGGTGTGGCATCCTCGGGGCCGTGGCGCCCCGGCGAGCCAAGATCGTCTGCACCCTGGGCCCCGCCGTCGACTCCGACGACGCGGTGCTGGCGCTCGCCAGGGCGGGGATGGACGTGGCGCGCCTGAATTTCTCCCACGGCGATCCGCGCGACCACGTCGAGCGGGTCCGGCGGGTGCGTGAAGCGAGCCGGAGCGTCGGGCGGCCGATCGCGGTGCTGCAGGATCTCGCGGGGCCCAAGCTCCGAACCGCCTCCGAGGGCTTCCCGCCGGGGCTCGTCACCGGCGAGACGGTGGATCTCGTCGCGGGGACGCGCGGCTCGTCCGAGGTCATCGCGGTCGACTACCCGACGCTCGCGCAGGACGTGCAGCCGGGAGACGCCGTGCTCCTCGCGGACGGACACGTGGCGCTCCGCGTCCGAGCGCTGCGGGGCGATCGCGTCCACTGCGATGTCGAGCACGGCGGCGCGCTCCGCGCGAGGATGGGCGTCGCGCTCCCGAGCGCCCGGGTGCGCGGAGGCGCGCTGACGGAGAAGGACCGGCGTGACGTCGCGCTCGGCCTGGAGCTCGGGGTCGACTGGCTGGCGCTCTCTTTCGTGCGCCGCCCGACCGATCTCGACGAGCTGCGCGCGCTCCTCGACGGCGCCGCGCACCCGCCCGCGATCGTCGCCAAGATCGAGACGGCGCAGGCGGTCGCCCACCTGGACGCGATCGTCGCCGCCGCCGACGCGTCGATGGTCGCGCGTGGGGATCTCGGCGTCGAGCTGCCGCCCGAGACGCTGCCCGGCGTCCAGAAGACCATCCTCGGGGCGTGCCGAGCCCACCAGCGCCCCGCGATCGTGGCGACCGAGATGCTCCAGTCGATGGTCACCTCGCCCCGGCCCACGCGCGCCGAGGCCAGCGACGTGGCGGGCGCGGTGTTCGACGGTGCGGACGCCGTGATGCTCTCGGCCGAGACGGCCACCGGCGCCCACCCCATCGACGCGTGCGCGACGATGGACCGGATCGTCCGGGAGGCGGAGGCGAGCCGCTTCTACGGTCCCCCGGCCTCCGTCCCAGACGGCACCGTCCCCGAGGCCGTCGCCGAGAGCGCCTGCCAGCTGGCGCGCACGGTCCGCGCGCGGGTCATCGTGGCGCTCACCACCAGCGGGGACACCGCGCGCCTCGTCTCCAAGGCAAGGCCGCCGGTCCCGATCCTGGCCCTCTCCCAGCAGCCGCGGACGCTCGCGCGGCTGGCGCTCGCGTGGGGGATCTTGCCCCGTCCGCTCGAGCTCCTGCGCGACGCGGACGAGATGAGCCGCCGCGCGGCGGTGCTCCTCCAGGAGCACGGCCTCGCCGGCCCGGGGGATCGCTTCGTCCTCGTGTATGGCGGGCCGCTCGGGCAGCGTGGCGCGACCAACGCGCTGCGCGTCGAGGTCGTCCCGTGATCGCGCCGGCGGAGGAGGCCCCGGAGCTCTCCAAGTACGAAATCCTCGAGGAGATCGGCCACGGCGGGATGGCGCGAGTCTACCGAGCGCGCGATCGGCGCCTCGGGCGGGAGGTCGCGGTCAAGGTGATCCACCGGCACCTGCGGGAGAGCCCCGAGGTCGCCGCGCGGTTCGCCAGCGAGGCGCGCGCCGTCGCCAAGCTCGAACACCCGAGCATCGTGAAGGTGTACGACGTGAGCGACGCCGACGAGGCCGACCACTGGCTGGTGGTCGAGCTCGTCCGCGGCACCACGCTCCGCAAGCTCCTGCACTCGCGCGGACGCCTCCCCGCGGAGATCGCGGCGGCGATCGGGATCGAGCTGGCCAGCGCGCTCGCGCACGCGCACGGCGCCGGCGTGGTGCACCGCGATGTGAAGCCCGAGAACGTCCTCGTCGAGCTGCCGACCGGCGTGCGGATCGGCGGGGAGGAGCGGGCCGCGTCGCCGGGCGGGAGTCGCGTGAAGATCACGGACTTCGGCATCGCGAAGCTGCTCGACGCGCAGGGGGTCACCTCGACGGGGCAGGTGCTCGGATCGCCGGCGCACATGGCGCCGGAGCAGATCGAGGGGGGCGAGGTGGACGCGCGTTCCGATGTCTTCGGCCTCGGCGTGCTGCTCTACGAGTGCCTGGTGGGCAAGCTGCCGTTCGACGGCAAGAACCCGGCGCAGGTGCTGCGCCGAGTGCTGGATGGCGCGTTCGTGCCGCCCGAGCGCGCGGAGCCGACGGTCGGCGCGACGCTCGGGGCGATCGTGAGCCGCGCCCTCGCGCACGATCCCGCAGAGCGCTGGCCGGACGCGACGTCGCTCGCCAACGCGCTCCGCGCCGCGCTCGCCGCGGTCGAGGTCCTCGACCCCGCGAGCGAGCTCGCCGCGTGGCTCGAGCAGCCGGAGGAGTACCGGCGCCAGCACGAGGAGAACTTGGTCGCCCGGCTGGTGGGGCTCGGCGTCCGCGCCCGCGCGGCGCGCGACGTCACGGCGGCCGCAGCGCATTTCAACCGGGCGCTCGCGTACCGCCCGGCGGATCCAGAGCTGATCCGCCTCGTCGCGGGGCTGGCGCGACAGGCGCGGCTCCGGCGCCACCTCCGCCGCGGCGGCGCGGTGCTCGGCGCGGCCGTGGCGGTCGCCGGGGCGAGCTACGCTGTCGCGCGGTCGGTGCTCACGCCGCGACTCGGCGACGTGGAGGCGGAGGCGGCGCGCGTGCCGCGCGTGGACCGCGTGCTCCCGGCGGTGGCGCCGGTGCCGGTCCCGCTCGGGCGCCCCACCCAGTCGGCGCCCCCGGAGCGCCAGGAGGGGCCGCCTTCCTTGCGCGCGGCGCCGCCCGCCGGTGAGCCCAGGTCGCGCAAGGTTCGGATCGCCGTGGGAGGCGCGAAGGGCGGTCAGGTGCTGGTGGACGGAGCGCCGTTCGCGGAGTGGTTCACCTCGGCGATCGAGCTCCCGGTCGGCACCCATCGGTTCGAGGCGGTGCCGCCCAGCGAGACGTGCTGCGAGGCGAAGGGGCCGCAGATCATCTCGGTGCCGCCGGGGGACGGCGTCTTCAACGTGCAGCTCGCGCTCCCGTTTCGCGCGGCGACGGTAGGCTACGCCGTCCCGCCCGGCGGGACGGCGCGGTGCCCGCTGCTCTTCTCGCAGGTCCTGTCGGGCAGCGGAGAGGTGACGGTGCCGATGGCGCGAGGGCGGGTGTCCGCGACGTGCACGCTGAGCCGCGATGGACAGCCCGACCAGACGCGGGCGCTCACCGTCATCGCCGGCGAGCGGGCTCCGCTCTCCTGGTGAGCGCTCGCGTCCCGTGGTGCGGGTGGTGAGCCGCTCCCGATCCGCGGTACGCTGGCCGGGGTCCCTCACGGGACCGGTCCGCCGCCCGCGACTCGCTCGCGCGCCGGCCCCCTCGAGCATGTCGCCCTCGCCCCACTCCCCACGCGCGGTCTCGTCGCTCCCGGGTCGCCTCCGCGCCGTGACGCTCATCGCGCTGGCCCTGGCGGCGGTCACCCCGGCCGCCGCGCAGCCCAAGCCCGAGGCCCCCGGGCCCGCGCTCTCCGACGAGGCGGAGCACCAGCGCGTCTTCGGCCTGTACGAGGCGGGGCGGTACGAGGAGTGCGCACGGCTCGCAGGCGCGCTGCTCGACCTGGGCGGCACGCGCCCGCTCGCGGAGCCCCGGGTGATCGAGGCGACGCGCCTGCTACATGCGGCGTGCCTGCTCGGCGCCGGCGATCCGGCCAGCGCCGCCGAGCCCCTCCGCCGCGCGCTCAGGGACAACCCGCAGATGGCGCCGCCGGATGCGCTCGCGTACCCGGACGCGGTGATCGAGCTGTGGGCGCGCGTGCGCGACGCAACGCGGAGCCGTATCGTCGAGGAGGAGCGGGCCCGAGCGAAGCGCGCGGCGGTGGAGGCGCGTCGCCGCGCCGATCGGGAGCGGGCGGAGCGAGAGCGCGTCGCGCGGCTCGAGCAGCTCGCGGCCCGCGAGACCGAGCTCGTCCGCCGGCCGCGCTGGCTCGCTTTCGTGCCCTTTGGGGTCGGTCAGCTCTCCAACGACCAGCCGGCGCTCGGCGCGACGCTGCTCGGCGTGCAGGTCGGGCTCGCGGGCGCGACGCTCGCCGGCTTGCTGGTACAGCTCTCGGCGTACCGCCAGATCGCCGAGGCGCGGAACTCCGGCCGCATCCTGGAGCCCGAGCGGACCAACGCCCAGCTCTCCACCGCGCAAGACGTCATCGTCTTCGGTGGGTGGGGGTTCGTCGGCGTCGCGGCGCTCGGCGTCGTGCACGCGAACCTCACCTGGGTCGGCGACGAGCGCGTGGAGCGGCGGCGCCCGCTGCCGCCGGTCGTGCGGCGCCCGACGACCGGAGCGTGGGGCGTGGGGGTCGGCGTCGCCCCCGGCGGCGTCTCCCTCGGGGTCGCGTTCTGAGCGTCGCTCAGCGGCGCTGCCAGATCGCGATGTAGAAGCCACCGAAGGCCGCCAGGGGGCCGTCGCACAGCCGGCGCTCGAGCGACGAGAACACGCGCCGGCCGAGGGAGCCCTTCATCGCCAGCGCGGCGGGCGTCACGATGCGGATGCCGCGGGCGCCGACCCAGCGGCAGCCCACCGGGGTCAGCCGGCGCGCCGCGCGGGGTGAGTCCCAGCGCGTGTACACGTGGCTCTCGTCTGCTCCCTCCGCGATCCGCCCCGCCGGGAGGGTCCGCTTCACGAGGCCGCGGAGGCTCCACGGGTTGTAGAGCTCGGCCAACACGTGGCCGCCGGGGCGCACGACCCGCGCCATCTCGGAGAGGGCGCGGTCGATGTCGGGCACGTGCGCGAGCACCTTGAACGAGCAGGCCACGTCGAACGTGGCGTCGGGGAAGGGGAGCGTCGTCGCCGACGCGAGCTGGACATCGAGGCCGCGTGCGCGCGCCTTCTCGAGCATGCCCGGGGAGAGATCCACGCCGGTCGCGCGGCGCGCCACGCGCGCGATGCGCGTGAGCACGAGGCCCGTGCCGCAGCCGACCTCGAGCACCTCGCGGCCGGCGCCGTACCTCGCCACGAGCCCGCTCTCGAGCTCGTCGACGAGGTCGTGGTAGCCGCCGCGCGACGCCTCGCCGCGCTCGGCCTCGTAGCGCGCGCTGAACGCGTCGTAGTAGGCGCGGTTGGCGTCATCCGTCCCGCTGGCGTCGAGGCGCGTCATCGGACGGGGAGGGCGATCGGCTCGTCGTCGAACCGGATCCGTGAGATGCGCCCGGCGTCCGACTCCGCGACGTAGAGCCAGGTGGTGCCGAAGGCGTCGTTCCCGAAGGCGCCGGCGGCCGGGGACACCAGCTCCGACGAGCTGGCGATCACCTCGGCCGCGCCGCCTGAGGGAGGCAGCCGCACCACTCCGCTCCCGCGCGTCACCAGGACGAGATCGCCGTTCTTCATCACGTGCACGCTGCCCACGCCGGGGTACCCCGTCGCGATCTGAGCCGGCGGCCCGAAGCTGCCGACGGCCGGGCTGCGCGGGATGGCGTAGAGCTTGCCGGTGTCTCCGGACGCGACGTACAGGGTGCGCCCGTCGGCTGCGAACGCGAGCCCCGCTGGCCGGGAGATGTCCGAGCTCACCAGGACCGGGCTCTGCCCCTGGGGATCGACGCGGTAGACGGTGTCGACGTCGAGATCCGTGAAGACGATGGAGTCGTCTGGCCCGACCGCCACCGAAGCGGTGGTGCCGTACGGGCTCGTGCCGCCGTTGACCAGCGGCGCGACCGTCGGCGTGCCGGGCGCGAACAGCCCCACGATCCCCGTCCCGGTGGTGTGGCGCGCGCACACCAGCACGTCACCCTGCGCCCGGAGCGCCAGGCCGCGTGGCGCCGCGAGGAACAACGCGTTGCCGGTAGCGCCTCCCGAGTCGACCGCGGCGAGCTCGCCCGCGACGCTGCGGCTCACCAGGAGCCGCGCGTCCGCCCCGCTGCCCCACGCCACGATGCCGTCGAGCGGCCCAGGTACCGTGGCGAACCGCTCCAGCCGAGGGGCGGGGGCGTCGGGCGCGGCGTCCGGGCCGGCGCCCCCGGCGCCGCCCGCCTCGAGCTGGCCGGAGTCGACCCCCGCGTCGCTCGCGGGCGTGCCGCCTGCGTCGTCCCCACAGCCTGGGAGGGCAGCGAGGAGGAGGGTCGTGGTGGCGAGCGCGAGAGCCGTCCGTCCCATGGGGCGCCGTCTACTGGCGCAGCGCGGCCGGCGCCAGGGGCTCCCCGCTCCGGCGGATCGAACCGCCGTTTCGTCCGTAGAACCGCGCATGGACGAGCCCCGCGCCGACCCGCCCGACGTCGGCGCGGCGCCTCCCGCCGCGGCGCCGCTCCCGCCGGGTCCGCAGCCGTCGGCTGCCTCACCTCCCGCGAGCGACGCGCTGACGCGGGCCCCGCCGGCCTGGCGCGCGCTGGCCGAGCGGGAGCTCCCCCCGCGGCTCGCGTGGCTGCTGATCGTCGGGCTGTCGATCGGCGCGGGGGCGCTCGCCGCGAGCGTCCGGGAGCGCCGGCAGGCCGCCGAGGACTGTCGCGCCGCCTGCGAACGAGGGAGCACGGCCTGGGGCGCGCCGCCGAGCTGCGAGTGCCCGGCGCCGGAGGACGCGCGCGCGCTGGGTGACGACCGCGCTCCGGATCCGTGGCCGGGGCGTCACGGGCGGCCCGGGCGCTGAGCGCGGAGGCCGGACGCCGCGTCGGCCGTCGCCGCGCGCCACCTCGAGCGCTCGGCTGCGCTAGAGTGCGCCGCGCGTGGACGACTCGGCGCTCGTGCTCGGCTGGGCCGAGGTGGTGGCGCTGCCCGAGTGGGGGATCCGCGGGATCCGCGCGAAGGTGGACTCCGGCGCGCGCACGAGCGCGCTGCACGTCGAGTCGATCGAGGAGCTCGGTGGCGATCGGGTCCGGTTCCACGTCGTCGTGACCCGTCGCCCGGTGCGTCGAGTGCACGTCGAGGCCGTCGTCTGCCGGCGGGCCGCGGTCCGCGCGAGCTCGGGGCACGCCGAGCCCCGGATCTTCGTCCGCACCTCGCTGCGCGTCGGTCACCACGAGCACCCGATCGAGATCGGCCTCGTCGCTCGGGACACGATGCGCTTCCGGATGTTGCTGGGGCGCAGCGGCGTGCCGCGCGGGGTGCTCGTCGACTGCGCGCGGCGCTATCTCCTCGGGCGCCCGTCGCGGACGCGCCGGCGCAGGGGAACTCAGCGATGAAGATCGCCATCTTGTCTCGCCGGCCGGAGTCCTACAGCACCCGGCGCTTGAGCGACGCGTGCGCCGGGCGCGGGCATCGGGTGCGGGTCCTCGATACGCTGAGCTTCACCATGCTGGTCCGGTCGGGGAGTCCCGAGCTGCGCTGGCGCGGGAAGCCCCTCCGCGCCCTGGACGCGGTGGTCCCGCGCATCGGGGCGTCGATCACGCACTACGGGGCCGCCGTGGTGCGCCAGTTCGAGCAGATGGGCGTCTTCACGCTCAACTCGTCGCAGGCCATCACGGTCGCGCGGGACAAGCTCCGCTCGAGCCAGGTGCTCAGTCGCCACGCCCTCGGCCTCCCGGCGACGGCCTTCGTCCGCCGGCGAGGGGACGTCCTCGCGGCGATCGAGCAGGTCGGCGGCGCGCCCGTGATCCTCAAGCTCCTGGAGGGGACGCAGGGGATCGGGGTCATCCTCGCCCAGACGACCGAGGTGGCCGAGGCGATGGTCGCCACGCTGCAGAGCGCGCGGCAAAACGTCCTGATCCAGAAGTTCGTGAGCGAGAGCCACGGGCGGGACGTGCGCGCGCTGGTGGTGGGTGGGCGCGTGGTCGCCGCCATGCGCAGGACGGCGCGGGGAGGGGACTTCCGGGCCAACGTCCATCGCGGAGGGACGGCCGAGGCCGTGGAGCTCGACGCGAGCTACACGCGGGCGGCGATCCACGCGGCGCAGATCCTCGGGCTGCAGGTGGCCGGCGTCGACATGCTGGAGACCCGCGAGGGCCCGCAGGTGCTGGAGGTGAACTCGTCGCCCGGCCTCGAGGGGATCGAGCGCGCCACGGGCGTCGACGTGGCCGACGCGATCGTCGCGCACCTCGAGGAGCAGGTGCTGTTCCCCGAGGTGGACGTCCGGCAGCGCCTCGGACTGAAGGCGGGCTACGGCGTGGTCGAGCTCAAGATCGCGCCGGACTCGCCGCTCGCCGGCCGGAGCCTGGCCGAGGTGGCGCTGCGGGAGCGGGACGTCCAGGTGCTCAGCATCACGCGGGGCAGCGTGGTCATCCCGACGCCGCGCGGCACGCGGGTGCTGCTCCAGGGGGACGTGCTCCTCTGCTTCGGGAAGCTCCTCACGCTGAAGGCGCTGATGCCGCCCCGCGCGGGGTCGCGCACGACCGTGCGGGCTGTGCGGGTCCCGAAGCGCCGGAGCGCCTGACGCACGCAGGAGGCGTGCCCTCGACTCAGTCCGGTATGACCGACTTCGCGGCGACCACCACCGAGTGGATTCGCCACTCGGCGGCTTCGTTCTTCGAGAAGCGGAAGCTGACGTGCCGCTCGTCTCGCTCGACGGCGGAGTCTCCGCGCCTCGTGCCCGCCAGGTACGCGATCCCGGACACCTGCGCGTTCCTCCCGGAGCCGTCGATCTGGATCTCGAGCCTGCGCAGCGAGACGGAGAGGTGGTCGTAACGATCCTGCTCTCGCGCGGTGACCTGTCCGAGCTCCCGGCGGTCCGCCCGCACGCGCACGACCTCGGGGACCGTCGCCTCGACCCGCTCCTCGAACACCTCTTCGTACGACTTCGCCAGCGCGAGCGCGCGCATCGCCGGGTTCCCGCTGCCCTCCTCGACGCTCACGAGCTCCTCGAGGCGGGCGAGGACGCGTCGGATCTGCTCCTCGTCCGTCTCACCGGCGAAGAGCGCCCAGGCGATCAGCCCGGCACCCGCCAGCGCGGCAGTCCCGAAGAGGTAGCGCCGGTCCACGCGCGCGAGCAGGCCCGCCGGGGGCTCCGGGGCGGCGGGCGGCCTGCGCGCGCGGCTCGGGGGCGCAGCGCTCCCCGGGCGCGCCGAGGGGCGGCCCGATGGCCCCGAGCGGCGCTCGATCACGACTCGCGCGCCAGAGACACGCGCCAGTCGACCGGCAGGTCGAGGAAGCCCTCGAGGCAGAGAAAGTCGTAGAGCGAGTCGCAGATCACCTGGGCCGAGGCGCTGAAGACATGCGGATCGGTGAAGAACTTCACCGTCTCTTCGCGGAACGCCTCCTGCCCCTCGGTGAGCGCGGCGAGCAGCTCGTCGCCACAGAAGCTCACCATCCGCTGCATGAACGCCCGCTCCCACTCGGCGCGGAAGGCCGGGAACCGATCGCCGAGCACCTTGTAGCCGACGCTGTTCGGCTGCGCGGCGGTCCCGGCGGCGCGCAGTGTGTCGCGCGCGAGCGCCCCCAGGTGCGGCGGCAGGTGCTCGTGGAGGAAGCGCATGAGCACCGCGGTGTAGATCGTCATCACCCGGTTCAGCTCGGGCGAGCGACGCGAGAGGAAGGCGACCTGGAGGTCTCGCTCCATTTTCGCGAGCAGCTCCAGCGTAAGCTGCTTGATCTCGGGGTCCACGTACTCGAAGCCCTCGAGCTCGGCGCGCAGGCGGTTCTTGTAGCGCGACAGCACGTAGAAGACGCCCTGCTCGGCGTGGTGGATCGTCTTCTCCTTGTCCGCCTTGGTGCGCTCGTGCAGCTCGCTCTCGAAGAACAGCTTGGCGATGCGCTTGCCGAGGCTCTTCAGGATGCTGGTCGCGAAGTTCGAGTCCGGGGTGAGGATGCGCTGGAGGAGCGCGGTCATCGTGCGCGCCTGCTCCGCCTCCGTCTCGCCCGGATCGCGCCGCGGCGGCGCGGTCTCCACGATGGTCGCCTGCATCGCCTTGAGCTGCGCCACCACCTGCGCGGTGATGGCGTCGAGCTCCGCGTTCGTCTCCATCTCGCCCTTGTAGTGAACGATGCGGGCCTGGACCTGCTCGTTGAGCAGCCCCAGCGCCTGGAGGGTGAGCGTCTCCTTCTGACCATCCGACATCGACCCGAGCGGACCTCGAGGCACGGGCGGGCCGCCTGCCGGCGCGGGCGCACCCGGCGGGCGGCGGGGAGGGAGCGGCGGCGGCTTGGGCGCGGCGGGGTCGGTCGACACGGCTGCGCGAGGATACATCGCCGCGCAGCGGGGCGTCGGGCAATCGCCGCGCAGCGGGGCGTCGGGCAATCCCCGCGCAGCGGGGCGTCGGGCAATCCCCGCGCAGCCGGGCGTCGCCGACGCGGCTCGCCCGGCGCGGCGCGGGGGGGGGCTCGGCGCCTCGCCGAGCCGGCGTGGTACGCTCGCGCGGACCCGCGGGCGACCAGCGGGGAAAGGAACCAGGATGCTCAGGCCCTCCGCGATCTTCATCGGTATCGCCGCGACCACCTTGGTCTCGGTCGGCTGCGCCACCGCGCACGTCTCGACCGACCAGCTCCCGCTCCGCCGGGTGGTGGTCTATCGCAACGGGGTCGGATACTTCGAGCGGGCGGGTCAGGTGGAGGCCGAGGAGGTGACGTTCAAGGTGCGTCGCTCTCGGGTCGGCGATTTCCTCGCGACGCTGGCGATCGTGGAGCGTGGGGGCTCGAGCGTGCGCAGCGCGTCGTTCCCGCTCGAACTCGACGACGAGACGCCGTCCGATCCGGAGCCGCCGCACCCCTTCCTCAAGCCGCTCCCGGCCTCGGGCCCCGCGCCCAAGGTGGATCCGGACCCGCTCCGGAAGGTCGTCCTGCGCCTCGACGGCAAGGAGCACGATCTGGCGATCGGGTACGTCGTGGAGACGCCGGTGTGGCGGCCGTCGTATCGCCTGGTCGTGCACCCGAACGGGCAGGCGGACCTGCAGGCGTGGGGGATCGTGCAGAACCTCTCGGGAGAGGCCTGGGAGGACGTGCGGCTGACCCTCGTCGCGGGGGCGCCGCTCGCCTTCGAGTCCACCCTCGGGGATCCCGTCATCCCGCGGCGCCCCGTGGTCACGGACACGGGGGAGGTGATCGCCGCCGTGCCCGAGGGCGAGACGAGCGTGGAGGAGAAGCAGGCCGAGACGGACCGCTACGGCGGCGAGTACGGGGCTCCGCCCCCACCGCCCGCACCGATGGGAGACTACGCCCCCGCGGAGCCGGCGGCGGACGAGATGAGCGAGGGCGAGCGGGACGACGACGGCGCCGCGCCGGGCGGTTATGGTCGGGGCGGGGGAGGCATGGCTGCCAAGCCGAAGAAGGCGCCGATGCGGCTCAGCGCGTCGAGCGGCCCCAAGGCGGAGGCCGCCGACATGCCGGCCGCGGCGGCTCCGCCGATGTCGCGCGCGGCGGCGCGGCGCCAGGCGCTCGAGGAGGCGCGCCGCTCGGGGTTGAGCCAGCCCCGGCGGGTGAGCGCGCTCGCAGCCGTCGCGGTGGAGAGCGGCACGACCCGCTACGACATCCCCGATCCGGTCACGATCCCGGACGAGAGCGCGACGATGGTGCTGCTCGTGAGCCAGCGGGTCCCGGGTGAGGCCGTCTTCCTGTTCGCGCCGGACGGCGGCGTCCCGGACTCGGCGACGCACCCGTTCCGGGTGGCGCGCTTCACGAACGCGACGCGGGGCATGCTGGAGCGCGGGCCCATCGCGGTGTTCGAGAAGGGCTCCTTCCTCGGTCAGGGGCTCGTCGAGTCCCTGCCGAAGAACGCCAAGGCGACGGTGCCGTTCGCGCTGGAGCGGAGCCTCGCGGTGGAGAGCAAGCGGGAGTACGAGGAGCTCGGCGCCCGCATCCACAAGATCGAGGCCGGCATGCTCACCATCGATCGGGACGCGGCGACGCGCACCATCTACACGGCGCGCAACGGCGATGAGCACCCCGCCAAGCTGCTCATCAAGCACCCGCGGATCTCGGGCACCCAGCTCCACAAGCCGCTGCCGGGGACGGAGGACAACCTGGGCACGGGGAGCGCGCTCATCCCCATCCAGGTGAAGGCCCACGGCCGGGCCGAGCTCACCGTGGACGAGCGACAGCCGCAGACCCGCGTCGTCGACTGGCTGGACCCGCTCGCCGACGAGGCTGTTCAGGGCTACCTGGCCGACTCGCGGGCCAACGCGGACGCGGCCCGACGGCTGCGCGAGCTCTGGGTGGTGCGCGCCGAGCGCGTCAAGCTGAGCGACGAGCGCGGCAAGTTGATGCAGGAGCAGCAGGAGCTCACCCAGGCGACCTACGAGACCCGGCGCAACCTCGACGCCATCGAGAAGAACGCGCAGGCTGGCGACCTCCGGGGGAAGCTCATGCGACGCCTGACGGAGTGGAGCGGGCGCCTCGAGCAGATCACGAAGCGCCTGGTCGAGCTCAACATGGCGCTGAGCGAGGCCGAGGTGCGGTTCCGCGACGGGGTCCGCGAGATCAAGATCCTGGAGCCTCTCCCGCGCAAGGAGTGACGGCGGGCGGGCCGGTTGACGCGGGCCCGCGCGCTCCCCATGCTCCGGGCGCCCAGCCCCGGCCCACGGCCGGGCGGGCGCCCGAGGCCCGATGGATCCCAGCGACGTGAGCCACCTGTTGTCGACGGCGTTCCCTGGCGCCGAGATCGAGGTCACCGATTTCACCGGGACGGGCGATCACTTTCGGGCCCGCATCGTCTCCCAGCGTTTCCGAGGGCTCGGCCCGCTCGACCAGCACAAGCTGGTGTACGCCGCGCTCGCCGAGCCGATGAAGGGCGCGATCCACGCGCTCTCCCTCGAGACCCACACGCCCGAGTCCTGGGCCCGCCGTCAGGCCCGCTGAGCTCGGCCGATCGAGCTCCGGGCACGTCACCAGAGAGGCACGCATGGAAGCCGCCACCCGCGATCAGATCGAACGCACCCTCGCCGCGAACCGCGTCGTGCTCTTCATGAAGGGGAGCAAGGTCTTCCCGCAGTGCGGCTTCTCCGCCCGGGTGGTCGACATCCTCAAGCGCACCGGGACACCCTTCGTCGACGTGAACGTACTGGCGGACGCAGCGCTCCGTGAGGGCATCAAGGAGTTCGGGAGCTGGCCGACGATCCCGCAGCTCTACGTGGACGGCAAGCTGATCGGGGGGTGTGACATCGTGACGGATCTCTTCGAGTCGGGAGAGCTCGAGAAGGTCCTCGCGCCGCCGAGCGCGTGAGCGTCGCGCGGCGCGGCGTGGGCCGCGCTGCTTGCCGCCGGGCTCACGGACCCACTTGCGGCGTCTCGCCGCGGGCCGCCATCGCCAGGAAACGCGCCACGTCGGCGTTCGCCGACTCCACGTCGAACGCGACGAAGTGCCCGTCGCGGTCCGTCGGGGGCCCGTACTGGCGTACGGCGAGAGTGTACGCCACCGTCTCGATGGTGGCGTTGCCCGCGACGGGGACGGGCGCCACGGTGCGCCCCTCGAAGGCCGTCGACGGCGGGTTCGCGCTCGGGTCGTGCGCCGCGAGCGCGAAGTCGCCGGCCATCGCGTACGTCGCCATGGTCGTCTCGGTCGAGTAGGTGTCGCCGAGCCCGAACGTCTGGAAGACATGCTTCGGGGAGCGGTTCTCCTCGGGGCTGCGCCCGATCACGCGCGCGTAGTTCAGCGGGTCGGCCTGATCGATCCAGTGCTGGAGCAGCGTCAGGACCGGGTGCATGTCCCCCCCGGCGAGCTTCCCCGTGGCGTCGAAGTCGCCCAGCACGAAGGGCACCGCCGCGGCGATGTTCACCGGCTTCGTCTTCGTGAGGAGGGAGTGCATGAGGCTCGCGCCGTTGCCGCTCAGCACGACGGCTCGGAAGGTGTCGGCGTACGGCATGGCGAGGCTGCCGAGCGTCGCGCCCTGGGAGTGCCCGAAGAAGAAGACGTTCGCCGGGTCGAGCCGGAGCGCGTCCCCGCCGGTCGTCGCGGCGTCCAGATCGAGCGCGGCGGCGAACCGCCCGAGGGCGATCTGGTCCGCGGCGCCCTGGTGGGCGTTCCCGCGCGCCGCGTCCGGGTTGGCGAAGTTGAAGAAGAGGTCGTTCGGCGACTTGGTGGAGCCACCGCGCCGCGGCCCGTGCTGGACCTGGTCGATGCCGAGGACGGCGAACTGCACCGCGCCCCCGGGCGCTGCCGCGTTGGCGAGGGCGCCCGCGACCTCAGCGTTCACGTGGCTGCGGAAGGACCCGCCCGTGCCATGGGCGAACACCACCACCGGCCACCCGGAGGAGGGCATCGTGCCCTTCGGCACCGTGAGCGCCATGCACACGTCCTCGCTGCGCACGGGGCTCGTCGTCTGGAGCTTGCCGGCCGGAGCGTCGAGGTAGGGCGCCTCGCCCTGCTGGAAGATCGGGAGCGAGACCAGCGCGTGGTACTCGTCGTAGGCCGGATCCCCCGCGCCGCAGGCGCGCTCTCCCGTGGCGTCCGGGCAAGGCGACGTCGCGCCCGCGCCGCAGCGCACCCAGCTCGAGCTGGTCGGGACCGGCTCGGCCTCGACCGTCGCGGCCAGCTCGCGCATCGGCGCGCGGTGGTCGCCCACGGTGATCACGGCGGCGTTCAGCACCGACGCCGCGGGCTTGC
This sequence comes from Polyangiaceae bacterium, assembly GCA_020846005.1. GTDB lineage: Bacteria > Myxococcota_A > Polyangia > Polyangiales > Polyangiaceae > JADLEQ01. The sequence continues at coordinate 176,492 of JADLEQ010000085.1, forward strand.
CTTGGTCGGCCAGGTAGGCTCGGAATGGCGCGTACGCGGCGTGGGCGTCAGCGAGCGCCGGATCCGCGGGCGTGGCGTCGCCCATCAGCGCGACGAGCTGGGGGCTCGCCTTCACCGGCTGCCCGACCTTGTCGCGCGCCTCCGTCGTGAGCCAGACGGCGTACGTGTGGCCCGGGAGCAGCGGGGCGCCCCGCGGGCGGCGGATCCCGAACCAGTGCTCGCAGACGTACTTGGAGCGGCCCTCGGACGCGAACCAGTAGAGTCCCGCGTTGGACCCGTACTCGGGCGCGCCCGGTGTCACGTCGATCCAGTTCACGGTCGTGTTCGGCGAGCGGAACGAGTCGAAGTCCACGGGCGCCGAGAAGCGGAAGATCACCGTCGGGTACGTGCCCCAGGCCGACTCCGATCCGGCCACCGCGTCGACGTAGCGCTGCACCGGGTCCCACCCGAGCAGCTCCTTGCCCGGCGTGGGGAAGCCGTCGAGGTCGAGCTTCCCGGCCTTCTTTCGCGCGTCGCTCGGGAACGGCGAGCGGAAGAAGTCGCCCCCCGCGGATCCCTGCGCGCCGGGGAGCTCGAACAGCGCGACGGGCGCGGCCGTCCCCGGTGGGTCGCAGTTGACGCCCCGCCAAGTGGGCAGCCCGAACGAGGGCGCCCCCGGGAGCGCTGGCGCGCACGCGCCGGTGGCGCAGGCGAGGCCCGCGTAGCAGTCGACGCTGGTGGTGCACGCGGCCCCGACATCGCCCGTGCCCTCCGGCGCGCACGCCGTGTTGAACCCGTCGATGGCGCAGCGGAGCCCCGAGATGCAGTCGAGATCCGCCGTGCACGCCTCACCCAGGACCGCGCCGCCCGCCGCCTGGCACTGGCTGCCGGCCGCGGTGGCCGCGCACTGCAGGCCCTCCTTGCATTCGCCGGAGATGGTGCACGGCGCGCCCTCCAGGAGGGAGCGGCCGAGCTCGCACTTGGCGGTGGTGGCGCCGCAGCTCAGGCCGGGCCGGCATCGGGTCGCCTCGCTGCACGCGTCGCCCACCCCGGCCATGTTGCCGGTCCCGCCCCCGCCGACGCCCCCGCCGATCCCATCACCCGTGTCCGTCCCGCTGGTGCAGGCGAGCGGGAGCGCCAGGAGCGCGGCGAACGTGGCGAAGAGCGTGAAGTAGCGCGTCCGAAGCATGAGCGTTCGACCTCCGAGAAGGAAACCCAACGCGCAGCCTAGCCTCCTCCGGGGACCTCGGCCAGCCGGGCGCTCGTGACGCCCCCGCGCCTCACGGGTAGCGGAGCAGTGACGTCACCGGCGTCGGGGCCAGGGCGTCGCGCCCGCCCAGGGCCTCGAGCTCGAGCACGAAGGCGAACCCGATGACGTACGCGCCCTGGCGCCGGACCAGCTCGCCCGCAGCCGAGGCCGTCCCACCCGTGGCGAGCAGGTCGTCCACCACGAGCACCCGGGCGCCCTCGCGCAGGGCGTCGGCGTGCATCTGGAGCTCGTTCTCGCCGTACTCGAGGGAGTAGGCGACGGTGTCCGCGCGTGCGGGCAGCTTACCCGGCTTGCGCACCGGCACGAAGCTCGCGTTCAGCCGGGCGGCGAGGGCGCCGCCGAAGATGAAGCCGCGCGCCTCGATGCCCACCACCGCGTCGATCGGCTCGCCGAGGTAGCGCTCGGCGATGCCGTTCAGCACGATGTGGAACCCGCGCGGGTCGGCGAGGATCGGGGTGATGTCGCGGAAGAGGATCCCCGGCTTCGGGAAGTCCGGGATGTCGCGGACGAGCTCGCGGACGTACTCGAGCCGGTTGGCGTCGAGCTCGCGACTACGCGCGGGGGCCCCGGGCTGCGCCTTCTTCTTGTCGACGCCGCGCGGCGTGGGCGCCCGACGTGCAGGGACCGGCTTCTTCGACTTCACCACGCTGCGCTTCGCTGCCGCCATGTCGGCCTGCCTAGACCGAACCGGCGGCGGCGTCGACGGGGAGACCGCGCTCGGTCTCGATCACGCTCTCGGCCGCGCTCATCGTGGAGCGTCCCCACAGGTCGAGCACCAGCGGCGTGACGCCGATGACGCCCTCGTCATAGGCCTCCGTGTCCGATCCGGCGACCGGCGCGTGGTCGACCCCGGAGCCGCCGATCCAGAGGTACTCCCGCCCCCGCGGGTCGCGGCGAAACTCCACCAGATCCTCGTACGTCCGCGTGCCGAGCCGCGTGGCCCGCAGGCGCCACTCCCGGCCGGGCGGGAAGTTGACGTTCAGCAGCGTCCCCGGCGCGCAGCCGTCCCGCAGCATCGCCAGGGCGAGCCGCGCCGCCACGCGGGCCGCTGCGCCGAGCTCCGCGCGGTGATCGGCCGAGACCGCCAGCGCCGGCAGGCGCCGGAGCGCGCCCTCGCGCGCCGCAGCGACCGTCCCGCTGTAGAACACGTCGTCGCCGAGGTTGAGCCCGTGGTTCAGCCCCGACACCACGAGATCCGGCCGGCGGGGCAGGACGCGTTGCTCCGCGTGGAGCGCGACGTAGACGCAGTCCGCGGGCGTGCCGTCCAGCGAGTACTCGCCCTCGGCGTGGCGGGTCAGGCGCAGCGGGCGGTGGAGGCTCAGCGCGTGGCTGGCCGCGCTCTGCTCGGAGTCCGGCGCGCACACGACCACGTCGCCGACGTGCAGGAGCGAGCGCCGCAGGGCCTGGAGGCCGGCCGATCGCACGCCATCGTCGTTCGCGAGCAGGAAGAGGGGACGCATCGAGGATTTCTCGTGGCGAGCGCTCGCCGTGCTGGCGGCGTAGTACGCTCGGGCCCGGTGCGCGAGTCCGAGGTGCGTGACGAGATCGCCGTGCTGGCGAACGAGGCGATCGGTCGCTTCGGGGTCGCCGGCGCGGTCACGCTCGAGGCCGACCGCGCGGTGCTCTCGGGGCCGGGCGGCGCGGTGGCCTTGCCGCTCGGATCGCTGGTCGAGCAGTGGCGGGAGCTGCCCTTCGACGAGCGCCGGCGGCGCGTGAACGAGCTGGCGCGGGGGCTCGTCGCGGCGCGCCGCGGGTCGCTCGCGCCTGCGCCGGGGGGCGGGGGGAGCGCCTCGGGTGGGCTGCGGCTGCTCGGTGCGCTGGGCCTCGCCACGGCGGTCGCCGCGGTGGCCTGGTACCTCCGGTCGGCCCGTGACGCCGACGAGGCGCGCAGCGCGCCCGCCGTCGACGCGGTCGCCCAGCTGGCCGAGATCGAGCGCGAGCGCTCCGAGCGCGCGGCGCGGGTCTGCGAGGCGACGCGCGCGCGCTTCCTGCGAGGGGGCACGCCGACTCCGCTCGACGTGGAGGGGTGGGTCGTCGAGCTGAGCGGGCTCGGCGCGCCCGGCGTCGCGTCGGCGACCGCGCTGGCCGAGCTGGTGGGCGGCAGCGGGCGGGTCGCGTGGGCTGGCGCCCCGGACCTGGCGGCCGTGGACGGCCCCGACACGGCCGTGACCGTAGCGGACAGCAGCGTCACCGGCGCCGACGCCGGCGCGACCGGCGGCGTCACCTTGCGCTTCTCCGGGGCCTACGTGAAGGCCTACTTCGACGAGGCGACGCGCCCGGCCTTCTTCCCGTTCGCCGCCGCGGCGGTCGAGCGGCTGCGTCTCGCCTCGGCTGCGCTCTATGCCCGGTGCGCCCACGGGGGGGGATACTCGACCGGCGCTTGGTTTGCCGGGGAAGACCTCGGTGCCGTGGCCACCAGCGTGGTGTTCGTCATGGGGACGAACGCCGACGTACCGCAGCTCCGAGATGCCTTCGCGGTGAAGGACGGCGGGCTCGACCGGGCGGGCCTGCTCCAGGAGATCCGCGCGAGGGCCGCCCGGCTCGAGCGCCGCCAGGTGCTGGCGGCGCTGTCGCCCAACGGCGGGATGCTCCAGGGGCGGAGCGACGGCGCGCACACGATCACCTTCCCGTTCCGCGACGCGCACCGGGCGACGCGCGCGAGCCGCGCGCTGGCGGTCGTGGCGGGGCTGGCCGTCGAGTACTGACGGCCGGGGGCCCCGGCACGGCCGCCACCGCCTCCACCCGCTCGGCGCCGGCGGTGAGCAGGACCAGCCGGTCCACGCCGAGCGCGTTGCCGCCGCTCGGCGGCATGCCCTCGCCGAGCGCGCGGAGGAACGCGTCGTCCAGCGGGTAGACGCGGCGCCCGGTCCGGCGTCGGGCGGCGCGCTCCGCGACGAACCGGGCGCGCTGCTCCACGGCGTCGGTGAGCTCGCCGTAGCCGTTGCAGAGCTCGACGCCGGCCAGGTAGAGCTCGAAGCGCTCGGCGACCCGACCGTCGGCCGGGCTGCGGCGGGCGAGCGCCGCCTGGGTCGCCGGGTACTCCACGACGAAGACCGGTCGCTCGAGCCTCGCGAGCGCCGGCTCGACCTCCGCCACCCACCGCGCGAAGAACTCGTCCTCGTTCGTCTCGGCGAGCGTGACGGCGTCGGCCACCCCGGCGAAGCGGCGAAACGCTTCGCGCACCGTCACGCGCTCGAACGGAGCGCGCAGGTGGACCCGACGCCCGGCGCGCTCGACCGAGCTCCGCCCGGCGACCGTCGACACGACGTGGCGGACGAGCGCCTCGGTGTCGTCGATCACCGCGCTCATCCCGGAGAACGCCCGGTACCACTCGAGGAGCGTGAACTCCGGGAGGTGCAGGGGGCCGGCCTCGTCGAGCCGGGTGACGCGCGCGAGCTGGAAGACGCGCGGCATCCCGCCGACGAGGAGGCGCTTCAGCGAGAGCTCGGGGGAGGTGATGAGGTAGCCGCCCTCGGCGCGCAGGGCGTCCACGTGCGCGTCGACGCCCGGTGTGCGGACGCGGAGCGGCGTCTCCACCTCCACGAACCCGCGGGGCGCGAACCAACCCCGGATCGCCGCGAGCGCCTGGGCCCGGGCGACGAGGCGCGGCCCCACGCCGGCCCAGGAGAGGCGCGCGTGCTCGCCGTCTCCGCGCGGCGCCGGGTACGGGTAACGAGCCACGAGCCGCGCCCGCTCGACGACGCTCCCCCCGGTGAGCCGCCCGCTCACCACGACGAGCTCGCCGGCCGCGAGGGGCGTCGCCCGCTCGAAGCGCACCCGGCATGTCGCGAGCGCGTCGGCGAGGACCCACTCGCGGCCGGCGCCCGCCGCGATCCGCCCTCCGACCCGGACCGATCGCCCGGCGTGCGCGGGCGCCAGATCGCTCGGCGAGGCGACGGACCCGCGCGCGGAGATCACCCGCCGACGAACGCCCGCTCCGCGAGCAGCGCGATCTCGCGGCCCATCCACGGCCCGGCGATGGCCAGCGCGATGGCGACGACGACCAGGCGGGGGAGGTGCGCGAGCGTCGAGTCCTGGATCTGGGTCGCGGCCTGGAGGACGGCGACGGCGAGCCCGACGACGGCCGCGACACCGACGACGGGCAGGGACACCGCGACGGCCAAGAGCAGCGCCTCCTGCGCCAGCCCGACGAGCCCGGCGACGGTCTCCGGCACGCTCAGTCTCCCGGCGAGTCCGTTGGGGCGTCGCCCGCCGAGGCATCGCCCGGAGCGCCACCGCTCGACGAGCCGGCCGCCCCCGCGGCCCCCGCCGCGCCGCTGGTGCCGGACGCGCCGCTCGCGCCGCTGGCGCCGGACGCGCCGCTGGTGCCGGACGCGCCGCTGGTGCCGGCCGCGCCGCTGGTGCCGCTCGCGCCGCTGGTGCCGCTCGCGCCGCTGGTGCCGCTGGCGCCGCTGGTGCCGGACGCGCCGCTGGTGCCGCTCGCGCCGCTGGCGCCGCCCGCGCCGCCGGCGTCCGTCCCGCCCGCGCCGCCGGCGTCCGTCCCGCCCGCGCCGCCGGCGTCCGCCCCGCCCGTGCCGCCCGCGCCTGCCGTCGGGTTCACCCCGCCGCCCGCGCCGAACGAGGCGTCCACCGCCGGCGAGGGCCGCCCGCCCGCCGTGGCGGAGCGGCAGGCGCTCACCGAGGGGGTCTCCGGCGGCCGGGGGCAGCACACGTCGCGCCCCGCGCGGACGCTGGAGCCGGCGACGCAGACGAACCCCTCGTCGCAGTCGAGGCTACCCCGATCCCGGTTGCACGGCTCGCCCTCGCCGTCCTCGCCGCACGCGCCCGCCGCCAGGGCCCCGGCGGCACAGAGGATCGCGGCCCAGATCCGAGACCTCGTTCGCGGCATCACCCCGTACCCCCTTCCGCTCCTGCCACGCAGGAGCCGGTCGCGCTGCACACCAGGGGCGGCGTGCAGTCCTCGCTCGTCACGCACTCGGGCTGGCAGACGCCGCCGGGCCCGCACACGAGGTCACCCGGACACTCGCTGGTGTAGCGGCAGGCGCTCGCGTCGGTCGCCGCGCCGCCGGAGCCGCTCGCGCCGGAGGAGCCGCTCGCGCCGGAGGAGCCGCTCGCGCCGGAGGAGCCGCTCGCGCCGGAGGAGCCGCTCGCGCCGGAGGAGCCGCTCGCGCCGGAGGAGCCGCCCCCGCCGTCGCCGGAGGTCCCGCCCGTGCCCCCGACCTTGAGCGCGCACTCGCCCGAGCCGCCGCCCGGCGGGCAGCAGCGATCGATGGAGTCGTCGAGCAGCTCCGCGGCGGCGATGCACACGAACTCCGAGTCGCAGTCTTGATTGCCGTTGCGGTCGCGATCGCAGCGATCACCCTCGCCCTGCTTGCCGCAGCCGGGGGCCAGCGCGATGGCGAGCCAGGTGAGGGCGACGGCCGCGCTCAGGACAGGGGACGTCTTCATTCGCTCGGCATGTAGCAGCGGCGGCGGGCCGGTGTCCATGGTCAGCCGCGGATCCGGCGCTCCTTCGCCTCGACGGCCTCGGCGAACAGGCCGACGTACGAGGCCGCGCTCGTCAGGGAGAAGAACAGCGAGAAGTACACCAGCCAGCGGCCGACCACGACCAGATCCACCACGCCGAGGTCCAGGAAGCCCAGGGAGAGGTGGTACGGGAACCCCACGATCAGGCACAGGATCCCGACCAGCTGGAGCGCGGTCTTCTGCTTGCCCCCCTCGCCGGCCGCGATCACCACGCCCTCGCTGCTCGCGATCGACCGGAGCGCCGTGATCGTGATCTCGCGCGCGAGGAGCAGGACGACCGCCCACTCGGCGATGCGTCCCATCGGGACCATCCAGACCAGACACGCCATGACCAGCAGCTTGTCCGCCAGCGGGTCGAGGAACTTGCCGAGCACGCTCACGACGTCGAGGCGACGCGCCAGCCAGCCGTCGAGGAGGTCCGTGATGGCGGCGGCCGCGTAGACGAGCGCGGCGATGGCGCACGAGCGGGGCGTCCCCACGTCGAGCAGCCAGAGCACGAGGGGGATGACGAGGATCCGGGCGAACGTGAGGAGGTTCGGGACGTTCAGCGCGTCGTCGCGGAGCGAGCGGCGGCGCGCGTGCGCCTCCGGGCTCCCGCGCAGGGGTCGTCCGCCGGGCGCCTCGGCGCCGCGGGGGGGCGCCGAGGCCTCGGGCGGCGGGGGGGTGGGCGGTCGGGACGTCGCCATCGGGGCGCAGGCTAGCGCGGCGGCCCGGCGGGCGGGGAGCCGAGGACCAGCAGCGCGCCGTCCCCGCTGAAGGCCAGGAAACCGCGCGTGCCGAGCGGGGCCTCCTCGGGCGAGGCGGCCCGCGGGACGAGCCGGCCCATCCACCCGAGCACGTCGGCCCCGCGCGCGAGCAGCGGGCGCTCGGCCGTCGTTCGGAGCGAGCGGACGGGGCGCTCATGCTCCACGACGACGGCCCCGCGCCCCGAGAGCTGCACCACGGCGACGTGGTCGCCCTCGCCGTCGGGGACGCGCCCGTGCTCGTGGCGCAGCCGGCCGTCGAAGGCCAGCAGCGCGGACTCCCGGACGTAGAGGAAGTCGTCCGTCAGCTCGACGACCGTCGGGTCGCACCCGGGCCGCGCCCCGAGCAGCACGTGGCCGAGGCCCTCGAGCTGGACGAACGGTGCGTGTGCCCCGCCGAGCGGCTCTGCGGTCTCGCGCCCTCGCGCCCGGCGGAGGAGCTGCGTCGCCACGAACGCCGGCCCCGCGGGCACGAGCGCGCGGAGCGCCGCCTGCCGGAGCCCGCACACCTCGACGACCGCGAGCGCGACCAGGCCGTCCCCGAGCGCACGGGCGGCTCCGAACGTCGGCAGCTGGAGTGGCGCCGGGTGCGCGGGGCGGCCCGATCCCGAAGCTGGCGGCTGGACGGACCGCGCGCCCGGAGGCTGCGCCGGGGCCGGCGCGGGCTGGGGAGGCGGCATCGACTCGGGCAGCGGTGGGATGACCGGGCCGAGGCGGCCGCCTCCCGCCGCGCCTCGCGACGGAGGCGGCGCGAGCCCGTCGCCGCCGGGCTCGCGCGTGAGCCAGCGCCCGGCGCGCGACGGCGCGCCCTCGCTGGCGGCGGCGGCCCGTGAGAAGGGCTGCGCGTCATCGCTGGCCGTCAGCTCCGCGGCTGCCTCGGCCGCGGCGCGGCGCACCTCGGCCGCCTCGGGGGCGGGCTCCGCGGGCTCGGCCGGGACCCGCTGGTCGAGCAGGAGCTGCATCCTGCGCGCCATCTGGGGCTGCCCCGCCCGCTCGAACGCCGCGAGCGCCTTCGCCGGCTCGCCGAGCCGCTCGTACACCAGCCCGAGATAGCCCCACGCGCGCTGGTGCCCGGGGACGCGCTCCAGCACCTCCAGCAGGGCGTCGCGCGACTGCGTGGTCTGGCCCGTCTTCAGGTAGCTGAGCGCGAGGTTTACCCGGGGGGTGATCTCCGCCGGGCGCGCGCGGATGATCTCCTCGTAGATCGTGATGGCGCGCGGGTAGAGCCCCAGCCGAAAGTAGACGACCCCGAGGAGCCCCTGGCCCTCCACGTCTCGCGGCTGCAGCGAGAGCGCGCGCTCCAGCTCCTCCTTGGCCTCGCCCACGCAGTCGTCCTGCAGGAGCTCGCTGCCGCGGTACAGGTGGTACAGGAACTCCTCGCCGTCGAACGACGACGGCGGCGGCGAGGAGTCCGGGGCCGACTCGGCCGGCCCGCGCTGCGCCGTCGGCTCCTCCGTGCTCGCCATGGGGGTCGTGGAGCCTATCAGACGCTCACGGGCGCGTCGCCGCGCGCGGCCGCCAGCGCGGCGTCCAGCGTGAACCGGCCCTCGTGGAGGGCGCGCCCCACGATCGCTCCCGCGATCTCGCGGTGCCGAGCGAGCCGCGCCACGTGCTCGATCGAGCCCACGCCCCCGCTCGCGATGACCGGGATCGAGGTGGAGCGGGCGAGGCGAACCGTGGCGTCGACGTTCGGCCCCTGCTCCATGCCGTCGCGCGCGATGTCGGTGTAGAGCACCCCCGCGAGCGGGAGCGCCGCGAGCTCGGCGAGGAGCTCCGTCGCGAGCGTCGCGGACTGCTCGAGCCAGCCCCGGGTCGCGACCCGGCCGTCGCGCGCGTCGAGCGCGACGACCACTCGCCCGGGGTGCGCCGCGGACAACTGCTCCACCATCTCGCGATCCTCGAGCGCCGCCGTGCCGAGCACCACCCGGTCGGCGCCGAGCTCGAGGTACGCCTCGGCCGCGACCCGGGTGCGGACCCCGCCCCCCACCTGCACCCCGCGCCCGAACGCCTCCACGACGCGGCGGACCAGCGCGCGCTGGACCGGGAAGCCCTCGCGGGCGCCCTCCAGATCGACCACGTGGAGGTGCCCCGCACGGCCACGCCACCCGGCCGCGAGCTCCACCGGGTCGATGGAGTAGCGCGTCACGTCCTCGTAGCTGCCCTGGCGGAGGCGGACGGCGCTGCCGCCCAGGAGGTCGATGGCAGGGTAAAGATCCATGGGGACCGGGGAGACTACTCGGCGGCGCCGTCGCGGAGGAAGGCGGAGAGGAGGGCGAGCCCGGCGTCCTGGCTCTTCTCGGGGTGGAACTGGCTGGCGAAGACCGCCCCGCTCGCCACCGCGGCCGTCACCACGCTCGCGCCGTGGGTCACCGTCGCGCGGACGACCTCGGGCCGAGAGGGCACCGCGTGGAACGAATGAACGAAGTACAGCCACGCGCGTTCTCCGCCGGCCGCCTCGAGGAGCGGATGGCCCCCTGCGGCGAGGCGGAGCTGGTTCCACCCCATGTGCGGGATCTTGACGCCGGGCTCCGGGTGGAGCCGGACGACCGTCCCCGCGAGCCAGCCCAGCCCCCGCGCCTCGGGCGCCTCCTCGCTCGACTCGAAGAGCGCCTGCAGGCCGAGGCAAATCCCGAGGTACGGCACGCCGCGCTCGAGCGCGCCGAGGAGCGCGGCGCGCAGCTCCAGCCGATCGAGGGCGGCCGCGAAGTCGCGGAACGCGCCCTGCCCCGGGACGACGACGCGATCGGCACGCGCGAGGGCCGCTGGGTCGGCGGTGCGCTCGATCCGCGCGACGACCCCGGCGCGCTCCGCCGCGGCCGCGAGCGCGCGCTCGACGCTCCGGACGTTCCCGATCCGGGTGTCGACGAGCGCGACCTCGAGCGCCGCGGAGGGCGTCGTCATCCGTCCAGGCTGCCCTTCGTCGACGGGATCCCGGCGGCCCGAGGATCGATCTCGACGGCTCGTCGGAGCGCGCGGGCGAAGGCCTTGAAGCATGCCTCGACGATGTGGTGGAGGTTCGTCCCCTCGTGGAGCCGGACGTGGAGGTTGGCGCCGCACGTCCGCGCAAACGCCTCGAAGAAGACCTCGGCGAGCTCGGTGTCCCAGGCGCCGAGCTTCGCCTTGGGCAGCGCGACTCGCCACACGAAGAAGGGCCGCCCCGAGAGATCGAGCGCGACGCTGGCCAGCGTCTCGTCCATCGGTTGAGTGGCCTCGCCGAACCGGCGGATCCCCGCCCGCTCGCCGAGCGCGTCGCGCACGGCGCGGCCAAGGACCATCCCGAGATCCTCGGTCGTGTGGTGGCCGTCCACGTCCACGTCGCCGGCGGCGCGGACGCTGAGATCGAGGCACCCGTGGCGCGCGATCTGCTCGAGCATGTGGGAGAGGAAGGGGAGGGGCGTCGCGATGCTCGCCTGGCCGCTGCCGTCCAGATCGAGCTCCACGGTGATCTCCGTCTCTCGGGTCTTGCGCTCCACCTTCGCGGTGCGGGTCATTCCAGCTCCTCGATCTTCCAGCGGCCTTCCTCCTCGACGAGCTCGAGGGTGGCGCCGCCACCGTAGGACATCGTGGCACGGTCGCCCACGATCTCGAAGCGGGCCGCAGCGAGGCTCGCCTCGAGCGCCTGGACGATTCGATCCATCTCCGCGCGCTGCTCGCCGTCCCAGTCCGCCGCGAGCTTCTTCTCGTCCAGGCCCTCGCCGAGGGCACGCGGCACGAACCGGAGGAGGATGTCCCAGCGCTTGCGCCCGTAGGCGCGGACGAACGACCGCACCGCCTGCTCGGGCGTCGCCTGGCCGTAGAGATCGATCGCGTGGCCGTCCACCTTCCAGCCGTCCGGCTCGAGCACCAGGCGGAGGGGCTCGCCCTCGGGAGAGACGACCACCGCGGTGACGACCGGCGAGCTCGCCGGCCGGCGGAGGGCTCGCGCGAGCTCGCGCGTCTCCTCGGGCCGCGCCTTCGCGAGGCGGACGAAGGCGTCGAGCGGGAGCCCCGCGCGCGCCTCGTCGCTCAGCAAGGCGTAGGCGTCGGCGTACCGGCCCTCCTCGAGCGCCGTGGCGTAGGCGTCCACCACGTCCCGGGGGCCGCGCGCGTCGGCGGGCGAGCCGCACGCGGGCGCCGCCAGGGCCAAGAGCGGGAGCGCGGCCACGGGTCCCGCGGTCACGGACACGCCCGCCGCGGAGAGGGCCGCGGCGGCGGGGGCAGCGAGGAACGACGCGGCGAGTCGCATGGCGACGCCGAGGCTCCTACCACGCGGTTCGGCGGGCGGCTCGCTGGACCGCCCGCGCGCGCCTGGTAGTGTGGCCGCCGATGAGCCTGCCGTCGGCGCCGCCCGGTCCGCCCGAGCGCGTGGGGATCCTGCCGCTCCGCAACTCCGTCCTCTTCCCGATGTCGATCATCCCGATCAACGTCGGGCGGCCTCGGAGCGTGCGCCTGGTCGAGGATCTGGCCGCGCGCGAGGGGGCGCTGGTGGGTGTGCTCTCCCAGCGGTCGGGGGACGTGCTCGAGCCCACCTTCGAGGACCTGGCGCAGACCGGGACGCTGGCGCGCGTCGTCAAGATCATCCGGCTCGGCGCGGCGAACTACAGCGTCGTGCTGAACGGCATCGGCCGCTTCCGGGTCGAGCGTGAGCTCGGGCTCGAGCCGTTCATGCGTGCGGAGGTGACGCGGCTCGCGGAGCCGGCGGCGCCGAGCGATCGCGCCAAGGGGCTGGCGATCCGCCTGCGCGACTCGATGCGCCGCCTGCTCGAGTTCTTGCCGAACCTCCCGCGCGAGACCTCCGGGATCCTCGACAACGTGCGCGAGCCGGGCGCCCTGGCGGATCTCATCGCCTCGAACTTCCCCGAGGAGCACGCGCCGGTGCCGGCCCGGCAGGCGATCCTCGACGCCCTCGACGTGGAGACGCGAGTGGAGCTCGCGCTGGCGCTCGTCGAGCGGCAGCTCGAGATCCACCGGACGCGCAGCGAGCTCGGCGGCCTGGTGCACGAGGAGCTCACCCGGTCTCAGCGTGATCTCGTGCTGCGCGAGCAGATCCGCTCCATCCGTGACGAGCTCGGTGAGTCCGCCGAGGACGACGAGATCGAGCAGCTCCGGGAGCGCATCGCGCGCGCGGAGCTGCCGGACGAGGCCCTCCGTCAGGCGAAGAAGCAGCTCGCCCGCCTGGCCGGGATGCAGGCGCAGTCGGCGGAGTACCAGCTCACCCGCAACTACGTGGAGTGGCTCGCGGATCTGCCGTGGGCGAAGACCACGCCGGATCGTGTCGATGTCGGGGAGGTCCGGCGGTGCCTGGAGGAGGACCACCACGGCCTCGAGCAGGTGAAGCGCCGGATCGTAGAGTACACCGCGGTGCGCCAGCTCCGCCGGGACAAGAAGGGGCCGATCCTGCTCTTCGTCGGGCCGCCCGGCGTCGGCAAGACCTCCCTCGGCCGGTCGATCGCGCGCGCGATGGGGCGCCGCTACGCGCGCATCGCGCTCGGGGGCGTGCGCGACGAGGCCGAGATCCGCGGGCACCGGCGGACGTACGTCGGCGCGCTGCCTGGGCGCATCCTGCAGGCGCTGAAGAAGGTCGGGACGCGCAACCCCGTCCTCGTGCTCGACGAGGTGGACAAGATGGGCGCCGATCTGCGCGGCGACCCCGCCGCGGCGCTGCTCGAGGCGCTCGATCCGGAGCAGAACGACACCTTCGTCGACCACTACGTGGACTTGCCGTTCGATCTCTCGGAGATCGTCTTCCTCGCGACGGCGAACTCGCGGAGCGAGATCCCCGAGGCGCTGCGGGACCGGATGGAGATCATCGAGGTCCCCGGCTACACCCGCACCGAGAAGCGCGCCATCGCCCGATCGTTCCTCGCGCCGAAGCAGCTCCGCGAGCACGGGCTCACCTCGGAGATCCTCTCGTTCCCGGACGAGGTGATCGACCTCGTGGTCGACCAGTACACGCGCGAGGCCGGCGTGCGGGGGCTCGAGCGCGAGATCGCCGCGCTCTGTCGCGCCGTCGCGGTGCGCCTCGCCGAGGGGGAGGTCGTGCGGGGCGAGGTGCTGGATCGCGAGCGGGTCGAGCGCGTCCTCGGCGTGCCACGCCACCGCCCGGAGGTGGCCGAGCGGCACCCGGTCGCGGGCGTGGCGACGGGGCTCGGCACGAACGCCGCGGGCGGGGACCTGCTCTTCATCGAGGTCACTCGCATGCCGGGCAAGGGCGAGATCCGGGTGACCGGGAACCTCCGCACGGTGATGAAGGAGTCGGCGGACACCGCGCTCTCCTTCGTGCGCGCGCACGCGACGGAGCTCTGCCTCGCGCCCGACTGGCTGGACAAGATCGATCTCCACCTCCACGTCCCGCGGGCGGGCTCGGCGGAGGACGCCGCGAGCGTCGGCCTGCCGATGTTCGTCGCGGTCACGTCGCTCCTGCTGGGCGCGCCGGCGCGGACGGACGTCGCGGTCACCGGAGAGCTCACGCTCCGGGGCGCGGTCCTCCCCGTCGGCGGGGTGAAGGCGAAGGTGCTGGCCGCCCACCGCGCCGGGATCCGGGAGTTGGTGCTGCCCGCGCGCAATGAGCGCGATCTCGAGGAGGTCCCCGCCGAGGTGCTGCGCGAGCTCTCGTTCCGCTTCGTGCACCGCGTGGACCAAGTGCTCCCGCTCGTGCTGCTCGACGCCGAGCGTCCGGCCGAGGACTCGCCGGACGGCGTCGACGCCGCGTCGCCGTGACGGCGCGGGCGGGCGCCGGCGCGCAGGAGGAGCTGGCCGCGGGCGCGGGGCCTGCGCCGCTGCCGCCGTTCGGTGGCCGTCCGCTGCGGATCGCGCTGGCCGCGGCGCTCGCGGCGCTGGGCGCGAGCGGGTTCGTCCCGCTCTTCGGCGGCCCGGGCTACGAGGCGGCGCTCGCGGCCGGGCTCGTCGTGCCGGCCCTCGCCGCGCTCGCGACGCACGCCGAGGTGCGGCGGGGCGGGGCGCCGCTCGAGGCGCTGGGTCGCGGCCTGGCGAACGGCGCCGCGCTGTTCGTGGTGGTCGTGGTCGTGGCGCTCGCTCACGGGGTCCGCGTCGGCTTCTGCGACGCGACGGGCGGGCTCACGCTCCTCGCGCTCGGCCCCGGCGTGGGGGCGCTGCTCGGCGGGGCGTGGGGCGCCACCACCGGGGCGCTGGTGCCGGCGATCGACGACGCGGCCTCCCGCTCGGCGCGGCTGACCCGCGGCGCCCTCCACCGGGTGGCGCCGCTCGGCGCGCCCGCGGCCGGGATCTGCGTGAGCCTGTGGCGGTTCTGGTCGAGCCCGATGGTCTTCGCGCTCGATCCGCTCTTCGGCTGGTTCGCGGGGCCGCTCTACGACACCGTGATCGACGGCGAGCGACTCCTGCTGACCTACCGGGCGGGGAGCGTGGCGTCGCTGGTGGCGATCGCGGCGGCCGCTGTGCACCTGCGCCGTGACGCGGCCGGCCGTGTGGGCCTCGCTCGCAGCGTCCGCCCGGGCGTGCTGGTGGCGGGCGCGCTCGGGGCGGCTCTGTCGCTGGCGGTCACGGCGAGCGGCCCCGCGCTCGGGCACTGGTCGACGGACGCGTCGATCCGCGACGCGCTCGGCCGCCGCGTCGAGCAGGGCCGCTGCGAGGTCGTCCACAGCCGGGACGTGCGACCCGGCGACGCGCGCCTCGTCGCGCTCGAGTGCGAGCGGCACCTCGTCCAGCTCGAGGCGTACTTCGAGGCGCGCGGCCCGGAGCGGGTCACCGTCTTCCTGTTCGCGTCGGCGGGCGAGAAGGGCGCGCTCATGGGCGCCTCGACGACCTACATCGCCAAGCCGTGGCGGCGCGAGGTGTACGTGCAGGCCGCCGGATACCCGCACCCCGTACTGGGGCACGAGCTGGCGCACGTCGTCGCGGGCGCGTTCGGCGCGTCGTCGTTCCGGGTGGCGGGCCCGGCCGGCGGGTGGCTGCCCGACCCGGGGCGGATCGAGGGCTTCGCCACAGCGGCGGCGCCGGACGCGGACGACGATCTCGACCCGCAGCGCTGGGCGGCGGCCATGAAGTCCCTCGGGCTGCTCCCCCGGCTCGGGTCGCTTTTCACCATGGACTTCCTCGGCGTGGGCTCGTCCCGGGCGTACATGGTCGCGGGCGCGTTCGTCGGCTGGCTCCGCGAGCGGCACGGCGCCGGGGCCGCGCGGCGCTGGTACGCCGGTGAGCCGCTCGAGCGCGTCACCGGGCGAGGCCTCGAGGCGCTCGAGCAGGAGTGGCTCGCCTCGCTCGACACCCAGGCGCTCGGGCCCGCGGAGCTGGCGGTGGCGCGGGCGCGCTTCGACCGGCCGGCGATCTTCGCGCGCCGCTGCCCCCGGGTCGTCGATCGGCTGGACGGCGCCGGTCACGGCCGGCTCGGGGCGGGCGACACGACGGGCGCGCGCGAGGCGTTCGGCGCCCTGCTCGCGCTCGACGCAGGACACTTCGGCGCCCGCGCGGCGCTCGGGACCTGCGCCCTGCGCGACGGCGACGAGCCGGCCGCGCGGGCGGCGCTGGAGGCGCTCGCGGCCGACCCGGCCGGCGGCGAGGTGCAGCGGACGATCGCGGCGGAGAGCCTCGCCGATCTGGCGCTGGCGGCGGGGGAGCCCGGGGCGGCCGACCGCTACCTTGCGCTCCTCGGCCAGGTCGCCGGCGAGGACCGGCTCCGGACGATCGAGGTGAAGCTCCTCGCCGCGAAGGCCCCAGCGGGCTCCCCCGAGCGCAAGGCGATCGTCGAGCTGCTGGTCGGCGATCCCCGGCGCCAGCGTGACCCCGGGGCCGCGCTGGCCGCCCTCGGCGAGTGGGCGGCCAGCGCGCCCGATGATGGACTCCCCCAGTACCTCATCGGTCGGACGCTCCTCGGGGGCGGGCTCCGCGAGGAGGCGGCGGCGCGCCTCGACCGCGCGCTCGCGCTCACGCTGGCGCTGCCGCGGATCCGCGCCGAGGCGCTGCGCCTGCGGCTGCACGTCGCTTGCGCGCTCGGGGACTCCGGCGCGGCGCGCCGCGCGCTCGACGCGTACCTCGCCGCCGGCGCTGGGCCGCCCGCGCGGAGGGAGGGCACGCGCCGCTTCGGCGAGCGCTGTCTGGGCGCCGGCGCCGGCGCTCGCTGATCGGCGCCGAGCTGCGCTAGCCTGTGAGGGTGACGCCGCTCCCCCACCCACTGCGCGCCCCCTCCGCGCGGGCGCTGGCCGCGTCCGCGCTGCTCGTCGCCTGCGGCGGCGGCTCGTCGTCCTCGGGTTGGCCCGACGGCGGCGACGCCGGGGGTGCCGCCGGGCTCGGCGGGGGCGCCGGGCAGGGTGTCGGCGGCTCGGGCGCAGCCGCTGGCGGCGACGCTGGCGTGGGAGGTGCGGGAGGTGCGGGAGGTGCGGGAGGTGCGGCGGGCACCTCGGGGGCCGCCGGGAGCCCGCCCACGTACCAACACCTGGGGCGCGTGACGCTCGGCGCACGCGGTGCAGGGAGCGTGAGCCTGGTCGCGTGGTTCGACACGGCGGCAGGTCACGGGGAGCGTGAGGCGTGCACGGCCGCGGACTGCGTGTGTCGCTACGAGTCGCTCGGTGAGTGTTGGGTGAACCGCTGCGAGAGCGGCGCGGCTCCGCCGGCGGTGAACGCGAACGCCGGTCGTCTCGTCGCGACCAACCTCCGCACCGGGGTCTCCGTCGAGGTGGCGCCGGATCCGGCTACCGGCGAGTACCCGACGAGCTCGTCGTTCCCCACCTTCGAGGCGCTGGCCGGTGATCGGCTCGAGGTCAGCGCTCTCGGGGCGGAGGTCCCGGCGTTCTCGGCCACGCTGGCGGTGTCCGAGGCGATCACGGTGCTCGAGCCCGTCGCTACGTCGCAGTTCGTCGTCGATCGCGCGGAGCCGTTCATCGTCCGGTGGGCCGCCGGGCCGCTGGGCGTCCGCGTGGATCTGTTCACGGAGGACGAGACGCTCGGGATCGAGCGTACGCTGCTCTGCTTGTTCGCCGGCGGTCCACGCCGGGGCACGGTGCCGGCGATCGGCCTCGGCGAGCTGGTGGCGACCCCGAGCGGCCGGTTGAGCGCCTATGCCACCGCGGTCGCGGACGTCCCGGCGGGCGACTGGCTCGTGCGCGTGCAGGTGGTGACCGCCGTCCAGCCGCTGTTCAGCGTGACGACCGAGGTCCGCTAGCGCGCCGAGCGGTGGATTCCGCGGGGACGACTCGCCTCTGCGGTGGTAGGTTCGCCCCGTGGACGACTTCCTCGATCTCCGGCCCTCCGCTACCCCCGTCTCCGACGCCGAGCGAGCGCGGCGGATGAGCGACCTCGGCTTCGGCAAGGTGTTCAGCGAGCACATGGTCACCATGCGCTATGAGGGCGGCGCGTGGCGGCGCGCCGAGCTCGTCCCCTACGGGCCGCTGAGCCTGGATCCGGCCTCCACCGCCCTCCACTACGGCCAGGCGATCTTCGAGGGCTTCAAGGCGTACTCCCAGCCGGACGGCGGGATCGCGACCTTCCGCCCGGAGGCCAACGCGCGCCGCTTCCAGGCATCGGCGCGGCGGCTCGCGATGGCCGAGGTGCCCGTCGATCGCTTCCTCGCGTCCGCGGACGCGCTCATCCGCCAGGATCGCGGCTGGGTGCCACGGGAGCACGGGCAGAGCCTCTACCTGCGCCCGCTCCTCATCGGGGTCGACCCGTGGCTCGGGGTGAAGCCCTCCTCAAGCTACCTCTTCGTCCTCCTCGCGTCGCCGTCCGGCGCCTATTTCGCCAAGGGGATGCGCCCGGTCAGCGTCTGGATCAGCGACGACTACGTCCGGGCCTCGCCCGGCGGGACGGGCGCGGCGAAGTGCGCGGGCAACTACGCCGCGAGCCTCGTCGCGCAGGCGCAAGCCGCCCAGAAGGGCTGCGACCAGGTCGTGTGGCTGGACGCCGTGCACCGCCGCTTCGTGGAGGAGCTCGGAGGGATGAACATCTTCTTCGTGCTGTCGAACGCCGGGCGCGCGACCCTCGTCACGCCGGAGCTCACGGGGACGCTGCTCCCGGGGGTGACGCGCGACAGCCTGCTCGTGCTCGGGCGTGAGCAGGGGCTGGAGGTCGAGGAGCGCCTGTTCTCGGTGGAGGAGCTCGGCGAGGGGCTCGCGAACGGCCGGATCACCGAGGTGTTCGCCTGCGGGACGGCCGCGGTGATCACGCCCGTCGGGAGCATCCAGTCGCGCCGCGGCGCGTGGGCGGTCGGCGGGGGGGAGCCCGGCCCGGTGGCGTCCCGGCTGCGCGACGCGCTGCTCGCGATCCAGCACGGCACCGCGCCCGATCCTCACGGTTGGATGCATCGGGTGTGCTGACCCCGGCGCCCGTTCGTGGCAGCGCGCGCTCGGGCAGCGAGCGGATCGCGTATCGCGTGCTCGGAGACGGGGCCCGCACCTGGGTGCTCGTGATGGGGCTCGGCGGTCGCGCCGCCGACTGGGGGGAGGCGTTCCCCCATGCGCTCGCGCGGGAGGGCCGGGTCGTGTTGCTCGACAACCGCGGGACGGGAGCGTCGAGCCAGCCGGACACCCCCTGGAGCCTCGAGGACATGGCGTCCGACGTCCTCGCGGTGCTCGACGATCTCGATCTCGGCCGGGCGAGCGTCCTCGGCCTCTCGATGGGGGGCATGATCGCGCAGGAGCTCGCGCTCGCCCACCCCGAGCGGGTGGAGCGCGTGGTGCTGATGAGCACTCACGCGGGCGGCCCGCAGCCGGAGCGCCCTCCGGAGATCGTGGCGCTCTTCCTCCCGCCGCGCGGCACCTCGATGGAGACGATCACCCGCGACGCGCTGAGGCTCATCACCGGGCCCGGCTTCGCCGACGCGCACGCGCCCATCGTCGAGGAGCTCGTGCGGCGCGCGCTCGCGCAGCCGACCCCGAAGCGGACCTTCCTGGCGCAGGTGCAGGCGATCCTGTCGAGCGACCGCCGGGAGCGCCTGGGAGCGCTCGGGCCACCCGCGCTCGTGATCCACGGCACCGACGACCCGCTCATCCCCGTCGAGGCGGGCCGCGAGCTCGCCCGCCTGATCCCGGGCGCCCGTCTCGTCGAGCTGCCGGGGTGCGGGCACCTGCCGCACCTCGAGCGCGCGGAGGCCGTCCTGGAGGCGCTCCGCGCGCCGCCGGCGGCGGGCTAGAGCGCCTTCGCGCTCACGGCGCGCAGCAGGTGGCGCTGCGCGAGCACGAACACCAGGAGCGCGGGGGCGCTGAGCAGCACGTTCCCCGCCATGATGACGTGCCAGCGGACGCCCGTCCCCTGCTCGCGAAGCAACGCCACGCCGAGCGGGAGGGTCCGCACGGCGTCGTCCGTCGTCATCACCAGCGGCCAGAAGTAGTCGTTCCAGTGGTAAACGAAGCTGAACAAGAAGAACGCCACCAGCGTCGGCCGGAGCAGGGGCGCGAGGACGCGGTACACGATCGTGAGCTCCCCGGCGCCGTCGAGCCGCGCCGCCTCGACCAGCGCGTTCGGCACGGCGGCGAGCGCCTGGCGAACGAGGAACGTTCCGAACGCGCTCACACCGAACGGCAGCACCAGCGCCGTCATCGTGTTCACGAGGCGCGCCTCGGCGAGCAGGGCGAACACCGGGACGAAGCGCACCTGGGCCGGCACGAGGAGCGTCGCCACGACGAGCCCGAAGGCGACCCCGCGGCCGCGGAAGCCGAGCTTGGCCAGCGCGTAGCCCGCAGGCAACGCGAGGGCGATCTGGAGGGCGGCGATCGCGAGCGCCATCACCGTCGTGTTGAGCAGGTAGCGGCCCACCGGCATCGACGCCACCACGGCCGAGTACGACTCGAACGAGAGCCCCGACGGCAGCGGCGCCGTCGGCGCGGCGACGATCTCCGGCAGCGTCTTCAGGCTGGTGAGCACCATCCAGGCGTAGGGCAGGAGCCAGACGAGCGCGACGGCGCCGAGGGCGAGCTGGCCGAGCCCCCGCGCGAGCTCGCGGCGCGGGGGGCTCACGCCCGCCTCGCCGCCGCCGGGCTCACGGCGAGCAGCACCGGAAGCCGATGTTGAGGTAGCGCGCGTTGCGGTTGAAGCCGAGGTACCCCGCCCCGCAGGTGAGCCAGGCCGAGCCGTCGAGGTAGTTGCCGCCTCGCGTCCGGCACTTGTCGTTCCCGCCCGCGCCGCCCGCCGTCTCGCAGTAGTCCTCCCACTCGTCGACGTTGCCGCTCATGTCGAGGACGCTCGAGTAGGGCGCGGTGGGCGCGTGACACGCGGGCGTCCCGCCCGCGGGGCGGACGGCGTCGGCGCCGGGGGAGTCCGTGCCGTTGCAGGCGGCCCCGTCGTACACGTCCCCGTACGGGTAGACGTTCTGTTCGGTGCCCGAGGCGCACGCCGCGTACCACTGGTTCTGCGCCGGGTCGGTCAGCCCCGCGGCGGTGGCCGGGCCGCCGCCGATCCTGCCGCACAGGCGCTTGCCCGCCCACGCGCAGAAGGCGTAGGCGTCGCACCAGTCGACCCCGACGACGGGGAAGCCCTCCTCGCCCGGCAGGGCCGGCTCTGCGGCGTAGCTCGAATTGAAGCCGCACCGGGCCGGCTGCCCGGAGGTGGAGGGGCTCGTCGCGAGGAACGCGGCGTACTGGGCGTTGGTGACCTCCGTCGCGTCGACGCACAGCGCGTCGACCTCGATCATCGCGGGCCCACGCCCGGTCGCGGGGCAGTCGTCGCAGCGACCGAAGGGCGCGTTGCAGAGCGAAGGATCGCTGCAGGTCGTGACGGTCGACGCGGCCTGGCCGTCGGTCGCGCACTGCCGGAGATCGGCGCCCGCGCAGGTCCAGGTGCCCGGCACGCACACGTCGCACTCGGCCGCGGCGGCGTCGCAGAGCGCCGGCGACGCGCAGGTCGACACGGCCTCGAACGCATCGCGACCGGCCGAACAGAGCTCGAGCGCCGCCCCGACGCACCGATGCTCCCCGGGCGCGCAGACCGCAGGCTGGCAGGCGTGGGTCGTGGCGTTGCACAGCGCGGGGGTGTCGCACGTCTCCAGCGTCACCCAGCCCGTCTGGGTGGCGTTGCACTGCTGCAGCTCCGCGCCGCTGCACTGGTACTCGCCGGTGGTGCAGGGAGCCGCGTTGCAGGCTCCGGCGCCGGCGTCGCAGTGCGCCGCGCTCACGCAGGTCTGTTGGAGCACCCAGCCGTCCTGGTCCGGAGCGCACGTCTCGAGCACCGCTCCCGCACAGCGATGATCCCCCGGCGCGCACGTCGGCGGCGTACACTGCGCACCAGAGGCGTCGCACAGCGCGGCGGTCGCGCAGGTCTCGGTCGCGATCCAGCCGGACCGGTCGTCGGCGCAGCGCTCGAGCGTCGTGCCGGCGCAGCGATACGCGCCGAGGGCGCAGGCGGGCGGCAGGCACCGCGAGCCCGGCGCGTCGCACAGCGCCGCGGAGGCGCACGTCTGCGCGGTCGCCCAGCCGCCGCTCGCGCACTGCTGCAGCACGGCGCCGCTGCACTGGTAGCTGCCCGAGGTGCACGCGCTCGTGGCGCACGCGCCCGACGTCGCGTCGCAATTGCCGGCGGACGCGCACGTCTCCACGTAGGTCCACCCGCTCCGCTCGGCGTTGCAAATTTGGAGGTCGGCGCCGACGCAGCGGTGGTCTCCGGTGGCGCACGCCGGCGGGAGGCAGCCCAGCGTGGGATCGCAGAGCGACGCGCTCGCGCACACCTCCGTCTGGGTCCACGCGTCGCCCGCGGTGGCGCACGCCTCCAGCGCGGCGCCCGCGCACCGCCGCTCGGTCGGAGTGCACAGCTGACAGCCGGCGTCCGCGCCGCCCTCGCAGCCGGCCTCCGCGGGCGCGTCCGCGGGCGCGTCCTCCTTCCCGCCGTCCGGTACCGCGCCGCCGGAGCCGCTCGCGCCGCTGGAGCCGCCGGAGCCGCTCGCGCCGCCGGAGCCGCTCGCGCCGGAGGAGCCGCTCGCGCCGGAGGAGCCGCTCGCGCCGCTGGAGCCGCTCGCGCCGCCGGAGCCGCTCGCGCCGCTGGAGCCGCTCGCGCCGCCGGAGGCGGCGGTGTCGGACGAGGCGTCGGCGGGCGCTCCGGGCACGAGCTCGAAATCATCGCCGAGCAGCGAGGTGCACGCCCCTGCCGCCAGGAGGGCGACCGTTGCCGCGAGCAGGCGTCGCATCAGAACCGCCCCCACACCGTGGCGCCCGCCGGGCCCACCCGGATCCCCGCTGCGGAGTCCTCGCCCGCGGGCTCCGTCACGAGCAGGAACGTCCCCGCGCCGGCGCCGACCAGGCCCACGCCGAACCCGAGCGTCGAGAGCAACCCGTACAGGCGGTACGCGTCGAGCTCGGTCGCCGCGCTCTTGGGGCAGCGCGCGCCGTCGCACTGCTCCTCGAGCGTCGAGTGCTGGCTGATCGCCATCATCCCCGTGACGGCGCCCACGGCGAGGCCGGCGCCGCCGACGCCGAGGGCGATCCACGCCCACGTGCGGTCCGGCGCGGTCTCGGTGGGGACGTGGGGCGGCGGCGCCGCGGGCTCGCGGCGAGGGTCACGGGGCGCCGCGTCCGTCACCGGGGGAGGGGAGTCGGAGCCCGCGGCGTCGCCCTCGAGGCGCAGCTCGAGGGGGCGCTGCTCGCCCTCGCGGAGCTCGACCTCGAGCTCCGTCGGCGCGTGGCCCGGCGCCTCGGCGCGCACGCGCCGCCGGCCCGGATCCACCGCGCGCCGCACGCCGAGCGCGGCCTCGGGCACCCGCTCGCCGTCGATGCTCACCTGCGCGCCCTTCACGCCGGGCACCGTGACGGTGAGCCAGGCGAGGCGCGCCTCGATCGCGGGGAGCTCGGCTCGCGCGACCTCCACCGCCTTGCGGAAGGGAGCCGGCGCGCCCGCGGGGAGCCCATCACGCAGCACCCGGGAGTAGCCCTCGTACGCCTTCACGAGCTGCCCGAGCTTCACCTGCGCCCGCGCGAGGGCGACCGCGAGCGACGGCGCCGGCACCAGCGAGTTCGCGCGCCCGAACCGATCGGCGGCGAGCGCGAAGTCGCCCGCATCGAAGGCCGCCTGCCCCTCGCGCGCGAGCTCGCGCGCGGTGGCTCGGTCGGCCGCGCTCTCGGCGGCGGCGACCCCCGGCGCGAGCGCGCCCGCGAGCGCGATCGTGGCGAGCGCTCGGGCGAGGCGGCCGTGGGACGCGGGGGCGGGCTTCATGGCGCTGGGCGTCGGCTCCGGATCAGATGCCGAAGTCTACCTGACCGGGCTTGCCCCCGCCGCGTGGCGACGTCGTCCGCGGGGGAGCGGCGCGGCGCGCGGGGGGCGGGCTCGCGCTGGGTGCGGCGCTCGCCGACGCCGGGCCGGCCGGCGCCTCGGACCCCACGGAGGGCGCCACGACCGGGGCCCTCGGCGCGGGCGGCTCGGCCTGCAGTGGCGCCGCGGGCGGAGCGGGGGTGTGCCCGCTCGATCCGACGCCCGCGGGGCTCGGCGGCGCGGCGCCGCCCCCCCCCGCGAGCAGCAGCGCGCCCGCGATCGCTACCGCGGCTACCCCGGCCCCGATCGCGGCGACGACGACGGCGCGGGAGCGGCCCTGCGGCGCGCCGGCCACGGTGAGCGCGACGGCGCGGCGCGTGGTCACGTCCGCGACGGTCGGCGCCTGCTCGCGAGCCGCGCGCGGCTCGATGGGCTCGGAGTCGACGCGGCTCGCGAGCGGGAGCCGCACCGGCTCCGAGAGCTCCAGCGCGACCACCAGCGCGTCGAGCAGCTCCTCGATCGACTGGAACCGGAGCGCGCGGTCGCGCTGCGACGCGCGCTCCCACCACCGCTGGAAGCCCTCTGGGACGCCGGGACCGACCGCCGGGGGGAGCGGCTCGTACATGATCTTCCCGAGGACCTCGCCGACGCCGTCGCCACGAAACGCCATCTGGCCCGTCACGCACTCGAACACGATCGTGCCGAGGGACCACAGATCCGAGCGACTGTCCACGTCCGCTGCGCCGCGCGCCTGCTCGGGGCTCATGTAGAACGGCGTGCCGAGCAGCGTGCCCGGGCGCGTCTCCGTGCTGGAGAGGCGCATCGAGGCCGACTTCGCGATCCCGAAGTCGAGGATCTTGGCGATCTCGCCCTCGTCGTCCGCGGCGAGGAAGATGTTCTCCGGCTTGAGGTCCCGGTGGACGATGCCGAGGCGATGGGCCTTCGCCAGCGCGCGCCCCACCTGGGAAGCGATGCGGAGTGTCTCCGCCGGGGTGAGCGCGCGTCGCTCGAGGCGCGTGCCGAGATCCTCCCCCTCGAGCAGCTCCATCGCGATGAACGGCACGCCGTGCCACTCGCCGTGATCGAAGATCTGCACGACGTGCCGGCTACGGAGCTGCGCGGCCACGCGCGCCTCGAGCGCGAAGCGCTCCAGGACCTCCTGGCTCTCCCGCGCCTTCGGGTCGACGACCTTGAGCGCGCAAGCGCTGCCGAGCCCGGTGTGCTCCGCGAGCCACACCGCCCCCATCCCGCCCTTTCCGATCTGCCGAACGAGGCGGAAGCGCTCCGCCACCAGCATGCCGGGCTGTAGGTCGACGAGGTCCGTCATCGGGGAGTCGGGCCGGAGCGTAACACGCAGGTGACGGGAGGCCGAAGCCCTTCGGGGCCGGGCGGCGTGGTAGCGTCGGCGCGTGCTCCCCACCCGCTTCGAGAACCTCCACGACCTCGCGCGCCTCCCGTGGTTCGCCGTCCGGGAGGGGCGGCTCGTGGTCGACGATCCGAGCCTCCCGCTGGCCATCGACCTGCACACGCACCTGGCGCTCTCGTACGTCCGGCGGCGCGACGTCGACCTCCGGCGGCGGAGCCGCGCTCGCCACTACCTCCCCGCGGAGCGCGCGGTCGATCTCGACGTGTACCAGAACCGGAACTTCACCCCGGAGGATCTCAGCTCACTGAAGCGCGATCTCACGCTCTCGACGCTCCTCGGCGGCGGGATCCGCGCCACGCACACGCTGCCGAACCTGCTCGACGAGATGAAGGAGCTCCGGATCGCGTGCTCGGTGCTGCTCCCCATCGACCTGCCGCGGGTCTCGGACAACGCGCGCGAGTGGCTCCACGTCACGCGAGGCGAGCCCGCGATCGTGTGCTTCGGCTCCGTGCACCCGTGGGAGCGGGACGTCGAGGTCCGGCTCGACGAACAGGTCGCGCTCGGCGCGCGCGGGATCAAGGTCCACCCCGCCGTGCAGATGGTGCGCCCGGACGCCGAGCGCTGCATGGCGCTCTATCGCGCCTGTGGGCGCCGCAAGCTGCCGGTGCTCTTCCACTGCGGGCCCGTCGACATCGAGACGCGGCTCGGCCGCTACCTCTCGCAGGTGCGCCACTACGAGCGCGCGCTCGCCGAGTGCCCGGAGACGACCTTCGTGCTGGGGCACTCCGGCGCGCTCCAGATGCCGGAGGCCCTCGCGTTCGCGCACCGGTACCCAAACGTCTGGCTCGAGCTGGCGTCGCAGTCCGTGAGCAACGTGCGCCGGCTGGTCACTGAGGCGCCGCGGGGGCGCACCGTCTTCGGGACGGACTGGCCCTTCTATCACCAGGCGACCGGCCTCGCGAAGGTGCTCCTCGCCACCGAGGGCGACGACGCGCTCCGCCGCGAGGTGCTCCACGACAACGCCGCGCGGCTCCTCGGCGCGGCGGCGCCGGCGACCGCCTCCTGAGGAGCGCGGCCCGTGGCTTCGGCGCTCGGACTCCGGCGGCTCACGAAGCGCCATCCGGGCTCGACGCGCGCGGCGGTCGATGGGCTCGATCTCGAGGTGGCGTCGGGCGAGGTCGTGTGCCTCGTCGGGCCGAGCGGCTGCGGCAAGAGCACCACGCTGCGCATGGTGGCCGGCCTCGAGCTCCCGGACTCCGGCGACGTGCTCGTCGACGGCCGGTCGATCGTCGCCGCGCCGCCGCAGGCGCGAGACGTGGCGATGGTCTTCCAGGGGTTCGCGCTCTACCCGCACATGACCGTGCGAGAAATCCTGGCGTTCCCCCTGGAGATGCGCGGCGTCCCGCGCCCCGAGCGGGCGCGGCGCGTCGACGAGGCCCTCGAGCTGCTCGGCCTCGGGCGGCTGGCGACGCGGCGGCCCGCCGAGCTCAGCGGCGGAGAGCAGCAGCGAGTCGCGATGGGGCGCGCGATCGTGCGCCAGCCTCGGCTCTTCCTCTTCGACGAGCCGCTCTCCAACCTGGACGCCGCGCTCCGCGCCGAGCTCCGCGTGGAGCTCGGCAGGCTGCTCCGCCGGCTGGGGGCGACCGCGCTCTACGTGACGCACGACCAGACGGAGGCGATGACGCTGGGCGCGCGGGTCGCGGTGCTCCGAGACGGGCGGCTCGAGCAGGTGGCGCCTCCACGCGAGGTCTACGAGCGGCCCGCGACGCGCTTCGTCGCCGGGTTCTTCGGCGCGCCGCCCATGAACCTCCTCGAGGCCGCGCGGTGCGAGGGGGGCGCGCGGGTGCTCGGGCAGGTCGTCGCGGCGCCGCCCGGGCCGGCCACGCTCCTCCTCGGCGTGCGGCCCGAGCACGTCCGGCTTGGGGGCGCCTCGCCCGGGGAGATCCGCGCCACGGGCACGGTGGCGCACGTCGAGCCGCACGGGGCGGACTCGCACGTCGAGCTGGAGGTCGGCGGCGCGCCGCTGCGCGTCCGGGTGCCGGGGTTCTCGACCCCCGCGCCAGGAGCGTCGATCGAGCTCGCGATCCCGATCGACCACGTCCGCTGGTTCTCGGCGGACGACGGAGCGGCGCTCTGATGCGACACGCCGGCGCCGCCCCCGCGACGCGCCGGCGCTGGCTCGCGGGCGTGACGGCGGCGGCCGGGGCAGCGTGGCTCGGCGCCTGCGGGCGGCCGGGGGCGGCGCCAGCGGGCCGCGCCGCGGCCAGCCTGTGGTTCACCTACGGGGGACGGAACCGCGCCACGCTCGAGGAGCTCGTCGCCCGGTTCAACGCGAGCCAGCCGGACTTCTGGATCCGCGCCGTCTTCCAGGGGGACTACTTCGAGGGGCTCGCCAAGCTCCGGACGGCCATCGCCGCGCGCGCGGACCCCGGGCTGAGCCACGTGGTGGGCGAGGTGATCCCCTATCTCGCCGAGGCGGGCGCGCTCCGCTCGCTCGCGGGCCTGCCGGGGGCGCGCGAGCTCGACCTCGTCGCGGCGCTCGGCCAGTCGGGTTCGTGGCGAGGCGGCGCCGATCGCCCCCTGGTCGCGCTGCCGTTCAACCGCTCGACGCCGATCGCGTACCTGAACCAGGCGGTCTTCGACGAGCACGGCCTCCGCGCACCGGAGAGCTGGGCCGAGCTCCGCGAGTCCGCGCGCGCGCTCACCCGGAGGGAGGGCGGGAGGACGGTACGGTACGGGTTCGGGTGCCCGGTCGACTGGTGGTTCTGGGTTGCGCTGGTCGGGCAGGCGGGCGGGGAGGTGATCGAGCCGGACGGCGCGGTGACCCTCGGCGGCGACGCCGGGGTCCGGGCGGTCGAGCTCTGGCAGCGGCTGGTGACCGAGGACGCCAGCATGAAGCCGCCGCCGGGGCGGGACTACAACGCCTGGGAGGCCACGAACCAGGACTTCCTCGCCGGGCGCACGGCCATGATCTGGACCAGCACGGCGTTCCTCCGCTACCTGGAGGAGAACGCGCGGTTCCCCGTTCGCGCGGCGCCGCTCCCGCGCGACGTGCGCCACGCGGTGCCGACGGGCGGCACCCACTGGATCCTCCCCGCCCGGGGGCCCGACGCCGAGCGCGCAGCGGCGTGGGCGTTCCTGCGGTGGATGCACGAGCCGGCGCAGGCGGCCGACTGGGCGACGCGCACCGGCTACATCCCCGTGACCCACGGCGCGATCGCGCGCCTCGAGGCCCAGGGGTTCTACACGGCTCATCCGAACGACCGGGTCGCGCTCCGGCAGCTCGACGTGGCGCTGCCGTGGCCGTGGGCGCCAGCGCTCTTCCGCGTACAGCGAGAGATCGTGCAGCCGCGGCTCGAGCGCGCGGTGCTGGCGAGCGGGTCGGCGCGCGAGCTGCTCGAGGAGGCGCGCGGCATCGCCCGGAGGGAGCTCGGGTGAGCGCGCTGCTCCGGCCACGGCGCCCGTACGACCCGTGGTGGATGCTGGCGCCGACGCTCGCGCTCCTCGCGGTGTTCTTCTTCTGGCCGGTGGCCTTCGCGGCGTGGCGCAGCCTCTACGAGTGGGATCTGCTGACTCCGCCGCGCTTCGTCGGGCTCCGCAACTACGCCTCGCTCGTCGAGTCCGGGCTGCTCGGGCGGGCGCTCGCGACCACGCTGGCGTTCAGCGTGGTGGTCGTGATCGGCTCGTCCGCCCTCGGGCTCGGGCTGGCGGTCGCGCTGAACCGCCCGGGGCGCTTCGCGTCCGTCGTGCGAGGCGCGATCTTCAGCGCGTACGTGGTGTCCTGGGTGAGCGTCGCGCTGCTCTTCCTCTGGATCCTCGACGCCGACGCGGGCGTCGCCAACGCGGCGCTGGCGGCGGTGGGCGGCCCCCGGATCCGCTGGCTCTCCGATCCGTCGGTGGCGCTCTACGCACTCGCGGGGGTCACCATCTGGAAGATCGCCGGCTACGCGATGGTCCTCTTCCTCGCCGGGCTGCAGGACGTCCCGCGCGCGCTCCTCGAGGCGGCGGCGCTCGATGGTGCCACGCCGTGGCGCCGCTTCTGGCGTGTCACCTGGCCGCTGCTCCGTCCGACGGCGGCGTTCGTCGTGACGACCAGCCTGATCGCGAGCTTCCAGGTGTTCGACGTGGTCCGCGTGATGACGCAGGGGGGGCCCGTGCACGCCACGATGGTGCTCGTGTACGCGGTGTACGAGGAGATCTTCCAGAACCTGCGGGTGGGCCGCGCGAGCGCGCTCGTGGTGGTCTTCTTCCTGCTGCTCCTCGGGCTCACCGCGCTCCAGCTTCGGGTGTGGCGAGCGCGCTCGGCGCGCTGAGACCACGAGGGGCGGGCCGGTTCACCCCCGCGCGGCGACGATCGCGCCGACCGCCGCGAGGACGACCAGCACGGCGAACGCGAAGCGCTCGCGCGAGACCCGGCGGTGAGCCCACTCGCCCGCCACGAGCCCGATCGCCCACGCGGGGACGAGCGCCGCGCTCGCGACGCCGGTCGTCGCGGTGAAGCGGCCTTGCGTCGCATAGGTGACGAGCAGGGCCGCGTTGAGCGGGAGCCAGAGGACGGAGAGCGAGGCTCGGAGGCGCGCCTTGTCGGGGAGCTCTCGGCCGAGGACGTACACGAGCATCGGGCCGCCGGTGGAGAACGCGCCGTGCACCACTCCGCCCAGCGCGAGCAGCGTGGCGCGGGCGGGGCCGCCGAGGGGCGCGGCGGCGCCGGAGTGGGCTCGCCTGAGCTCGGTCAGGGCGAGCCCGAGCACGAACACCCCGAACCCACGCTTGAGCCAGCCCGCGTCGACGCGCGTCAGCGCGTAGAGGCCAACGGGGACCCCGGCCGCCACCCAGGGCAGCACGCGGAGCGCCAGCGGCCGCCACGCGACGTGCGCGACGTTGCGCGCGACCAGCACCGCGGAGAGCGCCGTCCCGAGCGGCACGAGGACGGGGAGCACCGCCGGGATGGGCAGCCAGAGCGAGCCCACGGCCACCGTGATCACCGTCCCGCCGAAGCCGAGCGCTGCCTCCACCGCGAACGCCGCCGCGACCACGGGGAAGAGCGCGGCGAGTTCGAGGGGGAGGCCGGGCACGGCGGGAGGCGAGCACGGATCGGAGGCCGCGGGCTACTCCCTCGCGCGCGGCGCCCGTGGGCCGCGGATCACGCGGGCAGGGACGCGCCGTCGAGGGCAGGCGCCGCGGAGTCGACGCCGACGATCGCGCGGCACTCGAGCGCGACGGCGGCCGAGACGACCACCGCCGCGACCCGCACGGCGTCGTGCACGCGCTGCTCGTCGAGCCCGCCCTCCAGCACGGCCCGCTCGTGCGAGCGGATGCACTGCTCGCAGCCGTTGACGGCGCTCACGGCGAGCGACATCAGCTCGAAGTCGATCTTGTCCGCTGCGGGCCGGGCGATGCGGTTCATGCGGAGGCCGGCGCGGAGCTGCCCGTAGCTCTCCTTGCCCACCATGTGTCGGAACCGGTAGAAGACGTTGTTCATCGCCATGAGGGCCGCCGCGGCCGCCGCGTCCTCGAGGACGGCGGCGGGCACTTGGGCCGCGGCCTCGTCGCGGACGGCGCGCGCGAGCTCGGCGTTCCGGCTCGCGAGCGCCGCCGCGAGGGCGACCCCCCACTTCTGCGCGGCGTTCAGGCTGGAGTCGCCGAGCACCGCGCCCAGGTTTAGGCGCACGTCGCGGGCCGGCTCGGGGAGGGACTCACGGAGCGTCTCGAGGGGGGTCATGGGGTTCACCTCTGGGGGGGTCGGGTCACGCGACCTTCAGCACCGCGTCGCCGGGCTTCCAGTTGCAGGGGCAGAGCTCGTCCGTCTGCAGGGCGTCGAGCGTGCGCAGCACCTCGTCGACGCTTCGACCGACGGACAGGTCATTGACCGACACCCAGCGGATGATCCCCTGGGGGTCGACCACGAACGTGGCTCGGAGGGGCACGCCGTCCGTCTTGTGCAGGATGCCGAGCGCCTGCGAGAGCTCCCGCTTCGTGTCGGCCAGCATCGGGTAGGGCAGCGCGCGCAGGTCCGGGTGGTCCTTGCGCCACGCGAGGTGGACGAAGTGGGTGTCGGTGGAGAACCCCAGCACCTGGGCGTCACGTTCCGAGAAGTCCCTGGCTCGGCGGCCGAATTCTGCGATCTCCGTCGGGCAGA
This sequence comes from Polyangiaceae bacterium, assembly GCA_020846005.1. GTDB lineage: Bacteria > Myxococcota_A > Polyangia > Polyangiales > Polyangiaceae > JADLEQ01. Next base: position 207,595 of record JADLEQ010000085.1, read on the forward strand.
TGAACGTGAAGTCCATCGGCCAGGCGAACAGTACGAGCCACTTCCCTTCGTAACTATTGTGGCGAATATTCTGGAATTCCTTGCCCTTTTCGAGGCTCACAGCGGCTGTCAGGTCGAACTCGGGCAGGCGGTCACCGATCGTCAGCATGGTCGCTCCTTTTGGAGAGGGATAAAAGTTAGATAGCTTCTAATCTGTTGACCGCAAGGGGCCGGGCCCCACGCCGGGACGCGCCGGTCACCCGGCGTCGCGGGTGCCGCGGAGGACGACCTGCAGCTCTCGGATCCGGTACCCGGGGATCGGCGCGACGCGGCCCACGTCGACCGCATCCCAGGGGAGATCGCGGACCTCACCCGTCCGGTCGTCGACGAAGTGGTGGTGCGGCTCGACCCGCGGATCGAACACGACGTGCCCCTCGGCGAGCGCGAGCTCACGGAGCAGCCCGGTGCGTACGAGCAGGTTGAGCGTGTTGTAGACGGTCGCCTTCGACAGCACGGGCAGGCTGCCGCGGACGCGCTGGTAGACCTGCTCCGCGGAGGGATGCTCGTCCGTGAACAGCACGTAGTCGGCGACCGCGACGCGCTGGGCCGACGCCTGGATCCCGTGCGCGCGGAGCCGATCGACGGTGGCCTCGTTCACCCCTCCCACATGGGCTGGCGCGCCGCGGCGTCAATCCCCCGGGCCGGTCCGTCCGTCCAGTGGTAGTCGTGTGGGGGTGAGCCGCAACCGCTCCGTCGCCGTCGCGTGGGCCGCCGCGTTGGGCTCGGCCTGCGAGGGGGGCGCGCCGGCGCCTGGAGCGACCGGGGCTCGGACCGAGGTCGGCGTCGAGGTCGGCGCGCCCGGCTCTCGCGCGGCGGCTTCGGGAGCTCCGAGCGCGTCCCCTGCGCCTTCCGCTGCGCCTTCCGCGTCTGCGCCCGCCGCGCCTGCGCGCGCGGCGGCGTCGGCGGCGCACCCAGCGACCTGCCCGCCCGACACCCGGGCCATCCCGGGAGGCCTCTTCCGGGTGGGGAGCCCGCTCAGCAGCGGCGCTGCCGAGGAGTCTCCGAGCTTCGTGACGCGCGTCGCGCCGTTCTGCTTGGATCGCACCGAGGTCACGTTGCGGGCGTACCGGGCGTGTCAGGCGAGCGGCGCCTGCAGCGCGGCGAGCCGCGCGGGCCGCTTCTGCAACGAGCGCCTCGGGGGGCGCGAGGAGCACCCCGTCAACTGCGTCACCTGGCACCAGGCGGCGGCCTACTGCGAGCACGTCGGCCGCCGACTGCCGGCGGAGACCGAGTGGGAGTTCGCGGGGCGTGGCGGCGAGCGCGGCCTAGAATACCCGTGGGGGAACGAACCGCCCGACGGCCGGACGTGCTGGAAGCACGTGGGGGGCACGTGCGCCGTGGGCGAGTACCCCGCCGGGGCCTTCGACCTCCTCGACCTGGGAGGGAACGTCTGGGAGTGGACGGCGGACTGGTTCGGCGCCTACCCGTGGGAGCCGACGGACGGCCACGCGCGCTCGTACCGCGGCGGCAGCTGGAGCCGCCGCTTCGAGAAGTGGATGCGCCCGCGCCTCCGCAACCGCAGCGCCCCGGACGACTTCGGCTCCCACCTGGGCTTCCGCTGCGCGCTCACGCTCCCCGGCGTCGAGTGCCCGTACGGGCCGCGGGACGGGGGGAGAGGATGCGCCCGCGGCGTCGAGACGGCGGACTGCCCCGCGGGCCAGCGCTGGAACGGCGCGCGCTGCGCGCGGCCGGGCGAGCCCCGATGCGCCGCGGGGCGGATCGAGCGGCCCGGGCGCGGGTGCGTGCTCGAGCGCGTGGCGGACGGCCCGGCGCCCGGAGCCGCCGGCGAGCCGATCGCGTGGGTCCGGGCGCCCGCCCACGACGCCGACTGCGCCGCCCACCAACCGGGCCGCCCCCACGGCTACCATGCGACCGGCGGCACCCACCAGGCGCGGAACGCCGCGGGGGCGGCGCGCGGCTGCAAGAACCGCGACGTGGGAGTCGGCTGGAACTCCACGTGCTGCCCGTGAGCGGCGCCGCCGCGCCGTGCGCGGACGGCCTGCCCGCCCGCCCGTGGTCGTGCTCTGATGGCGCGCGCGTGCCACGCCCCGACCTCGAGCGCTTCCTGCCCCGCGCCGCGCGCCTGCTCGGCCCGGCCCTGCTCGGCGCGGCCCTGCTCGGCGCGTGCTCCGCCGGGCGCGCAGGGCGCGCGGGAGCGGGGGAGGCCGAGCCGGCGCTGCGCCCCCTCGCGCCGCCGAGCGGAGGCGCGGACGGGCCGGCCCGCTCGCCCGACGCGAGCGCGGGCGCGCCGGAGCCCCCGGCCGAGGCCGGGAGCGAGGCGGCGCCCGCCGGCGCGACGGACGCGGCCGCCTCGCCGGACGCGGCGACAGGGGAGGGGGGGAGCGGCTCGGAGCGCCCCGCGCTCGACGGGGGCGCCCCACCGCCGCTCCCCGCGGGGACCAAGGTGCTCCACGTCGGCGACTCGTTCGCCGCGGCGCTCGGGATCGAGCTGAACCACGCGCTCGAGGCCCGGGGCGTCCGGGGGCTGCTCCGCTACAAGACCGCGAGCTTCATCCCCGAGTGGGCGAGCGGGAACGACCTGCCCCACTACATGCGCACGCACGACCCGGACCTGGTGATCGTGACGCTCGGCGCGAACGAGACGGCGATGAAGGAGCCGGGGCTCCGCGCCGCGTCGGTCCGCAAGCTCGTCGGGGTGCTCGGTGGGCGCCCGTGCGTGTGGATCGCGACCCCGCTCTGGGGCGCGGACAACGGCCTGATGGCCGTCATCCGCGCGAACGTCGCGCCGTGCCGCTTCCTCGACTCGAACTCCGCGCGCTTCTTCGACGACGCGACGCCGGTCCGGGACATGCCCAGACTGCCCGACAAGATCCACCCCACGATGCGCGCACGCGCGCGCTGGGCCGGGTTCGTCGTCGAGTGGCTCGCGCGCGAGCGTGCGCCCGAGCCCGGTCGCCCGTGGGCGCTGCGGCCGGAGTGAGATTCCGCTTGCGCCCGGCCGGGGGCTCACATAGGCTGCCCCCGTGGCGATGGGTCCGGAACCGGGTTGGAGCGCGCTCGCCGGTCACGCGAGGCGATCGGGCGAGGCGATCGGGCGAGGCGATCGGGCGAGGCGATCGGGCGAGGCGAACAGCCGAGGCGGGCCGACGCGCCGGCCCCCCTTGGCGCGGGTCTTCCGGCGCGCGCGTATGCAGGGCTAGCGTCGAGCGCCCGCGCGCGTGCCGCGGGGCGGCCCGCCGGCGCCCCGCCGAGGGGAGCGGTGTTCGTGTATGCTCGCGCCCGGCTCATGGGCTCACGGTGCGCGGCGCGCCACGGCTCAGGGGCGGGAGTGAGGCGAAGATGAGCACGAAGCCGTGGTTGGGACGTGTGGCGCGCGTGAGCGTGGTGGTGGCGCTCGCCGGCGCTTGCGGTGGCGGCGAGGGCGGTGGCGGAGGCGTCGGGGGCGGCGGAGGCGCCGTATGCGGCGTCGGTGACACGCGGGCGTGCCTCGGCCCCGGGCAGTGTTCCGGTGCGCAGGCGTGCCTGGCCGATGGCAGCGGCTACGCCGCTTGCGACTGCGGTGGCGCGGCGGGCGGCGCCGGCGCGGGCGGCCTTGCAGCCGCGGGAGGCGGAGCCGGAGCGCCCGGCGGCGCGAGCGGGAGCGGCGGCGCGAGCGGGAGCGGCGGCGCGAGCGGGAGCGGCGGCGCGAGCGGGAGCGGCGGCGCGAGCGGGAGCGGCGGCGCCGCCGGCGGGCCTGCGCCGTGCCCGGAGGGCCGCGGCCCCACCATGGTTCGGGTCGACTCGTTCTGCATCGACACCACCGAGGTGACGCAGGGCCAGTACGCCGTGTTCCTCGCGGACAAGGCGGGCGACATGACGGGCCAGCGCGCCGACTGTCAGGATGTCAACGTGTCGTACGCGCCCACGGATGACGGCGGCGGCTTCTGTCGTGGTCGGCACAGCCCCGACGGCGAGGCGGACAAGCCGGCGAACTGCGTCGACTGGTGCGACGCGTGGGCGTTCTGCACCTGGGCCGGGAAGCGGCTCTGCGGCAAGGTGGGCGGTGGGCCCGCCGTCAAGGACATGACCGACCCGACGGTCAACGAGTGGCAGACCACCTGTACGCAAGGGGGCACGAGTACGTTCTGCTACGGGTCCGACTGGTCCATGTTCCCCGATCGCAAGTGCACGGTGGGCTCGCACTATGTTGACGCAGTTCCCACGGCGGAAACGTGCCGAGGTAGCTTCCCGCCGTACGATCGAGTCTACGATCTCACGGGCAATGTCGCCGAGTTGGTGGACATCGTCGACAAGCCCTTCGTCCTCGGTACGAGCGCGTGGTGGAACTACGCGTACGGAGGCTCCCACAAGATGGGGGGGGACGGCACCGAGTTGGAGTGCACGTCCCAGATGAGGGTCGCAGGCTGGACGGGCGTGAGCCCAGAGGTCGGCTTCCGCTGCTGCGCGGACTGACGAGTAGCGACGAGGAGGAGAGCGTGATGACGACGTGGCGAGATCGATGGCTCCGGCCGGCGCCCCCTGTGTCAACGTCTCGTGAGACAGCTCCCCCTTGTAATGTATGTAGCGATGGGCGGAGAATGGACCCGAGATCGTGCCGAAACCCGCATCTGTACCTGAGGCGGCGGCCAGCCCCGCAAGC